>NZ_QGLR01000008.1:0-156555 GCF_003202655.1 Gilliamella apicola | reverse complement strand
AACATTGGATAAAACAGCATAAAGTGGCATTTGAGATCTTGCTGTTATCGCAACCCACTCAGTAAGCGAAATTGTGCTCATTTCTACTCCCTTACGATAAACTTCTATTATCCATTAACGGTTATCGTTTATCAGTTATCGATTATCGATTATCGTTTATTGATTACCTATTATCTGTTATCGATTATTAAACGATTATTTTTTAATCAGAAAATCAGCAGGATTGGTCCTGAAATTCCCCATTGCCGATGCATTATTCAGCGCCGAATTTGTCATTCCGGTAAAACCGCCCGATTTTATATTTTCAGCAAAATCCAGTGCCTGTTTTACATTTTGAATGTTATTTTTAAGCGCAGCCGCATTGTTAAATGCACCTGAAGCGAGTTGCGAAGCATCATTAAAACCAAGGTTTTTTACTAAATCATTGGCAAAATCGGTTGGGCTGCCCAACATGCCTAAATTTGCTCCTGCGCCACCAGCAAAACCACCGCCAGGAATCAATTTATCCATCATCGCAGAGCTGTCAAATAGATCTGATAAACCACCTAAACCGGCTATGCCATCTGGCATGCCTAAATTTCCTCCAATGCCACCAGCAAAACCACCGCCAGGAATCAATTTATCCATCATCGCAGAGCTGTCAAATAGATCTGATAAACCACCTAAACCGGCTATGCCATCTGGCATGCCTAAATTTCCTCCAATGCCACCAGCAAAACCACCGCCAGGAATCAATTTATCCATCATCGCAGAGCTGTCAAATAGATCTGATAAACCACCTAAACCGGCTATGCCATCTGGCATGCCTAAATTTCCTCCAATGCCACCAGCAAAACCACCACCAGGAATCAATTTATCCATCATCGCAGAGCTGTCAAATAGATCTGATAAACCACCCAAACCGGCTATGCCATCTGGCATTCCTAAATTTGGTGTCGCTCCGCCAGCAAAACCACCGCCAGAGATCAGATATTGCATTTTATCTGAATTGTCTGGTGCCCCAAATGGTGTTTCACCAATATCACACTCGCCTCGTTTACATCTTTCACACTCTTCACAGAACGGAGCATCTTTTTTCAAGGTGTTTTGCTGAGTCAATGTCGGAGCCAATAAGGCAGAGATAATACCCGGAATTTTTAACTTAAGTTTCTTCCCTTTACCTGGCGAACCGGCGCCCATATTGAATGGACTAGAGGTAAAAATACCGGATGGTTTTAAGGCGATAAATTGTCCACCAGCTTTAATGGTCAGCTCTGTACCGGCATCCAAGGTTATTTTGGAGTTGGCTTTAGCAGAAATTTCGTTTCCTGCATCGATCACATAGTCTGTACCAACCTTTAGATGGGAATCAACACTGTTACTTTCAGATTTGCTTCCCTCACGTTTTATTTTTGTTTCGCCTTTTATAGAAAGGTCACTATTTCCTGTGATCTCAATTACGTTGTTATTACCAATTTTAATTTTATGGTCATTGTGGATATCCCACATTACGTCATTATTAATAAGAGAATTAAAATCTTTTTGTCCATGAATGTAGATCTGTTCTTGACCACTTTCATCTTCAAAAGAGATCTCATTAAATCCTTCTGCCTTATGAGATTTAGAACGCCAGACCATTTTAGTTTTATGCGCCGGTAACTCATAAGGTGGCTTGTTAAGATCATTATAATAACGGCCACTAACGATAGGGCGATCAATATCACCATCTACATAAGTGATAATAACCTCTTGGCCTATACGAGGTAAGGTAACACTACCAAAGCCGTTACCTGCCCATTGGTTAGAGACTCTCACCCAAGCTGATGCTTTATCATCAGCAGCATCATAACGGTTCCAATGAAAGTGAACTTTGACACAACCATATTCGTTGGTATGGATTTCTTCTCCTGCGGGGCCTACTACTTCAGCAATTTCATTGGCATCAGGAACTGGTTTATGGATATAAGCCGGTCGCCACTCTTTTTCAGATGAGATGAATTCAACTTGATTAGTTACCACCGTTGGACCATTATCGGCCTCCTCTTCCAACGCCTGTGGGCAATAACCTTGATGGCTAACCCTAATCACCTGCCAATTGGCATTTAATTTACTATCCGGATGCTCGGATAGAGAAAAAATGACTCCAGGCATAAGACTAAAGCAATTGGTGGTTGCACGACCTAATTCGGTTTCTGCTTGTAATGCTTCTAAGCGATATTTGGTAAATGTTTTACCTGGTGCATCATCTTCAAAACGACCGTAACTTTCAAAGATTGCGAAGTGTTCGTTACTCTCTTTAGCTGATGATTGATGAATTAAATCGTAGGCAGTTTTTTTATAATTTCTATCTTTATGAATAGCCATATTAGGTTTCATGGTGACAGAAAAAGTCAGATCACTCATCATATCGCCAGTTTCGGCTGTTTGAGGATGCAAGTTATAAGTTAAACTAACCCCCGATTTTTGCCCTAATCTGGTATCAGCATAAAAAATCTGCTCGTTTTCATCGTCAATCTGCTCAAACCAGAAGGTAATACCCTCTTCTGCCGACAATCGTTTTAAAAATTGATAATCGGTTTCTCGTTTTTGTGTCACATACTCTCTGACTAGGTGTTCATCATTTAGTTGGTTACTAAATTGCACATTGTGGTATTGAAACATTTCTTCGAGTATTTGAGGAATGCTTTTGAAATGAAAAATCCGACTATCTTGGCGTAAGGTTAATAACCATGCCGATGGCCGTATTATAATTTTATAATGTGTACGCCTAAATCCTGATTTGCCTTGTTCAATGGTTTCGACTAAACCTGACACAGTTCGTTGTTCAGAACCATTGGCTATTACTTTAAAGGTTGCTTGTTGTAAAATTAAATTGGCTAAATCTTCCAAAGGTTCTTTGGTGGCAACATGGAGAGTTAATATAAATAACTCTGACATAGCCTCCTCATGCGTAAACTTATACACAGAAAAAGTATCCTCTGAAAGCTCACCTATTTTACACGTAAAATGAAGACCATTATCATTCATATCTTATCCTTACCTTATATCTGTTTTCGACTACCACTAATTTGTGGTAACTGCCAACATTCTTCAGTTTTTGTGTTGATTATTTGGGTTAATAAGAAACTATTATCAATAATGCAATAAGGGAATAGATTTCCCAATAATAATCCTAACCTAAACATTTCGCCTTTATCTGGATAGAAATCAGGATTTATGTAAAGTTCCATTTTTACGCCTCTTAAAGGTAACCCTTTAACGAGTCTATCAATAGGATGACTTATAACGTTTTCTATCCCTTGTAAAAATTGTTTTAAACGAGTATGTGAGGGACGATTCGACTCACTATGGATATCAAAATCTTGTACTACCTGACGAATCACATTGATATCATTTAAGAAGATAGGACTTAATGATAAATGAGAAATTAAAGGCCAATGAGCATGGCTTGAAATCACCGGTAGTAGTGGTTTGCTAATTTGGGTAATATTCTTAAAGTTAATGCCACTTGATACATCGGTTGTGGGTTTGGATATATCATTAATAGCAAGTTTTAAGATCTCTTCATTATTAATACAATCAAATTCACATAGAAAATATTTTTTATCAGAAATTTCGGTTGGTTTGCCTTGGTGATCAAAAAATGAAATTTTATGTACGATATGGCTTTGAACATCATATTCTCGTTCAACTTTATAGAAAGTATCTGAATCAGCGGACGGATATCGTGTCGGTGAAAATTTGGTGATCGGTCGATATTCCGTTATTATTCCGCGATTGAGATTATGAGCTTCGGTTGGCGAATAAACCCTTCTGATACGCGATAGTTCATGAGCAGCGTTAATCGGCTTAATGATAAACCCAGTTGGAGTTTTGAATTTATTATCAAATGAGATTGGATGACTCACCATTGAGAACTGATTAATCGCAGGCACGCAATATAAGAGAAATACGTTTTCATCAATTATATTGTCAAATGGAAACACATGACTAAAGTTAAACACTATTTTAAAAGAGCTAGCCGATTGCTGATGAAAAAATGATTTTATGTGACGAAGATCCAATTCAATGAAATCATTAACATGGTCGGTATAAAAATATTCTTGCAACAGTTGTAATCGCCAATATTGAATATTATTACAAGAGAGCAACAAATCTTTTGAAGTAAAAGGTTTAATCTTAACAAACTGATTAGAGCAGTACTGGAATTCACCTGAGAGGTTGATCTGCACATCCTTCAAATATTGTGAAAACCATAACAGTAACAATCCTGCGGTTTGTCGATCTTTACCCAAAAAAAGAGGTAAAGGTTCTATATCCCAGTTAATTTTTTCCGGGCTTCCCGTCCATTCAAACGTTAGGGTGATTTGCGAACCTTCATTACTGTGTACTATTTTACGATCTATTATTTGCAGAGGTAAAATATTTACATCTCGCCGCGTTTGAAACACATAACTTTCATTCATTTCAAGCGTTGGTTGATTTTGTAGTCGTGTGCCACTCGCCACAAAATAACTTTCACCATTTTTTTCTGGGGTAAACTCAATGATAGTTGTTGCGGGTATTGGATTAATTGGTGTTGACCACACTTCGTCTAATAAAGCGTGGGTAATTTCAGGAAAAGCATCATCAATTTTTTGCCGTAAACGAGCCGTTAAAAAAGCATTTGCTTCAAATACCCGCTCAACATCGGGATCATTGGATGATGGAGAATAGAATACTTCTAGTTCAGGGTGTTTTTGTGCAAAGTCCCTAGCTAATAATTTTAAGTATGATATCTCATCTTGGTAAAAATCCTTTAGTTCCATTAAAATAAAGCCCCATTAACTTATAATATTGCAAATATTACTTAAACAAAACTTCATTGGCGATGATAGCATAAAAACTAATCAATCACATTTGAAAAGATCTAATGTTTTCTTTAACTCTTATTTGGTTTTATCCTTATATTTTTCAGACAATAATAAGGCTGCGTTGTCGTAACTTTTTTTCATTAATTCGTCAATTTGCAACGCGTCAGTTATACTGCTGCCAATCTTCGGTGGTACGTAGTCTATCTCAATATTAACTGGTGAATAAGATGACCAATTGCCGGTGGTGACATCAACTAAAGTAAATTTTAATAAGTAACGTAATGCTTTAGTTTTGCTAGATAATTTACCGCCTTCATACTGGCTCCATTTAACTATATTGGTTTTGTCGTCCAAATCACCTTTTTCAATTGTGCCCCAATAAACAATGATTGTATTTTGCCCGCCTTTAGCCGCAATAAGTCGCAGGAGTTTCATATAGTTATTATTAACCTGCTGTTCTTTATCTTTTCGACGGTTGGAGGAGCTTTTGTTTTTGGAAAAACCATTATAAACCGAAACGTTATAATAGTTTGACAATGCAGCTTGCATGTAAGCATCTGGTACTTGCGCTCCGGATTGAGCGAGAATAATTGAAGACTTTAATGGAACACGAAAGCCTTTTTGTGCGTAGTAAGCAGCTTCTTGAATATCATAGTCGGTAATTTCTTTATCTAACTCTTCATCAAAGATATCTTTATCGGTTAATTGACTTTGTGTTACTTTTGAAATCGTATACATAGGGTTTTTAGAAGTTTGCTCAGAAGCACAACTCATTAAAAAAACTGATATAAAACATAGTGATATTCGATGGATCAACGTGGTGTTTCGCATAAAACAATATGTCCCTATTTAGTTTAATGAATAATAATATCCTCTAATAGTATACTTTATGTGGTATTGTATACAATATAAACTTTGCTAAAATTAACATTTTTTTTATAAAAAAAATTTTTTTATTGACGCATCGTTGATGTTAAATTTTTTTACAGGCTACAAATTAAACGTAATAATATGATTTTTTTTAATATATTTTATTGTTTTAATAATCATTAAAAAAAGAGAATGATTCAATTATTAAACCATTTTTTCTTACTTAACTGTTAATGGCATAACAACGGGTATGCGATCCGATTTCATCAACCTAATAGCTGCTCTAAAAATTAAAATGTTGCAAAAAATAAGTACCTTAAGCAATATTTTTAAATGGTGAATAACTTTTTAAATATGTTTTTGGCTATCTTCTTTTACAAATATTACATCCTAGTAAAAATCTATCCACAAATTAATGTATAAAACAGAACTATTTTAAAGCCCAACAATGGTACGCCAAAGCCAAAACCGCCCCCCAACATAATCTTAAAACCAAAAAACTTGCGGTCGTCTCCCCCAACCGTGCAAACGATTATCAAAAAAAGTAAATAGTCAGTAGGGTTGATGGATGATTATGGAGGTGGTTAAGAGGAAAACGCTATTGTTTAGAATAACAACTAACAGCTATTGCCTTAAGGCAATAGCATTGATTAGAACAATTACTGTGTTAGACCATAACCTAATGGATAAAGTGCTGGCATATCATTAGGCAAATCAGAAGATTGTTTTAAAACGCTATCCATTGAGTCTGGCAGTGCAAACGGTAATTTAGCGTTATATGGATTGCTATCGAATAATCGGTTAAATAACACCTCATCTTTTACCCCAAAATTGGCAATGACCGCCTTAGCAGTTTGTTTTATTGGCGTTAAAACTGCCGGTCTATCTAAATAGACAGTGACAACAACGGGATGTTTTTTACTGGCTTCATTAATAAATTGGATATCTTTATCATCGGCAGTAAATTCTAGTGAACCTTCATGATATTTGGCCCCAAAAAAGTAATTTTTGTGTTTTTGTTCATAAGGTGCATTTAGCCGAGCCACCACTACATCAGCCTGCTCTAATTTATCAACAATATTAGCTTTACCTTTGAGGCTATTTTTAACATCATCACCAAAACCATATAAATAGACTTTAGTTTTAGCTTGCAATGGCAATGTTTTATCTCTATTTTCTAATAAAACCAATGAATCAAATTGCGCTTTGTCAGCTACTTTTTGGAAATCTTGATTACCGACAAAACGACTCGCCTGATTAGGATCGACATAAGGATTTTCGAATTGGCCTAACTTAAATTTTTGCGTCAAAATAGCTAAAACAGCACTATCGATGGTCTTCTCGTCCAATTTATTACTTTTTACCGCTGAAACAATAACCGAACTATCACTGACCCCACCAAATTGTTGGACACCCGCTTGAATTGCTTTAATAAAACGTTGCTCTACAGTCAGATCTTCAACTCCCCATGACATACCTTCAGCTTTAAGTGGCACATCTGGCGGATTGCCGTTGATACAAATCTCATTACAATCTTTGGTGATATTCCAATCACTAATAATCACCCCATTAAATTTATAGGTATCGCGTAAAAGATCTTTTAATAAATAGCTATTAAAACCACCACCAACCGGTTCGATTTTGTGGCCATTGAACTCCGCATTTTTTAAGATGGAATAAGTTGGCATTACCGCAGCCACGTTGACCTCGAATGCGCCAATAAACGGAATGATATGTTGTTGCAAACTATCTTTTTGGGTATAAAGGGCATATTTGCCATAAGCACTATGGCTATCAAAGCCATTTTCGGCAGCGCCATAACCAACCCAATGTTTAACCACTGCCGCCACACTTTGTGAATTTAACCCCTGTTTTCCATTTTGTACACCTGCGATATAACCACGAACCATGCTTTTACTCAGCAAGGGATCTTCACCAAATGTTCCTTCAAAACGAGACCAACGAGGCTCGGTTCCCAAATCCGCCATAGGTGACAAAGCTTGGGTTATCCCTAATGAACGGTACTCTTGTCGGATGATATTGCCATACTCATTAATCACTAATTCATCGCCAATCGCCGCCATACCTAAAGTACCTGGCCATTGGCTAAAACCCGCTTTACTTGTCACTTTATTACCATAATAGAAGGTATTGCGCGGATCAACACTTATGGTTAAAGGAATCGCTAAACGGGAGGACTCAGCAATTTGTTGTAATTGATTATTCTGTTCAGCAAAATCTTTAGGACTGACTTCCAGACGAGTTATTAAACTATTTACTTTATCATCAAGCACTAACTGTTTAATTTCTTCAAAATTATACTTATCACCATGACCCAGTTCATCGCCGATACTTCTGGCATTGCCATGCATCATTAATCCGGCTTTTTCTTCTAAAGATAATTTTGTTAGTAAATCTTGAGCACGAACTTCAGGAGACAAACGCCAATCTTCAAAAGGAGATAATTTACCATCGCGATCAAAGTCTTTAAACTCCAGATTATCAACCACAATTTTCTTTAATTGCTGACTTTTTAGCTCTGCTTGTTCAATAGCCAGCGCCTGCCCAGCAACCAGTGTTGCGCTAACCAACAGTGTCAACTTTACTATTTTATTTGTCATATGAACTCCTTATCTGATTACATCATATCCTATTAAGTTTGAACTCATTACCCGCCGACTAAGTTATAGTTATTTGGTTATAATTATTTGGTTATAGCGACTTAGTTGTATTTAGTTAGCTAGAGTCACTTGACTTTATTTGCTTGACTGTATTTATTTAACTGTATTTATTTAACTGAATATATTCAACTACAGTTATTTAGCTATGGTCACTCTGCTAGAGTTTTTAACGGTCTTTGGCAAATTTAGAGGAAAAAAAAACCTAAACACTTTGCGAACAAAGTGTTTAGGTTTTGCCTGAATATTCAGCTATAAATAAATGGCTAAGTCAACAGTAACAATCCAAACTATTACTGAATAACTTAACACCAAGTGAATATTAGTAGAAATAAAAGATCTAATAATTGTGATGAATATCACGTTATGTGAGCATTTAAGGGTGAATAAGCAACAATGAGCTAGTTAATTAAAATATGTGGCACCTTAAGCATCACTTTTATTGACCATATATCACATAAAAGATAAGTCGATAAGCAATATAAAACATTACTAGCCCAACAACTGTATCCAATATTACCCACATTCTTTTCTTTTTAAATAGTGGAGTAAGGAGCCTCGCACCATAGCCAATACCAAAAAACCAGATAAATGAAACACAAACCGCACCGATTAAAAACGCCCATTTTTGATCAGTCGACAAAGTACCTGCAATTCCACCAACAATGACAACCGTATCTAAATAAACATGCGGATTAAGTAAAGTCACCGCCAGTGTTGCCAACACCACTTTTGCTAAAGAGTTCTTTTGCGGTTGCGCCGAATCCACTTGCATACTACTATTACCTTGCACGGCACTTTTAAATGCATTAAATCCATACCAAAGCAAAAATAATGCGCCCAAAATGGCTAGTGTATTGGTTATTAGTGGATTACGTTCGATAAAAGATCCTACCCCCCAGATCCCTATCGTCATTAAACTAAAATCACAAAAAAAACAGATGGCAGCAACAAAAAAGATATGATTTTTTAATAACCCTTGCTTAAGCACAAACAAATTTTGTGCACCAATAGCAATAATCAAACTCGCTGAGATCATCGCACCACGTAATATTTCTGTCAGCATTTAACTTAATGTCCTAATAAATAAAAACAAACATTATACAAAAAGGTTAAAAATATTTATATCAATATATAAAACGCTATGCTTATTACCCATTTATAAAAAAACGGTTATGATAATCCCCTTCGGTAATTAAATTTATTGCTAATAACATAAAAAAGTATAAGGATATCTGATGATTGTCGAATTTTTAATCTTTTTAAGTATAGGCGCATTTGCTGGATTGCTAGCAGGTATGTTCGGTGTGGGTGGCGGTGCTTTGATCGTACCAGCCTTAATTATGGTACTTGATTACTTTGGTCACGGTGGGCAGTGGATAAACCATATCGCAGTTGCTTCATCGCTCGCGACCATTATTGGTACTAGCTTATCATCAAGTTGGGTTCAGAATAAAAATCATAATATCGAGTGGTCGATCTTAAAGAAGATGTTGCTAGGTTGCATTATTGGCACCATTGGCGGATCGTATATGACGCCTTATATCCCCGGTATTTGGCTGAAATGGATTTTTATCGTTTTCCTTATCTACACCGGCAGTAAATTTATCCTGAAAACTGGAAAAGTAACCAAAAATGAGAATATTCAAGCCGTATCGCTGCATAACGCGGTTTATGTCAGTATTGGTGGTCTTATTGGTGTATTTGCTGCATTGGTTGGTGTGGGAGGTGGTGTATTAGTGGTTCCTTTTTTGAAGAAGTGCGGGGTAGGTATGCGAAAAGCTATCGGAACGTCGGCTGCTTTCACTTTACCGGTCGCTCTTGGTGGTACCATTGGTTATATCATTGCTGGATGGGATATTAAGGCATTGCCAGAATATAGTTTAGGTTTTGTCTATTTACCAGCAGTATTATCAATTATGTTAGCTAGTATGCCGATGGCAAAAGTGGGAGTGCAGATTGCCCAACGATTATCGATAAATAAATTGATTAAATATTTTGGTACTTTTCTGTTATTGATTGCCATTAAACTTATCTTTTCCTAATTAGTAGGTTGTCGCTGTTATTTAATTTATTCGGTGGGCTATATTGTTTAAATTCTGAGTTAGGCGGACTGAACATTTTTTTAATTGTTTCACTATCGGGAGCATAGCCGAGCAAATGATATAAGACCAACCTTTGTCAATTATTTGTTTTGCAGAGTTATTTATCGTGATACAAACATCGGCATTTTGCGCCGGTGTTTGCATTTTCTCCTATAAAAACTTGTCAGCATGCTACCCAACAAATTTGTTCGAAACCTTAATTTTTATGTTTGAAATTGCTTAAATTTGCTGAGGGTTAAAAGATTTAAACAAGGTGTTGCTCAATTTTTTAATCAGTTGAAAGATTTAGAAAAATGATAACTATATGGTTAATCAGGTAAAAAAAATCAGTCGATAAAACTACCGACTGATTTTTGACTTATGTTGTAATTATTCGACACCAACAGATATTACAACTATTTCCCCTAACACCACTTTCGACGTTAGAGATCTCACCTAAAAAAGAGAACTCCGAAATCACCGATTTCGTCAGTTCGTTTGACGCTATGTGTTAAATTTATTATACCATCTATTTTTTGATTATCTATCATAAAAAATGTAAAGATATTGGTATATGTTTTATTCTTCGCTGAGCTGCTCTAAGATTAAAACAGAATAAATATCGTTTAACGTGCAGCACAGATTCCCTTGCCGTTCGTATGAACAGCCTTATCATTACCAATTGTACCATTGTGGGCCCGGATAACAAACTGCGTTTCGAAATCATAAGCATCTGTAACCCAGTAACCATAAGGGTAGTCGAAGTTAGCGCCTGAGTAATTTTTCATGAACCCCCACTCAGAATAGAAACCGGCACCAATGATACGTTGGTATTCATTATTGGGAGATATTGGTGTAGTACCTACACCACCTCTACAAAAAGTACCCGACTCTAGTCCATGACAAGCGGCGTTAGTTAAATCCTTAATCTGCGGAAGACGGTAACCTATTTTATTACACCAAGATAGAGTATTATCATAACCAAATCCATTTGGGCCACGATTGACAAACCATTGTTTTAACTGAAAACCATACTTAATTTTAACATTGCCTCTAGCATCTTTGCCCACTAACTCGAAAGTTTGCGGTAATACCGGTTTATATATAGTACCCGGATCATCTGATACCCATAGTTCAGGTTTCGCTGCTGGACCAGTTAATGTGACATGAACACTTTTATTTGTTGAATTAGTCATAGTAGCTTTTATACCACTAAGATTAACCGTCGCCCAATTAAGTGGCTCTTCAATACCTGCTAGCAATAGGTCGAAAGATAAATTGTTAGAAGCTGTAGTAGGAAAGTTTTTCTCATAGGTAGCCGAATCAATTGATTGAACTAGATAACCATTATCTTCATCCCACATGGAAGCTGGACCTTTATAGTGGGCATCTCCATGTTTCAAGCTCGGTTTAATAAAGCATACCGAAGGTATTGGCATTGCCTTAGGGCTAATGTAATAAGTGGCGCTACTGGGGTCAAAACTACTACTGTTAGGCACACCATAACTGGTACTTAATGTACCGCCATCAGCCTCTAACATCAATTTATACGGTGCTTTACAAATTTTAAGAATATCATTGCGCGTGACAGTTTTGCCATCTTTATCAACGATAGATAGATTTAAATTACCGGTTACGTTAACATTGCCATCGCCATCAGGATCCACCCAATAGGTGTTTGTAGTGGCAATCAGTGTACCTAACTCGATTGAATCAGTATCGGTTGGCAAGAACATGCCAATATCAGCAACACTTTGATCTGCAAGGGGCAATTCAATAGGATTGGTTTCACTAGATGGATTTTCAGATGGGCTATATTTATCACCGTTAGATAAAGTTATACCAAGTAGCTCATCGGTGTTCGTCGCTTGAGTTCGTCCGCCATCAAAGGTTAAATAAGGCGCATTACCACGAATAGTATTTGTTGTTTCAGACGTTAAAGCCAGGCTTGGATAAGAACTTAAAAGTAAGAAACTGAACGATAATAATAATAAAAACAACGAAAATAAGTTGAATTTGCCAGATAATCTTAATGTTTTGCGGATAAATAAACTGCGGTGTAAAACAATACTCTGATTGCTAAATTTTGACAAACTCAAATTACAGGTTGGAAAGATTTTGGGGATAAAATAAAAATACATTACGACAACCTTGTCAACTAGACCTATGTTTTATCTACATTTTAACATAAACCGACTGAATCATTAGTCGATAACTTCACCTTGAAGGATAGTGAGAGTATAGAGACCAAAAAAAAACCTTGCAACTGTTTTTTTGTTGTTTAATGTTAACTATTGTAAAGGATTCAGCAAGGTTTTGCTTACAATTTTTTGCTTAGAGAAAAAATGATGGTTGTTTTACTTTAAAAATCACTTTTCTCAACTTTATTGGCGTTAAAAAACTTTCCTCAAAAATTAATTTTCGGCTAAGCAATTATTGGCACATCAATAAAATTGCATATAAAACAGATAGTAATAATCAAAGCTTAACTTTTTTATAGTCCATTCATAGGAATGGACAAGTTTTGTAGACCATAACAGTAATCAACTATATCACTCTTGATTGCGTTCTAACCAAACTAATGGTTTTTTATTTTTGTTAAGACAAATAATTAATATACCTATCATTAACCAAATGGCGCCAATAACTTTGGCATAATTATCAATATGATATAACACTGGTAATAATAAGGTAATACCAATAATTGGAACTAAGATATCCCCCAAATAAGCATAAAACCCCGATGATCTTTTTTTCACTTTAAAATAACCTATAACCGATAGATGCAACATGATAAATGCACATAATGCACCTACATCAACAAATGAGACTAACATTGGAAGTCCTTTGTCATGATTAGCGGCGATAAAGACTAACAATAGATTAAATAATGCAGAAAACAAAATTGCTCGAGAAGGCACACCACTTTTCTTGCCAATTTTAGCAAAAAATGTAGGCAATCGTTTATCTCGCCCCATACTAAATAATAGACGACTTGCAGCAGCTTGACCAACCATAGCCGCAAACGATGCGCCTATGCCTTTCATCAAACTTAGTGCCCAACCTAACCATAGATTGATTTCATTATTGACGATATTATAGTAAGCCTTACCTTGTAATTCAGGATGATTATGCAAATATTGTGTATCATAAGGATTAAGTAAAGCAGCAATATAGACTTGTAGAACAAATAGACATCCGGCAAGAATTAGACAACTAATGATAGCCTTAGCAACTAAATTTCGTTTACCACTATGTTCTTCTGAAAAAGTTGCGATAGCATCAAAGCCTAAATATGAAAGTACCGCGATAGATACCGCATTAAAAAGGTTACTCCAGTTAAATAACTCACCACCGACAAAGGGATAATACCAATCTTGTTTAACACCATTAGTGGCAATAATCCAGATACCAACAACAAGCACCGCAATAAGTATTACAATTTCAAACAGTAAAATAATCAGCGTGATTTTAGCTGATTTTTTAAAACCGATTAAGTTAAGTAAGGTAGTTAAAACTACCGCTAAACATGTCCACAACCAGACAGGGATTTCGGGAATTAAGGCGTTTAACGAAATACCACTAAATAAATAAGCAACGGCTGGAATAAACAAATAATCAAGGAGTAATAACCAACCGACTAGAAAGCCAGCATTAGGATGAATGCCGGCAGAACAATAAGCATACACAGCGCCAGCATGCGGCAGTGCGTTTGACATTCTAGCATAAGAATAGGCAGTAAATCCCATCACTAGCGTTGCAACAATATAAACCAGTGCAACAGCGCCATCACTAATAACATCTAAAACACCAAATAAACCAACAGGTGCGGCAGGACCAATAAAAAGCAATCCCAAAATAATTAAATCTCGAAATCGCATATTTTTAGTTAATTGCTGCATAATCATCCTCATTTAATTATTCCTTTTGATGGGGAAAATCTTAAAGGATTTAAGCAATTTAGACTAAGATCAGCTGGTTATTAACTTAGAATTATTGGTTATAAGAATCAGTTTAGGCATACTCTCGGATTTCATAAGTATAGGACATTGTAGCTGTCTTACCTAACATAATTGAAGCGCTACAATATTTTTCCGAAGCAAGTTCTATCGCTTTTTCAACAGATTCCTTATCCACATCAATCCCGCTTATTACAATGTGAAAATTGATGGAAGTATAAACCTTTGGTGAGGATGTAGCTTGCGTTTTATCGATATCTATCCAAAGATCTCGAACATCTTTCTTTTTATTTTTTAAAATGGCAATTATATCGTAAGCCATACAACCTGCAGCGCCATGTAATAAAAGCTCCATAGGTCTAGCGCCTCGATTACGCCCGCCGTGTTCTAAGCCACCATCCATTACTAACGAATGACCACTTGCGGTTTCCCCTAAAAATCCAAAGTCATCAATCCATTTTAAACGATCTTTCATTGTGGTTTTCCTCTTCAATAAAAACAGGCTGAAAATTATGTACGTAGTTTATTGCCTTTATAAAATAAGGCTTTTTGGTGATTCTGTCACCTTTTGAGTTTTTATTAAATTTATTAGATAACTGAATAAGATCCAACCATTATTTAGTATTTTTTTACTAACTTATATTGCAATAACGTTTAAAGTTATTGAATTCGGTACTTGCCCAGCTCTTCTTAAGAGTTTGCATAAGTTTATACAAATTATAAAACAGGCCGCAATTTGCGGCCTATTTGATAATTTAATTTTTGGAGTGATTTACTTTGCTTGCTTAACCGCTAAACCTAATTGCCATACTGCCATCGCATAATGGGTACTATGGTTGTAACGGGTGATGACATAGAAATTAGGTAAGCCATACCAAAATTGATAACTATCTCCTATGTCTAGTCGTAATAAACTGACAACTTTATGACCACCTATTGCGCTTTTGGGTTTTAATCCGGCTTTGGCTAAATGTTCAACCGGGTATTTGGTGTGAAATCCCGTATCGAGCTCAAGTGCTTGGCCATCAGCAACCACAGCGATTTTAGTATCAGGTTGCCAACCGTGTGCTTTGAAGTAGTTGGCTATACTGCCGATGGCATCTACTGGATCCCATAAGTCTTTATGACCGTCATGATTAAAGTCGACCGCATGATTTCTAAAGGCCGATGGCATAAATTGACCATACCCCATTGCACCGGCAAATGATCCATTTAAATCAAACGGATCAACACCTTCATCACGACACATGACTAAGAAGTCTTCGAGTTCTTGAGTAAAATATTGTGATCGTCTTGGGTAATAAAATGCCAGAGTGGATAAGGCATCAATAATCCTAGTTTTGCCCATCACTTTGCCCCACCTTGTTTCAACACCTATGATACCTACGATGATTTCAGGAGGAACGCCATACTCTTTATAAGCTCGATTGAGTTCTTTCTCATATTTTTTCCAAAAATCTACTCCAGCATTTAAGTTACCTTGTGTGATGAACTTATTTTTATAGCGGATCCAAGCACCATTAGGTACGTTCAATGAAGTTGATTTTGGGGCTTGTTGATCCATTAACTTAATCACTGAGTCAAGTTTATTAGTTTGCTTAAGAACATTTTTAAGTTGTTGACGATTAAAGCCATGTTTCTTAACCATCATATTAATAAATTTTTCTTTATCGACGGTTAAGTTGCTGTTATTTGCTTTCGGTTTTTCGTGTTGCTTTTCTAAAAAAAAGCCATCTTTAACATTCGACTGACCTCGGTGCTGCTGCATCGGCGATTTCATTGCCCCACCACTTGAACATCCGATAAGCCCGAAAATCATTATGATACAGATAACGATATTTTGCATAAATCATCCACAATTTTAATTATTTAAAAAAGGCGCTATATTAAATTATTTATTGTTATTTAACAATATTTTGGCACTCTTTTCCGCCGGATATTAGCGCAATGTTGTTTAAGGTTGTATCAGAAATATTTAATAATGCCTCTTGGGTTAAAAATGCTTGATGACCAGTAAAGATCACGTTATGACAAGCTGATAGCCGACGAAATACATCATCTAAAATGACATCATTGGATTTATCTTCAAAAAATAGGTCTCGTTCGTTTTCATAAACATCCATACCTAAAGCGCCAATTTTGGTCTGTTTTAATGCTTCAATCGCCGCGGTTGCATCTAATAATCCCCCACGACTGGTATTAATAATCATTACACCATTTTTCATTTTGTTAAATGAATCTTTATTGAGTAAATGATAATTTTCCGGTGACATTGGGCAATGTAAAGTTATTACATCTGATTTGGCATAGAGTTCGTCTAATTGAACGTACTGGGCACCTAATTCGACAACAACATCATTTGGATAGGGATCATAAGCAAGAATATTCATGCCAAATCCTTTTAGAATACGGATCACTGCTTGACCGATTTTACCTGTGCCAATCACCCCGGCAGTACGGCTATGCATGTTAAAACCTGTTAGACCATCTAAAGAAAAATTAGCGTCACGCGTACGTTGATAAGCCTTGTGAGTTCGGCGATTTAATGTCATCATTAAAGCAACAGCATGTTCAGCAACCGCTTCCGGCGAATAGGCAGGCACACGCACCACGGTGATCCCTAATTTTTTGGCTTCTGCCAGATCGACATTATCAAAACCAGCACAACGTAATGCTAAGATTTTAATGCCATAATGAGCTAATTTTTGTAGCACCGTTTTATCAACTTCGTCATTAACAAATACACAAACGGCATCATACCCTTGTGCTGTAACAACCGTTTTGTGACTTAATTTGTGCTCGTAATATTCAATATCGAAACCAAAGTGTTTATTGGCAATTTCGAGATGTTCTTTGTCGTAATGTTTACTGCTAAAAACAGCAACTTTGACTGTTCCTTTCATACTATGCCCCCCTTGTAGGCGATTAATTGATGCATTGTTTAAGCTTTACGATGATCGAAACACATTGCTTACTTGATATTCTGACAACAATAAATGTTGAATGTTGATTAAGTACTTGCTTTGAAATATTAGTTTCTAAAAATCTACATATAGTAAAACGCTTTATACTAGCTTTAGCAATTATTTTTTTTATTAGTGTGCTATCATAGCACTTTGCTATAAAACTCACCAATAATGTTAAATAATGAATAAAGCACAAGTTTCTCTTTTCAAAACTATCTTTTCTGACAAAATGCTTATTTGTATTTTTACCGGTTTTGCTTCAGGACTTCCTTTTTATTTATTAATACAACTGTTACCGGCATGGTTAACTAGTGAAGGTCTGGATATCAAAGCAATTGGCGCATTTTCATTAACACAACTCCCTTTCATTTTTAAATTTGTCTGGGCACCGTTTATGGATAATATATCGCTATTTAGAATGGGGCGACGTCGAGGCTGGATGTTGTTGTCACAGATGCTATTGCTATTTATTATTGCCATATTAGGTTGTTTTTCGCCAACACTAAATATTTGGATTATTGCTATATTATGCTTTATTATTGCGCTGTTTTCAGCCACACAAGATATCGCTTTAGATGCATTTCGCCGAGAAATCCTTCTCGATTCCGAACTTGGGTTGGGAAACAGTATTCATACTAATACTTATCGCATCGCTGGATTAGTGCCAGGTTCATTATCATTAATTTTATCGGAATTTTTGCCATGGAGTAGCGTTTTTATGATTACTGCGCTATTTATGCTACCAGCAATTATCATGACCCTCTTGGCGAAAGAACCAATCAATCAACAAATGCCAAAATCCCGCAGCCTTGAAGATATCATTATTAACCCATTTTTAGAATTTATTACTCGGCAAGGGGTTAAATCAGCGATAATCATTTTAGCCTTCATATTTTTATATAAATTGGGGGATAGCATGGCAACATCGTTAGCGACCACCTTTTATATGAAAATGGGATTCAGTCGATTAGATATTGGTTGGATCGCCAAAAATGCGTCATTATGGCCAAGTGTATTTGGTGGCATAATGGGCGGTATCTTAATGATAAAAATAGGAATTAATCGCGCTTTATGGTGTTTTGGTTTTGTTCAGGTCGTCTCTATTTTAGGGTTTGCGTGGTTATCCATTGAAGGACCTTTTAATGAAATAGGCACAAATGAAAAAATTATGTTAGCTCTGGTCATCGGCTTTGAGGCATTAGGCGTTGGTCTTGGTTCGGCGGCATTTGTTGCATTTATCGCCAAAACCACAAATCCACTATATACTGCAACCCAATTTGCTTTATTTACTAGTATCGCATCCATTCCGCGAACTATCATCAATTCGACAACAGGGATTATGGTTGAATATTTAGGATGGACAACCTTTTTTGGTTTATGTACGATGTTAGCCATCCCCGGAATGATGCTATTATTCAAAGTGGCACCATGGAATTCAAAATCTTAGGAGACTTTATGGACAAACTATCTTTAGCTTTCGAGTTTAGACACGCTTGTAAAAGGTTTGATGAATCGAAAAAAATTAATCATGCCGATTTTGAGACGATTTTAGAGGCTGGTCGTTTATCGCCCTCATCATTTGGTCTGGAACCTTGGCATTTTGTAGTTGTCGATAATGCAGATATCAAAGCAGAGTTACGTGCAGCTTGCTATGACCAAGAACAAGTCACGAGTTGTTCGCATTTTGTGATCTTACTTTATCGCAAAGCAAATAACTTCACTTTACAAAGTCCTTATTTGCGTCAAGCGGTAGCAAGAACAGTGCCAGATCAAAACGATGAAACGGCTATTGATATCGCTAGCCAAGATTTTCTTAACTATATTACCCATGGTTTAGGTGAAGGATTAAGTACCAACCACTGGTCAGAGATGCAAGGTTATATCCCCGCAGCAAATATGATGACCACCGCAGCCTATCATGGTATTGATTCTTGCGCACTTGGTGGGTTCCAATATCCTAAAGTGCTGAGCATTTTAGAAAAACATATTCCATCATTTAGTAGTGAAGTTTTTGGGGTTGGGCTATGTTTAGCGTTTGGTTATCGTATTGATGAGCAGCCACCACATATTCGTTGGTCACTGCAAGATGTAACGACTTACTTATCTTAATTGCAGTTATCTGCCTTCTGTCGCCTTTTGGCGGCATGAAGGTTGAATAATTAATGTAACTTATTTTGATGTATGATTTGACACTTGAGCAAATATCTAAATCCTTTCTAAATAAACTCAATTCTTAATAAGAAACTTTTCGAGTTACACATCATCAATGTATCGCTTTATTGAATATAACATTTCTGGTAACTAATTGATTATAAATAATTGTATTTCAATTTTGGGTAAAAAGTTAATCGTGTTACTTAGACCAGATAGCCTAGCATCCTCAAGTGAGTAAATACCGATAGCGCTTAAAAACTCTTGTTGAACTTTTAAAGTCACGCTAAAAACAAAATTGTAAAAAAATAAATTAAGTTATATAAGGTCAATGAACTATCGAAAATACAATAGTATAGCGCATTACTTAACGTAATTATCTTCACCTATTGCTACAATAAACAATTTTTTTACACGAATATGATTGATAATGTTAGACTTATCAACTATAAATTGCGTTATTTATAATTGATTCAGCCAGAAAATAAGAAGGATAAAAAATGAAAACCAAACATGCCCGTCTATTAATTTTAGGGTCAGGACCTGCTGGCTATACCGCAGCAGTTTATGCTGCACGAGCAAATTTATCTCCGGTATTGATCACTGGCACTCAGCAAGGTGGCCAGCTCACCACGACTACCGAAATCGAAAACTGGCCAGGGGCAGATCCTGAATTAACTGGTCCTGATCTTATGGTAAAAATGCAACAACATGCCGAACGATTTAATACCGAAATCATTATCGATCACATTGACAGTGTTGATTTTAGCCAAAAACCATTCAAACTTTTTGGGGGCGATACCGAATATAGTTGTGATGCGTTAATCATTGCCACTGGTGCATCTGCACAATATCTGGGGTTACCTTCTGAAGAAGCATTTAGAAGCAAAGGTGTATCAGCCTGTGCAACTTGTGACGGCTTCTTTTATCGTAATCAAAAAGTGGCCGTTGTTGGTGGCGGTAATACTGCTGTCGAAGAAACTCTTTATTTAGCTAACATTGCTAGTCAAGTCCATTTAATCCATCGTCGCGATAGCTTTAGAGCAGAAAAAATCTTAATGGATCGCTTGGCAGAAAAAGTGCAAGAAGGTAAAGTCATCTTACATACTCATCAAGTCATCGATGAGATCCTTGGTGATAATATGGGGGTAACCGGGGTTAGATTGCGAAGCAGTCAAGATGCTAATCTTACTGAAGAACTTTCAGTAATGGGAGTATTTATTGCCATTGGTCATAAACCCAATACCGCTATTTTTGCCGGTCAACTTGAACTTGATAACGGTTATATTAAAGTAAAATCCGGTACTCAAGGTAATGCAACACAAACCAGTGTAGAGGGAATTTTTGCTGCGGGTGATGTTATGGATCATATTTATCGACAAGCAATCACTTCAGCTGGAACGGGATGTATGGCAGCCTTAGATGCCGAACATTATTTAGATAACTTAAAATAAAAGTAACTAAATTAAATGTCATTAGATAAAAATCGTCAAACTTATTTACTCAGTTGGTTAAAACAACACACCAAAAAGCATAAGTCAGATTTGCGCGCTTCAGTTCTATCTGGCTTTTTGCTGTGTTTATTAATGATTGCTCAAGCGGCATTATTGGCAATTATTCTACAAAAGTTAATCATCGATCAGACCGCTTTTTTGACGGTTCTTCCCTATTTTTTATCTTTAATCGCCATTTTATTCGCTCGGGGCTTGCTTATTTATCTTCGTGAGAAGATTAACTTTGCCCTCGGGCAAAAAATCCGTCAACAAATTCGGCAAAAAATTATCGATCAGTTTGAATTGTTTGGTCCTGGGTATTTAAATCAAAGCACAACCGGCGCTTGGAGTACATTAGTCATTGAGCAAGTCGATAATTTACATGATTTTTTTGCTCGTTACTTACCGCAAATGCGCTTAGCTAGTATGGTGCCGCTATTAATCTGTATTGCCATCTTTCCGTTTAATTGGGCGGCGGCTGTTATTTTGCTGGGCACTGCACCACTAATACCTATTTTTATGATTTTAGTTGGAATGGGAGCTGCGGATATTAATCGTCGTCACTTTAAAGCACTAGCTTATTTAAGTGGACACTTTTTAGATCGCCTAAAGGGACTTAGTACCATTCGTTTATTTAATCAGGGTGAACAACAAACCGAACAGATTGCCCATGCCTCTGAAGATTTTCGGGTAAAAACCATGCAAGTATTAAAGATGGCGTTTTTATCATCAGCAGTTTTGGAATTTTTTACCTCGATTTCGATTGCCATTGTGGCGGTCTATTTTGGGTTTTCTTATTTAGGGGAGTTTGATTTTGGCGCTTACAACGGTACCGTTACCCTATTTGCAGGATTCTTTGCCTTAATTTTAGCGCCAGAATATTTTCAACCACTGCGTGATCTTGGTGTCTATTATCATGCCAAAGCTGAAGCCATTGCCGCGGCAGACAATATCGAAACATTTTTAAATAAAAAGTTGCCACTGGATAATGGTCAACAAAAAAAACCAATTAATCAATCATTATCAAGTAGTCCTTCTGAAATAAGTGTCTTAAATACCATTGAAGCAGAAGATCTTATCGTGTTATCTAACGAAGGCATGCCAATAGTGGGGCCGCTTAGTTTTTCACTACAGGCACCATTTAAATTAGGGTTAATTGGTACTAGTGGTGAAGGTAAAAGCTCGCTCATGCAGGTATTACTGGGATTTTTACCTTATAAAGGTTCACTAAAAATTAATAATATTGAATTTAATCAACTTGATTTGACTAGTTGGCAACAACAGATCAGTTGGATTGGGCAAAATCCTTATTTAATTAATGGCTCGATTAGAGAAAATATTCTTCTCGGTAAACCAATGGCAACCGACAATGAACTTAACGAAGTCATCGGCAAAGCACAATTGGCCGATGTTATTGCACAATTACCAGATGGCGTTGATACGCAAGTAGGTGAAGATGCGGTAAGGCTATCCGTCGGACAAGCCCAACGTATCGCCCTCGCCAGAGCAATGCTAAAACCTTGTCAATTACTAATTCTTGATGAACCAACCGCCAGTTTAGATAAGCAGACAGTCCAAAAGTTAGCGCCCTATCATATTGCGACCAATAGTATCACTATCACTCATCAACATGATGATATGCAGGATTTTGACCAAGTTTGGAGACTGTCGAATGGAAAACTTTACGCCATTAAGGAAAGTTTATGCTAACGCTATTACGCCCCTATATTGCACTTTATAAGCACTATTTTTGGCAAATTGTTATTGGACTGAGCTTAGCTATTCTGACGTTATTTGCCAGTGTCTTTTTACTTTCTTTATCAGGTTGGTTTTTAGCGTCCACCGCAGTGGCTGGTGTTGCGGGGTTATATACATTTAATTATATGTTACCCGCTGCCGGCGTGCGCGCCGCCGCCATTGTGCGAACGGCATCGCGTTATGCTGAACGTTTGGTCGATCACAATACTACATTTAAAATATTGGCGTATTTAAGAACGCTAGCATTTAGCAAGATTCTACCATTGAGCGCCAACCAATTAGCTCAATATCAAAAAGCCGATCTGCTTAACCGTTTTATTGTGGATATTGATGCGCTTGATCATCTCTATTTAAAACTGTTTTCACCGATTGTGACGGCACTAATCATTATTGTGATGCTATTTGTCGGATTGAGTTATATTAACCTACCTATCGCCTTAATCATCAGCATTGTATTAACTATTACGTTACTTGCCATTCCTGTGATCTTCTATCATGCCGGAAAACAGTTAGGTGAAACTTTAGCTAAACAGCAGAGTGAATATCGAGCGTTATTAATTAACTATCTTCAAGGCCAAGCTGAACTGACTCTATTTAATGCACAAGATCGTTATCGAGTAAAATTGAACCAACTTGAATCAGACTGGCTTTATCATCAACAAAAACAATCCACTTTAGTGGCTCTCTCTAGCGCACTTGTGGTATTGATAGCCGGATTTTTAACTTTATTGGTGCTTTGGCTTATCACCCACTACACATTATCGCCTTTAGTTGCCCTATTTGTATTTGTCTGCTTGGCTAGTAGTGAAATTTTGGCTCCTATTCCCACCGCATTTATCTTTTTAGGCCAAGTATTAGCATCAGCAAAACGTACTACTGCTTTATTTAATCAAACGCCCGATATCAAATTTACCGAGCAAGGTAAAGTGATAGATTTAACCACAGCCAAACTACAATTTAATGACATTAGTTTTAGCTACCCAAATCAACCGTTTGCGGTCTTAAATCACTTTTCATTAACCATTGAAGCAGGCAAACATATTGGCTTAATCGGCAAAACCGGCTGTGGTAAATCCACATTACTTAATTTAGTCACTCGTACGTGGGATCCTACTTCAGGTAATATTTTTATTAACGATACACCGATTAATCAACTAGACGAGCCAACTTTGCGTAAAGTAATTGCCGTGGTACCGCAAGTGATTACTATTTTTAGTGATACGTTGAGGAAAAATTTGTTAATCGGTGATCCAAAGGCTTCAGACCAACAATTAATCGATGTTTTACAGCAAGTTGAACTATCAAAATTGCTATCAACTGAGCATGGATTGGATTTGCCATTAGGACAAGGTGGGCGTTCTCTATCGGGTGGTGAAATTCGACGTATCGGTATTGCCAGAGCATTATTGCATAACTCACCATTAGTCCTAATGGATGAACCAACCGAAAGTCTTGATCAACAAACGGAACAACAGATTATTCAACTTATAAAACAGACCTGCCAGAATAAAACCTTATTGATGGTAACTCATAGATTAACTGATAATCCATTATTTGATCAGGTGATTGAGTTGTAAGTTTTGGATGATAATAGGGTTTTAAGCGATTGTGGGGTTTCTAAAAAAACCCCGCTCTGGAAAATTCTCTATCCTAGGGATTAAGCTCTGAGCGCAAAGCTGATACACATAGACCACCGTGATTATAGTCCAGTCCAAAACTGTTCACAAAACCACTACTAGAGGAAACAACGAACTGTTTATTGCTAGTTGCAGGATCACCAGTCCAGTAAGCATGATCGCCATAGTCAAAATTTGCATTGTTATAATAGAACATATAGCCCCATTCTGAAAAAAAACCGCCGTTGATCATACGTTGATAATTATTGTTAGGTGATGATGGAGTAACGCCAACAGAATCTTTACAATGGGAACCTGAACCAACACCTGTACAAGATGCATTAGTTAAATCCTTAACCTCTGGTAGACGATAACCAATATTCCTACACCAAGATGACTGGTTGTCAGCTTTAGCTTTTACTGTACCTCGATTAATGAACCATTGTTTTAGCTCAAATCCATACTTAACTACCACATTATCATGGCTATCTCTACCAACTAACTCAAATATTTGCGGTAATCTTGGCCTAGTTAGGGGTGTTGGTGAATCTGATTTCCATTGAGGTTCATTGGCAACAGGACCGGTTAATTTAACTCTTACTAGGGTACCTGTCGAATCTGGTTCCATCGTAGCTTTAATACCATTAAGCTCGACCGTTCTCCAATTCAATGGACCACTACCTGCGATCTTTAAATCAAAATATAAATTGTTAGCAGCCGTAGTCGGAAAATTTAAGTAATACCGAGAAGGAACAAAAGATTGCGGGATAAAACCCTCTTTTTCATTCCACATTGAGGCTGAACCGCGGAAATCGACGCCTGCAACTTCCGTAGTTGAACCGAATTTTGTATTAGGTTTTACAAAACACACCTTTGGCGTGTCCTTAGGATTAATATAGTAAATCACATTACTTCCACTAAAGTTACTACTCTTAGGAACGCCATATAGGGTATTTAATGTTCCATTGGTAGTTGTCAATGTGAGTTTATAAGGTGCGTTACAGTTTGTCAGCGCATCACTACGGGCTACAGTTAGATTATTTTTATCCACGATGGATAAACTCAAATTACCACTGACTGAAATTCCATCCCTTCCTTGACCATCGCCATCATCATCGCCCCAATAATTATTAGGTGAACCGATAAGGGAATTTAAGGTGATCGAATTGGCGTTGAGTGGAACTAACATAGCAACATCAGCAAAACTCTCACCAAAATTTGGTAACTCTATTGGTGTAGTTGACGAATTATTTGTTATGGGCGTAAATTTAGTTCCATCAGATAAGCTTATCCAAAGCAGACCTTCAGTATTTACAACACGAGTGCGGCCACCATCGAAGGTTAGAAACGGGGGATTACCTTGAATAAAATTGGATGTTTTGGCGGTTAATGCCTGACTATAATTTGAAGTTAAAATTAATAAAATAAGCAATATGACTAAAAAGATCCGTTGAGTTAAAAAAGATCCTAGGAACCATTTGAGCCGAAAATCTGAAATTTGATGAAAAAATAAATTATCGTAAAAAACAGAACTTTGATGATAAAAATTTGATGAAGTTAGATCATGGGTTGAGCAGATTGGCTGTTGGCTGTTGGCTGTTGAAAATTATAATGCATTTCGACATTCCTGTCAATTAATATTTTGTTTTATTTGAATTTATTCCCTTCAATCAGATTGCTTTATAGCCGAATTGAAGATGATGGAATTATAATGACTTGAAAAAACCACGCAACTGATTTAGAAATTTAAATTGTTAATTTTTGTAAAAATTCGCTTAAGGTTATTTTTTCAATAGCAGTTTTAATGATAATAATGACAGGTTTTAATTGATACCTATTTTTAGGGGTTTATTTAGAGTAGATAGCTTGAATTTTGATACGGTCAAAAAAATTTACTTAATTTTTTAGATTTGAAAAAAGATTTTTCACAATTTTTGCTTTTTTGATATAGGATATGTTATTGGTAAGATGTACTATTCTCCAAGCGATTTTTAAAAATATGCTATACTAGTACTTTAATTTAAATAATAGAGAGTTTATTTTGCAACAATCATTACAAGATTTTATTATTGATAAAATTGATGATCTAAAAGGCCAGGATATTGTTACCCTTGATGTAAGAGGTAAGTCAACTATTACCGATTATATGATCATTTGTACCGGAACCTCCAACCGTCACGTTTCATCAATCGCCGGACATTTACTTGATGAAGCTAAAAAGCAGGGACACTTGGTGTTAGGTAGTGAAGGGCAAAATGATGCTGATTGGGTTGTGGTTGATATGGATTCAGTGATAGTTCATATTATGCAAGAAGAGAGCCGACAACTATACGAACTTGAGAAGCTTTGGAGTTAATCAGGTGAAAATACAGCTTATTGCTGTTGGCAATAAAATGCCAAGTTGGGTAACTATGGCTTTTAACGATTACCAATCGCGTTTTCCCAAAGAGCTGCCTTTAGAACTCATTGAAATCCCCGCAGGTAAACGGACTAAGAATGCCGATATAGTGCGAATTTTAGATAAAGAAGGCGAGCAGATGCTAACCGCCTGTGGTAAGGGCAATCGCATTGTAACGTTGGATATTCCTGGTAAGCCTTATACAACGTCTGATTTAGCTAAGCAGTTAGAGCGTTGGAAAGCGGACGGGCGTGATGTAAGTTTGTTGATTGGAGGGCCTGAGGGGTTGTCTCCTGCTTGTAAAGCTGCTGCTGAGCAGAGTTGGTCATTGTCCCCTTTGACGCTACCACACCCATTAGTGCGCGTAATTGTATCTGAGAGCCTTTACCGTGCTTGGAGTTTAACCGCTAATCATCCTTATCATCGAGAGTAGGTTAGGTATTAAAATGAGTACTGTTATTTTAGATTTACAAATTGCCACCGAACAGCAAGATAACCTGCCAAGTGAGCAACAAATTATGCAGTGGTTAGAGGTGATTTTACCGCAGTTTGTGGATAATGCTGAGATCACTATTCGAATTGTCGATAAAGAAGAGAGCCAACATCTTAATCATACTTATCGTAATAAAGATAAGCCCACCAATGTGTTGTCTTTTCCATTTGAATCGCCAATTGAGATTGAAGTTCCATTACTTGGTGATTTGGTGATTTGTAAGCAAGTGGTTGAAACCGAAGCTAGCGAGCAACACAAATCGTTAACGTCACATTGGGCACATATGATCGTCCATGGCTGTTTGCATTTGTTGGGATATGATCATATTCTTGACGAAGAAGCCGAAGAAATGGAAAATATCGAAATTGATATAATGGCACAATTAGGATTTGATAATCCTTATTTATTAATTGATTAGATAAACGTTTTTTAATAGTCTGATAGATATTAAAATAATAACAATAATTTTAAAATACAATTTGTATATTACCAACAGAAAGGAAGAGAGCAAATGAGCGATGATAATCACCGGAGACCCAAAAAAAGGTTTACATTATGGTTAAGTCAATTATTCAATTCAGAACCGAAAGATAAAGATGAATTGATTGAAGTGATTCGCGAAGCTGAAGAGAATGAACTTATTGATCCAGATACGCTTGATATGATCGAAGGTGTAATGGATATAGCCGATCAGCGCGTTCGCGATATCATGATTCCCCGCTCTCAAATCGTAACAATCAAAGATAATTTTACCCTTGATGAATGTTTAGATATTATTTCTGAACACGGCCATTCTCGTTATCCTGTTATCAGTGAAGATAGAGACCACATTGAGGGAGTGCTTTTAGCTAAAGATTTACTGATTTATATTCGACAAGGTGTTAACAATTTTGATTTAAAGAAGATCCTTAGACCAACCATTGTTGTACCTGAAAGTAAACGCGTTGACCATATGTTAAAAGAGTTTCGTATGCAGCGTTATCATATGGCGATGGCCATTGATGAATTTGGTGGTGTTTCGGGTTTAGTGACTATCGAGGATATATTAGAACTTATCGTTGGCGATATCGAGGATGAATACGATGAGGTTGAAGATCGCGATATCCGTCGTTTATCACCGTCTATCTA
Organism: Gilliamella apicola; assembly: GCF_003202655.1. Classification (GTDB taxonomy): domain Bacteria; phylum Pseudomonadota; class Gammaproteobacteria; order Enterobacterales; family Orbaceae; genus Gilliamella; species Gilliamella apicola_R. The sequence goes on along the minus strand of NZ_QGLR01000008.1, from coordinate 128,129 downwards.
TTCTGTTCGCGCTCTTACACCTGTTGAAGATTTTAATGAGATCTTTGGTACCTCATTTAGTGATGATGAGATGGATACTATTGGCGGTTTGGTTATGCAACATTTTGGACGTTTACCTATTCGAGGTGAGATGATTACCATTGATGGTTATCAATTTAAGGTAACGATTGTTGATCGGAGACGAATTATTCAACTGCATGTCACTATCCCTGAAGATGCAACTGTACCTCATTTAGAGCAGCTGGAAAATGCTTAAACAAATTGGCTTAAGTTTATTTTTGGGTGCAGTTGCCGTATTTAGTTACGCCCCCTTCCATATTTGGCCGCTTGCTTTGGTCTCGTTTGCCGGGCTTTTGTGGTTAATTGCTGATAAACCTAAAAAACGAGCCATGCTGCTTGGCTTGAGCTGGGGCGTTGGTTACTTTTCAGCAGGGGTTCACTGGGTTTATATCAGCATTAAACAATATGGTGAAGTGCCAACTCCAGTTGCTATTATCATTTTGGGGCTGTTAGTTGTTTATTTAGCGTTATATCCAATGTTATTTGCTTGGTTATTAAGAGCCGGTGATCGCTTTGCAACTAAATTTTCGCTGAAACAACTGGTTTTGCTTGCGCCGATTTTATGGCAAATAACTGAATTTCTCCGAGGCTATATTTTAACTGGTTTTGCTTGGTTGGAATTAGGCTATAGTCAACTTGATAGTCCGTTACGCGGTTATTTCCCGATTGTCGGAATTAACGGGGTAACCTTACTGTTGACAATGTGCTGTGGATTGTCTGTTTATTGTTTGTACAGACTCACACATTTGTCGTTTAAAAAGCACATATTTGGTGCAATTATTGCACTGTTTGCGATCATCGTTGCACCAATTTCATTCAATTTAATTAATTGGACTACTATTGATCACTCCCGCTCCGCTAATTTTACCTTGATTCAAGGCAATATTTTGCAATCATTGCGTTGGACTAACGAGCAGTTAAATAAGACTTTAAATACCTATGCTTCCTTAACTGAAAAGAATTGGGGTAAAGATAATATTATTATCTGGTCTGAAGCCAGTATTACTGATTACGAGATAAATCAACAACCTTTTTTACATTATTTAGATAATGAAGCGAGAGCTAATGGTAGTGAAATTGCGGTCGGTATTATTGATTATCATATTGCTGATAATGGTTACCAAATTAATCCAGATATCTATAATACCTTAATGGTGTTAGGTGAAAAGACCCCGTATCAATACCCTAATGCCAATCGATATCAAAAGCATCACTTAGTACCTTTTGGTGAATTTACGCCATTTGCATTTTTGCTAGATCCTATTGCCGATCTGCTTGATATCCCTATGTCTTCAATGCAAGCAGGAGCAGAAAAACAACCACGGCTGACGATGAAGGGATTTAAATTTACTACTGCGATCTGTTATGAGGTGATTTTATCTAACTTGATGTGGAAAAATTTTGCACCTGATACTGACTTTTTATTAACGGTTTCAAATGATGCTTGGTTTGGTGATAGTATTGGCCCGAAACAACATTTACAAATGGCTCAGGCTAGAGCATTAGAGTTTGGACGACCTATGATTCGTAGTACGAATACGGGGATTACGGCAATCATTGATCATCATGGGTATATCATTGAGCAGTTACCACAATTTCAAACCAAGGTTTTAAATTATACCTTGTCACCAACCGTCGGCTTAACCCCTTATGCTAGATTTGGGGAACTGCCTTATTATATTATAATATCATTACTATTTATTTTGCTTTTTGTAAAAAAACGTCCCTAATCAAATTTTTGGCACAGATATTGCTTGTATATTATTGAAATTCAAAAAAATATCTGTGTTAAAATTTCGTAAAATTCTAGATAAACCTAGGTCGTAGCTTATCCTTTTAATCGATAAATATACAGTAAAAAGTACTTTTATACTGAAAAATAAGTTATAATATACCCCCTTTGTAAAAATATTAAATTTATTTAATATGATACAAATTAAACAGTAGGAGATGAGTATGAACAAAAAGACAAAATTAACCAAATTAGTGTTATCATTAGCAATGCTTGGCCTAATGAGTGGTACCGCTGTTGCTGAAGAATTAAGTGGTACATTAGCCAAAATTAAAGATAGTGGTGTGATTGTTGTTGGTCATCGTGAATCTTCGATTCCATTTTCCTACTATAATGAAAAACAAGAAGTTGTCGGCTATTCACAAGATTATTCTAATTTAATAGTAGATGCTGTTAAAAAAGAGTTAAATATGCCGGATCTTAAAGTTAAATATTTACCGGTCACTTCTAAGACTCGTATACAATTACTTAATAACCATACTTATGATTTTGAATGTGGTTCAACAACAAACAATCTAGAACGTCAAAAAGTTGTTGATTTTTCAGATACTATTTTTATTGTAGGTACTCGATTCTTAGTTAAAGCGGACAGCAATATCAATAGTATTAACGATTTAAAAGGTAAAAATGTGGTGACTACTGCTGGTACAACGTCTGAAGTACGCCTAAATCAAATTAATAATCGTGATGGATTGAAAATTCGAATTATAGCGCCTACCGATCATGGCAATGCTTTTAAATCACTTGAAACTGGTCGTGCTTCAGCATTCCTTATGGATGACGCATTATTAGCGGGTGAACGTTCTAGAGCAATTAATCCAGCAGAATGGAAAATTATTGGCGAACCTTTATCCTATGAATCTTATGGCTGTATGTTAAGAAAAGGCGATACCCAATTTAAACAATTAATTGATAAAACCATTGCTAATGCACAAACATCAGGTAAAGCATTAGAATCATATAATCGTTGGTTCACACAACCTGTTCCACCTAGTGGGGTAAACCTAGAACTTGAAATTTCGCCGAAAATGGTCGAGCTTTTCGCTAATCCTAATGACAAAGCTTTAGATTAATAATCTATTAACTTACTAATCAACATACTGAATGTTAAACGCATTCAGTATAAACCAAATAAAAAATACATAAATTATGACTTTTAATTGGACTTTATTTTTTCAATCAACACCTTACGGTGATGGGATTTACTTCAATTGGCTATTGAATAGTGCAATGCTTACACTTTCACTGGCTGCTACTGCTTGGATTATTGCTTTTATTCTAGGTTCAATAGTTGGCATAATGAGAACTGTCGATAGCAAAATTTTGAATAGATTAGCTATTGGTTACATTGAACTTTTTCGTAATATACCATTATTTGTTCAAATGTTCATTTGGTATACAATCATGCCATTATTTTTAACGGGCAGCTTTAAGGAATGGTTTATACAAGAACTAGATCCTGATATTCAAACTTTTATATTGGTTTCTATTGCTTTAGGTCTATTTACCTCTGCTCGAATCGCCGAGCAAGTTAGAACTGGAATTCAAACTTTACCAATAGGTCAAAGATATGCGGCTACTGCATTAGGGTTATCTAAATTTCAAACTTATAGATATATTCTTTTACCTAATGCCTATCGAAAAATAGTGCCTACTTTAACATCAGAGATGACCAATATTATAAAAAATTCATCTATTGCCTCCCAATTTGGAGGATTAAGAGAACTTGTCGGGTTAATTACATCAATGAATGATCAAACAAATAGTATCATTGAAATATTATGTGTTATAACAATAACTTATATGATTATCAATTATTCGGTTATTACGATTATGCGTTTTGTAGAAAAGAAAACACGTTTACCTAATATGATGAGTGGAGGTTAATTATGCAATTGTTTCAATGGATTGCTGATATACCTACACTTGTAATGAATAATTATCCTATATTATTACAAGGATTATGGTTAACAGTTCGAATCACATTTACAGCTATTGTAGTTGGCATTATATGGGGTACATTCTTAGCTTTGATGCGTTTATCCAATAATAAAATATTGAATAGTTTCGCAAAAATATATGTAACCACATTTCGTTCAATACCTTTATTATTGGTATTGATGTGGTTTTACTTTGCATTACCACAAATGATCAAACACCTATTTCATTTAGGACCAGATGCGGATATAGGAACAAGCTGTGCAATAATAGCTTTTACATTATTTGAAGCCGCTTATTACTCTGAAATTATTCGAGCAGGGATTAACGCTGTTAGCAAAGGACAATATCATGCCGCCTCTGCATTGGGAATGACAAGAAGCCAATCTATGCGTCTGATTATTTTACCCCAAGCGTTTAGAGCCATGGTTCCATTATTGCTAACTCAAGGCATTATTTTATTCCAAGATACTGCGTTAGTTTCAACTATTGGTTTAGTTGATTTACTTGGTGCAGCAGTTAAGAGAATTGGTGAGAACATTGGTTCAACCGCTGAATACTCAATGATAATTTTCGTGGCTATAACCTATTTCATTATCTGTTTTGGAACTCCACGTTTAATTCGTAAAATAAGTTATTTTAAGAAGGGCTAAAAATGATTACCTTAGAAAATGTATCAAAATGGTACGGAAAATTTCAAGTGTTAAAAAACTGTACTACAAAAGTAGGAAAAGGTGAAGTTGTTGTTGTGTGTGGCCCTTCTGGCTCAGGTAAGTCAACGCTAATTAAAACCGTGAATGGTTTAGAACCAATCCAACAAGGTAAAATTATTATTGATGATACAGAAATCACTAATCCATCGACTAACTTAGCAAAACTACGTTCAAAAGTAGGGATGGTGTTTCAACATTTTGAGCTTTTCCCTCATTTAACAATTTTGAAAAATTTGACACTTGCGCAAATTAAAGTACTAGGTCGATCAGATGAAGAAGCGCGTGAAAAGGCACTTTCTCTTTTAGATCGAGTTGGTCTGTTAGCACATGCGAACAAATACCCAGCTCAACTTTCTGGTGGTCAACAACAACGTGTGGCGATTGCTCGTGCGCTTTGTATGGATCCGATTGTGATGTTATTCGATGAGCCAACTTCTGCACTCGATCCAGAAATGGTTAACGAAGTGTTAGATGTTATGGTTGAATTAGCCTACGAAGGGATGACAATGATGGTTGTTACCCACGAAATGGGGTTTGCTCGTAAAGTTGCGCATCGTGTTATCTTTATGGATGCCGGTGAGATCATTGAAGATACTTCTAAGGAACAGTTCTTCACTAATCCACAATCTGATCGTGCTAAAGACTTTTTAGCGAAGATCATCCATTAATAAATCACAAAGCACCAGCTATTATCAGTTGGTGCTTGCTTAATCCTCACATTATATTTCTATTTTGCCTAATTTTTTTAGCTGATCAACCAATCCACTTTCTCGATGTATTTGGCTTTTAACTACCCGTTCTAAAATTTTTTCATTGGTATAAATTGATACTGTTTTTTTCGCTCGAGTTATTGCGGTATAGAGTAACGAGCGATTTAATAATGGTGAAAATTCGGTTGGCAAAATAATATTGACATGATCAAATTCCGAACCTTGGGATTTGTGAATTGTCATTGCATAGGCCGTTTCATGTTCAGGTAGTCGATAAGGCGAAAAACCTTTGATTGTTCCATCGGAAAATGGGAAATAAACACGTAATTTAGAGCTATCATGTTCAGCAGTTAAAGTTATACCTATATCACCATTATATAGACCTAATGAAGTGCTATTACGTAAAATCATTATTGGTCGACCGACATACCATTGATCGCGCTGATTTAGTTTGATCAGGTTATGTTTTGCTAATAATTGTTCAATTTGTTTGTTTAACCCTTCTACACCAAACTTTCCTTCACGTACGGCACATAGTAATCGACACTCAGCAAATTTAGTTAAAATTGTGGCAATATCATTGTTTTGATGATGTTTGATGGCATTTAAATAATCTTTATAATGCTCAACACAGTCATTTAAAACTGCTTGATAAGTCTGGTTTGACGAGAGTTCATAATAATTCACATCCTGCAAACTATCATCAACAATCAATTTTTTGACATTAAGATACTGTCCCTCTTTTACTGCATTTGCTAATAAACCAATACCAGATGATTCGTTGAATCGATAACTTTTTTTTAGCAAACAGATGCTATCAGTGATTGTCGTTGCTGGTTGGTCTGCAATTGGGATGCGATATCCGGTTAATCGACTTAGCTCCTCAGCTCTTGATTGACTATAGCCATTGGAGATAAAGTGACATAAATCTCCAAATACCGCACCAGCCTCAACTGATGAGAGCTGATCTTTATCACCTAATAAAATTAGTCGAGCTGAAGCAGGTAAGGCTTCAAGAATTCTTGCCATCATATTAAGATCAACCATTGATGCTTCATCAACGACAAGTACATCGATATGCAATTGGTTATGTTTATTATAACTAAATGAACGATTATCAATTTTGGCACCTAATAAGCGGTGCAATGTTACGGCTTCCGTTTTAATATTTAATGATTCAAAAGACAATTGTTCGATTGCACGACTTAATGATTCAGTTAATCTTGATGCAGCTTTGCCCGTTGGCGCGGCTGCCACGATTCTTATTGATGGGCTGTTTAATTCTAATCCCGCTAAAATTTTAGCTACAGTGGTGGTTTTACCAGTACCTGGCCCACCAGAGATAATGGCAACTTTACGCGTTAAAGCAATAGCGACGGCAATTTTTTGCCAATCAATAGTTTCGCTCTGGTCAGTAAATAGTTGGTCGAGTATGGGTTTTAAATTGCTATCCGAAGTAACATCCAACTGACTTTGATTGAAATATTGCGCAACAAAACGTTCATCTAACCACATACGTTGAAAATAGAGTTTATTTTCAATGAACATTAAAGGGGCAAGCTGATCGCCATAACTGACTACCTGTTTATTAGCCGCTATGTTAAGTACGTTAACCCAATCATTAATTGCTGGTGAATGAAGTTCTAACCAGATTTGTGGCTCAATATTTTGTTGCTCTAGGCGAGTAATATCAAGGCATACATGCCCTGCTCTCACCTCCATACTTAACGATAATATTAAAAAAGCAAAACGTTTGGCGGTAATTTCATTTTCACTATCAATTTTATTAACCAAAAATTGTGCCAAATGCAGATCAAGTAAACTAATCTGACTGTTTTGCTTAAATTGTTCTAGCCAAGTTGTTAACATTTTTTATACTTTGTTTTATAAGTTTTATAAACCATATATGTCTTTTTCTTTATCATTAGGATAAGTAATTTTAAAACTTAAATTAAGGTCTTTATTTTCATTTGGGTTTAAGGTGAATTTCCATGTTAATAAACCGGTCTGTTTATCATAATTTGCACCATCATATTTGGCATCATCAAGTGTAACCGCTTTATTTAAAATGACCGGTAGTTGATCGTTTACGACAATATTAATTGGTAATGTTTTACTATTTTTGACATTAATAGTATAAGCATATTTTTCTGAAACATCATTATCAATTAATAATCGAGTCGAGGTTTCTTTAATATTACGATTTCTCGAAATTAGGATACTCTTATCACGACCTAATGAAAAATCTAATGTCCCTAATATTTTTTCGGTTGAAATGTTGCTTTCGCCAATAAAGTTGCCACTGAAAAATATGTGGGCTTTTCCTGATAATAAATTGAGTTTGTCCCAGTCATTTATTTGTGCTTGTAAGTATACACTACTATCTAATTTAGGCATTGAGACATATTGATAATTTGCTTTTACTTCTTTGGTTTGTAAAGTGAGTATGTTATTTTTACTAGCATGTTTGATGGTATAAGGTAATTTTACCGCAAAACGGGTATTGATGCCTAATGTGTTAACATTTCCAATTTTATCTGGATTATTCAGCTGCGATTTTGATTCATACTCTTCCCAAGAATCTTTTTCAGATTTAGAAAAAAATAAACCATTTCCTTCACTATAGACGTCAATATGCCAAGGAGTTAAAGCTGGCGGATTGATGTCTTTACTTGGATTAGATGTCGCTAATATGAAATCAACATTTTGCCAATCTAAACCACTATTTTGGTGGATCTCTGCTTTATATGTTAATTCTAATGGTGAACTGATATCTGCCACTCTGACGTCATAAATAGGTTCCCAGCCAGCATTGGTGGTGACATATGAGAGCGTAATAGGTAATGTCATATCCTTTTCAGAAATGACTTTTACTATAACCGCATTATGTAATTTTTCATTATTGGTTTGCTTTTCTTCTAATTGTGTTTGGTATTGGCTAATTTGTGCATCTAGCTGATCGACTTCTTTTTGTAATCGATTTTGTTCATTTAATGTCGTAGTTAAATTTGTTTTCACAAAATCTAATACATTTTTCATTGCTGTTAAGTTATCAGATCCATTTTTAGCTAAAGTATCTAAACGATTTCCGTGTAAAAGTGAAATTTGTTCATTAACAGCTTTCAATTGGATTTCTACCGTATCACGCTTTTCTTGTAATTGATTCTGTTTTTCAATGATCGATTGAATGTCGTCATCTTTACTGAGATTTTCTAAGTAGTTTTCATTTAATGATATCGATAATACTTGAACATTACTATTTTCACCAAAACCTACATTGATAGAATTAGGATTAATATCATTAGCAATACCTGTTAATACTATTTCACTTTCACCTTTAGTTAATGAAACAGTTGATTGTCCTTGTAATTCAGCCCCCTGAATAAACAAAGTCACTTTATTTAAAGTAATATTGTTATTTGCCCAAGCACTTCCTGACATCAGAGCGATTACCAATGCAATTTTTTTTATTTTCACTTTATTATTTCCTTATATTGTTTAGTTTTTAATTATTCAACCATTAATTTTGGCGTTATTTAAAATAACAAGATTATCTTTCTTTTTTAAGACAATAAATACTCTCCATTTTAAATTTAATCTCTATTAAATTTAAATTAATTAAGTAAAATTATTTTTTGTTTAATATATTGAACATTTATTAAAAATAATGTAAATTTAGTTCAAGATAAAAAACACAAAGTAAGGAGACGGTATGAATGGTTTTAATTATTTGAAAATAGCCATAAAACGCAAAAATTTATCGTTACAGACAGTTGCTGATGCTTGCCAAATGACCAAAGGTTATCTAAGTCAACTAATTAATGATAAAATTAAAAATCCAAGCGCACAAAAGTTACAATCGCTCCACCATTATTTGCAAATTAGTCCGAACACTGAAAACAAAAAAGTGGGGGTAATTTTTGGTAAGTTTTATCCTCTGCATACAGGCCATATTTATCTAATTCAACGTGCAATAAGCCAGGTTGATGAACTGTATGTTATTCTGTGCTCGGATACCATGCGTGATATGGAATTATTTAAAGATAGCGCCATGTCTCGCCAACCCACTATCAACGATAGAATTCGTTGGTTATTACAAACCTTTAAGTATCAAAAAAATATCCATATCGAGCTTTTAGAAGAGGATGGTATTCCTGCCTACCCAAATGGTTGGCAAGAATGGAGTGATCGGGTTAAGAAATTATTCAATGAAAAGGGAATTAACCCAAGCTGTGTTTATTCCAGCGAACCACAAGATGTGGCAATGTATAAAGATTTATTTGATTTAGATACAGTATTGATTGACCCTACTCGGCAATTTATGCAAGTTAGCGGCACGCAAATTCGCCAAGCCCCCTTAAAAAACTGGCAATATATCCCAACTGAAGTGAGACCATTCTTTGTCAGAACTATCGCTATTCTTGGTGGTGAATCTAGTGGTAAATCAACTTTAGTTAATAAGTTAGCCAATACGTTTAATACGACAAGTGCTTGGGAATATGGCCGTGATTATGTATTTTCACAACTTGGCGGTGATGAACGGGCATTGCAATACGCCGACTACGATAAAATTGCTTTAGGCCATGCACAATATATTGATTTTGCTATCAAACATGCCAATAAAGTGTCATTTATTGATACTGACTTTATTACCACACAAGCATTTTGCAAAAAATATGAAGGTAAAGAACACCCATTTTTACAAGCCATGATCAATAACTATCGATTTGATTTAGTTATATTATTAGGTAATAACACCCCATGGGTAGCTGATGGGTTGCGTAGTTTAGGAAGTCCAAAACAGCGAAAAGACTTTCAACAACTACTTATCTCCCTATTAGAAAAAAATAATATCAGTTATGTTCAAATCGACTCACCTGATTATGAAGAACGTTATCTACGCAGTATTGAATTAGTCAATCAACTTATTAATGATGAAGAGTATTAATTATGAATAATTTAAGAGATGTTGTTATCACTATTGGTCGAAATAAATTTTATCCACTGTTATGTATTATCTGTGTCACTATAGCATTTTTGTATACTGATCCATTTAATAATTTTGACTTACGTTATGCAGTATCATACGTAGGGGCATTTTGTGGATTGTTATGTGTAATCTTATTAGCTAAACGAAAAAATTTAGGTAATGTGCTTGGTATGCTAGCGGTAATCGCTGAATGTTGCGCTAATTTTCTTGGTGGCAATATTGGAGCTGGTTTACCAACTTTTTACTATTTTGGTTCCCATATTTATGGCTTGTTTACTTGGCAAAAAAATCTAGATAATAATAAGAGTGTTAAAGTTCGCTCTTTAAATGAAAATGCATTTTTATATGCCTTAATATTCCTAATTGCAGCAGCATTTTTTAATATCTATTTAACTAACGAAATGGGTGTGACGAATACTTCTTATCAACTCATTACTAACTGCTTTATATTTGGTTTAGGTATCGTTGCACAATTATTACTAATGATGAGATACGCATTCAACTGGTATTTATGGGTATTACTTAATGTGCTAGTTATCGGTTTAAATCTCTATACTGATAATATTGTGATCGCAACTCAATATTTAATTTATCTCTTTAATGCAATATATGGAATTTGCGAATGGAAGCTTTCAGAAGAAAAATCTAAATTGAATTAAAAATCTAAATAATCATAATAATCAAAGAAAATCTAATTTTTCTTTGATTATTATATGTATCTAGCAATACTTAAAAAGTTTTGCCTATTTTTTAATTATATTTATTATCAATAGCTTTAATTAACATTGCTAACTTGCCAACGATTTTTTAAAAACAAAAAATTAATTTATAAATTTTATATCTACATAATATAATATATTAAACAGATACATTTTTAAAAACTCAGATATAAATTCCAACTTGAATATCAAGAAAATTAATAAGTAGTATATTATGAAAAATAGTACAGCAATGAAGCTACTCGACTCTGCCGAGAAGCTTTTTGCAAAAGCCAGTTATAGTGAAGTTTCAATTAGAGACATCACCGAAGATGCCGGTGTAAAATTAGCATTAGTACATTACCACTTTGGTTCTAAAGAAGAACTTTTTAAAGCTGTTATTGATCGAAGAATTGGCATATTAAGTTCAGATCGAATACATTTACTTAATTATTACAAGAATATTAATGGCGATCAGCCATTATCGCTTGAAAAAATTGTAGAATCTTTTATAGCGCCTTATCTTTATAATACACTTTATGGCGGTGAAGGTTGGCATTACTATGCCATTAATGTTGCTCGCTTACTTTCATCTGGCTCTGCTTTAGGGCTTTCTATATTACGTGATCAATTTGATCCATTTGCTGAGTTTTTTATTACCGAACTTAAACGTTCTTATCCAACGTCGACTGAACAACAAATTCATTGGGGCTTTGACTTCTTAGTGGGAGTTATGTGCAATACTTTTGCCGAAGTTGATAGAATAAAATTTTTATCCAAAGAAATATGTTCTGTTAGTAATCCAGAAATAGCCTGTAAATATCTTTATAATTATGCTATTGAAGGTTTACATGCCGTTTTAACCAAACCTGAGTATGATTATCAGTCTGCATTCAACATTATTTCTAAATTCCGATTAGCATAATTGTATTTAACTAAAATCCAATTAATCGGTATTTTTAATCTTTCACCTCATTAAATAATTGAACGTTCATTTAAAATAGTGATCTAGATCAAACTATACAACAAAAAATTTGAATGATCGTTCAATCAATATTATATTGCCCATAATTTTCAATTGATTATTAGAAATACAAAAGGAGCAATAAATGAAAATTATAGATTTAAGTGTTGATATAGAAGATCGTACTCCCAATGATCCGCCATCTATGCCAACCGAAATCGACTATTGGGATCATGTAAAAGGATCGGAACATATTAAAACATTTTTCCCAACCGCGACCAATGATGATTTACCCAAAGGGTTAGGCTGGGCTATAGAATATATAAAACTAACTACACATAGTGGAACCCACCTTGATGCTCCTTGGCATTATCACCCAACCATGAATAATGGACAACGAGCAAGAACCATTGATGAAATGCCATTAGAGTGGTGTATCTCAGATGGTGTCATGTTGAATTTTTCACATTTTCCTGATGGTTATGTCGTAACCGCTCAAGACATAAAAGATGAATTAGATCGTATTGATTATAAATTAAAACCTTTAGATATTGTTCTCGTGCAATCTGGTGCACAAAAATACTTTGGTTCCAAAGAATATTTAGTTAAAGGCTGCGGAATGGGAAAAGAAGCCACTTTATACTTACTTAATCAAGGTATTAAAGTTGTCGGTACTGATGCCTGGAGTTGGGATAGCCCTCTGCCATTGGTCGCTGAAAAATTTAAAGAGACACATGATAAATCACTTATTTGGGAAGGACATTTTGCCGGAATTGAAAAAGAGTACTATCACCTTGAAAAACTTACTAATTTAGATAAATTACCTCCATTTGGCTTTAAAGTTTCATGTTTGCCGATAAAAATTAAAGGAGCAAGCGCTGGATGGACTCGAACTATAGCAATAATGTCTTAAATTACAGGAAATAAAACAATATGAAAACCAAGTTACTAAATAAATGGCATGTACTTGTAGGTGGTTTTTTTGGTTACATGTTCGACGCTATGGATATTACATTATTAGCTGTTTCATTACCCGCTATAATGAAGGACATGGATATGTCGATGTCAGAAGGTGGATTACTCGGTACTGCAACCTTATTAGGCGTAGGATTAAGTAGTGTTATTGTCGGTTGGTTTTCTGACAATTACGGTCGACGAAAATCACTCATTTGGAGTTTAATCCTTTTTGGGATACTAACAGCATTAATATCATTAAGTCCAAATTGGATAGTTTTATTGCTATTACGTTTTACTGCTGGTTTAGCCTTAGGTGGAGTTTGGGGTATCATTGCTGCCTATATTGCTGAATCATGGCCCACAAAACAACGAGGAAGAGCTGCTGCATTTGTATTAAGTTCATTCCCAGTTGGAGCTGGTATAGCCGCATTTCTTTCATCAGTCATTATTCCAGAATTCGGTTGGAGAGCACTATTTTTAGCCGGTGGAGGTTCAATATTTGCCGCTATTTATATTTATCTTTTTGTACCTGAATCTGAAGTGTGGAAAAACCAAAAAGACGATAGAATCGCTAAAGGTGATATTAGTAATATTTCGATTAAAGAAATCTTCTCACCGGAACTATTATCACGAACAATTTTGGCAACACTTGTTTCGAGTTTTGCTTTTGTTGCTTACTGGGGCTCAACCACTTGGATCCCAACATTTTTAGTTCAAGTTCGTGGGCTTGATATAAAAACGATGTCATTATTTTTCTTAATACTAAATGTGGGCATGTTTATCGGTTATAACTTATTTGGTTGGTTATCCGATATTATAGGTCGTAAAAAAGCAATTATCTTATCGTTTATTGGTACTACTATCACTTTACCTATATACGTCATGGTAGAAGATCCTATGATGATATTATTAATGGGACCTTTTTATGCCTTCTTTATTTCATTTGTAGGATTATTTGGTTCCTATTTTGGCGAGTTATTTCCAACTCGAGTCAGAACATTAGGCGCAGGCTTCTGTTTTAATGCAGGACGTGGAATATCAGCATTTTCACCATTCGTTCTTGGTTTTATTGCTGCAAAATATGGACTTACCGTTGGTATCGGTATCTGTGCTGTATTTTTCTTATTCTCTGCCATTACCATGTTCTTCTTACCAAATACTAAAATTAATTAAAAGGATTTAAATTATGAATGACAAAGTTATTATAACTGTTGCAACTACAGGGGCATTTCCTACTAAGGAACATAATCAAGCAATACCTATGACACCAAAAGAAATTGCTGATGATGTCTACAAATGTTGGAAAGCTGGTGCGGCAGTTGCTCATCTTCATATGCGAGATGAAAATGGTCAAGGCACAATGAGTGCTGAAAAATTTGAAGAAACAGTTTCACTAATTCGCCAAACTGGTTGCGATATTATCATTAATTGCACAACATCTGGAGATCTTAATGCTACAGATGAGACAAGAATGATCCATTTATCCAAAGTAAAACCTGAAATGGCATCGTACGATTGTGGAACAATGAATTGGATGAACTCGACTGTTTTTTATAACACGCCACCATTTTTAGAAAAGCTTGGCCATTATATGCAAGAGCATAATGTTAAACCTGAAATTGAAGTATTTGATGCAAGCTTTATTTATAATGCATTGTATTATTTAAAAAAAGGGGTATTAAAAGCACCATTACATTTCCAACTTTGCATGGGCGCGCCAGGAGGTATAGCGGCAACAATTGAAAATCTTGTCTTTTTGAAAAACTTATTACCAAGTGACTGTACATGGTCAGCATTTGGTATCGGTGCTAACCATTTACCTATTCTTTTAGCCACCATCGCAATGGGAGGTAATATTCGTATAGGTATGGAAGATAATATCTATTATGCGAAAGGAGAACTAGCAAAATCGAATAGCCAATTTGTCGAAAGAGCAGTTCGCATAATTAAAGAAGCTGGAAAACAACCCGCTACGCCAAACGAAGCGAGAAAAATACTTAGCCTAAATTAAGGATAAATGATAAGTAATAGAAGCCACCAATATATTTGGTGGCTATTTATTCAATATCGCCATCAATCAGAGGGACAAATTTTACTTCACCGATGTTTTTAGTAATAAAATTGTCACCATCGCGTTCGATTAGCTGTAATATTTGCTTATTTTTACCCACAGGTATTACTAATCGCCCTTTATCAGCCAGTTGTGCTAGAAGTTTTTGTGGTACTTCAGCTGGTGCTGCGGTGACAATTATTCCATCAAAAGGTCCGCGTTCTGGCCAACCTTGCCAGCCATTACCATGGCGAGTTGAAATATTATGAATATCGAGTTGCTTTAACCGTCGCTTAGTATTCCATTGTAAGCTTTTTATTCTTTCGACTGAGCAAACATGGTCAACCAACTTAGCTAACACAGCCGTTTGATATCCTGAGCCGGTACCGATTTCAAGCACTTTAGCACTCGGCGTTAACTTTAATAATTCAGTCATCTTTGCAACGATATAAGGTTGAGAGATAGTTTGACCGCTACCTATTGGTAAAGAACGGTTATCATAGGCTTGATGAGAAAGCGCTTCATCAACAAAATTTTCACGCGGTATCGAAGCTATAGCATCTAAAACACGATCATCTTTTATTCCTTGCTGGCGCAATAACTTAATCAAAGTCTGCATTTTTGAACTTTGCATTACTCTTTTCCAATTATCAATTCGCGTAAAACACTTGTAGCATAACAACCAGAAGGCAAATAGAAACTGATCTCAATATCATTTTCACTAATCCATTGCCATTCAAGCTGTTCGGGGCGCAATAATATTGAACGCCTTATTGTTGCCATTCGTTCTTTTTTAAATAACTCTTCAAAACAAGACCAACGTTTTAAACAATTTGTTTCAAATTCTAAAGCAACTGATGTGGTGCCCAATGGTGAATCGCCGACCATAGGTGCAGTAATATTAATTTCGCTATTTTGCAAACGTTGTTGTAACAGTGGTAATTCATCTGAACTAGATACAAACCAACTATTACTTTTAGATAGCTGTAATATATCACCATCAAGGATGGTCTGTTGAATATTTTGTTCGATTCTTTGGCTTACAATTTCATTAAAAATGGCACTGCGCGCGGCGGAAAGATAAAAACTTCTCTTTTTACGGTCTTTAACTGAAATTTCTCCACTTGCCCATTTTATCGCTTGAGTGATGTTATTTTGTTCTCGTCCAAATCGTTGTTCGCCAAAATAATTAGGTACACCATATTGTTTGATTAAGTTTAATTTGGGTTCGATCGTTTGTTTATCACTCAAGTTTCTTAAAATAATTTTAAAGCGATTGCCTTTTAAAGCCCCTATTTTCAATTTTTTATTGTGGCGATTAATTTGCAAAATTCTACAACCAGCTAAATCAAACTGTGAAAAATCGGGCGTTTCTTTACCAGGCATATGTAGACTAAACCATTGTTGAGTGACTGCTTGGCGATCTTTAAGACCGGCATAACTTACATTTTTAGCGGAAATACCAACATATTTAGCTAACTGTTCAGCGACATAAATCGTGTTGCAATCTTTTTTTTCTAAATAAACTAAAATATGTTCACCTTCACCGGTAAGATCAAAACCGAGCTCTTCAATAACTATGAAATCTTCATATTGCTGTTTATATAAACCATGAACTGTAGGTTTACCATAAAAATAATTAAGTTCTGCTAACACTTATATTGCCTATCATTAATTTTGTATTTACTTTTTTGCTAATAGTACTACTGCTTCACAAGCTATCCCTTCTTTACGACCAGTGAAGCCCAGTTGTTCTGTAGTGGTTGCTTTAACACTAATTTGGTCAAAATGCACTTTTAAATCTTCGGCAATATTAACCCGCATCTGATCGACATGAGGTCTCATTTTAGGTTCTTGCGCAATAATGGTCGTATCTAAATTTACTAATTGATAACCTTTAGATTGAATAATTTGGTAAACTTCTTGTAATAGTAAGCGGCTGTTTATACCTTGATATTTGGGATCGCTATCAGGAAATAGTTTACCAATATCGCCTAAAGCCAATGCGCCAATTAAAGCATCGGTAATGGCGTGTAATACCACATCACCATCAGAATGGGCAATAAGTCCATATTGATAAGGAATAGTTACGCCACCTAAGATAATTGGTCCTTCCCCACCAAATTTGTGTACATCAAATCCATGACCTATTCGCATAATCTACCTATATTAAATTTGATTAGTTAAATAATATGTAGCCAAGTTTAAATCTTCTGGGCAAGTAATTTTTATGTTATCTCGACGACACTCAACTAATAATGGATGTCCTCCACAATACTCAATCGCCGAAGCTTCATCAGTAATTGCTACATGGTTAGTTAATGCTCTATTTAAACAAGCTTTAAGTTCACCTGCGTTAAATAATTGTGGTGTCGCAGCGCCCCATAAATAAGTGCGATCGACAGAGTGATTAATGGTATCTGGATTATTAGTATCTGCTTGCTTAATCGTATCACTAAGGGGCATTGCTAATATTCCGCCTTTATCTTCTTGTAAGACTCTGTTAATCAATTTAGTGATGTCTTGGTGAGTAACACAAGGTCTTGCTGCATCATGGACTAACGCCCACTTATTTTCAGCAACTAAATTTAAACCCGCTAAAACAGAATCAGCACGCGTTTCACCACCGTAAGTCACCTTAACTTTTGATGCGACATCAAGTGTGCTAAAAAGCTTATCTTCTTTGTTGATAACCACTACTACCTCACTGATTTTTGAGTGAGTTAATAATTTTTGTAAAGTGTGTTCCAAAATGGTCATTGCACCAATCTTTAAATATTGTTTAGGTAACTGACTTTCCATGCGGCAACCTATTCCTGCGGCAGGAACGATTGCAACGATATCACTATTATTTGTCACGTAATGCCTTATTTTTGTGTTTTGGAATCAATAATTATTCGATAAAAATACTCATTAGGTTTAACCATACCCAAATGGCTGCGAGCTCGTTCTTCTATTGCTTCATAACCTTTTTGCAAATCGTCAACTTCGGCAATCATCTGTTGATTGCGAGCCTTGAGTTTATCATTTTCTTGATGCAGACTTTTAAGCATTTGCAGATTATCTTGGTAATCATAAATATTGTTTTTACCATACCATAATGAGTACTGCAAATACCCCAGCACCAGAAGCAATATAAAGGGGATCTTCCACCTAATCATGAGTTTAATTGTTCTCTTAATTTAAATACATTTAACTGGTTTAGGTAAGCCCGCAAGTTTTGTCGCTTGTTTAGCAGGACCATCAGGAAATAATTTATATAAATACCGACTATTACCTTTTTCTGGGCCAAATTTTTTCTCCATTGCTTTAACCAACGCACGAATTGCAGGCGAAGTTTTATATTCTAAATAAAAATCACGAACAAATAAAATCACTTCCCAATGAGCATCAGTTAATTCAATCGACTCTTTGCTAGCTAATTCTGGCACTAAATTAACAGACCAATCCTGCCAATTTTTTAGATAGCCTTTTTCATCGGTTTCTATTTGATTTAACATTTTGCAAAACTTTGTTTGATATTTGCTACGTATTATACTCGATTAATAAGATTGCAACACTAGTTTTGGCGAGTAAACAATCTAGTTTTGCTGAATTTCATCTAAATTTGGTGAAAATTAAAGCAGTCGATAAAAAATATTAAATTAACTATTTACAATTAAGTCCGACTCCTTTAATATGCACAGCCATTGCGGAAGTGTGGCTGAGCGGTTGAAAGCACCGGTCTTGAAAACCGGCGAGGGGCGACCCTCCCAGAGTTCGAATCTCTGCGCTTCCGCCATTTATTTTTATGGCAGAATCCACTGCAATATAATAGAATCCACTAAAATCTTGGTAGTCATGAGGTTATGTGGATTTTTTTATTTCCACTTTTTTATTAATCTTATACTCACCCAGAGTAATCATTTCAATCCTCGATTAGAACTTGTACCAAAACATCCACCGCAAAAAACTCGAACTGTCTTGTATTTTTTATTAAATTCAGTTATCTCCCTCTGCATAATTCAATGCATTAAAAAAATGTTGGGGAATTATTCATGGCAAGATTTATTGAAAAACTGACAACTTTATCTGTGAAAAAAATAAATACAGCTGATTGTTATGGCGATGGAGGTGGACTTTGCGCTAGAGAATCAGGAGCAATATCATGGATATTTCGTTTTAATTTTAAAAAGAGAGCATTGAATCAGACTTGGTGCTACACATACTGTTTCTTTGTCGGAAGTAAGAGAAGAAGCGCGCAACTGTCGAAAGTTGTTAAGAGAAAAAAACAGTTGAAGAGAATAAAGTAATAACTGAAACGCCACTCGTTGTTCCTGATGGATTTATCGTACCACAAACGGCAGAAAATCTATTATCCAACGTACGCTGCGAGCTACTATTAAAAGCAATCTGGCAGCGCACCACATGACTTTCACCCTTTCAATTTAAACACCTTTACCAGCGCCCAATTGAACGTTATGCCGAATTAGTTAAACAATTTCCTGCTTCAGAGAGTCATCATCATGCGTATTTGGGGGAAATGCTTGAACATGAACTAGAAATCATGGCATATGCATTAAAGTTTCGCCAATCTTATTTACTCCCGATTGGTGTTTCATCCGAAGAGCGCAGCGCCGAAGAAGATAGTTGAACGGCGGGTATTGCTTATGCCGCGCTGCTTCATGAAATCGGTAAAATTGTGGTAGATATTCATGTTGAATACCAAGATGGCTCAATTTGGCATCCTTGGCATGGTTCTTTGAAAGCGCCTTATCGATTTCAATACAGAAAAAACCGCGAATATCGATAGCATAGTGCAAGCACAGCACTCTTATATCAACAAATAATGGATACAAGATTACTTAATTGGCTAGCCAAAAGTCACGAGCTATAGTCACTGTTTAGCTATTTTGTTGCAGGACAAATGGAATGGCAGGTGTCATTAGTGACTTTGTCACTAAAGCCGATCAAGCATCTGTATCACATTTGTTAGGTGGTAATTTTGATGCAGCTAAAAGCGCACCTAAACATTCACTGCAACGAAAACTGCTTTAAAGGTTCAATCAACAAACCACTATCATTTGTTAAATAACAGACACCGCAGTAAGTCGTTTGCTTTTTAGCAATATGGTTAGCGACTTTAGCTAAAGTTCGGATTGCAGCAATACCAATACTGACGGGTATCCCTGTATCACGTTTCACCACCGCCCTGATGTGTTGACAATGCGTCGTTACATCCGAAAAACCGTCTAACGCAATAAACGCTTCATCAATAGAATAAAGCTCTACATCTGAAGTATGCGCTCGCACCGTATTAAAAACACGCTTGCTCATATCACCATACAGTTGGTAATTAGAGCTTAACAAGGTCACTTGCTTACGAATAGCTGGTAAAATCTTAAAGGCAGGCATCCCCATTGGCACTAGTGGTTTTAACTCATTCGATCGCGCTATTACGCAACCATCATTGTTAGAGAGTATGCCAATCGGTTTACCCTCAAGCTTTGGATTTAACACTCGTTCACAAGATGCATAAAAGTTATTACAATCAATCCAATCACGAATGTACACGACCTCGTAATGAATGGATGGTATGGATTACTACCCCCCCCAAATATGTAATTCTTTACCCATTAAAACTATAGGTGGATAAAGCTCATTACCAGATGGGGAGCTAAGGATTTTAAATATTATGTGTTTGAAAAATCATTTTAAATATTATCATTTGTTAAAAAATTAATTATTAGTTCAATTAACTAAGGAGTAACTATGAAATCAGTATTTTTTATACCAACAAATAGAAGTATTAAAGATAGTGTTAGTAGTTATATTAAGGAGATTTTATACGCAAATGATGTCTTGCAAGTTAATATTCCTTTAATTGTAGTTGAAACCAATGAATTTTCATCTATAGAAAATAATGAAATTATTAAATCATTAAAAAATCAATATCCAAAACTGAATATTCTACATCTATCTGTTGATGTACAGAAAAAATACTTTAAGTCACTTTTTAAAGGTATGGATGATGATTTCTATAAGATTTTTACTTATACAGGTACCGATTATGCTACTGCTATGAATAAATTAGGTTTATTTGCGTGTTCAATGGGGGCTAACGCCTATCATAGAAGAGATTCTGATACTTGTTTGTTATTTGATAGAAGGAGTGAAGCTAGGGAAGTCTATCCAATTGAGTATGAGTTAAAGTATTTAGGTAAACCTATAATGGAAATAGCTAACGACTTGGATATCAAAAATCTTAAACAAGATATAAACAATAAAAGACGAATACTTGTGGTTGGAGGGAATTACTTAGGTGAGTGGAATCTTGATGTAAAAGATTTTGCAAAAGTGTCGTATGACTATGTTTATAAAATATATGAACTACTTGGTTTTAAATCTGAGCATATTATTGATATTTGCGATGATATATTCAAATTAGAGCAACCTGTTCCTCAAAATGATGTTATTTCCTTAGTTACTTCTGTTGACGATGGGGGTAATCCTGACTGTGGTAATGTTAGTGTCTATCGACTATTTGAGTTTCTACCAAACTTACCTGGTAAAAATACATTAGCAGCGGATTATTTCGCTTTTGATACCTCGACTGCATTAGGCTACCCATCTGTACATCATACTAGACCCGTGTTTCATGAATATCATGATGAAAGATTTGAGTATGATAAAAAACTAAAATACTGGTATGGGATGTTAAAATTTGCAGATTATTTTTCATTATATGGAAGTATCTATAATGATAAGCTTATTGATAACTTTTGTAATTATGATGATTGCTTCGTATCTCAACAAATGTGTGAGTCTCTTTCTGAAAAAATAGCATCATTTGCTTCTAATGATACTAAAAGAGAAGAGCATATAATCAGAATTATTGATGAAGTATTATTAAAATTCGATGAAAATTATTCAAAGATAGGACAAGAATTAAGGAAAGTCACTGCAAAATGTATTGCCGAATGTAATGAAGAATACTTCTTACACGTTAAACTCTTAAAAAACTGGAGTAAAATCATAGTACAGGCCAAGAACATTAGTTTAATGGATTTTATTGTTGATCATTAAGTAAAATTAATATACGAGGTGCTGTTATGAACAATACAAATAATAGAGAATTTGAAATTGCAATAATAGGAATGGGGTATGTCGGTTTACCTCTTTTCCTTGAATTTTCTAAAACTTATAAAACAATAGGTTTTGATATTGATAGCAAAAAAATCGAGAGATTAAAAAAACATATAATACTTCAAATATGACCTACTGTAGCGATGATTTACTAAATTCTAATTTTTATATAATTGTCGTTCCGACTCCTATTGATAGTAAAAATAAACCTGATTTAAGTTGTTTATTTTCAGCAACGGAAACCATTGCACGAAAATTAAAGAAAGGGATATAGTCGTATATGACTCTACAGTCTACCCTGGAGTGACAAAGGAATTATGTATTCCTCTTTTAGAGAGAGTTTCACAATTGAGAGCGAAAAAAGATTTTCAGGTTGGATATTCTCCTGAACGAATTAATTGTAACGATGATATGCATACAATTAGAAATACAGTTAAAAATTCCTGACATTGTTTACAATAACCCGTATTTGAAAATTATTATTGAATAACCTAATTTTATAAGTCTTTAAGAATGAAAAAATTTTCATATTCAATTTTGCAAATATGGTAAGTCTACCCTTTGTACCATTTCTTGCCCATTTATTCTCTTGAGAGAGTAATACATCATGACGTCATTTTCTATGACCTCACTGGTACACCAATATCCTAGTGTTAAGCGATCTTCGCCAAAAAAGTGGGCAGATGTCTCTTCTATAATAATTGTCTGTGTGATGGTTCTCACTTATATTAAACTAAACTGGTAAAGGATGGTTATATTTGTTTGGACGTAAAGTGATTGGTCGACAAACAAGCCATCACATATTTAAAGTTTTTAACATAATAGCACTATCATTAAGACAAAAAATATAGATTATATAAACTCTAATATATCACCAGTAGACATTTTTTTTGAATTTAATATTTTTTCTGCAATTTTACCTGTACAATGACATGTATAAAAATTAGTCGTATTTGTTTTTTTTAAAATTCTAAGCACGAATGGTAATTTTAATACAGAAAGCCCATTAAAATGTAATCCACCAACTATTGCATAAACTCTTTTATCCCCAGTTATTCTGATAGCTTTATTTATATGTTTCTTCAAACCAGCATGATTGCATCCGGTAATAATGACTAATCCCTTTTCTGAACAATAAACTAAACTAGAATCATCATTAATATAGTCTAACCTTATTTTATTATCAGTTTTAATAATTCCTGTGGGTAATTTGCATCCACCAACATCACCAAGAAATACCATTTTTTTTGTTAACCAAATAGCTTCTGTTGTTAACTTTATATCAAATTTTGTTTTCAATTTTTCCAAAGATAACCTGCCATCCGATCGAGTTTTTAGTGGATTGATGGCATATCTTTTTTCTAATGCATCAGGATGCGCTATCAGCGTTATTTTTTCTAATGCATCCTGATTTATATTTACATGTTTTATTCCACCAGAATGATCATAATGACCGTGTGATAAAACTATATAAGTTATGTTATTTAGAGTTAAATTCTCACTCCATTCAGATCCACAATCCATTAGAATTTTTGTATTATCATCTTCAATATAAAAACTAACACCTTTATTGGGGCTTAATTTGAAGCCTCTAATATCATTAATTAATAATTTTATTTTCATATTGAAATTCTCCTTAAAATTCTACTTAAAAATATTATAGAGAATTTTCTACTTTTTTATGTACTATTTTAGTGGGTAGTTACAATGCTTATCTCGATGCCCTTTTTGATCATCAACCATAATTAAACTTGGTAGCTAATTCATTGCTCTTGGTGTAAACAACCGCATACTATCTGGTCATCTACGCCAGACGTCTCCTATACCTTCATCTCTTTCTAATATAAGAACAGTGATATTTTTTAGTCAGAAATGATGCTAAACACTGTCCAGCTAGTTCAGCACCAATGATTACACAGTCGTAAGTCATGAATTTTATCCTCTAATTGATATATGTTGGATGAGCACATATCATATTCAAAGGTTATTTAATTGAATAAACTAGCTGTATTAGATCTCTCATTCTTTTTTTTAAATGAAAATAATTGTCAAAAAATAAATAACCATTTGAAATATAGAGAGTTAAATAACTCAATAATTTTCTATAAAATGAAGTCAGCTTATTTTTTCAAGACAATATTACTCACCCATTTATACAATGCCGTTGACTTTTCACAATCTAATAACCAAACAAGAGATGAAGTAACATAAATAAGGAAGTGGCTATGTCTGCGAATTTTTTACTCGGTTGTGGGGGTAAATATATTACGGGTCAAACTCTAGTTATTGATGGTGGAATGTCTGCTTAATGAAACAGCATTTTGTGATGCTGTTCATAGAAGCAATGATTAAAATGAAAGATGTAAATGGAGTGTACGATGGAAAACAACACCGATGGCCGACAATTCAATGGTTTAACACGATATAAAAAATTGATTATTTTATCTGTTATTTTCCTAGTTTCAGGGATGGGATACTTCATTTTTTGGTACATGTTTTCTCGGTTTACACAATCTACAGATAATGCGTATGTTATGGGAAATCAAATTCCAATTCATACTCAAATAAGCGGAGGAATCTCCTCCATTTACGTTGATGATAATGACTTTGTGAGAAAAAAAGATGTTATCGCTCAATTAGAATCAATTGATACTGAAAATAATTTTAGTTATGCAAAAAATGAATTAGCCAAGGTAATAAGAGAAATTCAACAGATCCAAATGACAACTGAAAAATTGTCAGCAAGTATTCAATTAAAGCAAGCGACATTAGATAAATTAGAAAAAGATTTAGCTCGGAGAGAAGGCCTTTGGTCTCGTAATGCTATTTCAAAAGAAGAAATAGAGCATGCTAGGCAAGATGTATTAATTGCGTTAAATGACTTAAAAATTTCCAAGCAAGAGTTAGAAATTAATAATGCCCTATTAATGCAGAATTCATTATTAGAACAACCACGTATTCAGCAAGCTATTTCTAAACTAAAGGAAGCTTGGCTTAACTTAAAACGAGTAACAATTGTTTCCCCTGTCACTGGATATGTTTCGAGGCGCCAAGTCCAAGTTGGAACACAGGTTAATAGAGGAGAACGATTATTAGTTATTGTTCCTTTGGATCAAGTTTGGGTAGAAGCTAACTTTAAAGAAGTTCAATTAAAACACATTCGAATAGGACAAAAAGTTAAGTTAACTAGTGATTTTTATGGAGATGATATTAAATTCGACGGGGTGATTACAGGAATTGCTATGGGAACGGGAAGTGCATTTTCGTTATTACCAGCACAAAATGCAACAGGAAATTGGATTAAAGTAGTTCAGCGTTTACCTGTTCGTATTGAATTGAATAAAGAGCAAATTAAGGAATATCCATTACGGGTAGGGTTATCTATGTATGTAACAGTGGATACCAGTGATGTAAGTGGAAAATTACTTACTGATATTTCACCTCAAGAAATTAAATATCAAACAGATGTACTTGCTTACGACTTAGATGAATTCGAGCAACTAGTACGAGAAATTATGCAAAATAACTTAATTTTAGAGAGTAATATTCAGTGAATCATAAAATGTCACCATTATATCTATCAGGTGCAAAATTAATTGGGCTTATTGTTGCATTGGCAACAGTGGCCTTCTTACAAATTTTAGATTTAACAATTGCCAATGTAGCACTCTCTACTATTGCTGGAAACCTAGGAACATCAAGTAGCCAAGCGACATGGGTAATTACATCATTTGCCGTATCCAATGCCATTTCAATTCCTTTATCTGGATGGCTAGCTAAGTACTTTGGGGAAGTTAAGTTATTTTTGTTTTCAATTTTGTTGTTTGTTTTAGCCTCTTGGTTATGTGGTGTCTCCAACAGCCTTGAAATGTTAATTATTTCACGAGTACTACAAGGTGCGGTTTCTGGACCAATTATTCCTCTTTCTCAAAGCTTATTATTAGCTAACTCTCCAGATTCCAAAAAAAATATGTCTTTAGCAATATGGTCGATGACTATTATTATTGCTCCCGTCTGCGGACCTATTTTGGGTGGATGGATAAGTGACAATTTATTTTGGGGCTGGATTTTTTTACTAAATGTGCCAATTGGTCTAATAGCATGGATAAGTATTAGAATATTATTAAAAGGACGAGAAACAGAAATAAGTAAATCTCGAATAGATACTATCGGTCTTGCTTTATTAATATTTGGTGTTGGTAGTTTACAGCTAATTTTAGATAGAGGGAAAGAACTGGATTGGTTTAATTCATCTGAAATTATTATTTTATCTGTGATAGCGTTAGTAACACTTTCTTTTTTTGTTCTTTGGGAAATGACATCGAATCATCCTATTGTTGATCTATCTTTATTTAGATCAAGAAATTTTACAGTAGGGACGATTTGCATAAGTTTGGCATTTTTGCTACATATAGGAACATTAGTTATGCAACCACAGCTATTACAACGAGTTTTTGGTTATACTGCAACGTGGGCAGGATTAGCATTGTCTCCCATCGGTTTAGTTCCTATCGTTCTTGCTCCAATAGTCGGTCGTTTTGTTCCTTATTTAGATATGAGGAAGCTTGTGACTTTTGGTTTCATTGTTTTTGCTTTGTGCTTTTTTTGGAGAGCTTACTCGTTTGAGCCTAATATGGATTTTTCGAGTTCTGCATGGCCCCAATTCTTTCAAGGATTTGCGATAGCTTGCTTTGTTATGCCTTTGAATATAATAATTTTAACTGATATACCTTCTCACAAGTTAGCGGCTGCAGGAAGTTTATTTAATTTTTTTAGAACATTATCTACTTCCATTGGTACTTCTTTAACAAATTCATTATGGGAACATCGTGAAGCAATTCATCACAACCAACTAACTGATCTAATGAATCAAAATATACAAACGCTAGAATACACATATCAGCAGTTTCAGTTGCAAGGTTTTTCTGAAACTCAAGCTTCGGCCAAACTAGCACAAAATATTACTAATCAGGGGCTGGTAATCGCAACCAACGAAATTTTTTGGCTATATGGAATTATTTTTCTACTATTAATCATAGTTGTTTGGTTTGCAAAATCAACCATTACATCAAAGAATGAAATAGAAAAATAGTTGGTTGTATAAACACTTAATTAATAACAAGATTATAATATTTTGAAAAATAAAAATGAACTTCACAAACTTTATTGATCGGATTAGCTACATGTAATGTACATGTTTTTTCTTTGTTTATACCTATGCAAAAAATATCTTCATATGAAAGTGTAATACCAGTTTAGCTAAACGCCTTATATAAACGCTCTTGGGCTGAAAATACTAAAGTAATGTTATGTGTTATGTCCATTATCATGTCACTGGGAGTAGGACATTTTAGGATCGTTTGACTTAAATCAATTGCTTTTTGCATGACATTATTTTTTCTATATCAACTCCTATGCTTTCAACCTCATTTGAGTTTTTTATTGTAACCGCAGTTACAAAATTATTAGAGTGAGATATTGAACCAGCTATGTTTTTAGGCCATAAAACGGCTCCGTTGAAACTTTTTTAGTCTCCAGTAATATTCTCACTCACGCAATAAGTTTTCTAATGCCATAGCAGAAACACACTCTACCAACTAAGAACTCTATTTTTCTTCTTACTGGAAAGTATTGGATATCTTTTTTTTAATTTTAATGGTAAATCATTAAAATTATCTACTGAAAAATGGCAAAAAGATTGTGAAATATTTTGAGATCCTATAACAAAATTTTTGGTGATAGGTTTAAAATAGCCAAAAATAGGTTTGTATTGTTCTTGATTAACTTTATATATGATGTGTGTTATCCTTTAGTTAGTTTTAGTTAATCGAATTACGTATATATAGTCTTTACATATGGTTTATGTTACTGTTTTTGATGGCAAGGATGTTTATTTAGCAAGGATAAAATATCATGTTAGACAATGATTTGTTAGTTAAAGTGCACCGACAAAATTTATCTACATTGCTTTTTATAAACAATATCACGACGGATTGGCATCGTCACCCTTCTCTTCAATTGACAATATCATTGCACAATATGTCTTTTGAGCTAGAAACACCAGATGAAAAAAAAGAGGTGTTTGGTTTTATTATTCATTCAAATGTTCCCCATAAACTGCGCGCACCAGATGTCTGTTGTATTAATTTGCTTATTGACCCAGAAGATCCCTATTATCACTTATTATCGCATTTTACTGAAACTAATCCTGTTTATTTTCTTACTAAAGAAGAAGCATTAAAAATTGCCAGTTATTTTATGAAGTCTGTTACTATTAGCCAACCATTTGAGCTTTATCACGTCTATAAGTTATTATGTGAGTCAGATCCTAATTGTTCATGTGATCAAGATAACCGCATTAATAAAGCAATCTCTATTATTTCATCATTACCTATAAAGCAAATTTCATCGAGGGAAATCGCCGAAAAAATACACCTTTCTGAAAGTCGCTTTCTTCATCTTTTTCGTTCTGAGTTGGGTATTAATTTCAGGGGTTATCTATTGTGGAAAAGATTACAGGATGTAATTGATACACTCGACTCCCATACAACGCTGACAAAATTAGCCAATGATATGGGATTTTCTGATTCGGCTCATTTTAGCAGAACATGTTTATCTAGTTTGGGGCTGAGACCATCACAACTGAAACGAGCTTTAATAATTGATAATAAAGACACTATATGCGGAAAACATTACTGTTTGTACAGCGTATTTCAGGCATTACATACCTAAAATACACAGTATTATCGTTTATATACTACTAACTGAATATAAGATTCTTCGTTTCAGAAATATTGACCAAAGATTGCATTTGATTAATCGCAATACCATTGAGTTGTATCAAGCATTCGCAAGCACTTATACCTTGATGAATTAAGACTGAGTTAATACTTTGCAGATTCGATAAAATGACTAATTGCTCTAATGTAGCAACATTACGTATGTTTCCTTTTTTGATCAGGATTGGCTTGTCGCCATTGTGCTGCTGTCATACCAAACAAAGCCATATTCAGTAAGTCTACTTCACTGGCATACACTTTCTCTGTCTGTGCATTTGTTAATTGTATCGGAATAAAGTGTTCTTTAATGGCATCTGTATTTATTCGGTAACTGACCTTTGCCAAAGTACCTTGGAAATTCCATTCCAGTGACATTGCTTTGGCTTCTTCATCTTTAAATCTTTGAAATTCTTTAATTAGATAAAGCTTGAATTCAGGGCTGAGCCAAGAGCCGAACTCAAAAGCAATATCTTTATGGGTATAAGTGCCACCGTAACGACCTGTCTTGGTTTGTAGGCCACAATAGCTCCGGTGAGATCACTCCATTTCTTAGCAGAGAGGTAGAAACTGTTTCGACCTGCTTCATTTTTAATTCCCTCAAATTCGAGGGAATTAAAACAGCAGTTATTAATTTTTTCCCATACATCTAAAAATAGTACTGTGTCTTTATTTTTCAGCCATTACTCAATTAAAGCACTACCACCCTCAATGTTTTTCACCATATCAGTCAGTGAAATATAATCTTGCTCATGATTGTTTGTAATCGTAACGGCGTTCCTTGCACCACAATACTACGGCTTTTCTTGGTGTTTCCAATTGGCACATCAAAAACGCCTAATGGGTTTGATTGGTTCAACTTTATCAGTATATTTAACAAACTCAACAAAGAAAAGCTAAAATAGTTAGCCAACAAATAATTTGAAACACTCAAAATTTAGGTTTCACTTTGATTAAAAATAATATTATTTTACTCAAAATAAGTTCTATATTTGAACGTCCAACGAAACGTCCAATGGGATTTTATGGAAATTTTTTAACGTATAAATATGATTAATAATCAATATTATAGATTTAGTGACGGGTGGCTTTTATTTTTTCTGCGCTTCTGCCATCTTCTTTAAATATCTTCTAAAAATCAAAAAGTTGGAAAAATTTTTTCAACATGCCATTTGATATACCATTTTTAATACATCACTATTAAAATAGCATAATAAGATTCCATTTATAACCACATAAGATTTTAACCTAATATACGTTAACTTATGGCTAATATGGCTAAATTAGTTGAATTAGCAAAAACTTAGGTAACAAAAAATTATTTTTCATCTTTTATAAGCCATAAACCTTTAATCTTTAACTTTCCTTTTATAATGTTCATAATAAGTTAATTTCTATTATTGAGTTTAATCTATATTGTATGAAAGTATAATAATTTAATAAACTAGTTATTGAAATAAGTAGACAGTTAGTCTAAATTTATTAGACCGAAAGGTCTATTAAATAATATATTAATTTAAGGAAAAATTATGAAAGGTTACTTATTTCTATTATCAATGTCTTTTTTTTCTTTTGAGTCATTTGCAAATTTACCAAACTTTATCATAGATAAAGATATTAAAAATGCTAAATTTGTTTGCTTAAACCCACCTACAAATTACACACAAGAAGAAAAAAAAGAAATAAATAAATTATGGAAAGAAACGGTTATTTATTTACAAACTTTTGCTAACGCACTTATAACACCTCAAACTGAAAATTGCATTAATTCTGACGAAGCAATTATACAAACAGGAACTACTTCTGAAAATATTCCTAAAAAGCAATGTATTATGGATAATATTGATGTTAAAAAAATGGTAAAACATATTTATACAATTATTTATAATCAAGACGAAGCGTTTAAATGTTTTAATCCACAAAAAAATGTTGAAGGTTTATATAGCCCTAGTGAAGAATTAAATAAAAAATCTAGTGTTGCACAATGGTTAAATCGTCCTCTATTAAAAATGTATTATCAAAATGATGAAAATATGGAAATACAAAAAGCAGGAATGAAATATGCGGATAAATTTAATTCATTTGTGACTGATAGTGCTATTAAAATGCCTTCTAATTTTGAACGTGATATTAGTGCAAAAAGTTTACCAAATCTTTGGGCTAGTTCTGGTTGGGTTCCAATGTATTCAAACAATACAGAAAGAAATGTTAATGCTGGGGATTTAACTTTTAGAGCAAGCTATGCTTATGCTGAAATAATGGGACATTGGGGATTATTACAGATTGATAGTATCAATGGTGAACCTGTTGGAGCTGAAATTGGTATGACTGTTCAAGCAGGTAACACGTTTTATCCTTTTCATCATCATAATACAAATGAAATCTATTATACAATTAGAGAACCATCATGTACTAAAGGTATTTCACAATTTGTTGTACCATATGATGATAATCTATTTACTGAAAAATCATCTATTAATAATAAGTTAATAGTTGAACTATCAGGTTCTAAAACTACCAATATAAATAATTATTGGGCAGCAACTACACCAAAACATGATTCTTTATTATACATACCAAGAAATGCAATTCATGCGTTTAATTTAACAAAAACAAATTGTGGAAATAACTATGCTCATGTAACAATTTGGGCTAGAACAGACGCACATGAAAAAAATAGTGATTATGGAACAACTAATATTTGTCAATTACAAGATAAAACTTTAGCAAAAGAAAACATAAATAAAGCACAAGCGGATATAGTGTGTCATATAAATAGATAGATGTTTAAAATAAGATCTTTATTGTCGTAAGGAATGAAGATCTTATTAAAATTATTTTAAAAGATAAATATGTTTATTTTTTTTATTAACCCTTTGCTATAATAATGTTTACCACAATTATCAATAACTACAAACTCGATATTCTTTTGTTTACTTAAATAATCAATTGCTTTTTCTACTGAAGACTGAAACCCTGCTGTACTCCAAACTTCCGCATCAATAGACTTGTTTGCAATAATCGTTACACTTGCAATATTTGTATTAATCAGCATCCCCGTATTTGTATCAAATAAATGATGAAATATTTTATTATCAACTTTAAAACAACGTTCATAAATACCTGATGTAACAACAGAAACATTCTTAACCATCAATACAGAGATTATATTTCCTCTCGTTTTTGATGGATTTTGTATTCCAACCGACCAATATCCTTTATCATGAATTGGAGAGCAACCTATGTTTAAAACATTTCCCCCTAAATTAATCTCCACCCCCTTTTTAGATAAATAAATTGTTTGTTCATCATTTCGTAAATGAACATTATAAGGATTAATCAAATTAAGGCATGCCTGTAATGAGTTAGTTGTAGGGATATTTGCATCTTTAAAACCAATACGTCATAATTTAACTAATGGTCCTATTGCAATATTAAAAGGGTTATGATTATTAAGACTTATTATTAACGCATATTTACCAGTTGATATAGGTCTGTATTAACTTTTATGGGTTTAATACCGGAATTCTTATTAACTATCATAAGCTCGAAATTATCTCTATTCACACTAAATCGTAAATCGAATTTCTCTAACATATGATAGATTTCTTTTATAAGTGTCATATCATCATAATGGAAAATCAATAAATTAATATTTTTTCCCATCATAGAGAAAGAAACCTGATATTTATCTAACATAAATACTTTTATTTAAAATTTAAAAAACCTAACAATAAATATATTATTAGGTTTTTTTGTTTTATGAAAAATTAGTTATATATTGTTAGCTGCACTTTCTCCAGCAATCCGACCAAAGGTAAAAATATCAATCAATGCATTACCACCTAAACGATTTCCTGCGTGAATCCCACCAGCTACTTCTCCTGCGGCATATAAACCTTTGATAGCTTTACCTTGTTTATTAATAACACGTGCATAGGTATCAATTTTTAATCCTCCCATAGTATGATGAACTGATGGTTTTCTTGGTGTTGCATAGAAAGGAGCATGTTCAACTTTTAAACTTAATGCACTCTTATTAAATTCTATGTCTTTTCCTTGTTCCACATAAGAATTATAACGTCTAATAGTTTCACTTAAAGCTGAAGCAGGTATACCTATTTTATCAGCTAATTCCTCTAATGTGTTAGCTTGATATATGATGCCTTCCTTGATTTCTCTTTCGATAATTTCATCCGAAGTATTGGCAGCAGTTTTCCGAATTTTTTCATCAGCAATCATATAAATTAATCCTCCATTATCAATGAAAGCTTGAGATAGTACATCCCTACTCTCACATTCATTAATAAATCTCTGCCCCTTTTGGTTAACAAAAACAAAATTCTCTGGCGGAACAATTAATCCAGTGAGTAGTGCACCAGATTTAGGATCTCCCACTGGCATCAGTTGTACAAATCCCATGCCAACTAATTCTGCTCCAACTTGCTCTCCGATTCTAATACCATCACCAACTAAAGCTGGAGAATTTGTTGTCTTGATATCATCCGCAATTTCAGGCCAATAAGTATTATACTGTTGTATCATTTTCGTATTTGCCCCAAAACCTCCTGAAGCAAGAATTACACCATTATTAACATGTATAACCACTTTAGTTCCATCACTTTGTGTAGCATTAATACCTACAACTTTTCCTTTATTTAAAATCAAACTCTCAGCAGAAGTATCAGTCATAATTGAACCATTTTTTTCCATAATTCTTTTTTGCAATACTTCGATAAACTCTACACCTTTCGGTCGTTTAGGTTTATGCGCTCTTCGCCATAATGCTCCAACAGGAATTTCAACAACGTTTCGATCAAAATCAATTCCTTTTTCTGCTAACCAATTAATAGACTCCATGGCTCGACGAGTAAGGGTTTCAACAAGATCATATTGGCTATAGATTGTATTCCCATTAAGATCTGTACGCTTTCCACCTAAATATGTTTGTATTCTATGTAACTCAATAGAATCAAATAGATAATTTTTCCCAAGTTCTATTTGCTCTAAATATTCTGCTATTTGTTGTTTTAAAATACGAAAATCACTTAAATACTCGGAGGCAATCTCTTTCTCTGGTATTTCCACTATTTTTATTAATGTTTCTTTTTCACCAGCTAAATTAGGAAATTTATTTTGCCATTCAGGTTCAGCTGCGTTGACCCATCCACCAGTACGTATGGTATTACCACCGATAGCAGGAAATTTTTCAACTACGATAACTGTTTTACCTTTGTCTAAAGCTGATAATGCCGCACTTAGTCCTGCACCGCCTCCTCCAATAACCACAATATCAACATTCTTTTCAACTGTTTCAGTTGATTTCTTTACAGGAAACTTCATTCGATGTCTTAAAGCTTCCGAATTACCACCAGCTAAATCAACAGCTTTTGCTACACCATTGATGACTGCTTGACTACTTACTGTAGCTCCTGAAATTACATCAATATTTAATGTTTGTCCTTCAATAATTTGTTTTGGTATTCTCTCGAAGGCTGGATTTGCTATACCTTCCGACTCTTTTGAGTTGTCAACAATAATATCTAAAATTTTGTCTTCTGAAAATGTGACTTTAACAGGTAAATCACCATTATGCCCACGGCCATAAGCTGTATAAGATCCTGGAGTAAAATGAATTTTAATTTTTTGTAATTCTATTATTTGTTTAAGCCTCTCTTCTTCGAGCTGCTTATCAACAATCATATACCCCATAGTTTTCCATAAAGGCTCTGGGATTTTAAGATTATCCCTCTGATTGATTTCAGCAAAAGTAGCACACTGTTCTCTATTTTTTGCTTTGGAAGCCCAAAAAGGTTCAACTAAATAACCTTTACCTATACTCACTATATCATAACCACTCGTAAGAGCTTGTTCTGCATCTGTGACTTGTAAAATTTTCCCTACACCTATTACCGGTACCTTGGCTAATTCTGCTGATCTTAATTGACAATATTTACTTATTAAAGGTTCATTATCTTCTATATCAACTATGGATGTTCTTGCCCAATCATTCATAGAAAAGTGTACATAATCAATACCTTTATGTGCTAATTTATCTAATAAATACAAACTATCAGAAAATCGAATCCCTGGTTCTTCAATTTCTTCTGGTGAAAACCTATAACCAATTATAAATTCCTTTTTGCCTAACTGTTGAACCACTTGATGAGCTTGACTTAAAATAGCCAAAGCAAAAGTAGTTCGTTTTTCAAGGTTCCCCCCCCAACAATCATGTCGTCTATTAGAATGAGGTGAAAAAAATTGTTGAATTAAATATGTATTAGCACCATGAATTTCAATACCATCAAAACCAGCGTTAATTGCTCTTTTCACCGCTAAAGAAAAGTTCTCAATCATTTTCTCAATTGCTTCTTTTGTCATTTCTAATGGAATGACAGCATTATCACGAAGTGCGGCAATAGGGCTAGCTGAAATAGGTATATGTCCACCATTATATTCTGGATTTGCCATACGGCCAGCATGATAAATTTGGAGGATAGCTTTTGAACCTTTAGATTTAATTGCTGTGGCTAATTTAGTTAATCCTTCTATTTTTTGATCATCATTAATACCAAGTGCCCCAGGAAATGCGCGACCAAAATTTTCAACAAATGCACTTTCAACTACTATTGCAGCAGCATCACCAGCACGTAATGCATAATAATCAATCATTTCATTTGTGACACTACCATCATAAAATGCAGATTCAATTGTCATAGGAGCCATAATAATCCTATTTTTGAAAATAGCTCCAGAACGCAAAGGTAATTCACTAAATAATTTATTCATTTTAACTATATCCTTGTTCAATATTTTTTATAACTAACTTAATAAATGAAAACTATCGACAAGTTGAGAAAGGTTATTTAATGATTGATTAAATATGTAGGACACCATTTTCCTATCACTCACTGAATGTCGATATTTACTTCTATAGGTATCATCAATATTAATTAAAATTTTTTCCTTTAAAAAAATTCATTTTTATTTAAGAACATTAAGAATTTACATCGATAACAAAACGACCTTTAATTTGTCCTAACATCATTTTATTAGCAATTTCAATACATTGACTTAAAGGAACCATATTAAAAATGTGATTAATTAATTCTTTATCAATACATTTTGCAAGCATATTCCATGCTGAAATTCTTTTATCATAAGTAGTCATAACACTATCAACACCAGCTAATGTAATACCTCTTAAAATAAAAGGGGCAACAGTTGAAGGAAAGTCTAATCCTAATGAAAGCCCACATGAACTTACAATTCCACCATATTGAGTCTGTGCACAAGCATTTGCAAGAACATTAGAACCCAATACGTCAACTACCGCAGACCAGCATTCTTTCTGTAGTGGCTTTCCAGCTTCTTTAAAAGCTAGGCTATCAATGATTTCAACAGCTCCCAATTCCTGCAAATATTGAATTTCATTAACTTTTGAAGTCATTGCCGTCACTCTGTAACCAAGTTTACTAAGTAAGGCAATTGAAAAAGAACCAACACCTCCTGATGCACCTGTGACCAAGACATTTCCTTGTTCTGGCTTGACTCCATGGTCAATAATTTTTTCAACGCATAATCCTGCTGTATAACCTGCTGTGCCAATAGCCATGGCTTGTTGAGCTGTAAAATCTTGTGGCAATGGAATTAACCATTCTGACTTTAAATAAGCGTACTGAGATAAACAACCCCAATGAGATTCACCACATCCCCAGCCATTTAATATAACTAGATCACCTGGTTTATATCGCCCACTTTCACAACTAATAACGGTACCCACACCATCAATTCCGGGAACCATAGGCCATAAACGGACGACTGGACTTTTATTTGTTAATGCTAATGCATCTTTGTAATTGATACTTGAATATTGAATTTGAATCAATGTGTCACCATCTTGTTCAAACAATTGTTTTTTTGTTATTGATTTGATACTACATTTAAAATTTCTATCATTATCTCTTTCCAATAATATTGCTTTAAATAGCATATTGAAGGCTCCTTTTCTCACTTATTTTTAATAACAGCATTAATAAATTAACTTATAATACTTAACGTTAAATATCTGAATTATCATGCGACTTAATGTTGTTTTATGAACTTTTAACTTGAAATATAGACGGTCGGTCTAATTATAGACCGACCGTCTATAAAATTTCAAGAAGATAACTGCATTTTTTAGTTGTAGTAAATTTGATGAGTAAAATTTGATATTGCATGAATAATAACTATAAAAGTATATCTATTATGTTGTATTGAATAATAAATATACTTAAATCAATCATGCTACTGAAGAAGTTAATCCTGACAAAAATAACTTAATGAAAATATCTAACGGTTCGGATTTTTTTATTAATTTTGCTCTCGTTACAGCCCCTTCCCAGCCAATCCAGAAAAAATTAGCTAATTCGGTACAATTTAGGTTCTCTTTAATTTCACCCTTTTCCTGTGCTTTTCTTAAACACATTTCAACCTTTTTTTGCCAACTTTTTAATATATTCTCTAAGATCATACTATAGCCATCAGGTAAAAGAGATTCTTCTTGAATCAACTCACCAATTAAACACCCTCGGTCAAAATTATATTTGGCCATACCTTTTTTAGCATCTTGATAAAATGAAATTATACAATCTAATGAGGAGTCTGTTGCTTCATTAGTCAAATGTTTATCCAATTTATGCGCAAAAAAACTATCATAGTTATCTATAATTTGTCTTCCAAAATCTTCTTTACTTTTGAAATAATAATAAAAAGATCCCTTGGGTACCCCGACTTGTTTTAAAATGCTATCTATATTAGAGGATATATAACCATAAGTTGTCATCATTTCAACTCCACTACGGATCAATGCTGCTTTAGTATTATTTCCTTTTTTAATAATAGACTGAGTATTTAATTTGCTCATCTCAACCATTTAAATAAACCTTTTCAAAACTAATTTAAATTACTTATTCGTGTATCTTATAAAAAAAAACAATAAGATAAATATTTTAATATCAAATTATTTATTATTAATATTACCTGCTACATACCTAACGTCAATAAAACTTTAGTTATCTAATAAATAGCTAATTTTTAGACAGAAAATACATTCAGAGAGACAAGGATTCAATGAAATTTAAATTCAATATTACTCATTAAATTATGGATATATCTTT
This sequence comes from Gilliamella apicola, assembly GCF_003202655.1. Taxonomy (GTDB): domain Bacteria; phylum Pseudomonadota; class Gammaproteobacteria; order Enterobacterales; family Orbaceae; genus Gilliamella; species Gilliamella apicola_R. Next base: position 90,195 of record NZ_QGLR01000008.1, on the reverse strand, counting down.
CAAATTCTCCATAATTCATTCAACTTTAATGTTAGGAAAATATGACATTTTATAATATCAGAAATAAAAAAATACACAAAATTTGAAAATTAACTTTAAATAAATTTTCTCAGACTATAAAGAAAAGGCTATAAGCCATAGTAACAATTTTTTGCTAGGTGGATTGACAGCATCTCCTTGTTGCTTTACGCAGGCAAAACAATACAAACGAGTTTGCAAAATAACAAAGAATACGCTGACACATAAGTAAGGTGTATAGTCGATGACGAAGTGAAATGAGTTTATCTGTTAGTTCGGATAACCAATACGCTTCATCAAACCGTTCGGATAAACGAGATGGGGAAATAAGATAACTTTGTATGAATAAAAAACAGGAATAAAAAAATCATGCTTGTTGCCAAGGGACGACCGCGGCAAGGTTGCCATCAAAAAATGAATCGCTCTTAACAAACAAGATTTAGCGTACACTTTTTAAAAGCGTTGTACCTATTATTGAGCTTTGATTAAAACACAAAAAAGACTGCATCAACCTGTAAAATTAGGCTTTTTTAGGGAGTAGACAATAACAGATGATTGATATAGAACTATGAATTTAAACCTTTTTACAATAAATAATCTGCCATCATTTATGGGGTTCTTTAACTAATTTCAATAGACTAGTTTTTCATCATTCTGATAGAATATTAGCATATCCAAATAATAAAACTTAAAACAATTAAAAAGGAATAGAAAGGGATGAAACTAATACGATTAATGGGTGATGGATTCGAACCCCACATACTTAAAGAGGGTGAACAGGTAATCTATGCAATTTATGTCCAATGTGGATTTATGGAGCGCAGCTTTGCATTTAATATTTGCTACACCGATTTAGCTATTTTACTTTCAGATGACTACCGAAGCGCCATTCTCGAAGTTGTGGCTCATACATTATTACAAAGTTCGATGGTTATAGGAGGTAAGCCTTTTACTCAACATGATTTCGATAATCTTATTAGGGATACGCTTTACTCCTCATTCAAGGATTTACAGACATTAATTGCTCGGGTAGGTCGTGAACATCATATTGCTATTGAGTATTATGTGAAAAATATTATGGATAGGCGCTTTGCCAAAGCAGTGTAGAAAAAATGTGCTGAACAGTCTAAAAATAGGGAAAGTAGCCCCTTCTGCTATCATGCTTTCAGATAAAAGGATTTTACGTCTAAAATTTTCGATATATAAGCGGGTATCAGTTTGTTTATATCTCTGTTTAACCACCAACCACTTGCGAATAAAAAACTAAATCAGGAATAATTTTTTTTAGTTGATTAAAATAATCTGTGCTCAAAATTAAATCACAACCTTCTAATTTAGCTATATTTGCATTTGTGCCATCAAAAGAATCTTTACCAATCAATTGGTCTCGCCATCGCCTAAACAGTAGAATAACCTCACCTTCATTATTTAATGCTCTTAAACCTTTTTTTATAATCATCTAGCTTTAAGTTTAGCATAAGCAATTACGGTATATTTTGATTTCAATGATAATGCTTTTATGACTTTAGCCACATCACGACGCGATACGATTATACCTTGATTTGACAACGCTTTTCGTATCCTTCGCGTACCATAAGATTGATAATTGCGATTAAAAATAGATTGAATCTCTTGTGCATACTTTAAAACTTTATTCTTAAGGCGCGTTTGCACAAACAATAAAAGTTATGCCTTGCTATAGCTAAACATCGACACAACCAACTTAATCAATGATGATATCAATTTGATTATATCACTGCGATTTTCGTGCCATTATCAGTGTGGCTCGCTTTAGGATATCGTTTTCCATCAATAACCGTTTATTCTCTTTGCGAAAGGCAAGTGACTAATTATCTACAGAACTTCGATTATCTTTAGTTTGGAATGAAACTGTTAGGGAGTATTGTATTATCCATCTAATGCTGAGCGTTAACTCATACTATAAAACTCATTTATTGCGGGTTTTACCTTCTTGATATTGCGTTATCATCTGCTATTTAAAATCATCAGTATAGGTTCGTCTTTCTCGTTGTTTTATTCTCATCGTATTTTCCTTTTTTAGAGTTGATTATCTTATCCCTTAAAAAAGTTGTACGAATTAGTGTAGCCTATCCACTAAATTATTCTATTGAATCTTGCTGATGTTCCCCTAAATTTTATATTTTAGGGGAACAATCTTTGATGCATGATTGTTTATTATATAAAAACAATTTTATATTATTCTAATGCCTTAATTGCATTGATAATTGCATTTACACCTGTTTCGACCTTACTACGCGGACAACCAATATTTAATCGTAAAAATTGATTTCCCTCGGGCCCATAGGTATAACCGGGCATAATAGCAACACCTTGTTCATGGATAAGGTTTTCTTGCAATTTTATATCATCGATGTTGAGTTTTCTTAAATCGATCCAAGCCAGATAAGTTGAATCAGGTATTGCATAATCTAGTTGTGGAAAAGCATGATTCAATTGTTTGGCGACAAAATCTAAATTGTTATAAAGATAGTTTTTTAATTCATGTAGCCAGATATGCCCTTGTTTATAAGCTGCAATGGTAGCAACAAGTGAAAGCACGGCAGGAGAGGAAACACCATCACAGGCCTTGATTTGATTTAGATAATTCTCTCTGGTTTTTTCGCATTGTATTAAACCATAAGCACCAGTTAAAGCCGGAATATTAAAGCTTTTCGACGCTGATGATAAGACCGCCCAACTATTTTTTCCATATTGACACCATGGATTATGAGAGCCTTTCCATACCATATCCATGTGGATTTCATCACTAATAACATTGACGTGGTATTTTTCACATAATGCCGCGATGATCGCTAATTCTTCTTTTGACCAAACTTTACCTGTTGGATTATGAGGATTGCATAACAATAAAATTTTAACCTCTTTTTTCGCCAGTAATGTTTCAAGGTAGTTCATATCACAATACCAGCTATTATCTCTTTTGATTAAAGGGCAGGCTTCTATTTTACGTTTGTTACCAATAATTGTTTTATAAAATGCGTCGTAGGCAGGAGTATGAACGACAATACTGTCATTTTGTTGACTCCATAAGTTGATTAATTTTGCAACCATATAAATTACCGACGGGCCGTATACAATCATCTTGGTATCAATTGTTGCATTAAATTGTGATGAGTACCAATATTTGATTGCATCAAGGTATTCTTCATTTTGCCAACGGCTATAACCCAGTACTCCATGGCTAATACGTCGATGTAATGCCTCTTCAATACATGGAGCAATTTTAAAATCCATATCAGAGATAGTAAAAGGAACTAAGTTAGCGATACCAAAACGGTCTTGCACATAGTCCCATTGTGTGCACCATGTACCTTTACGATCTATCGGGGTATTAAAATCAAATAAGTTTGACAGAGCCATTATCGTATTCCTGTGTGATCTAAATAATAGTAGTGATAAATTGACATTATCACTACCTTATTTCACTATTTATTGAGTCAAATATTGTTGCAATTCATCTTTAACTAACTGAACTTGTGGACCTATCACGACTTGCAAGTTATGTTCATTAAGACGAACAACTCCAATAGCTTTATTGGCTTTCAACTTCTGATCATCAACAATGTTAATATCTTTAACTGATAAACGCAGCCGAGTAATACAGTTGTCTAAAGAAACGATGTTATCTGCACCGCCTAATGCTTCTAATATTTGAGCTGTATTATAGCCTGATTTGCTTGTGGTTGTTTGAGCATTGGTATTATTGTCGTTTTTACTTTCTACCTCTCGACCCGGTGTTTTGATATTAAAGTGTAAAATGAAGAATTTAAACACAAAGAAGTAAACCACAAACCAAACAGCTGCAATAACAGGAACCCAGTACCATTTTGTACTTGTACCATGTAAAATACCGAATACGACAAAATCGATAATGTTACCATCAGTATTACCAATTGTTACATCAAGTAACGACATTACCATAAAGCCGATTCCGGTTAATAAAGCATGTATCACGTATAAAACTGGAGCTATAAACAGAAACAAAAATTCTAATGGTTCAGTGATACCACCTACCGTACAAGCAACAACACCAGAAATGAGAAGTCCTTTAATTTTGCTTCTATTCTCAGGTTCAGCACAAACATACATTGCTAATGCGGCGCCAGGTAGCCCGCCTAGGAATGATGGCATTTTTCCTTGGGATAAAAATCGCGTCGCACTTTCAGAAAACCCAGTTGTTGTTGGGCATGATAATTGAGCTTGGAAAATGGTTAATGCGCCACTTACTGTCTCATTACAGACCTCCATAGTGCCACCTGCATCAGTAAAACGAATCAACGCAACAAGGATATGATGCAAACCAAAAGGTAATAATAAACGTTCGCCTGTACCAAAAATAAATGGACCAAATGCACCAGCACTATTAACAACATAACCCAAACCACTAATAGCTTTTGCAAAAAAAGGCCAAACGATAGGAACAAATAAACCTACTACGCCTAAAGTTAACATGGTAATAATCGGCACAAAACGATTACCACCAAAAAAAGCTAATGCATCCGGTAGACGAATTTTTCTAAAACGTTCATGTAAAAAATATACTATAATTCCTACAAAAATAGCACCTAAAATACCCGTATTAATCGATTGAATACCAAGTACAGATTGAATGTCGTTGGCTCTTAATATATTAGGATCGGTTTGCGGTAAAATACCAACTATAGTAAGGTAGAAGTTAATACTTAAGCTTAATACGGTATAACCAACAAAACCTGAAAATGCAGCAACGCCCTTATCTTCTCTAGCGAGCCCTAAAGGAATGGCAATAGCAAACATTGCAGGAAGAAAACTAAATGAGAATGATCCTATTTTGCTCATCCAAGTAAAAATAGCAATACATACGTGATTATCTAAAAAAGGTAATAGTTCTCGAACATCTTGGCTAGCAAGTGAACTGCCTATGCCTAGCATAATTCCAGAGAAAGAAAGTAGAGCGACTGGTAACATAAATGTTTTACCAAGGCTTTGAAAAAATTCCCAAAAAGTGACTTTGGTTGCTTTATTCGTCATAATTTTACCTAAAAGTTAAATGATTCCACTTAAATTAACATTTTCTTTACATTTAGGTAAAACGTTTTATCAAATATAAATGAGATGTATGTCACAAAATTAGAAAATATATTTAACTGTAGGAAATTTAACTTAAAATGACTAAAATAATTATCAGATCTGAACTTAAGTGAATTTAATACGATGCGGAAACCTACAATTAATGATGTAGCCAAGCATGCGAATGTTTCTGTTACTACTGTTTCACTCGCATTAAGTGGAAAAGGGCGAATATCTGATGTGACTGTTCAAAAAATTAATCAAGTCATAGATCAGCTCGGTTATGTTCGTAATAAAAATGCAGCAAGGTTACGCAGTGGTCAATCGGCAATTATCGGTGTTATTGTTCGTGATATCAGAGATGCTTTTTATGCGAGTATTATTACCGGTATCAATGAAGTTTTCTCAAAGCAAGATTATATTCTTTTTTTGTTACAATCAGATATGACAAAAGAAGGATTATTGAAAAGCGTCAATTCACTCATTGAACAAGATGTATCAGGCATTATTTTGGGGTATAGCGGAATACTGACCTACGATATTAAGACAATAACTGATAAGCACAAAATTCCCTTAGTCATTGTTGCTCAATCAAGTAGCTTAAGTAATATCTCGCAAATTTGCTCTGATAATCGATTAGGCGCAGAATTGGCAACGGAATACTTTATTGGCAAGGGATATCGTCAGATAGCTTATTTAGGAGGAAGAACAAATTCATTAACGCGAGCAGAACGTTTAGCCGGATTTGGTCATATTCTTGCAAAACATGGATTAAAATTTAGATCTGAATGGATAATACCTAATGAACGACCAGAATTATTGGATGATGTTAGCTTTTTGCTAAAACAGCATCCCAACGTTACCGCTTTTTTGTGTCATGATACGTCTGCAACCCTATCTTTAATTTTGAGTGCGTCTAAATTTGGTCGAACAATTGGTAAAGGGGGATTAGTGAGCTATTTGGAACCACAAGTGGAAATAATGAGTTTCGCTACTCAAGCCGAAATACAGATGGCAAAAAATTTAATCAGTTACGTCGACAATAAACCGATTGAAATTGGTCGTCAAGCCGCCTATACGTTACTGCGAAAGCAATTCACTATTGAGCAAATTATTATCTCACCTGAATTAGTTATTGATTAGTAATTATTTTTCTCATAAGTTTTTTTATTGGTACTTTTTATGATCAAGCCCTATGCTATTGAAAAGCACAACAGACTTGAATTCAAAAAATAAAATAAAAAAAACACTTAATGCTATAAATAAATCGTCATAAGTGGTGATTATTTTTTATTCATCGTATTTTTCATTAATGTCTATTTTCTGTTTACTAACCTTTGCCTAAAAGTATAACTATTAATGTAAGATTTGTTCGCGTTATTTACAATATTAAGGGAAAATACTGTAATAAATATTCATAAAAACTCAAGATTAACACCTTATCATTAAGGTTGCTAAGAATATAAATAAAAACGCGGATCTGATTTGGATTAAATCTTTAATTATCATGTGTGATACATTATTCGGTGGTCAACAATCGCAGATTACTATTAATATGTCTGATTTTATTTAAATGGATAACTTACTGACATTGTTAATAAATAAAATGGCATTAAAAGTTTTTCACCTAAAGATGATCAAGCAAGGATTAGCAGAATTTTGCTGGTTTAGATTTTTTATTGAATATTTTAGGGGGATAGTTACATACGAACGCTACATAATCAACAATCGCAACGAGCATAACTATGTATTCTAACCAACTAATATAATATGGATGAAATTGCTGATTTTATGATTTTCAATGAGGCAATAAAACATTGCGCATTAGAAATTAATAACAGGTTTTCTTTATTTTAGTGCAAAATGTCCACTTTTTAAGTGGGTACTATGTTTTTCTTATCTAAATTATTTCAATCAAACAAATTAAAAACCGTTAATCTATGGTTAGACGAATATGTCAAAATCTTAGCTGAGCGTGAATTAAAACCGAAAACCAGGGAAATAAAAGCTTATCTTATTAAAGTTATTCGTCGAGAAATTGGCGAGCAATTAGTAAAAGTAATAACACCTGCCGACATAGCGAAAATTATTAAAATCTATACAGACCAGGACAAGGCTCCTTCTGCGAAGAATATGTATCATCTTTTAACGGATGTGTTTAGGGAAGCCTACGCCCAAGGTTGGAATGATAAAAATCCTGTCGACCCAATAAAATGCCCAAAAGTCGTGGTGAAACGATCGCGTATGACCTTTAATGAGTTTAAAAAAATATTAAACGAGGCAGAAAAAACAGATAACAAGGTTATGCATAAAGCAATGATGCTAGCGTTGGTAACCGGCCAAAGGCGTTCTGATATAGCAGTGATGAAAAAATCTAATGTCAAACGAAACCACTTATTAATTGACCAATACAAAACTGGCGCCAAAATAGCATTACCTGTTAAATTAGAGTGCAAAAAAATTGGCATGTCATTACGGGATATTATCGATTCCTCAAAAAATGATTATTTAATTTCTATTAATAATAAACCGATTAAATTAGAAAGTATAACCAAACAATTTGCGCAATTACGTGATAGAACGTTCAAAAGAAGTTATTGGACTGGTACACCTACCACTTTTCATGAAATTAGATCATTGGCCGAGCGTCTGTATCGGGAGCAAAACATAGATACAATGACCTTGCTCGGTCATAAATCTCAACAAATGACTGATAAATATAATGATAATCGGGGTAGAGAATATAAAAAATTGAAGGTGAGTAAATCCACCTACTTATGAGGTAGGTGAGCAAACAACGTTTAAAAAACGGCCGAAATTCAATGAATCCGAGTTGTTAACACGAAATGACTATCAAAATAAAACTGGTTACAGACGTTCACCAGATGGATTTTTATATCAATGGGGGCAGATAGCAATTCCAAAAGCAACGGATAATGTTACATTTCACATTGTTTATCCAGTTGCATTTAATGAAAATTGTTATTTTTTCTCAGCAATTTATCAAGGAGATGCATGTTTTACCATTGAAATTGAGCGAACAAATTCATATTTTTATGGAGCCTTATTCGAAAGAGCTCTCGGTGACATAATAAATGTTGGAAAAGTTGTTTGGTTTGCATTTGGGAGATAAAAAATGATCTATTATAATTCAAAAAATAACGGTTTTTATGATTCAAATATTAATGACGTTCCAGCAAATTCAGTCGAGATATCCAATGAAGAGCACGCTGAATTGTTAGAAAAACAGTCGAAGGGATTTGTAATTAAATCTGATATAAATGGTCGTCCTGTTGCTATTGAACGCGTTTTTACTAACGATGAAATTATATTACAAAATGAATCACTGCAACAACAACTGATAAATATTGCCAATGAACAAATAATCATTTTAGAGCGAGCCATAAAATATAATCGTGCGAGGGATGCAGACAAACTTCTACTTGAAAAACTTGAACTATTTACAATCGATGTATCGCAAGTTGATTTGTCTGATCCTGACTTAACATTTCCTGAACTACCTAAAAAAGCCCTTTAGGGCTTTTCAGGAATAACAACATCGGGGTTACTTAAATCGAGTTCATATAAATCAATTGAGTAATTTTCTAATAACTCTAATCTTTTTTTGTCTGCGTCAGTCGCTCGACGTAGACGAACTGATCTATTTAATATATCAATTTCTGCATTTACAACATTTAATAATTGTTGCTGTTTTGATGTATTGATCATTATTATTTCATCTGCGGTCAAAACAGATTCGACGGCAAATGGATAACCGTTTGCATCAGATTTAATTACAAATCCTTGAGATTGTTTTTCTAACAACTCAAAATGATATTTACTACTAATTTTAATAGAATCTGATGAAACTTCATTGATATTTGAATCATAAAAACAATTATTTTTTGAATTATAATAAATAGACATAATTAATAACCTATTGATAACCAATTTATTGCGACTACTCGCTCTGAAATTACTACACCAGAAACTGAATATGGAGACAAATGTATCTGAGTCTTTAGATTAGCTATTTTAGCTGTGTCAACTGATACAAATGATCCTCCAACATCGTTCGATGTAGCAAAAGAACACAAATAATTATTGGGGAATGAAATCGGATATGTAAAATAACGCGGACCGTATGCCACACTACTACCCCATTGGACAATTAAAAACTTAATTGTTCCTTCAATAGATAACGGTATTTGAGCATATCCATTCTGAGATAAAAATCCATTTCCTAACATGTTTTGCTTTTTAAATGTTGGTAAAACATAAAAATTAACCTCTTTTAGGAAATTTAGGAAGTTACCTACCTCATAAGTAGGTACCCCAGACTGCATTTTTTTTATCGCCGGCAGAGCGTTAATATCATTAGCGGTTAAATTAACATTTGATTTCAACTCATAACCATTAATTTGAGTTATTTTTGGAACCAACTTGTTTAACTCTTTTTGAAGTTCTTGCTGAGTATGCGCCTTGTGATTTTGCATCGTGGTTGATAATAAATCATCGACATATTTACGAGTAGCGAGTACCACAGATGGATCTATTTTTAACGCTACACAATCAACATTATCAACGATGATGATCATTCGAATAACCTGGGTTCGACCACTGCCTTCAGAAAGTTGTGGTTTATAAGTTGCCGGACAATTACCTACAGCAATTAAAGTATTATTCTCATCGTATAAACCGATTTCATGAATAAACCATCCCCCTTGATTTTCCGGAATAACTAATTCCGCAATAATTTGATTAGGATTTTTTTCATCAGTAGTTAATGAATTAAGTGGTGCTTGATACACTTCATGAATAAGGCTAGTTTGAGAGGCATTTGGTGTAGTCGCACTACCATTGCCATCCCCAACGGCCATCTTAGTTAATTTGAGCGGTACACCTAAAGCAGTAGCATTAGCTAGTAAAGCTGCGCCTTGTTGGGTAATTAACGTATAAAATTTTTGACTCATATTTTCATCCTATAAATAAAAAATCGAATCGCTAATGGGGCGATCGAATGAGCTGATTGTGTTTGTTTCAAATATCCAATTTATGAATAAATTAGCAAAGTGCATTGGAACTGCATTTCATAAAATGGCTTGCTAAAGATAATGACACAGTTTAAAAAAGTGAGTTAATGAATGGATTTGTAAGCCAAATTATTACAAACAGCCAAGAAACTAAATTGCTAGGACGACAAAATATGAAAAAACTTTAGATAAATTAACTTGTTTTTTATTTATAAATTATCGCTATTTTGGCTAGTTTTTGAAAATAATTGCTGAGTCTATACTGCTTTATGGATATTGGAGGATGAGAAACATAGTCCTGTTCTGGGAAAAATAGAGAAAGATGTTGACTATAGCAATGCTGTTTCGACTACATAAGTTATCTTTAAAGGTAATTGCCTCAATGAGCTTAGATTCACCACCGAGCCAGTCACCATTACTACTAAAAAAGCCTAGCTAATTATCCAACTTGCGAAATGGAACGCATAATTAGAAAATGATTACAGCAAATCTGTGAATTAAATCGCAGACTGGAAAAAAACTACTCAAATAGATCAGTTTGCATTAATCTCTTTCATAATTTTATCTAAATATTCTCTGTTTTCCTTATTTGCCCTGCCTTTGCCTTGTAATGACTTCTTATATTCATCGACAGTTATTATTGAATTTATTATTATTGAGTAATCTATAGTTGAAACATCAAATTCAATAACATATTTACCATTAACCAAATAAGTAAATATTTCAGCGTACTGATCGAAATTTTGATAGATAAAATAGGCAGAAGTTAATTCACCAAATTCTGATAAGAAAAACGGAAAAATTATTTCCTTTTCCAATTTATCTACTTTATGCAAATTTGTCTTAATTAAATCATCCTTGTTAATCATAAAAGCATATCTCCTAATATCGCTATAATTAATTTACCTGTTTTATCTGTAACTATTATAATAGTTTAAATTAGTTTTTGCTCACACTTATCAATTCAATACTTTTAATAAGAGTAACAACTCGCTCTTCAATCTTCTGGTAAATACTGATGTTGCTAACACACTGTCTTGCTTACCTAGCAACAATAATTACACAATCATAAATAATATGTTTTGTCCTAATTGATAAATATTAGGTAATCCTTTATTAATTTGATGATTGTTAACTTGAATAAATTAGCTAAATTCAAGAATTCATTGCTGTTTAAAAATGAAAATTATTATCAAAGCATAAATAATTAGTTGAATTATTAATAGTTAAATAAAGTAATAATTTTTTTATAAAATAAAATCAGCTTTTTTGTTCAAGACAATATTACTCACCTATCTATACAATACCGTTAGCTTTTCAGAATTTAAGAACCAAACAAAAAGTGGAGTAAAATATATGGAAAGTAACATAATTAAATTATATAAAGATATACAGCAACAAGGTTTTGACCCATTAAGGCTTTTGATTGCCGATGTTGATAGATTATATAGATTACCAACATCAGAGCAAAAAGCTCTGAAATTATGTTTAATTAAGGATGCGGTTGCCCATCATTTCGAAAATAATCCCTATTATCGAGAAATTTGTGAAAAACAGGGTTTTGTTCCATCAGATATTAAAGTTTTCGAAGATTTAACAAAAATTCCACTGATTCCAGTTTCAGTATTCAAATCTGGAGATAATTATAAGTTATTGAGTAAACCTCTTCAGGAAATTGAACATGAAATGCGTTCGACTGGTACAAGTGGTATACCAAGTGTTTATCGACGTTGTCATGACACTATGACGAATACGGCTTTTGCCGTGGTATCTAATTATCGTTCAATGTTTCAAATATCAACTGGCGCTGGACTTTTCTTGTGCCCATCTCCAGAAGATTTACCAGAAATGGCTATGGTGAAAATCTTCAATTTTTTAGCTGGTTTATTAGATACAACTTATTTCGCATTAGGTGAGAATTATAAGTTTAATGCTGAAGAGGCAATAGAAAAATTAAATAGTTGGCAAAATAAGTTTTCTCGACACATCATTGGACCGCCATTTTTGATCAATCGCTTTATCACTTATCTAAAAAATCACAATATTAAATTAAAACTCGATAGCCAGAGTTTAGTCATTATGATGGGCGGTTGGAAACGATTCACCGGGGAAATGATATCTAGAGAGCAACTCAATGAAGAGATTGAAACTTGGCTAGGTATTCCTCGTGCAAATGTACGGGATATGTATGGCATGGTTGAAGCTAATTTTATGGCTATTGAAGATGAATATAACCACAAACATGTACCTCCGTATATTCACTTTTCAGTTAGAGATCCTAATGATTTGTCAAAAGAGTTACCTGATGGCGAGACCGGCCTACTCGCTATTTTCGATCCTCTTTCGCGTTCAGTGCCAGTTATGATTCAGACTGAGGATTTAGTGTTTATTCGTAAAGATGAAACTAAATCTTGGCGAAATTCGCAACGTATTGAATTTGTAAATCGTACTCCTGCTGCAAAAGAGTTTGGTTGCTGTGCTGTCACCCTAGAAAAAAACATGTCTAATAATGAAGCTTGTGAGGGGAATAGCAAGTCATGCTGTCAAAATTAATATGAGGTAAACATGTTTAATCAAATCATTGTGGATAATTTTTGCAATCCAAAATATCAAGGAAATATCACAGCCCCAGGGATTGTACTAGCTCTGTCAAACCCGGTATGCGGTGATAAGGTTGACATATTTATTAACTACAATAAAGAAACAGATAAGTTTGAGCAGGCTCGATTTCAAGCATGGGGATGTACAACATCCCTCGCTATGGCCAACATTTTTTGCAAATATATTGAAAATACCCCTGTGTCTCAAATTAACACAATTTCAAACGATGACATTCGACAACTATTAGGAAAACTTGAACCGTCACAACAACATTGTATTGATATGTTAATCAGTTTGTTTAGTCAACTAAAGGAAAAGATTTAATGGACTTATATTTTGATCACAATGCAACAACGCCCTTAAGTGATGCAGTGAAAAAAGCCATGATCGATGCGATGAGCTATTATGCAAATCCTTCCAGTCCTTATCAACTCAGTAAAATACCACGAGAAATTGTCGAAAATGCGCATCAACAATGTGCAGATTTACTTGGTACCCAACCGAATAATATTGTAATAACATCAGGAGGAACGGAGAGTAATAATCTTGCTATAAAAAGTATTTTATCACTTTATGCAGAATGTGATTTGAAATCCATTCATGTGATTAGTACCAGTATAGAGCACCCTTCAATTCTTGAAATTTTGTATTTTTTTGAAAAAAAAGGCTTACAGTTGACATTATTATCCCCCTCTAATGAGGGAATAATTGATGTTGCTGATATTGAAGCCAAAGTACAACCTAATACAAAGTTAATTTCAATGATGGCTATTAATAATGAGACCGGCGCTATTCAAGATTATGCAAGAGTAGCTCGTCTTGCTCATGAAAAAGGTATTTTTTTTCATATTGATGCTGTTCAAGCTGTTGGCAAAATTAAAATAGAACTGAATAAATTACCGGGTGTATCAACATTGTCCTTTTCTGGACACAAATTCAATGGACCTAAAGGTATCGGAGGATTATTTGTTGCAGAAAATATATCCTTAACCCCTTTACTACATGGAGGAGGTCAAGAGAAAGGATTACGCAGTGGAACGGAAAATACTATCGGATTAGCTGGTTTAGCAATAGCAGCCCAAGAGGCAAATAGCCAACTCATTTCAAGGTATCAGCATTATTTGCAATTGCGAAATCGGCTTTTAGAAAAATTAAGTTTGCTAGCTGTTCAATATGATATTAATGGCAGTAAAAATCCTGAATATCAGGCCGCTTGGACAATAAATCTAAGTTTTAAAAATATCCGCGCAGAATCTTTGGCAAGCAGATTGAATTTGCTCCATGGTATCTCTTTATCCTTAGGTTCTGCTTGTAGCAATAATAAAAAGTCACATCGTTCTTACGTCCTTTTGTCAATGGGATTATCTAATGAACAAATTGATGGCGCTGTACGCATTAGTTTGGGTAATAAAACAACCATTAATGAAATAGATATATTAGCAAACGCCATTCATTTGGAAATTTCTCATCTGCTTTCTTTATCAGGAAGAGCAATTGAAACATATTAAACTAACAGAGGAATACTATTATGGATTTATTTGATTTTATTGTGGAACAAGTTACGGAATTAACAGATATTGATGCGGCATCAATTACCAGAGATACACCATTATCTGAGTTAGATTTAGTTAGCCTTGATTATGTTTCAATTGAAGTGGCTTTAAAAAAGAAATATGGGTTAGCTGTAAATATGGCAGAATTGGCACAAAAACAAATTAGTTCAGTTGGTGATTTTGTTGACTATTTATCTCAATCTTTAAAAGCTTAAGGAACAAAAATGGGAGACAAAACTACTAGACAACGAGTTGTCGTTACAGGCTATGGCGCGATTACCTCATTAGGCAAAAATGTGGCCGAAATTTGGAAAGCAATAATGGATTATAAAGTTGGCTACTGCAAGTATAACTATCCTGATAAATCTATTACTGCAAAGTTTTTTGGCAAGATTCCATTCGAATTAAACTTATCACCATTTTCCAAACGAATTTTGAAAAATACGCCTCGTTTTGGTCGTTTAGGGTTAATTGCTGCTGATGAAGCGTTAAAAATGGCTTTTGGAGACGATTTAAGTGAGATGGATAAGCACTACCCTCCTTTTTCGCGAGGCGTTATCTTTGGGACAGGCTGGGGAGGTGCCGATGCCTTAGCTGAAAATAGCCTGTCTTATAATTCAGAAGGTTTTGCCTCACCATTGACCAATATTTTATCTATGCACAATGTTGGCTCAGCAATAATGTCCATGAATTGGAATCTGAGAGGTTATCAAAATACACCAGTTTCTGCATGTGCCACCGGAGGAATAGCAATTGGCGATGCGGTTGAAATAATTAGAAGCGGCCGAGCAGAAATGATGATAGCTGGTGGTGGTGAGAGCTTAAATAGTGATCTAAATATATGGAGTATTGATATTCTCAATGCGTTAAGCAAAGAGCAAGAAAATATAGAAACAGCCTGTTGTCCATTTGATAAGAATCGTAGTGGTTTTGTTTTATCCGAAGGCGCAGCGGTTCTTTGCTTGGAAAAATATGAAACAGCAGTAAAAAGAGGGGCAACCATCTATGCTGAGGTCACTGGTTATGGGAATTGTTCAGATGCCTACGATGTAACAACTCCCGCTCCTGATTGTCAAGGTAGATATCATGCGGTTAAAAATGCTTTAAAGCAGGCTGATATTGAGTTAGTTGATTATGTAAATGCCCATGGAACTTCAACACAACTAAATGACCTTAATGAAACTGAGATGTTAAAGAAGATATTTGGTGATCCAGTATATTCATTGCCTATCTCGAGCACGAAATCCTATACTGGTCATCTTATTGCTGCTGCAGGTGCTTTAGAGTCAATTTTAAGTATAAAATCGATCGAAACCAATATCATTCCAGCAACCATTCATTTAAACAATCCTGATCCAAATTGTGATTTAGATTATGTACCCAATAAGCATCGACGGGTTGCCAATATTCAATCGGTTTTAAACGTGAATTATGGATTCGGTGGCTCAAATAGTGCATTGATTTTTGAAAGGCTTCAATAATGATATTGAATTTTAACAAAAAATCCCTTGAGGAATGGGCTAACTTTTCTGGTGATTTCAATCCTATTCATTTTGATGAAAACAAAGCCAGACAAATTGGGCTAAATAATTTGGCAGTACATGGTATGTTGGCCATGCTGCCTTTAAAACAGTACACTACTGACTCATTTATAAAAGGACAATCAGATGGGTTTATTTGGCGCTCCTCATTACGTTATCCTTTAGATATTGATAAAGATTATCAACTTTTATTAAAGAATTCAGAGAATAAAATATCGTTTACTTTACACGATATGGAGTTAGCAAAAAAATATTTTATTGGTTCAATGCATAAAAGTACTTTTAATGAAGAAATCCGACAGTTTAATTTTTCTGATACACAAATATTTAGTATTGATCCAGAATTGATAAAAGAAAAACAACAAGAATTTAAAGCAACTTTCGCAAATGTTTCTCTATTATGGATATTTTTCGACGCACTTCTTTTTTCTCTTTTCATCTCCAAACATGCAACTGAATTATGTGTCCAAAAATTTAAAGAATTCATGGGGAATCAAGAACAATTTATTGGTGATAATGTTCTATTTTTACATACAAATCATCAGGTTTACGTCAGTCCTCAAATAAGCCAACTAAATATAGAAAAAGTACTCGATAACATAAATTATGGCGTAATGATTAATGATACGACAAATTATAAAGACTCACTTTTAATTAATATTGTTATTCCTATTTGGGTGAAAGAGGAAGTATCGATAATAATAACCATGAATATTATGGGTATAAAAACTAAAAATTAAATGCAAAAGAGAAATTAAATATGGAAAATAAATGGGTTTTTGTTTCAGGTGGTTCACGAGGTATTGGAGCTGAAATAGTGTCAGAGCTAGCTAAAAATGGCTTTGATATTGTCTTCACTTATAAAAATAGTAAAAAGCAAGCACTTGAAATATGTGAATCTTTGACTTCACAAGGTAAACAATGTAAAGCTTATCAATGTGATGTCTCAATTGCAAACGAAGTTAACCACGTTGTCAGTGAATGTGTTTCATTATTCGGTGCACCGTACGCCATAATTAATAATGCAGGCATAGTAAAAGACAACTTATTTATTCACATTGAAGAAGAGACATGGTTAGAAGTAATGAATAATAACGTTTTGTCTAGCTATTTAGTCAATCAAGCTTTTTTACCTCATATGATTAGTCGAGGAGATGGTTGTATTCTCTTTATTAGTTCAGTGACTGCCTTTAAAGGTAATATAGGTCAAGTCAATTATGCTGCTACAAAAGCTGCAATGATTGGAATGACTCATTCGTTAGCTGTTGAATTAGGTCGTTTTAATATTCGTGTCAATTCAATTGCTCCAGGTCTTATTGAAACCGACATGAGTAAAAATTTATCGAGTAGTGCGTATAAAAATATGTTGAAAAAAATTCCATTAGGCCGAATAGGTTCAACCAAGGATGTGGCTATGTCGGTGAACTTTTTACTCGGTTCTGGTGGTGATTATATTACCGGTCAAACTTTAGTGATTGATGGTGGAATGTCTGCTTAATAAAATTCATTTTCATTATTATCGCCACAAAAAATAACCAGAAGTTGGTTCAAAGTTACTCTTCGCTGGTTTGCATTGAATTGAATGAAGAGCAAATTAATAATAAGTATTCATTACATTGATATTTATGTATGTCCACGTGGATACCAATGATGTGAGCAGGAAATTACTTACTGATATTTCCTAGCAATAGATTAAATATCAGGAGATATGCTTGCTTACCCATTGGTTGGATTCAACAGCTGTTAAAATAAATTATGCCAAATAACCTAATTTTAGTGATGAATACTTAATGAGTAATAAAATGTCACTATTATATCTATCAGATTGAAAAAACTGGTCTGGTTATTACTTTAGCAACAGCGGTTTATTATGAATTTTAGGTTTAACAATTGCTAACATGATACTTTCCATTATTAAACCCAAGCTAAACAAATTAATTAACTGAACAACATAAGTAATCACATCTTTTACCGTATCTAATGGTATTGCAATTTCTTTATCTGATGACTAGCTAAGAAATAAGATTTCTTTGTGTAATTTGGTTGTTTGTAAACCTTGTAGTTATGTCGTGTCTTTAGTCGTCTTGAAATGTTAATTATTTTATCAGTTCTTTAAAGCACAGGGGTAGAACCTATGTCCCTTTTTCTAAAAGCTTATTATTAACTAATTCTCCAAATTGATCAAAATTCGTTGCTTGGTTCTTGATTAACTTTAAACCAGGTATGTGTTATGCTTTAGTTGGTTCGAGTTAATCAAGTTATTTGTTTCTATTTATCCAGTTTATAGCTTTAATTTTAATCAAAAGGAAGTTTTTATTTAACAAGGATAAAATATTATGTTAGAAAATGATTTGTTCGTTAAAGTGCACCGACAAGATTTATCAACATTGTTTTTTCTATACAATATTATGACAGATTGGCATCGTCATCCCTCTCTCCAACTGACCATATCATTACACAATATGTGTTTGGAATTAGAAACACCAGGTGATAAAAAATATTTATTTGGATTTATTATTCGCCCAAACGTTCCCCATAAATTAAGTGCACCTGATATATGTTGTATTAATTTGTTTATTGATGCAGAAGATCCTTATTATCACTTATTATCGCATTTTACTGCAACCAACTCCGTCTATTTTTTAACCAATAAAGAAGCATTAAAAATTGCCAATTATTTAATGAAATCTATCACAATTAAGCAACCATACGATCTTTATTATGTCTATAAGCTACTATGTGAATCAGACCCTAATTATTCTTTTGAACATGATAATCGTATTAATAAAGCTGTCTCCATTATTTCATCTTTACCCATAAAGCAAATTTCATCCAAAGAAATCGCCGATAGATTACACCTTTCTGAAAGTCGTTTTCTTCATCTTTTTCGTTCGGAGTTGGGCGTTAATTTTCGAAGTTATCTGTTGTGGAAAAGATTACGAGATGTAATTGATATCTTTGATTCATCCACAACATTGACAAAATTAGCCAGTGATAAAGGATTTTCTGATTTGGCTCATTTTAGTAGAACCTGTGTATCGGGTTTAGGGCTAAGACCATCACAATTGAAACGAGCTTTAATCATTGGTAATAAAGACACTATATGCGGAAAACCCTATTGTTTATACAATATATTTCAGTCACTATATACCTAAAATACTCGGTATTATCGTTTAATGGTAGCAAACCAATCAATATTGATTTTGATTGAACTTTAGTTGTTTAAACTTTACAAGTGGAACTTTAAACGTTCTTTAAAATAGTTATCTGTATTGTCATGACGTCACAGTAAAGATAAGAATATACAAGAATATGAAAGTATTAATTCTGGCTGGTTTTTGTAACAATCCCGCTAAAATAGTACATAAAAAGTATAAAATTCTCGATAATATTTTTAAGGAGAATTTCAATATAAAAAATTATCAGAGGAGCAAATTGTCTCTATTTTAAAAGACTCTGAAGCAGGTATGCATGTTAAAAAGCTTGGTCGTCAATATGGTATTTTATAAATGGCGAGATATATACGGCGATGAGTGGTAGTTTCGAAAATCATCGTCAATTTAGAACCTTTAATGTTATTGATGATGTGAATCATCAGACTTTAAGTATTGATATAGCAGTGAGTTTATCGGTTGATAGAGTTCTCCCGATAATTAGACAGACTAGCTCAATATCACGGTTATTCATTTAAAATACGCATTAATAATAGCGCAGAATTTACCTCAATCAGATTCACCAGTTAAGCAAAATCAGATGGAGTAACCCTAGATTACATTAAACCTGTTAGTCCTTATCAAAACGACTATATAGAACGATTCAACCAGATATATCGAACTGAGGTGTTAGATTTGTATTTAAAAATTTGAAACAAGGAGGAAAAATAACGGAAGTGAGGTTAGAGATGTATTACGCAGAAAGACCGCATGAAGCATTAAACAATATGCTACCAATTGAATATAGAACATGAAAAAAACAGCTTAATTTCTACTTGGTTTGGATACTAACAAGGGATATTTACATGTTTAATACTACAAATAATACGAATTATTGTTACATAATTCGTATTATTTAATTTATATTATTAAGTTAGATATTTTATACAAAAAATTGATCACCATTTTCAATCATATACTAGGTTTTAACTCTATTTTTATCATATTAATATTTATAAATTTTTTTAATTGTATTAATGACTGCCCCACCTATAACAACCGAAACAGCAAAACCAGTCGCGCTACGAATTGCAATATTTTGGCTTTGAGTTAGATTTTTAATATGACACTTTTTTTCTAGGATCTTTTGGGCTTCATATATAGATGCAATGGTCAAGGCCGCCCCTAGGCTAATACTCATGATTCTAAAAATGAACATTTTTATCTCCTTTCTAAATTAATTTTTTTCTTCTTGAAATACTCGCATTACATAACAAAAATGTGGAAGCGATTGTATAAAACTTTCCTCTTCGATCTTTTGTAATTTATATACATCAACATCAAACAATACGCCAATAACTAAAACTTCTTTGATTACATCGTAGTTTATAACATGAAATTTTTTCTCATATATTCCAACTAAATACCAATGACTTTTAAATTTAATTAATTTATATGGTGCAAAATGATCAAAAACTTCATTGTTTGTTTTTATAGTAATTAAGGTTTTATTAATGGTTGCTTGAATTATTGTAAGAAAAGGTCCATACACATTTGGTTGTTCCTTTAGTGAATCAACATACACAATACATGGCGAATGATTTTTATTAGAAAGCAAAGCACTAATAAACTTATAGTCAAAAACTTGTTTAGGAAATAATTTATCAATATCAATAACTTTACTAAATTCTAAAATACCGCGATATCGATTATTTCTTAACAAACTCATTGAGTTTTCGGACAATTTATACTGTCCTTTTTTGACCATTTCAATTTCTATTCTTAACAGATTGGCTAAACGCTCATTAAAATCTCTACTTATCGTTTTTTTCGAGACATTAAATTCATTAGCCAACTCATTAATTGAAAGTGTTTCCCCTAAAAACAAACGTTCAAGTATCATACAGATTCTGATACTAAATCGATCATACTCAGACATATTATGCTTCCTACATTTATTTCTGGTGTTGATTAATTGTTTCTTTATTTAGATGTTTTTGACGCATATAAGCAATAATCACACATGCCGGCACCGTGACTCTAAACGCAGGAGAGGCAAAATCACTTGCTAACCAAGTTGCCGTTATACCCCAACCTATTGGTCCTGCCAAAAAGCTCATAAATGTAGACATTGAAGTATAAACAATAAAAGGAGCTTTCATCCCAATTTGATTTAAAACCATCGCAAGGGTGCGACTAGCAAATATATATGCGGCAAATCCTGAAAGGTTAATCGCAGATTGAATCGACATTAATATTAGCTCTGGAGTTGGGTTCATCAAATCCATCTCCATTTCCTTTGAGAGTTGATTTAACTGCTCTGTAGTCATTTCATTTAATGCTTGCTCTAACATTTTTAAAAGTAGATTCATTTCAATATTTTCAATTGGTGCATTTTTATTGAAATTTACTTTTTTCTTTTCACAAACATCAATTAAAATTTCCCGATAAGGAACGCCTTTACCACCGCGAAATAACTTAGTGACCAGTGTATTAGCTCCATAGGTTTGTAACTCAGCAGCAATGCACTCCCAGTATTTATTGTGATTTGGATAGTGTTTTTTATACATTTCACATGAGGTCAATTCTTCACTATATCTTGATTGGTTATCTTTAGGATCTATAGTTAGAATAGAAACCAGTAAATCTAAATCATCGTTATTACAATGTTTTAAAAATGCAAGATCTGCATCAGAACGGTAAACAGCCATTTTATCTCCTTATTTTAATAAATATTTCAGAGATAATTTAACTGGTCAGTTAGACAGGTTATGTCCGATCTTATAAATAAATAAAAAAAATTTTATTTTAGCGAAAACAATATCGATAAAATCATATCTAATTGATTAATTGTTAATTAATAAAAATTAAGACGCTATTTATAATGATCTCAGGTAAGGATCTTTGCAATAATGAAAACATAATAAGACATGGTTTAGATATATTTTAAATCAGTACATTTAAAAACTATTTTTAGTTGCGGTAGAAGTACTAGCATCATTACAAATGATTAAAACAAAAAAATAATGTTATTTTAAAAATAACATTATTTTTACCAACTGATATCTAACTATTATTTTGTTAACTCATGAAATTCTACGTCATCCTATTTTTCCATTGTTCGGCTTGCGTAGAATGCATTTAAAAATGCGAGTACTATTGAGCCGATTACGACAGGGAAGTAACCAAATTGTTGTGCCAGATAATAACTTAGTGATATTACGATAAATCCACATATAAAACTTGGTGCCGATTGAGCGTTACAAGCAGTAGAACGTGCCTGTGAGCTATCTGAATTATCCATTATGATGGCGGTAATGGCGATAGACATTAAAGGTAAACTAAGAAAATAAAGAAAACAGGCTAAATAGACATTGAAAATATTAACATAACCTAACGAGATCGGAATGAATGCAAGTAAACAAAAAGCATGAAAGAGTAATGAATAAGTTAAACTTTGTTTCCTTGTTAATCGCTTGAGGATTTTGGCTACTAATATAACTGCCAATAAGCTAACAATGGATCCAAATACTTTCAATAAAATAGCAATATCTGATAATGCCCAACCATCATCGACAAGTATTGGTGATAATAGGTTATAAGCCGGTAGGAAACTAAACGGCATAAGTATCAAAATAATTAACCAATTAATTTTACCTTTCCAGATAGTAATCAGATTTTTCCAATATTGAGGATCATTATTTTCAGCAATAGGCTGATTTTGGCAGTAACGGTACTCTGCAAAAAAGCAAAGTTGAATTAATGTAAATCCAATTAAAATAGCAATTAATAATAAACAACCCATCCAACCAATATAGGCATAGAGTAGTAAAATTACTCCACCACCTAAAATATTACCCATCATAGAACCACTGGTCTTGATACTGGAAATAAGATAACGCTGCTCGGCTAAAAAAATATTACAAGCTAATCCTGATATGGCTAATTCTTGAGTTGCAGTCATTGTGGAAAAAATAAAGATGATGGGTAAAATAATATAAAACTGTTGGATTGGATCTAAACAAGCTATAGATATTAAGCATACTAACATTAGCGTTAAAGAGATAAATAACCAATTGCGATAATGAGATATTCGCCGTTTTAAATATTTATCAATAACCGGTGCCCATAAAATTTTTAACCCGATTGGTAACATCATTAAAGGAATAAGACTTAATTGGTTTAACTCCATGCCATCTTTTCTTAAAATTAAAGCTAAGGCGATAGTCAAAAAGCCAATACCAACATATTCTGTAATATAAAGACTTACAAATAATAACCATACATTTTTAGGTAATTTAATTGTTGCTTTGTCAATCATTTACTAATTTTCCTTTTACAGCATCTACTTTATGGCCATAACATCTTAATTAATATCATTTTTTAGTAGTGCAAATATATTTTAATAACCCATTACCACTCATAATTCGGTTAATTTAAAACAATCAGTTATGTAAAACTAAAATAAATTTAAATCCTTTATACATATAATATTTAACTGATTTATCAATAGTTTATTTGTGCAGAAATACCTACTTGCCGTGGTTGCTGATAAGTACTGTAACGTGAAGATGAAGACATCAGGCTAATTTTGTCATGAGAATTGAAAACATTATCAGCATAAAGCATGATTCGACCTTGTTTGAAGTTATAAGCTATGTAAGCATTTGCTTGGTAATAACTATCGATTTTAGATGCTCTATTATTTGATGCATCAGTAAAGTAACTATCCACAAACGATGCATTTAATCCGGTTTCCAACCCATATGGTAGGTTATAGTACCCGCCTAAATTAAATGTATAACCAGGAGCACGCGTTAGCTTATTGCCGTTATAACTTTTACTGTCGCTATATTTTTCTATTTTGGTTTTAAGTAAGCCCAAACCGGAGTTTAAATTTAAATTTTGTGTTGCTTGCCACTCAACATTAAATTCAGCACCATAAGTTATCGCTTTATCGGCATTAGCAATAGTTATTCCTAGTGGATGAGAATACTCAATTTGCATATCTTTATAGTCGTTATAGAAAATATTGGTATTGATTTTTAAGCGTTTATCGTCTGAAAGCCAGCGGTGATAAAGTTCATAGTTCCAAAGATATTCAGTACCATAATTGTATGTTGAAAAAGGATAGGTAAATGTAATTCCAGCCCCTCCTGGATTATAACCACGAGCAATTTTAGCACCAATACGCTGATCATCACTGATTAGATAAGCAACATCAAATTTCGGTAAGAAAACATTTGTTTTGTTATCATAATCTAAAGTAAATAAGCTACCACCTTTACGGGTATGTTTTTCTTGCTCATAACGAGCTGATAGATTAACTTCGATAACATCAATTGGTTTAAAGGTAAACTCCCCTAAAACCGCTTTAGTCTTGGTAACATCATGATAACGGTTGCGAACGCCTAATAAAATACTGTCATCTTGTGGTGACTGAAAATAAAATAGACCAAATAAACCTTGGTATGTACCATCGTTGTATTTTAAAATCGGCTGAACTTGCCATTTATGCCCCTCAACACGAGATGGTGCGCCAGAAGGCAGAGAAAAACGGTCATGAATATAATTTGAATAAATAACTTTATTTTCAAATTCCCATGTATCATTAAATTGATAACCTACATCCCAAATTGTGCTGGAAGTACGAATTTTGAATACAGAACGATAGGTATCAAAATCTGTTGTTGGCTTAAACTCTCCTTGAGGATTTCGTGAATCTACATGTTTAAAGGTTAAACGGCTATAAAGATCCGGCACAGCTGAAGGTAACCAAAGTAATTTAGCCTTAGTTGTAGTGGATTTAAACTTTCTTGAATCACCGGCAGGATGATAATTGGCTAAATGTTCATAGGATTTACGACCTTGATCATCCACCGTAAAACGTAAGAGTAATTGTTCATCAACTAATGGACCAGATAGCATTGCGGCTAATTGACGTCTGTTTTGATTACCGTAATCCGTTTTTGCTGCTGCTTCAAATTTATTGATAGGATCATTACTTTGCATAACAATAGCACCAGCGATAGAATTACGTCCTTGAGCATAACTTTGTGGCCCGCGATAAACTTCGACTTGCTTAATATCCCATAGCGATTTAGTTTCAAAGGCCAATTCATTATAGTTAGAATTATCACCATCAACTTGCACATTAACTCTAGGACGAGCTCCTGCTAAAAAAGATATTGCGCCATGAGCTGATGACCCCTCAACGCCTCGAATTGAGGGTAATTGATTACCTAATCCAGTTTCTAGAATATTGGAAGTTTGTTTAAGTACAGTTGTTAAAGAGTAAAGATCGGGACGTCTTTCGATATCTTTATTAGTTATAACACTTAAACTTGAACTGGTTTGTAACTCGCTACGTTGTACCCCTTCACCAGTAACAGTGATGGTGTCCAATTTATCTTTTTCAATATCTTCCTTGATATCTTTAATATTACTTTCAGCTAGCACAATAGAACTATAACAGCTCATAAGGCACAAACTAAATAGACTAAATTTTACAGTTAAATTTTTCATCCGAACACGCTTTAATTGATAATGATTTTCATTTGCGATCATATAGATTAAAAAATAAGCTGTCAATTTACTGTTTAAAAAAAATCAATATTATTAAATTAACTTGTTTTTATTCAAAATGAATAACTAAAATTTTTTATCAAGAAGAATGATTTATAAAATAAAAAACCCTAGTTAAACTAGGGTTTGATATGTAGATAGATGAATAAATTTAAGTGATTAACTATTTTTTCTTCGCTTTTCCTTGATACTCAGCATAATACTCTTGAGCAAGTTTACGCATTGATAAGCCAATCGCTGCATATTGATATTCATTTAAATTGGCTAATGAAGCTCGAGCCGAAGGATGTTGTACAGCAAATCCTTTACCAGGTAATAAAACCACCCCTGCTTCATCAGCAATTCTAAATAACATCTCAGATGGATTTTTATTTTTTAAGATCCATTTAGCAAACTTGTCATCATAAAGCTCACGACAAATATGTTCTAGGTCAATTAAGGTATAGTAATCGACACTGTTTTCATCAGTATGATGCGCAAGTCCTAAATGTTGATATAACGAAGCCGCTCGACGACGGATCAATGATTTTAATGCTGCTTTATAACTTTGATCGGTATCCATCATCTCACACAAGGCAAATAACACCATTTGTACTTGTTGTGGAGTTGAAAGCCCAGCAGTATGATTTAACGCCACTGCACGACTGTCGGCCACTAAACGGTCAATAAATTTTAGATTTTCAGGATCAGTTACAATAGAACTATAGCGTTTATCTAAAATCTGTCTCGTTTTGCTAGGTAATGCCTTAATTTTTTTATCGAATATATTATCACGAGCTGTGGCAATCACCCCTAAACGCCAACCGGTTGCCCCAAAGTATTTAGAAAATGAATAAACTAAAATCGTATTTTTTGGAGAAATAGCGAACAAGGATTGGAAATTATCAGCAAATGTGCCATAAACATCATCAGTTAAAATAATTAAATCAGGACGTTTTTTCACAATATCAGCAATGATCTGCAAGCTTTTATCATCAATTTTTACTGATGGTGGATTTGATGGGTTAACTAAGTAGAAAGCTTTAATAGTCGGATCTTCTAATTTGCGTAATTCCGCTTCAGGATATTGCCAGTTCGCATCAGGATCAGAGTTAACTAAAACCTCTACTAATTGATAATCATTAAGCTCAGGAATTTCTAAATAGGGTGTAAAAATAGGTGCGCCAATGGCAATTTTGTCACCTTTTTGGATTAAGTTATTTTCTTTCATAGAATTGAAAATATAGGCCATTGCCGCTGTACCGCCTTCAACGGCAAAAAGATCCAGATCATCACGTCTTAGATATTGTGCTCCCATTTGAGTGAGGACATATGCTTTAACTACCTCTTCACTAAAACGTAGCATTCTGTCTGGTACAGGGTAATTACAGCCTAAAATACCTTCAACCATCTCTTGTAAGAATGCGTTTTCATCTAAACCTAGCTGATCGCGAATATAAGAAAATGCTTTACCTAAAAAAGACACACCAGGTGTTTGATAATTTTGACGAACAAAATGTTCAAAACGCCCAGTTAAACCAACTTTAATTGGCATGCCTCCGACACCTTCATTCATATATGAAAAAGACATTTCAGATTCTTGTAGCGCAAACACACCTAGTTGAAAAAACGCTTGTCGTGGCCAAGTTGCCAAAAAGTTAGGATTACCACGCCCCGCATTTAACATCACACGATCAGTATGGCTTTGTGCTAGTTTAATTAAATTATCTTTCAATTCAAAAGGACTTAAATTCGCGTATTTCGCATATTCATTATTACTTTTCATAATCATGTATCCTTAATTTGAGATGTCAATTAAACAAAAGCAACAACTAATGGTCCTAACAAGGTTAGGAAAACATTAGCTAAAGCATAGGTAATTGCAAAAGAGTTGGTAGGCGTTGAGTTACCGGCTTTATTTAGTACTTCACCAAAAGCTGGATTTGCACTACGAGAACCGGCTAAAGCTCCAGCAAATACCGCCGAATTTTTATAACCCAAGACATATTTACCAAAATAAATGCCTAGTAACATCGGCAATAAAGTCACCACAACACCGATTAAGAATAATGAAAGACCTTGATCTTTAATAGTATTAATGGCTTGTAAACCTGAGCTTAGCCCAACAACTGCCACAAAGCCAGCTAGACCAAAGTCTTTAAGTAATTGCACTGCTCCGGTAGGAATATTTCCTACTGTTTGGTGTAAAGAGCGATACCAACCAAACAATAAGCCTGATAATAATGCACCACCACCTGCACCTAAAGTGATTGGAATATCACTGACTCGGATCACAATAAGACCAATAATAAGTCCAACTACCAGACCTAACCCATGGAATATCCAGTCAGTTTTTTCACTTTTGGTAATCGGCGCACCAATTCTGTCAACCACACGCCTTAAATCACCATCGGTACCATAAATGGTAATAACATCACCTAACTTAAATACCATATCATTATTTAATGGCAATGGTTGTCCATCACGATGAACAGCAATTAAATAAATACCATGTTTTAACTTCATCACTTCGTCAGATGAAAGCACTTGTGTTAAATTTTGACCAACATATCGAGTATTACGCATTTCAACATCTTGGGTATTCATCACCACATCCATACCCTGTGCTGAATTCACTTCTTCACCTAATAAATCAGTGGCAGAAATCATGGCATCACGATGGCCAACAACTAAAATAATATCTTTGGCTTTTAATAAAGTCTCAGGTGTAGCTTCAATAATACGATTGCCACGTTTGATTCGCTCAATACTAATACCATTAATCACCTTTTCTAAACTTTCAACAGTTTGATTAACCTTATTAGTAATACGATATAAGCGACCAGTTACATCAGATAAAGCAAAGTTTTGACCACTACCTAATAAAAGCGAGCCATGTAATTGTTCTGCTTCGGCCTTAATTGCATCGTCGTTAATTTCTCGCCCCATAATTTTTGGCAAAATGTTAACACAAACGATAATCGCGCCCAGTGAACCAAAGATATATGTCACCGCATAACCAATAGTCACATTACCTTGTAATCGGCTTAACTCTTCTGGGCTTAAACCTAGCTGAGTTAATGCATCTGATGCCGTACCCATAATAGCTGATTGGGTTAATCCGCCTGCGGCTAAACCAGCAGCAAGACCTTTATCTAAATGGAATAATTTGGCTAACACCACTACCGTTACAAAACCGGCAACAGCAATAAATAATGCTAAAAAGATTTCACGCAGGGTTTTTACCCCTAATGAACGGAAAAACTGCGGTCCGCTTTCGAAACCAACAGCATAAATAAATAAAGCGAAAAGTACCGCTTTAACACCAGCATCTACAGTCACACCAAATACACTTAATGCCACTGCTACCAATAATGAACCAGCCACACCACCTAACTGAAATTTGCCGATTCGAATACCACCAATCAAATACCCTAAGCTTAAAGAGAGAAATAAAAGTATTTCTGGTGAATGCTTAAGTCCATCTAAAATCCAATTTGAAAGCCATTGAAACATAATTATTGTCCTCAAGTGCTAAGATTTATGAAATAGAAAAGATAGATAAGAAAAGATTGGAACTGGAACTATATTCATAACAAGATATGAATACATCTATATATTAAACTTCAATGCAAAGAATAGATAGTAAATTTTAACAATTAATATTATTGCTAGTAAACAGCATAATTTTGTCAAAAGTAGCGAATTGAAAAAATAATATCAATAATGAATTAAGTATAAAAAAAACCAAACTGATTTTGGGCTTAGTGTTGCTTTATTGGCAAATAAAATTATTTTTAGATTCTTATTTAGCTCTGAAAATACTTTCTCTAATTTTAACGTCAAGATTATTTACCCAACGATTGTAATTACGGTGAACTTTTCCATTGCTGCTTTGTAAGTTTGGACTAACAGAAACATAATTAATTGAATAACTTGTCGTAGAATAAGGGATATCAACTATAACTTCAAATTTACGGTTGAATAATTATCACGAATAGTTTTGTTATTTAATAGTACACTTTAGTTAACCTATTAATTAGTAGCCAAATATTGGGCTCCCATATCATCATTGAAAAGTTATTTTGGCCATACCCTTGGCGCATGTGGGGCAATTGAAGCATGGTTGACGTTAGAAATGATGCACACAGGCTGGTTTAACCCAACTATCAACTTAAATCATATCGATCCTCAGTGCGGTGATCTTGATTATATTGTCGGCGCTGGGCGAAATTTAGATATTGAATATTTTCAAACCAATAACTTTGCTTTTGGTGGAATCAACACCTCAATTGTTATTAAAAGATTATAGTTTGATATTTTTTGAATAAGCTTAGCGTTAAAATTTATCTAGCTTTTTATACCATTATTCAAGAATGTTAAGATTGTTGATGGAATTTTTATTGCTCCATTTGCATATTAAATAGTTCAAATAATTTTACAAATGATGGTACTTTAACAACTTGCATAGTTGCTAAAGTACACATTCATTTTGTTTAAGATTTTGTTTAAAATCTCATTACCATCCTCATTTTTTTTAATTTATTTTTTAAACAATAATGTAGTATTACTCAGAGTTTAGTTTAATTTACTATAACGATTTTTAACCATGATAGATATCTTTTATGAGTTTATAGCATAGTGGTGGTATCTATCCTTAGTTTATAAACAAACTTTCATCTTTTTTATAAAGAAATTTAATAAAATAGCGACTGATTAACAAAGATAAAAGTAAATTAATTGCCAATAAAAATATCAGATTATTTAAAGACTGAGATTGAATTTTACTTATAAGACTTAATGAAGGTGAAATATCATTCATAAAAATCACATAATAAATAGTCGTACTTACAAGACCACTAAGAAAAGTAGTTATCACTCCAGTCAATATCAATTTTGCGAAGCTCACTTTAGAATTCACTTGTTCAAAACTATTTTTGATAACTACGGTGAAAAGTATATAGAGAATTACTGACAATAAAAGTCCTATCAATATAGGTGCCATCACTAAAGATATACTTGGCTGCAAAAAATGATAAATTATTGCTAACGATATATAGGACAAGAAAATACTATAAAGTTGGATATGAATTTTTTCTAATTGGTCTGAATTAAAATTAATTGCTGATCGATAAATAATATTATTTCTACCGATAAAATAAAACATTATGATTAGCACCAATAAATCTACTATCAGAATTAGCCGATATGTAAAAATGAAATAGAAATATGGAAATGAATCATCGTTGATGAAGTCAAAATTAATTAGAAAATAATTATGAAACTGCATAAATATTTCAAAGCCAAATTCAAAAAGTGGTGTTTGCAAAAAATAGGTAATTAGAAAAAAAATCACAGAGAGCAAACTGATTATTTTCCAATTTTTAGATACATTATATATACAATACTTTTGGCAGAAAAATACACTGATAATAAAAACTAAAAAATAATAATTCATAGAACCCAAAGTTAAACTATAAATTAGTTGAGCTATGTAAATATCACCTTCGCTAAGGTAGCTATCCGATTTGATTACAAGATTAATTATGGATTTGAATATTAAACAACCAAAATAGATAAAAGTAAAAAGGCTTGGTAGTTTAAAATAAGATTGATTTTGAGTATCCATTATATCCCTATAAATGTTAATTATTAAAATAATATAAAAAGAGCATAACTATCTTAAAAGATAATTATAAAGATTATATTTTTGTTTAAAACGCTATTGCCCTTATAATCAATATAACCTAAAAAATAGTAACCAAAATAAAAACAAAAAAATAGATCTGTATAAAAAATTATTGTTCCATCAAAGTTAAGAACTCTTAAATTATAAATTTTCTTTTTCTTTTTCTTTTTTTACCTTTTATTTTGTTAATTAGTAAACATATAAAAGCTATTGCAGGATTGAAAAAAAAGAGAATAAAAAACAGTAAAAGGATTAATGGTTCATATTCTGGAAAAGATTCTATAAATTTTTCTCGATATAATGAGTATAAGAATAAAATACTCATTAGAAAAAAATAAATTATTCTTGTTACCCATAATAATCTTTTTAACGATTTTATTCTTCTATAATGAGTTGGTGTAAAATCTGAGTGAAGTATTGCGCCACCCAACAAAAAAAGCTCAATTAAAAATAATAAAATATAAAAAAAGGTTACCATTTTTTATTTCTTCAGAGAGTTAATTAATCGATTAACACTGCATTATCGAGATTAGTAATAATATTATAATTAAAGCTAGATACCACAAATGGCTTCTTTCCACTTTATCGTAGGATCGGCAAGTACAACAATCACTCAATAAGCATTACTCATAAATATAGTCTAGATTATAAGCAAAAATAGATAACAGTAAAACTAACACCAAGATTTATATTGCGAATTTTAGAAAAATTAATCCACCATAAGTCATGATAATGAATAGATATGGCGTCATTTGACGCCATCATGAAATATTTAGTATCAGAATTAAAGGTTATAAATCATTTTTTTCGCGTTCAATGGCTCGATAACCAATATCATGCCGATAGTAACAACCATGCCAATGAATATTTTTGATTTGTTCATATGCGCGCTTTTTGGCGTCTGATACACTGTTACCTAGTGCGGTGACACATAAAACTCGTCCACCATTGGTACAAACTTGACCATTTTCCAAGCAAGTACCGGCGTGGAAAATTTTGTAATCTTTATCTATTACGGTTGGCAGACCTAAAATAACATCTTTGGTGTTGTAATCGCCCGGATAACCACCAGCAGCGAGCACGACACCTAAAGCTGGTCTTGAATCCCATTTTGATTTTATGGTATCTAGTTTACCTTTTGTGGCAGCTAAACAGAGTTCGATCAAGTCCGATTGCATTCGCATCATGATCGGTTGAGTCTCTGGATCGCCAAATCGACAATTAAATTCAATGACTTTGGGATTACCTTGTTTATCTATCATTAAACCGGCATAAAGGAAACCAACATAAACATTACCTTCTTGTGCCATGCCATTGACTGTTGGATAAATGATTTGTTGCATAACTTTATTGAAGACCTCATCGGTTACTACCGGTGCGGGGGAGTAAGCACCCATTCCTCCGGTATTAAGACCGGTATCGCCATCACCTACCCGCTTATGATCTTGACTAGTTGCCATTGGTTCGACATGCTTACCATCGACCATCACGATAAAGCTAGCTTCTTCGCCATCAAGAAACTCTTCTATTACTACTCTATGACCTGCATCACCAAAGGCGTTACCCGCTAACATATCGCGCACCGCCTCTTCTGCTTCTTGAAGTGTCATGGCAACAATCACGCCTTTCCCGGCAGCTAAACCATCAGCTTTAATTACAATTGGCGCCCCTTTTTGCTGAATATAAGCAATAGCTGGCTCAATTTCGGTAAAGTTTTGATATTCAGCAGTTGGAATATGGTGACGAGCTAAAAAATCTTTAGTGAAAGCCTTCGAACCTTCAAGTTGTGCTGCGGCTTTTGAGGGGCCAAAAATAGTTAATCCTGCCTTTTGGAAACTATCCACAATACCAATCACTAATGGAGCTTCTGGTCCTACAATAGTTAAGTCTATTTCTTGCGCTTGAGCAAAATTGAGTAGACCAGCAATGTCGGTTGCTTTAATGTTGATGTTTTCTAAATTAGGTTCCAGCGCGGTACCGGCATTGCCCGGCGCAACGAACACTTTAGAAACTAATGGCGATTGTGCTGCTTTCCATGCCAAAGCATGTTCACGTCCACCATTGCCGATAACTAATACTTTCATACAAGGTCCTTTCAATACTTTTAAAATTAATGCCTAAAATGCCGCATATTGGTGAAGATCATGGCAATATTATGCTCATTTGCAGCTTGTATCACTTCATCATCGCGAATTGAACCACCGGGCTGAATAACACAAGTAACTCCCACAGCAGCCGCTGCATCAACACCGTCTCTAAACGGAAAGAAGGCATCAGATGCCACAACTGAACCAGCGACTTCTAGATTTTCATCTTGCGCTTTTATTCCGGCAATTTTTGCCGAATACACCCGGCTCATTTGCCCGGCGCCAATTCCAATAGTCATGTTATCTTTAGCATAAACAATGGCATTAGATTTTACAAATTTAGCTACTTTCCAACAAAATAGTGCATCGGATAACTCTTTTTCGGTCGGTTGTCGTTTGGTAACCACAGTTAGTTGTTCTTGGGTTACCATACCTAAATCTCGGTCTTGTACAAGAAGTCCACCATTAACTCGTTTAAAGTCTAAACTGGCAACTGCGCTTCCTGACCATTGACCACACTCCAATACCCGGACATTTTTTTTAGTTTGGGTGATCGCCAATGCGTCTTGATCAACGGATGGCGCAATAATCACTTCAACGAATTGCTTATCAACGATAGTTTGGGCAGTCTTAGCATCCAAAGGGCGATTAAAAGCAATGATGCCACCAAAGGCAGAAGTTGGATCGGTTTTAAAAGCATTAAGGTAGGCATTTAAGATGTTATCACTTACCGCAACACCACAAGGATTGGCGTGTTTAACAATCACGCAAGCCGGCTCTGCAAATGATTTTACGCATTCTAATGCGGCATCGGTATCAGCAATATTGTTATAAGATAATTCTTTACCTTGTACCTGTTTAGCGGTAGCAATAGAGCCTTGCTCTAAATGTTCTTCAACATAGAAAGCCGCTTGTTGATGAGAGTTTTCACCATAGCGCATATCTTGTTTTTTAATAAATTGTAAATTTAAAGTGCGAGGAAACTCACCTGCTGGTTTATCTGTATCACCATAATATGGTGGCACAAGTTTACCAAAGTAGTTGGCAATCATACCATCATATTGAGCAGTATGTTCAAATGCCTTTATTGCTAAACTAAATCGATATTTGAACGAAAGGCAATTTTGCTGTTGATCTAGCATATCGATGATGGTGCTATAATCCCGGCAATCAACGACGATAGCAACATCTTTGTTATTTTTAGCCGCTGACCGTACCATGGTTGGTCCACCAATATCAATATTTTCTATCGCATCTTCTAGACTGCATTTTGGGTCAGCAACCGTTTTCGCAAAAGGATATAAGTTCACAACTACCATATCAATTGGTGCGATTTGATGTTGTTGCATCACCTCATCATCAATTCCTCGACGCCCCAATATGCCACCATGTATTTTAGGATGTAAAGTTTTGACTCGACCATCCATCATCTCAGGAAATCCCGTGTAATCCGCTACTTCGGTAACAGGAATATGGTTGTCAATTAGAAGTTTGGCGGTTCCGCCAGTGGAAAGAAGTTCTATATTACGAACGGATAAAGCTTTGGCAAATTCAATGATTCCGGTTTTATCAGAAACACTAAGTAAAGCACGACGGATAGGACGAAACTGCTGCATGAAAAAAGCTCCGAAATTGATTTTCTAAATCCAAGTCTGTGGCTGGCTATTATATATAAAACACGCAGCGATGTTTAGTATTAACTTTTTAAAATTAAATCGAAAAATTTTTTACCTCAATAATTTGATATTGATCACAGAATTAACATTTTCCGGTTAATCATGGTGTTTTAGGCTTTCTTTTTTAGATTTTTTGCTCTAATGTTATGCGTAACTGTTACGCATAACATTTTTAAAAAAAAGGGAGAAAGTCATGCAGTCTTTATTTGAATTGAAAGGAAAACGCGCACTCATCACCGGTTCTGCTCAAGGAATTGGTAATCTTTTAGCAAATGGTTTAGGTCAATATGGCGCTAGTATTATCATCAATGATATTACTCAAGAAAGAGCCGATAATGCTGCCAAGTTATTGCAGCA
The DNA here is from genome assembly GCF_003202655.1 of Gilliamella apicola. Classification (GTDB taxonomy): domain Bacteria; phylum Pseudomonadota; class Gammaproteobacteria; order Enterobacterales; family Orbaceae; genus Gilliamella; species Gilliamella apicola_R. The sequence goes on along the minus strand of NZ_QGLR01000008.1, from coordinate 54,833 downwards.
ACAAGGTATTGATGCGGTTGGTGTAGGTTTTGATGTCACTAATTTAGCATCCGTAACGCAAGCAATTAATTATATTGAGAAAGAAATCGGTGCTATTGATATTTTAATTAATAATGCTGGGATTCAACGTCGTCATCCTTTTACAGAATTTCCTGAAGCAGATTGGGATGCTGTCATTAACGTTAATCAAAAAGCGGTGTTTTTAGTTTCACAACAAGTGGCTAAACATATGATTAACCGCCGTGAAGGAAAAATCATTCATATCTGTTCAATGCAAAGTGAATTAGGTCGAGACACTATCACGCCTTACGCCGCCTCGAAAGGAGCGGTAAAAATGTTAGTAAAAGGAATGTGTGTTGAACTTGCCCGCTACAACATTCAAGTCAATGGTATTGGTCCTGGTTATTTCGATACTGAGATGTGTAAAGCACTGGTGGAAAATAAAGAGTTCACCAGCTGGCTATGCCAAAGAACACCAGCAGCTCGTTGGGGAAAACCTGAAGAACTGATTGGTTCAGCGGTATTTTTATCCTCTAAAGCATCTAATTTTGTCAACGGACATATTCTTTATGTCGATGGCGGAATGCTAGCTGCGGTTTAATCACCCATCACAAATTACACAGATGTTTATGATTTAAAGCTAATGAGCGTTATTTGAGATGATTAGAACCATAAACATTTGTCGTAATTTATCTAGGATTTTATTTAGTTTATAAAGGGAATGAATATGAATATCACACAAAAATTAGCACCATCGAGATGGTGGCGATTAATGCCAATAATTTTTATCACTTACAGTCTAGCTTACTTAGATCGTGCAAATTATGGTTTTGCCGCTGCTGCCGGTATCAATGATGATTTAGGCATTACTAAAGGTACGTCATCATTAATTGGTGCATTGTTTTTTCTTGGCTACTTTTTCTTCCAAGTTCCAGGTTCTATTTACGCGGTTAGAAAAAGTGTTCGAAAACTGATTTTTGTTTGCCTTATTTTATGGGGAATGTGTGCCGCACTAACAGGAATGGTCAGTAATATACCTTCACTTATGGCGATACGCTTTGTTTTAGGTATTGTTGAAGCTGCTGTGATGCCGTCAATGTTAATTTATATTAGTACTTGGTTCACAAAAGCTGAACGCTCAAAAGCCAATACGTTTTTAATATTAGGAAATCCAGTAACAGTATTGTGGATGTCTATTGTTTCCGCTCATCTAATCGACCTTTACGGCTGGCGTGAAATGTTTGTTATTGAAGGTTTACCTGCCGTTTTATGGGCCGTAATTTGGTGGATTTTGGTCAGAGATAAACCATCAGAAGTGAAATGGTTAACCGACGCAGAAAAAGCTGAATTCCAAGCAGTAATGGATAAAGAGCAGCAAAATATCAAACCAATGCGTAATTATGGTGAAGCATTTCGTTCAGGTAATGTAATTAAACTTTGTGCAGTTCATGCTTTATGGAGCATTGGAGTATATGGTTTTATGATGTGGATGCCATCAATCATTAAAGCATCTGGTAATGTTGATATCGTTTCAGTTGGTTGGTTAGCGGCTATCCCTTACTTTGTTGCGATTGCAATGATGTTAATTGTCTCTTTTTATTCTGATAAACTTCAAAACAGAAAATTATTTGTTTGGCCATTATTGTTAATTGCGACTATTGCTTTCTTTACCGCTTATTTACTTGGTGCCGAACATTTCTGGATCTGCTTCATCTTATTATCTATCGCAGCAGGATGTATGTATGCACCATATGGACCGTTTTTTGCCTTAATTCCTGAACTATTACCTAGTAATGTTTCGGGTGTTTCGATTGGTTTAATTAATAGTTTTGGCGCGCTTGGTGCATTCATTGGCGCATGGTTAGTTGGTGTTATCAATGCTGCAACCGGTAGTGCTGGAGCATCTTATATTTTTATGGGCGCAGCTTTAGTATTATCCGTTGTTCTTATGGCTAACGTTAAAGCACCTAAAAAATAATCTCCATTTTCAATAAAAAGGTAATAGTGACTATTACCTTTTTCATTTAATTAAAGATAACTAATGTTATTTATTTTGCTATTTTACTGATAAAATAGCCGCTTTCTTTTGAATAATTCCTTTAAATAACGATTTATGAAAGATAAACGCATTAGTTTACAAGATATTGCCGATTTAACTGGTGTGACTAAAATGACAATTAGTCGCTATTTAAAAAATCCTAAGCAAATATCAGAAAAAAATAGAGAAAAAATCGCCAAGGTACTAAAAGAAATTAATTATATACCTAATCTTGCCCCACAAATCATGTTAGGTTCTCGTAGCCGTTGTATCGGTATCGCCATTCCATCATTTAAAAATCAGATATTTTTAGAAGTTCTAGCTGGTATTGAATCAGTCGCGTCAACCCATCACTATCAAACCATTATTACTAATTACAATTATGATAAGCAAATTGAGGAAGAGAAAATTATCAATTTACTATCTTATAATATTGATGCATTAGTTTTGATGGAAAAACAACATACAACAACTACGCTTGAATATTTAAAGACAGCTAAGATTCCTGTTATTGAGTTAATGGATATTACCAATACGTTTTTTGATATCCAAGTTGGATTTGATAACCAAAAAGCTGCATATGACATGACAATGAAGATGATTGCCTCTGGTAAAAAAAATATTATCTATTTTAACTCAATTGCTAGCGTGCGAGATAGTCAGCGTTATCAGGGTTATGAGCAAGCAATGCAGCAATCAGGATTGGTTCCCCATCAAATTTTACCAAATTCGATTTCATCTATCGATTTAGGCAAACATCTTTTTCATAAAGCAATACAAGAATATCCGAATATGGACGGTGTATTTTGCACTAACGATGATATGGCTATTGGTGTTTTACTTGAATGCCAAAATTATAGTATCCCTGTTCCGGAACAAATCGCTATTTCAGGATTCCATGGATTAGAAATTGGTCGAGCCAATAAACAAAATATTGCTACTGTTATTACGCCACGATTCGAAATAGGTAAAGTCGCCATTGAATTACTGTTAAAAAGGCTTGACGGAGAGATAATTCCTAATAGCGTCTGTCTGCCTTATCAAATTGAAAAAGGGCAAACCATTTAAAATAAAATCAAACTAGTAACAGGTTGAATTTAGATTGTATCATTAGTAAAACCTGAGCTAAATGGTTAGCTCAATTCATTCAACAATAGAATCACTTTGTCTATCATAAAAATAAAGCGAATTGACACTTTGAATTTTCCTTTCATTCTGTTCTTGGGTACTATTGCGATATTTTTGCGGACTCAAACCTATTCTCTTTTTGAAGATCCGCGAAAAATAGAGTTGATCATCAAAACCAATTGAACGACTAATTTCGGCAATACTCATGGTCGTGGTTTGCAATAACAGTTTCGCCCGATTTACTCGTTGCTCTTGTCGCCATTCGCCAATCGACATACCAATTTGATCTTTAAACATATGGGCGATCCTTGATGTCGACAAACACACTCTTTGTGACACAATATCCAGGGTAAAATTATTTTCATCAAGAGTATCAATTAAATAGTTACAAACTTGCAATACGCGAGTATCGATTTTAGGGGGATTAGTAGCAGAGGTCTCTTGTGCACAGCGTATTAAGAATTGCTCTAACATACTCATGGCTAAATTTTCCGAATAAATTATATTTGATTGCCCTACCTCGACAATTTTTATAAATAATTGTTCTAGCTCGTCTTTTACTTGAGTATTAGGGCGATAAAACCCGGTTTCTTTTAAGCGATTTTCCCAACTTAATAAATATTTCCATGTTGATTTAGGTCTAAAATAAACCCAAAAGTGAAACCAATTATTTTCATCTTCTTTACGACCATATAAATGGGGCTCTTTGGGAGGAAAAAGCACAAAATCACCTGGATAACAATTGAATGACTCATTATCACGATAAATAGTCCCCTGCCCTGCATAAGTTAAGTTGATAATGTAACCATTTAACCCTTTAGGGCGATCGATGAAAAAATCAAATTTGCCTTCTTTTTCGATCGGAGTTAAACCAGATACAAGATGGACATTAAATGAATAACCCGGTAGTAACGGGTCATTTTGTTGTTCATTACTCATTTAGCATCCTCAATTCTTGGCAATTTTTTTTATTTTTACATAAAAAATTTTTTTGAATAGTGATAATTGTGAGATCTCCATCACAAAACAATTTAGGTGTGCAGAATCGTCTATATTTATAGCAACAACGTACCTATTTGTTTTATCGGATATTAATTATTCTTCCCCAAAATTCCATTTAATTAGTCTTTGAGGTATTAGCGGATGAATAAAAAAATAACCATTGGATTAGATTTTGGTAGCGATTCTGTCAGAGCTTTAGCTGTCGACTGCGAGAATGGCAAAGAATTAGCTACAGAAGTAATTTATTACCCACGATGGGCAAAAGGTCAGTTTTGTGATCCCCAAAAAAATCAATTCAGACATCATCCTCTCGATTATATTGAGTCAATGACGCAATCAATACAATCAGTTGTCAAACAACTAAAATCTGATGCACAAAACATAGTTGCCATTGGCGTTGATTCAACAGGCTCTACTCCAGCACCAATTGATGAAAATGGTAAAGTATTAGCGTTAAAAACAGAGTTTAACAACAATCCTAATGCTATGTTTATTCTATGGAAAGATCATACCTCGGTAAATGAAGCTGAAGAGATTAATAGCCTGTGCAAAACCGAACCTTATTGCCAATATTTGCAATATTGTGGTGGAGTTTATTCTTCCGAATGGTTTTGGGCGAAGATTATGCACATTTTTCGTCAAGACAGTGCGGTAAAAAATGCTTCAGCCTCTTGGATTGAACTGTGTGATTGGGTACCCGCTTTACTTTCTGGAACTACTGCACCAAATAAGATAAAACGTGGTCGCTGTGCTGCCGGTCACAAATGTTTTTGGAGTGAAGAGTGGCATGGTTTACCACCTTATGAGTTTTTTGAAAAACTCGATCCAGCTTTAGTAACTGCCTTACCTTATCCTTTATTTGAAGAGACTTATACGGCTAACCATAAAGTTGGCACAATTACTCAAGAGTGGGCTGAAAAATTAGGCTTGCCATCTTCGGTCATCATTTCTGGTGGTGCCTTTGATTGCCACATGGGAGCGGTAGGTGCTGGCGCCAAACCTTATACGTTAATAAAAGTAATTGGCACCTCTACTTGCGATATTTTATTAGCAGAACAGGCTGTCATTGATAATCGACCAATTAAAGGCATCTGTGGTCAAGTAGATGGCAGTGTGATGCCAAACTATATTGGTCTTGAGGCCGGTCAATCTGCCTTTGGTGATATTTATGCCTGGTACAAAAAACTTTTGTGTTGGCCACTGGAAAGGTTAATGGCAACTTCACCTGAATTGCAATCAACAATAAAGGATTTAAAACATAAATTATTAAGTGATATTGCCCAAGCTTGGGCAGAAAATCCAAATCTAGACACAATTCCTGTAACCCTTGATTGGTTTAATGGTCGTCGCACCCCTTACGCCAATCAACGAATAAAAGGCGTTATTAGTAATTTAACAATTGCAACTGATGCAGCAACCTTGTTCGGTAGTTTGGTTTTATCAACAGCCTTTGGTGCTAGGGCAATTATGGAGTGTTTTATTAATCAACATGTACCAGTTAAAGAGATTGTTGCATTAGGCGGAATTGCTAAAAAATCGCCAGTTATCATGCAGGCTTGTGCCGACGTAATGAATAGACCACTCACCGTGGTAAGTTCAGAACAATGTTGTGCGTTAGGTGCGGCAATATTTGCCGCTGTAGCCGCCAATGTTTATGCCGATATTCCCACCGCTCAAAATAGCATGTCCAGCAGACTCGAAACCACTTTTATCCCTAATAAAGATAAAGTCCATCAATATCAAGAATTATATAAAAAGTATTTAGTTTGGTCAGCATCTAGTGAGCCGAACTATAACGTTTAATTTTATTTGCAAAATATGAATAAATTCTAAAGGAGTCCATTATGTTTGTTTATAAAGAAGCTGAAATTTGGTTTGTCGCCGGTAGTCAACATTTATATGGTTCAGAAGCACTTGAACAAATTAAGAAAAATATTCAACAAGTCACCGATTATTTTAATCATGAAGCCAATTTACCGGTTAAAATTGTTCTTAAACCACTTGCAACCAAGCCTGACGATATATTTAACCTTTGTCAGGAGGTGAATTATTCTGCCAAATGCGTAGGCTTAATTACATGGCTACATACCTTTTCGCCAGCTAAGATGTGGATTAATGGATTAAGTCATCTACAAAAACCGCTACTACAACTTCATACCCAATTTAATGAAGTCGTTCCTTGGGATTCAATGGATATGGATTTTATGAATCTCAATCAAACTGCCCATGGTGGCCGTGAATTTGGTTTTATCGGTTCACGTATGCGTCAACCACATTCACTGGTAACCGGTTATTGGAAAGATAAAGAGGTCCATGAACAGATTGCAAAATGGATGCGAGTTTGTGTAGCAATTAATGCAGAAAAAACCATGAAAATCGTTAGGTTTGGGGACAACATGCGAGAGGTTGCGGTAACTGAAGGGAATAAAGTTTCAGCACAAATTAAATTTGGCTATTCAGTCAATACTCATGCCGTTGGTGATTTGGTGTCGGTAATTAATGCTATTACTGAGGGGGATATTGCGCAGTTGATTGATGAATATGAATCACTTTATCACCTCACTCCTGTTGCGCAAATTAATGGTGAGAAAAGACCAAACTTAATCGATGCTGCAAGAATCGAATTAGGTATTGAGCAATTCCTTAAGCAGGGTAATTATTGCGGGTTTACCACCACATTTGAAGATTTATACGGTATGACACAACTACCGGGGCTTGCCGTTCAGCGATTAATGGCCAAAGGCTATGGCTTTGCTGGTGAAGGTGATTGGAAAACTGCTGCGTTACTTAGCACTATGAAATTAATGGCCAAAGGACTTTCTGGCGGTACGGCTTTTATGGAGGATTATACCTATGATTTTACCAAAGGGAATGAATTAGTTGTTGGTTCGCATATGTTAGAAGTTTGTCCCTCTATTATAGATGATGGAATCAAACCTTTACTTGATATCCAACATCTGGGAATTGGCGGTAAAGCTGATCCTGCTCGACTTATTTTTCCATCAAAACCCGGGGCGGCAATTAATGTCAGTCTGATCGATATTGGTAATCGCTTCCGATTAGTGGCTAATGAACTCGAAACAATCAAACAACCTTACGCACTACCTAAACTACCGGTAGCATGCGCGGTTTGGAAACCAAAACCATCATTGAAGGTATCAGCTGAAGCTTGGATTCTTGCTGGGGCTGCACATCACTCGGTTTATAGCCAAGCACTTTCTATGGATTATTTGCGGCTTTATGCACAACTGCATAATATCGAGCTATTAGTTATTGATGAAGATACCCGAATTAACGATTTTAGAAATGCGTTACGTTGGAATGAGATTGCGTATTGTAATCCTTATGCTGGATAAATTTTATTTAGTTTAATAATTGGAAATATTCTTTCCAATTATTCTCAGAATTAAAGAATAGAAGGAATAATAAGATGGATATGAATACGCCTTTAACGACGAATAAAATGGCAAAAGATTCTGCCAAAAGAATGACTTTTCTAATCGGTTTCTCAGCTGCAATGGCCGGATTATTATTTGGTTTGGATATCGGTGTTATTGCAGGAGCTTTACCGTTTATCACCATTGAGTTTGAACTCACGACTCAATTGCAAGAATGGGTAGTGAGTTCCATGATGCTTGGGGCTGCTTTCGGGGCCTTATCCAATGGTTGGTTATCTTTTTATTTAGGAAGAAAATATAGTTTATTAGCCGGTGCCCTATTTTTTATTATAAGTTGCTTTGGATCAGCTTTGGCAGCTAACGTAGAAATTCTTCTAGTTTGGCGAGTTATTTTGGGCTTTGCCGTAGGTATCGCATCGTATACCGCACCACTCTATCTTTCTGAAATGGCTCCAGAAAATATTCGCGGTAAGATGATTGCCGCTTACCAACTTTTAGTCACCATTGGTATTTTAGTAGCATTTCTCTCTGATACCTACTTTAGTTATACCGGCGATTGGCGGATGATGTTGGGGATAATCTCTGTTCCGGCAATCATTTTATTTATAGTTGTCATCTTCCTTCCAAATAGTCCTAGGTGGTTAGCCTCAAAAGGACGACTAAATGAAACACAGAAAGTTTTAGCGTCAATCCGTAGCGATCCGCAAAAAATTCAACAAGAATTTAATGATATCAAGGATAGTTTGCAAGAAAAACAACAGGGATGGACACTATTTAAAGCAAACAAAAATGTCCGCCGAACGGTTTACCTAGGTATGGCATTACAAGCCATGCAACAATTTACCGGTATGAACATTATTATGTATTACGCACCGAAAATCTTTAGTCTTGCCGGATTTGAGAGTACCCAACAACAAATGGTTGCAACCATAATTGTTGGTCTTACCTTTGTATTAGCGACATTTATTGCAATTTTTACGGTTGATAAATTAGGTCGCAAACCGATTCTCAAAGTCGGCTTCGGTATTATGGCATTAGGTACATTGATATTGGGTGTTTGTTTACAACTAATTGAAAATGGCAATCCATCGTCAATCACATCGTATGCTGCAGTGGGTATGGCTATTATGTGTATTGGTGGTTATGCAATGAGTGCCGCACCGGTAGTGTGGATTTTATGTTCTGAAATTCAACCACTCAAAAGTCGTGATTTTGGTGTGACTTGTTCAACTGCGACTAACTGGATATCAAATATGATCATTGGTGCTACATTCCTCACATTATTGAGTCATATAGGTGTTGCTCAAACATTTTGGTTATATACCGGCATGAATGTTCTGTTTATTTTCATTGTGATTTTCTTTGTACCGGAAACAAAAAATATTTCATTGGAGCGTATTGAAAAAAATCTGATGCTAGGCAAAAAGCTTCGTCATATCGGCGATGTTGACTAACGGTGAAGTTTAAGTATAGGACGATATCCGTTGATATGGTCCTCTGCTTATTACTGATATTTGATTTATTATAAAACAGGATTTTTGGTATGTTTACTGAATTAAAAGAACGCGTTTTAGCTGCAAATTTGTTATTGCCTTATTATCAACTAGTAACATTTACTTGGGGAAATGTATCTGAAATTGACAGAAATAATGGTGTTATCGCTATCAAACCTTCAGGTGTGGCTTACGATAAGTTACAACTGGACGATATGGTTATTGTTGATCTTGAAGGAAAAAAAATTGAAGGGAAACTTAATCCTTCAAGCGATACCCAAACGCATATTGAACTTTATAAGGCTTTTGCTCAAATTGGCGGTGTTATACACACTCATTCAAGAAATGCGACAATTTGGTCGCAAGCAGGATTAGATATTCCAGCTTTAGGCACTACTCATGCAGATTATTTTTATGGTGATATTCCCTGCACTCGCAGACTAACCACTAATGAAATAGCCAACGATTATGAACGCAATACTGGTAAAGTTATTATTGAAGAGTTCATTAAACGTTCCATTGATATATTAGCAATACCTAGTGTGCTAGTATCCGGGCATGGTCCTTTTGGTTGGGGAAAAAATGCTAATGATGCCGTACATAATGCAGTGGTACTAGAAGAGATTGCCGCTATGGCATTAGCAACTCGCAATCTGAATGTTGGCATAAAAATCCAACAAGAGTTATTGGATAAACACTATTTTCGTAAGCATGGTAAAAATGCTTATTACGGGCAATTATAGATGCTAACTATTTTTTAATATTCGAAATTTAATTTAACTAGCTTTCCAAAGTAGGATGTTGGCTTTAATAACTAAAATTTTTAAAGGAAGCAATATTGGACTATTTAAAAGTCATAATCGTGACTTTTAACTGGAGATGATAAAAAATCAGGCAAACTTTTTGCCTGATTTTTTAGAGGTACAGATTAATCGTCACTATAACCTAAGCTACGCAGCGCTCTTTCATCATCAGCCCAACCCGCTTTGACTTTTACCCATAATTCGAGATGGACTTTGTTATCAAAAAAGAGTTGCATATCTTTGCGAGCTTCAATGCCGATTTTTTTGATTTTTTCACCTTTGTTACCAATAACCATTTTCTTTTGCCCATCGCGTTCAACTAGGATTAAACCGTTGATGCGATACATGCCGGTACGTTCGTCAACTTTGAATTGCTCAATTTCAACCGTGACAGAGTAAGGTAATTCATCGCCTAAAAAGCGCATTAATTTTTCACGGATGATCTCTGATGCCATAAAGCGTTGTGAGCGATCAGTAATATAATCTTCTGGAAAATGGTGTTGACCAACCGGTAAATGTTTTTTAACAATATCTTTGATAATGTCAACGCCTTCCCCTTTTTCGGCACTAATTGGCACCACATCTAGGAAATTAATTTTTTGACTAATTTCTTGGATGTGAGGTAGTAGTTGGGTTTTATCAGTTACATTGTCAATTTTGTTGATCACTAATAATATAGGTGCTTTACAATCCTTAAGTTTACCTGCAACCATCTCATCATCTTCATTCCAGTGCGTACCTTCGACAACAAAGATAACCAATTCAACATCACCAATTGAACTGCTAGCAGCACGGTTCATTAAGCGATTGATAGCTCTTTTTTCTTCAATATGTAAGCCTGGTGTATCAATGTAGATAATTTGATCGTCACCTTGGGTATCAATCCCGACAATACGATGACGAGTGGTTTGTGCCTTACGTGAAGTGATAGATACTTTTTGCCCAAGTAATTGGTTTAATAATGTTGATTTGCCGACATTTGGTCTGCCAACTATCGCAACAAATCCACAATGTTGTTTTGATTCTGTCATTTTATACCTAATTGGTTTAATGCTTCTTGAGCTGCGGCTTGTTCAGCCTTACGACGGCTTAAACCTCGCCCTAAATATTGGTGATCGTCGTTTTCAATTTTACATTGAATCAAAAACTCTTGTTCATGATTATCACCCGTTACTTCAAGGATTAAATAACAAGGTCTTTCATGTCGTATACCTTGTAAATATTCTTGTAACCGCGTTTTGGCATCTTTTTGCTTAATACCTGGTTGAATTTGCTTTAGGCGAGTTTGATACCAAGATAAGATTAAGCGACGAATGTTTTCAATATTACTGTCCAGATAAATAGCGCCAATGATGGCTTCTACCGCATCGGAGATAATTGACTCCCGACGAAAACCACCACTTTTCAATTCACCTTGACCTAATATTAAATAATCTCCGAGTTTGAATTCTTTACCCATTTCGGCAAGGGTCTGACCACAAACTAGACTGGCTCGCATTTGGCTAAGGTCACCTTCATCTTGCTTGAGGAATCGATGATAAAGTTCATCAGCAATAACAAAACTTAAAATCGAGTCCCCTAAAAATTCAAGACGTTCATTATGCATCTTATTAGCACTGCGATGTGTCAGAGCTAATTGAAGTAAAGTTATATCTTTAAATTGATAACCAATAGCTTTTTGTAGTTGATTCAAATTTTTCATAGTCATCGCAGTTAGTGGATTCCACCTATTCGGCTAAATCGAACCCCTGTTGGCCATTCATCAGGTTGTTTTTCAAAGCTAACCCAAATAGCTGTTGCTCGACCAACAAAGTTTTCTTCAGGTACAAAACCAAAATATCGACTATCACCACTATTATCACGATTATCACCCATCATAAAGTAGTTACCTTCTGGTACTACCCAAGTTGCTACTGGTTGACCCTTTTGATGATAAAAGTAAGTTGGATCTTCGGTTATACCTTGCGTTGTTAAGATGTCGTGCGGTTTATCACCAAGTGTCTCTTGTTGGATTTTTATATCTAACGTAATTCTATTTTGCGAATCTACAATACCTTTATCTTTATATTGTTCAAGCGTATAGAAAATCGGCGCAGATTTATCTTTTTCGTGTACTTGTTTCCAATTGCTTGGCTGCGGTTGTGTGTAGTGCAAATCTAATTGTTCAGTTCGTTGACCAACACAATTACTATCAGTTGTTTTACACGCAGGATAAATAACTATTTTCTTTTCATTAACCAAATAAACAATCTTATCACCAGGCAAACCAACCACACGTTTAATTAAATCCATTTGCGGTATGTTAGGGTGTTTAAAAACAGCAACATCACCTCTCTTTGGTGTACCGGTTGCAATTAATACTTTATTATTAATAGGGTTTCTTAAGCCATAAGCAAATTTTTCCACAGCAATAAAATCACCAATTAATAAGGTTTGCATCATTGACCCTGATGGAATTTGAAATGGTTCATAAATAAATGAACGAATAACAAATACCACAAATAAAACAGGAAAGAATGATGATATGCTCTCTACCCAACCTTTTGGTTTTCCAACCTCAGCAAGTATTCGACCATCTACCTCACCATTATGGGCTTTACGCACTTCTTCAACTTTACGTTGTCTAGCTGGTTTCCAGCGGAATTTTTCCAGAAACCAGAAGATAGCCGTAATAAATGTTGCAAATGTTAATATGATGGCAAACATTCCAGCCATTTTTTTTCCTCTTTAACGAATTAATCTTTACCTACATGCAAAATAGCTAAAAACGCTTCTTGAGGTAATTCAACATTACCTACTTGCTTCATACGTTTTTTACCCTCTTTTTGCTTCTGTAAAAGTTTCTTTTTACGACTAACATCACCGCCATAACATTTGGCTAAGACGTTTTTACGCAGTTGTTTTACGGTTGAACGCGCTATAATATGATTGCCAATTGCGGCTTGAATAGCGATATCAAACTGCTGACGCGGAATAAGATCTTTCATCTTATCAACCAGCTCTCGACCACGATAAGGTGCATTATCTCTATGGGTGATAAGCGCTAACGCATCAACCCGCTCACCGTTAATTAATACATCCAATCTGACCATGTCAGCAACTTGGAAACGTTTAAAACTGTAATCTAGTGAAGCATATCCGCGCGAAGTTGATTTTAGTTTATCGAAGAAGTCCAAAACAACTTCAGTCATTGGAATCTCATAAGTTAATGCTACTTGATTGCCATGATAAACCATATTAATTTGCACACCGCGTTTTTCAGCACATAAAGTAATTACATTACCTAAATAGGTTTGTGGGACCAATATGTTACATTCAGCAATTGGTTCACGCAGTTCTTGAATGTTATTGACTGCCGGTAATTTTGCTGGGCTATCAACATAGATAATTTCATTTTGTGTAGTTAAAACTTCATAAACTACCGTTGGTGCAGTAGTAATTAGATCAAGATCATACTCTCTTTCTAATCGCTCTTGGATGATTTCCATATGCAATAAGCCAAGAAAACCACAACGGAAACCAAATCCTAATGCACCAGAATTCTCAGGCTCATAAAAGAGAGAAGCGTCATTAAGGCTTAATTTACCTAATGCATCACGAAATGCTTCATAATCATCAGAACTAGTTGGAAATAATCCAGCATAGACTTGTGGTTTCACTTTTTTAAAGCCAGGTAAGGCTTTATCTGCAGGCGTTCTAGCTGATGTTAATGTATCACCTACAGGTGCACCTAAAATATCTTTAATTGCACAAACCACCCAACCTACTTCACCACAATGTAAACAATCTTTATCAACTTGCTTTGGCGTAAAGATGCCTAAACGATCAACATTATAAGTCATGCCGGTACTCATAACTTTGATTTTGTCACCTTTATTTAACTCACCATTTTTGATACGAATTAGTGATACCACGCCTAAATAGTTATCAAACCATGAATCAATAATTAGTGCTTGCAGTGGTGCATTAGAATCCCCTTCTGGTGCAGGGATATCATGAACCAGTTGTTCAAGTACATCAACCACGCCAACCCCAGTTTTAGCCGAGCATCTTACTGCATTGCTAGCATCTATCCCAACAATGTCTTCAATCTCTTCGGCCACTCTTTCCGGTTCAGCTGCCGGTAAGTCTATTTTATTAAGTACCGGTACGACTTCAAGATCCATATCAAGTGCGGTATAACAGTTAGCAAGGGTTTGTGCTTCAACACCTTGTCCGGCATCAACCACCAGTAACGCACCTTCACATGCGGCAAGTGAGCGAGATACTTCATAGGAAAAGTCAACATGCCCAGGTGTATCAATGAAATTAAGCTGATATGTTTGGCCATCTTTAGCATGATAATCTAAAGTAACACTTTGTGCTTTAATTGTAATACCACGTTCACGTTCTAGATCCATTGAGTCTAGAACTTGTGCTTCCATTTCGCGATCAGAAAGTCCACCACAGATTTGGATAATACGATCAGAAAGCGTTGATTTACCATGGTCAATATGGGCAATAATTGAAAAATTGCGAATATTTTTATTCATATCAATAAGTTATATTTTAGTTATGTACTGTTAATTATCGTTAATGTTATTGGCTATAAATAACAAGTCAAATAATCACGAAAATAGAAGCAAACATTCTACACATTAATAGTCAGTAAGCATAGTGTTATCGAGAGGTTTCCGGTGATTTCTCAACAATATTTTGCGCAATTCTTTCAATCGTGGCTTCGGGTAAATTACCAATAATGATAATGTTTTTGTTACCCAGATTAGTCGAAAATATTGTGCGTCCACCTTGCTGAATAAGTTGATTTGATTGGCTTGCCTGCTCTAAAGAGACATTTACCGTAAAAGAAAATACACCATCAGAAAACAGTTTGGTCGCTATATCAGAACTATAAAAATTGACATTATAGGCGGCAATCTCTTTAAATCCTTTTGGCAACCATGCTAAACGCCAAGCATCAAGTAAATTATTCTGTTTCTCGATTGATAATAGAATTGGATAGGTTCGATTATCAATATAATTTTTAAATTTTTTGGCATCAAAACTAGCATCAATATCTAACACTTTTAATTGATTAACAATATCATTATCATCATCAACTAAATCTATTCGCAATGGTAGGAAATTTTCATCGTCGATCCAGATAACATAACTATAACGATCTCTATCTTTAGCTAGTACTTTAACTAATTGGACACTACGATTGGCTGTCCTAGTTTTACCTAATAAAATAAAGTCATAAATACTTGCTAACGAGTTAAAATCATTATAGACAACGTCAGGAAAAGCCTCAGTTATACGAGAACTCGCAATTGAAAATGAAGGGCTATCCGGTTGAAAATAACTGGTAGTATTGTTATGTAATATGATCTCTTTTGCCGGTCCTTCAAGATAAAGCAGTTGTGCATTAATATTTTCTTTTTTGGCGGCGCCTAGGTGATTATATTCGAAAGTTGTAGCAAATTGGTCTCTATCTTGAGATAGAAAGTGAATTTGATAATCACTGGTTTGCACTGCTTTACCCATTTTATTTAATAAATTTAATGCTTCATTTGTTTCAGCCGCTATCGCTGATGTAGAAAACAATATAGAAAACAATATAAAAAACAGAGTAATAATAAAATTGTTACTCTGTTTTGACTTATAATTTATTAAAGAAAATAAAAAATTCATATTTATTTAACGGGCATTCAACCTTTTTTGTAATTCATAATCTTGAACCAGCAATCGAATTTTATCATATTGTCTTTTTTCAAGTAATTGCTGATCGTTATGTTGTTGTATTCCACCAACAGGGGCAACATTAACCCCCATAGGTACAGTATTAAGTGTTGGAACCCCACTAGCATCATCAGATTGACCTTGATGATATTGAACCCCAGCAATAATGGCTAAAGTGACACAAGCAGCAAGTCCAACTTGGCTAACTTTAGCCATAACGTCTTTAGCTCGCAGCCAAAACAGATTTTCAGCTTTGGGAATTGAAATCTCTTCTTGTGATGGTTGCTCGGTTAGTTGTGGATACAAATCATCATCCGCGATTGCCATAGCAACTTGATTACTAATATCTAATGTTAATGAACTAGCGTGCAATTCTCCCCGCATTGCTTCTCTCACGATGTGATATCGATGCCAGCAGGATTGCAAACTTTCATCATGGCTAACCATATCAATGAAGTGATCATTAGTAGACTCACCATCCATTAATAATGAAAGTTGCTGTTTCTGTTCTATTTGCATAGTAGATACCTTAATTTTTTGCTACTTATTTTAATTTATTCAGAGCGTTAATTGATTAATGGTTTTATTTTTTCATCAATAGCATCACGGGCTCTAAAAATCCGTGATCTCACTGTTCCAACTGGTGTACCCATAATTTCGGCTATTTCCTCATAACTTAGGCCATCAATTTCGCGTAAGGTGATGGCCGTTCTTAAATCATCAGGTAATGCTTCAATTGCGTCAAATACCACTTTTTCAACTTCTTTAGAAAGTACTAAACTTTCTGGATTATCAACATCTCTTAATGAGTCAGCACCTTCGTAACCTTCAGCCTCACTGGCATCTATATCTGAAGAAGGTGGTCGTCTACCTTGCGAAGTTAAATAATTCTTTGCTGTATTAACCGCTATTCGATACAACCAAGTATAAAAAATACTTTCACCTTTGAAAGAGCTTAATGAGCGATAAGCTTTTATAAAGGTTTCTTGCACAACATCTGGGATTTCAGAAGGTAAAACATAACGTGATACCAAATGAGCGAGCTTATTTTGATAACGAACCACTAATAAATTAAACGCATTTTTATCTCCGTTTAAAACGCGTTCAACTAAAACTTGGTCTGTTATTTGCTCCCCCATTAAAGGCCATTCCTCATTATGTTAACACTATTAGTGTGGCCCAAAATTGTGCACTCTAATAGTTAGATTCATAAATTTAAAAAAAGTTCCCATTATTTTAATAGAAAATTTATTTTTTAAGCTAATTATTTAATTTTTTATTACGTTATATACTAAAAAGCTCGTTTCTCAATTTTTTAATAAGCCTGTTAATTAACCTAATTGAGTAAAAATATTTCGCGTTTACCCGAATCATTATAAGTGATTTGATAGAATTGTGGTAAATTAAAATTAACAGAACTACTGGTAGTAAAGGTAAAGCGGTCATCAGATAATACATAGAAGTCATTAATATCTTTGACCATGTTTTCTTTGGTGCCGTTACAATTACGGTAAATTTCGATCTGATTATGCTCGTTTAAAATATATAAATCAAATCCATTTACCGTGTCTTCAAAAAAGAATTGAATAATACCTTCATAAGCGACACTATCTATTTCTTTAGGTAATTCATTACTTTCATCTAAAATATTAAGAGGTCTACCTTGAACTTTATTATTGGATACTGCACCATAAAAATCAATGGCACTCTCAAACTGATGGTATGAAACGCCAAATCGCTCAAAAAATAGATACCATGACGCCCCATCAATTCTTAATGGTTTAACTTGGGTAAAATTATTTTTTGTCGTAGATAAGCGTAAATCTACACAATCATACATCAGCTTCTTCATCTGGCTTTTAATTTCATTGCTGAGCTGATTACTATAACAAAAAATCTCAACCGAATTGGGTAAATCAGCATCTTTATGCATGCGATTAAGTAAAGCTTTTATGGCTTCGAGTACACATAGGCTACCACTAAAATGTAACACTCGAATTTCATTCCATGAATTACGGTAAAGCAAATCAATTGAACTAACTAAGCTTAATTCTTGTTTACCATAATTTAAGACATTGGTGCTGATCTCATCTTCTAATTCTAAATTGATTGTTGGATCATTTTCTAAATTCAATATGATAGCTAAATGACGTATTTCACATGGCCCATATAACTGCTCTTCAGTAGCTGAAGGAACTTCAATTGGAAAATAATCTTTAAGATCTTTAATCAATTTAGTGATTTTTTGATTATCTCGGTCATCACCATCATAATAATGAAATTGGGTTGAATCGGAAATCAACCCATTAAAGTAACACCATCCAACTAATTTGACTAAATATTTACTGTATTCTAAATATTGATGCCCAACGATCGAATTTAATGTAGGACTCTGGTTATAAACATACCAACCAGCTCGATTAATTCGATCTTCTTTAACATGAATAAAGGTCAAGACATCTTCTTGTAAATTATCGGAAATACTCAATTTTAATGTGGAGATTTTACCCGGTAAAACTTCAAAAGATGCATATAATTTGCGAGTTAATATCGCTAAATCTTGCGGACTAATGAGGGAATCTAGATTGTTGCGCCGTCCAAAATTAAGTAGATTACGATAGCCTGTCATCATGGTATGAAGCAATATTTCGTGTATTTCACGAACTTGCTCTATTTTCCAAGTTTTACTAGCATCTAATTTTGCTAATAATGATTCATGCCATCCCCATTGTTGCACAAATTCATTTAACACTGCACGTCGCCATGATGGTGAATCACAGTTGTGAGATAATTTTTCATTCACTTTTAAGTAAAAGCAATGTCTGACCAATTCGAGGCGCTGAAAATCTCTAATCTCTATCAAATAATTCGAAATTCGATCTAATAACATCGAGTAAGAATCGAGATAATTATGCGCATGTATTTCACCTTTTTGAATACATTCTCGCATCTCAAATGCAATAGGCCTATTCTTTGGATAGATCGAAGAATAAGCTTCAAGTAATAGTGTTTTTAATACAGCTTTGAATGGTGAATCAATACTTTTATAGAGTTGCCACAGACTTGCGCCAAAATACTCTTCGGCAGATAAGCCGGTTAACGGTCCAAAATCGATCCATTCTTCACGTTTGATGATATTAGATACCACTAATGCTTGGACACATTTTTCATAGGTTGGATAAGTGACATTATTGACCGTAAAATCAGAGGGAACAGCAAACCATAATAATCGTTTACCAGCTAAAAGATTGGCTGAACGATAAAATTCTTCAAGCAGTAATATGTGTTGAGCAGAGCCACAGTTTTCACCCATTAAACATTCATGGTGTTGATTGATGAATCGGTCGACATCAACAACAAATAACGTCAGTTTTACCCCTAATTCTTCAGCCCAAACTTCAATCAATCGGCACTTTTTGATTAATGCTTGTTTTTGAGTTGTAGATAAATTATTTTCAATACAGATCCATATATCAAGATCCGATGTGGTAGATTGCCCAATCGAACAAGTACTCCCCATAGAATATAAAGCAGAAATATCCGCGTAATTTATGTTATTTGAGTGATTAAAATCAAAGTCTTTTTTTAATTGATCAATAATTTCTTTGGGTGGTTGATAATATGCAATACCTAATGGCGTATCTTCACTAACATAACCTGGTAGAGCAGGATGATGAAAATGAAATAAAACTGGCAATAATGAAAAAACACGATGAAATGCCGAAGACATACCACTTTGAGCTCGATCGTGTTTTAATACTGCAAGATCATCAAGTTCTTTTTTTATGTTATTAATATCGTATTGCATAGCATAATTCAGGTGAAAAAGGTGTACTATTGACGAACAATTTCTCCAATAATTTTTTATTATAACGTAAAAAGAATGTAAATTTAAAAATAAAACGAAATAAATATTATGATCACTGTAGAAAAAATATCACAATCTTTGAAAAATACCAAAAACCAATTTCAATTGATAAATAAAGCTGCTGTTTTAATACCTATTATCGAGGTTGAAAAACAATTACACCTGCTTTTTCAAATACGTTCGAAAAAACTTAAATGGCAACCAGGTGATATATGTTTTCCTGGAGGACGAGTTGAACCATCTGATATCAGTCCCGAATATACCGCTAAACGTGAAACTTTCGAAGAATTAGGAATCGCGATTGATCAAATAACCATTTTAGGACAATTACCTAAATTTATTGCGTCATTTGCTATGAAAATTTATCCTTTTGTAGCAAAAATTGATCAATTAGATAAATTGGATAATTTGCTAATCAACCATGACGAAGTTGAATCGGTATTTACCGTACCGATTGCCTGGTTTATTAAGCATCCACCCAAACAAGCAACTATGTTTGTTGGGTTTAAACCTGATAATGATTTTCCCTTTGATCTAGTGCCAAATCGAACAGCAAATTGGCAAAAAAGATCGGAACATAAGATCCATTTTTATCACTATAATGATTTTGTTATTTGGGGATTAACTGCGCAAATTATTAACAACTTTATCAGCACAATTAATGATGATATTTAGCGTTAATGCATGAATTTATTGAAAAAAACTTTGATAATTTTGAAAGATTTTTTAGCATAAAATGCTTAAATATATTTTTTTAACAAAAAAGCAGATCGATATCTACACAAATATTTTGATTAATATATACTATTAAACAGTTATTTTTCATTTCCACCTTTTCCACACTGTTTTATTTAGCTGTTTGAAAAAATTAGTAACAGATTGATATCGAGAGCGTTTTTCGTTTTCTCTACTCTCATGCAAACCCTCACAGTATAAGCATTACAAACTTAGTTTAAGCGTTACAAATTGTTTTTTAATTTTTATAACATAAATACAAAGGACATTATTATGAAACGTTTTAATAAATCATCTATTGCATTAGCTTTACTATTATCTTTACCTGTTGCCAATATTTATGCAGCACTACCTTTAACCGCTGACGAAAGTCAATACTTAATCCCTTTTAAAGAAATTTCTGTAACTGGTAGCTACTTGCAAGCACAAAATGCAGAAGATGATATATCTAAAGCTGCCGATGAAGCTGGAGCTAAATATTATCATATAACTGGTATTCAACAGCCAGCTACAGGTACGACAACTGATCGGGCCGTTGTTTATGCTGATATCTATAAATCAAATGCACCTATTGCTGTAAGCAAAAAAGAAGTGACCCATAACGGTATTGTGCTTTATCCGCGTTCTAAAGCGCTTTATTATTTACCATTTGCGGTCGTTAAATTCCGAGGTGATTACAATAACACTTCTGAAATTATGGATGCAGCGAGCAAAATCGCTACCGAAAAAAATGCCTATGCATTTTATGTTTATTCAATTATGCCTAATGATGTAAAAAATCGTGAGCAAGATATTGACGTTGCTTTATACCAAAAAGATGCACCGGTTCGTGATGTTATTATTTCCAAAGCAATAGCCGGCCAAGATGCTTATGAAATCACCGACGATGCTTTCAAAATAATGCAACCTTATGAAACTATCGTGTTCCATGGCACATTTAACAACACTAGCGAAATTAGCGCTGCTGCACAAAAATATGCTATCGCTAACGATGCCCATTTCTACTATGTAAAAGAAGTATCAGCTAATCCTGCCGATACTATTCAAACCGTTTATGTAAATTTATATAAATAACGCTCCATTACATAATTATCCATGTGTTAAATATCATATTTTTACACATGGATTTTTACGAAAATAAACTTTTAGTTTCAAGATCTACCTAACAATGCAATTCATAAAAAAGATTTTTATCCCCAAATTAGGCATTTCACGATTTAAGTTTGTAGTAATAAGTATCAGCATAATTTAAACACAATAAATGTATCTTTTTTATTTAAA
This sequence comes from Gilliamella apicola, assembly GCF_003202655.1. Classification (GTDB taxonomy): domain Bacteria; phylum Pseudomonadota; class Gammaproteobacteria; order Enterobacterales; family Orbaceae; genus Gilliamella; species Gilliamella apicola_R. The sequence goes on along the minus strand of NZ_QGLR01000008.1, from coordinate 33,366 downwards.
TTTAAGAATTAAAAGGTAAGGTAAGATGATGTTATTGAAAGGATTTAAATTTATACTGTTTTTTCAATTTCCATGGTTAACACGATTAATCATGTTTTTTTTAATTTCAGTGTTTTTAATGAACAATATAGCTTTGGCTTTGGATGCCAAAACAGTAGAAGTTATTCATGGTTCCGCCCCCTATTTTATTAATCCAGATGCGATAGGCATAAATGGATCTCGAGAATATAATCAACAAAACTTTCACTATTTTGGAGTAAAATTACAAACTACAATAAACTCTGAATTAAATAGTTTAAACGACACAATAAAGTCGATAAATTTTCCTCAGGTTGATCCTAATACAACCACACCAAATCAATTGTTAACTATGTTAAAGTCTGATTATGGTTTTGAACCTATAATAATGCCATTTTCACCTACTAATCCAATTGATAGCCAGAACGTCTCTGATGATGATGGCGATGATATAGCTAAAATAAACCCACCTGATGGCGGTTTTAAAATAGATTGGTTCTATCGAGCAGCCAATATATCCTATTTATTATTGGAATCAGATAGAGATAGAACCTTTTGTGAGCTAGCACGGTTGGGGTGGAATCCATATATCAGAATTTCAGGCACTATCGCTTTAGTTTCTGAATATGGCATACCAAATTATACAATTTATCCTACGCCTAAAAGTGACTTTTTGATTTACAATGCGATCAAACCTACCGTTTGTGCCAATCGACCATCAATTGTAAATTCATTCTCTTTCGAAAATCGAGATTACACTGGTGACTGGGCACATTTAACTTGGGGCGATAACAATCAATACATAGTTGATTCTGGCTTCGTCAATAAAGTCAGTACTGGTGGTTTTCCTACTACTGGATTTGATCAGGCACGATTTCTCATGTTTATAGCCGGCGCACCGTTTGATTTATCGACAATAGCATCATCCAACAGTTCAAAAGGAGTAAATGTAGAGATAAAAAAAATTAGTGACACTGATGTAGATAGCCATCTAGCTAACACGGCTGTTCAAGTCAAATTGCTAGGAGAAGCCACTGAAGCAAATCCTACATTTTCTATAAAATCCAATGGTGAAGATATTTATTCTTTTACTATTAAGAAATGGTTCTCGGCACCCAGCCAAGATTTTTATCCTTATAATCAACATACAAGTATTTGTCAGGGGAACTATGTCGTTCCATCTATTGAAGATTTAACCAACAGTGACCAAAGTCTTATAACTAGCGGTGGTGCTTGCCAATCTGATAATAGGTCAGATAACTGTCTAGCCATTACAACTAATCACTATTATCGTCGGGTTGGAAGCAATCTTTTAGCTGAATGGGGTGATGTAACTAACGAAGAGAATTATTATCATCACGCGTATCCAGGTAACCATTTCCCTAAAGGGCGTTTATATTGGACTTCGGACGAAAGAGATAGTAACAACCAATACGCAGTAGGTTCATCAAAAGGCGCTATTGAATGGCAGTTGAAAGATAATGAATTATATTTTGTTTGTGTGCTGAAATAGAAAATATATTCATAAATTGCGTTATAAGAGGATATAGCGCAATTTTTATTCTTATTGGTTAAAAAATTTTAATTTAGCTTTTAAAAAGTAATTAATTAACTTCAGTATTTGCTATTAGAAGCAAATTATCATTTATATACTAAATAAACTAAATAAACTAAATAAACTAAATAAACTAAATAAACTAAATAAACTTAATCAAAAAAATAAATAGTGACTAATTTTACAAAGACTATTATCAATTAAAATTAATCAAATCACTCAACAAAATAATGCATAGATAATGTCTGAAAATTGAATGGCTGGGGTACAAGGATTCGAACCTTGGAGTGGCGGAATCAGAATCCGCTGCCTTACCGCTTGGCTATACCCCAATATGTATTGAAATGAGAGATTTGGTACGGGTAGTGAGATTTGAACTCGCACACCTTTCGGAACTAGAACCTGAATCTAGCGCGTCTACCAATTCCGCCATACCCGTATAGATATGATTATAAAGGTAAAATGAAAAAATAAAAATAGTTTAAGTAAGCAGATATCAAAAAATAAATATCCTGAAATAGCAAGGTAACAAAAATTAAAACCTGAGGCTCGCGAGATCAAAACCCGCAGTCTTACCGCTTGACTATACCCCAATATGTGTTGAAATGAGAGATTTGGTACGGGTAGTGAGATTTGAACTCGCACACCTTTCGGAACTAGAACCTGAATCTAGCGTGTCTACCAATTCCGCTATACCCATATAGATGTGATTATAAAGGTAAAATGAAAAATGATAATAGACTTAATAATCAGATATCAAAAATAAACACCTTGAAATGGCTGGGGTACCAGGATTCGAACCTGGGCGTGGCGGGATCAAAACCCGCTGCCTTACCGCTTGGCTATACCCCAATATAGGCTGAGATGATATATCTGATACGGGTTGTGAGATTCAAACTCGCACACCTTTCAAAACTAGAATCTGAGTCTAGCGTGTCTACCAATTCCGCTATACCCATATAGATGTGATTATAAAGGTAAAATGAAAAATGATAATAGACTTAATAATCAGATATCAAAAATAAACACCTTGAAATGGCTGGGGTACCAGGATTCGAACCTGGGCGTGGCGGGATCAAAACCCGCTGCCTTACCGCTTGGCTATACCCCAATAAAGGATAGATATTAAAATTAAATGGTGCGGGTGAAGGGACTTGAACCCCCACGCCTTGCGGCGCCAGAACCTAAATCTGGTGCGTCTACCAATTTCGCCACACCCGCATTATATACTCTCGGTAAAAGTACAACTTAATCTTAATGGTGGCTACGACGGGATTCGAACCTGTGACCCCATCATTATGAGTGATGTGCTCTAACCAGCTGAGCTACGTAGCCATTTCATTCGCAACGTCGTAAGCAACACTGCGACGCGCATTATGCTTGTGTTACAGCAAATCGTCAACCCTTTTTTTTAGATATTTTGAAAAAAAGTGATGATTGATTAAGATACAATCAATTACCGTTTAATAACGCTTCAATTCGCCTTTTTTGTAACTCTTCATGAATTAACTTTCCGCTATAACCGTCGGCAATAATATTTTGCACATTGACACCAAGTGCTAATTTATATGCCTTTTCAAGGTATCGTGCTTGAAGAAAAGGTTCGGTTTTAGCATAAGAGTGGCTAGCAATGATTAATTGCTCAAGATGACAAGGATTACGCCAAACATCTATTCGATTGAATAACCCAATAAGTTGTGCGGCGGTTAATTGTGTCACTTTTTCAACATCATGATGGTATTGCTGCACCATAATCGCCAATTTTGAATACTCATTTGGCGCTTTAATGCGTAAACATAGTTTTTCAAGCTCTGCTTTTGATGGAAATTCACCGCATAATACCGCAAAACGAATTGTTACATCATCAGTTAACAAAGTTGATTTCTTTAATGCATCTATAATAGTGTTAGAAAGTAAAAGAGATGGAAATAATAGCGATAAAGCGCCACATTGTTCCAGCACTTGAAAATAAACTTGCGGATCTGCGCTTGCTAATGCTTTTTCGGTCTCTTTCCATACGCGTTCTGCAGTAAGCGTATTTATTTCACCAGCTGAAACCATCTCTTTCATCAACTTCTTAGTTTCCGATGCAATAGTAAAGCCTAAATGATGATAACGCGCAGCAAAACGAGCAACGCGTAAAACCCGTAAGGGATCTTCTCTAAAAGCAGGTGAAACGTGGCGTAATAATTTTAGTTTGAGGTCTTCAATGCCATGATAAGGATCAACAATATTACCATCTTCATCCATGGCAATAGCATTAATAGTGAGATCTCGACGGATTAGATCTTGTTCTAAGGTAATATCCTGACTAAAGTCACAAATAAACCCTCGATAGCCTTGCCCCGATTTTCGTTCGGTTCGAGCCAATGCATACTCTTCTTTAGTTGTGGGGTGTAAAAAAACAGGAAAGTCTTTACCAACCTGTTGAAAGCCTAAAGCCAAAAGCTCATCAGGTGTCGCACCAACCACCACCCAATCACGATCAATAATAGGGAGATGCAATAATCTATCTCGAACTGATCCACCAACAAGATAGATTTTGCTCATTTAATTCATCCAACGATCTTTTTTACGACGACCAGGCATAATAGCCGGCAAAATAAGACCTAAAAGAAAACCGCCACCAGCAACTAATCCGCCATAAGTAAACCAAGTTACAATAAGATCTCGGCGTTTATCATCCATTTGATTTAACATTGATTCAAGCTTAATTCCTTGCGTGCTGTTAAGTTGTTCTAATTCATTATTCTTATTTTGCAAGCTTTCAATGGTTTGTTCTGCATTTTGTAATTTCTCTACATACTCTTTGACTGCTTGATCTTTATACTTTTCGGCGTTTTCAACTTTATCTTTGTATTCTTCAAGTTTTGCTTCTAATGTCGGTAACAGTGCTCTGAGACTAAGCTGATCTTTCAATTTTGTTGATTCAATCCAAGCGGAACGTCCATTAGCGAGTTTTATTAAGCTATATTTACCGTCAGCACTTTTTTCGAGTTCGGTGACCTTATCACCTGCTTTAACCGAAGTTGAATAAGCATATTGTGTTCCTGGACCACGACGCAGATAAATATCATCCTCTTCTGTCACATATTTATCTGTAGCATTGACATAAAAAACCAATGTAATAAAAGAAAGTAAAGTAATAATAATCTGTTTTTTCATGATATTTTATATTTTTCATCCATAATAAAAACATAATAACACAAAAAATTAGCTTTTCGCACAACCATTTACAATTAAATTTAATTAATTCCTTAACTCAAAAAGCACAAAATGAAAGCGATTACATTTATTGAGATCTTAATCACAAAATTAAAGATTAATGATATAAATTAATATAAATTCTGATTATTCTACTACCGCAAATGATTAATATTTGGAGAGAATATGAACTGCCATCTTACAAACCATGATATAGACATTATCTTACGCACTCAACCCTATGCTGAACTCTGTTATTTTGGTAAGCGATTACAAAAAATAACTACTGATGCTATCGATATGCTCATACCGGCAGTACCTAATGCACGTATAGATATTGATGTACCTTTCACCCTTTGCCCAGAAGAAGGCGTAGGAAATTTTAGCACCCCAGGGCTTGAAGGTCACCGAAATGGTAAAGATTGGTCACCGGTATTTGTTACCCAAAAAGTAACCAAGAAAAAAAATGATATAACCATAATCAGTGAAGATAACATTGCGCAACTTCGTTTGACCAGTAAACTTATTTTAGATGAAACGGGAGTTTTACAATGCCAAAATAGCCTGACTAATTTAGGTGATGAACCATATCAAGTTAACCGTTTATCCGTTACATTACCCATTCCTGAACGAGCGTTAGAATTAATGGCGTTCAGTGGTCGTTGGATTAAAGAGTTCTTCCCTCACAGAACAAAAATACAACATTGTGGATACCTACAAGAAAATCGTCGCGGTCGTACTTCCCACGAATACTTTCCCGGTATGGTAGTTGGTACCGAGGGATTTAAAGAACAAACAGGCGAAGTGTGGGGCGTTCACTTAGGATGGAGTGGTAATCACCGTTTTCAAGTTGCAGTAAAAAGTAATGGTAAACGCTTTATCCAAGCCGAAGCCCTTTATCTTGCCGGTGAAGTATCATTAGCTAAAGGTGAAACATTAAGTACACCTTGGTTATATGCAACTTACAGTGATGAAGGTTTAAATAAAATGAGTCAACATTTTCATCAATTTTTACGCAAAAATATTATTCATTTTGCGAGTGATAAACCTCGTCCAGTTCATCTAAATACTTGGGAAGGTATCTTTTTCGATCACAATCCTGATTACATCATGAAAATGGCGACGAAAGCAGCGCAAATGGGTGTTGAACGTTTTATTATTGATGATGGTTGGTTTGGTAAACGTGATGATGATTATCAAGCATTAGGAGACTGGTATTTAGATAAACGCAAATATCCAAACGGTCTTGAACCGGTTATTGAACATGTCAAAAAACAAGGGATGGAATTTGGTATTTGGGTTGAACCTGAGATGATCAGTAAAAATTCGGATCTCTATCGAGCTCATCCAGACTGGTTACTTGAATTACCTGGCTATAATCAACCCGAAGGCCGCCATCAATACCTACTTGATTTACAAAATCCAGCAGTCTTTAACTATCTTCTCGAAAGATTAACATGGTTACTTAGCAGTTATGATATTGACTATATCAAATGGGACATGAATAGAGAGATTGTTCAAGCAGGCCATGAAGGTCAACCAGCGGTAGTTGGACAAACTAACGCGGTATATCGTTTGATGGATATTCTGCAACAAAAATACCCTAACGTTGAAATAGAATCATGTTCCTCTGGTGGTGGTCGTATTGATTTTGAAGTTTTAAAACGTACTCAACGTTTTTGGGCATCCGATTCGAATGATGCATTAGATAGACAAATCATACAACGCGGCATGAGCTACTTCTTCCCTCCTGAGGTAATGGGTGCACATATCGGTGGCAAAACCTGTCATACCACCTACCGTGAATTAGATATGAATCTACGCGGATTAACCGCATTATTTGGACATATGGGCGTCGAGCTTGATCCAGTAAAAGAGTCCACGGAAGAGCAAAAAGGCTTTACACACTATATTCGTTTACATAAACAACTACGTTCATTATTACATAGTGGTAACAGTGTTCGTTTAGATGTTGATGATAGCGCCGCTATGCAAAGTTATGGTGTAGTAAGTCAAGATAAAAAAGAGGCGGTATTCGTCATAGCACAATTAGCATTACCAACTTATGCATTAAGTGGTAATTTACGCTTAACTGGATTATTGGCTGATAAAGAGTATAGCATCGAAATTCTCGATCTACCTAATCACATCGATCCACAAGTAAATGGTCACGCCATGAAGTCATTTCCAAAATGGATGACAACTGATACCACTCTTTCAGGCGATTGGTTAATGAATATTGGCTTACCATTACCGGTACTTGATCCAGCTACAGCAATGTTGATAAAAATAACAGCTAACTAACGGTATCTGTTTAAATTTTAGTTAAATTGAGGGGAATTTAAGCTATTAATCATTCCCCTAATTAATAAATCTAAACTGAAACGATTCAGGTACTAATGGTTTGTTGGCAAAGCCATATTTTTGCATTATTATCTTTTGCTAAGTTATAAACTTAACAGGTTACGTATCTGTTTAAATTATTTAAGATAAATAAAGATGTTTTAAGTTACGCTTCTCGCTCTCACTACAAACCCTTTATTGACTTAATAGTTAATAGTTGTGAATAACTTTATATCAAAAAATAATTGAGTATAAAGTTTACAAAAGTTTCATTGGTAGTAATAATTTTAAAGGTTTTTTATGGCGACAATAAAAGATGTTGCAAATTTAGCTAAAGTTTCCGTTGCAACAGTATCACGGGTGATCAATAACGCTGAAAATGTGAGTGATAAAACTCGTGAAACAGTAAAAAAGGCCATGGAAAAGTTAAATTACTACCCTGATGCAAATGCTCGTGCTTTATCGCAACAAAACTCTAAAACGATTGGGATTGTTGTCGCTGATGTATCCGATCCTTTTTTTGGCGCAATGGTCAGCACAGTCGAAAAAGTTGCCTCTAAAACTGGACATTTTTTGTTAATTGGTAATGGTTACCATAACGAACAACAAGAATATAATGCGATTACTCACTTAATAGAACATCGCTGTTCATCTCTGGTTGTTCATGCAAAAATGTTACCGGATAACAAACTGGTGAGACTTATGGAGCAAGTACCGGGCATGGTATTAATCAATCGTTCACTTAAAAATTTTGAAAAACGTTGTATTTCACTTGATGATCGTTATGGCTCATACCTAGCAGTTAAACATTTAATTCAGCATGGACATACTAAGATTGGATACTTATGCTCCAATCATGAAATCTCAGATTCATCCGATCGACTACAAGGTTATAAAGATGCATTAAAGGAATATAACCTTGAAATTAATAGTAATTATATTGCCTTTTCCTCACCAAATGAACAAGGTGGAGAACAAGCAATGATGGCATTACTTGAACGTAACCGAGAAATCACCGCAATTGCTTGTTATAATGATTCAATGGCCGCGGGTGCAATGTCAGTTTTATATGATAATGACATAAAAATTCCTACAGATGTCTCTATTATTGGATTTGATGACCTGTTAATTGCTCGATATTTACATCCGAAATTAACCACCATTCGTTACCCACTACATACCATGGCGGAACAAGCTGCGGAACTTGCATTGCGACTGGCAAAAGGTGAAGAACCGCCATCAAACTTAATCAATATTTTTACTCCAACATTAACAAAACGATATTCTGTTAACAAAATAGGATAATCAATATTAAATTGGAAAATAGTAATAGAAAAATGTCAAAAAATTAATATTAATGGTTTTCGACATTTTTCTATTTTATGCCCATAAAATTATTTAAAACCAAACTTCGGTTTGCACACCAAAACTAATTTGATTGTCCTTACCATTAAAATCAAATTTACTGATATCATTTTGCAAAGACTCTATATATGAAATATAGAAACGGATATCAGGTCTTGAAGTCAAAATACTCTCACCCACTTTAAATGAATGGAAAAGCGTAGTTTTAAAACCTTCTTCATGATAACTTTTACCCTTAACTTTATTTTTTTGGCTAAAATAACCGACTTCTATACCACTTTGATTATAAATGTCCCATATATAAGCTGGTCTTATAGCTGATTTGAAACTGGAAAAATCAGTATGGGCTAAATTGAGATCATATGAGTAAACATCCGTCCCAGTGGTAAGTGCAAGTGCATGAGCCACTATCACATTATCGGCTAAATAAGCTTCACCTTCCGAAACCAGACGATAGGCTTTTCCTCCAGTATGAGTACCAATATAGTCATTATCAGAATTAGCTGCAAATTCAGGGTTATTTGTATTAATGTTAGCCAACTGTGAGGCAACTGAATTGGTTGCAGTTTGTAAGGTTAATTGATTAAATCCACCAAAGAAATTATTTTGTCTAAGAACAAAGCTCCCTAGCCAAGCATTTTTTACACTAACACTATCTTGAATTTTTGACTTATTAGGTGCCGAATAACGGCCATTAATTGCCAGTGTAGCGTCTTGCCATAACGGTATATCTCGATAACGAAACTCTAATTCATTTAGATCAACTTCTTCACGCTTAGTGACCTCTTTTGTTTCAGTTTGACCGTTCTCAACGACCTCGACTTTTTTAGTTGGTTTGACATTAACATCGGCTCTGACTAAGGCTAAATCAAGTTTACCTGCACCAATATCTAAACCTTCAAGACCTATTCCACCACCCGCTGGCGTTTTTTGTGTTTTCCAATCCAACATTTGAATTTCATTATATGGTAGTGAATGTTTACCTACCCATAAATTTGCATCAGGAAATGCAGGAATAAATCCTTTTGTCGATAAATAAATATCCGAAAATTGCATAATATTATCATCTTGGGTATTAAACAAACCAGCAGCCTTATTAGTAGCCACATTACCATCAATCATAACAATGGCATCCACCCTATGACCATCTTCATCATACACCTTCTGTTTGAATACCAGATCATACCAACCACCATACTCATTACCAAATCGACCTAAGGCTCCTTCTGCATAATTTTTAGGTTTACCATTTTTTGAAGTAGACCAACCACCACGGAAATAACCATTGAATGCAAAACCTATTTCATCTTTGATGTAATCTTTAAATTCTGAAAGAGTAAATGAATTCTTAAGTAGATTTGTTTGCAATGTTGGATCAGTATTATCACTTGGTTTAGTATCGTTAACTATAACGATCTGATTGACGACTGCCGGTTGCTGTTGAATCACAGAATTAGATTGAATATGGGTTGAGGTATGGATCGGTTTTGATGCTGGAGGTTGAGTTGAAGTTTGCGCGATAGCAATATTTTGATTTTTCAATGCTTGCTGTTGATGATTAATAACAATTTGTTGTTGTTGAATGTTTTTATTTAATTGTGCAATTTGTTCATTTGATTCAATCACTTGTTTTTTCAAATCTATAGATTCTTGAGTAAGTGCTAATAATTTTTGTTCTAACATTGATAATCTTGCTTCTAATTCATCTTGCGTTGCCGCAAATGAGGTTGGAACATAACACAAGCCAAGTAACGTGATTAAAACAATGCGTTTAGGTTTTACTTTTAATACTGCCTTAGTTAAATATTTCATTTTTCTCTACTCTTTTTATAGAAATTAAAGAAGTCTCTTAAATTTGAGACAAAAAAAAACCTAAAAAATAGCTATGGCTATTCTTTAGGTTTTGCCCATACAACTTCGGTAGCAATCCACTGCTTAATAAATAAGCTTTTTTAATATAACTAATTTAATTTATGATTTAAAAATTAAATCCCGGTAATGTGACACATGTCACATTAAAATTTAATTACTACTGACATTTGCTATTTTTCCAGCAAATTTTAACCATTTAAATGTAAACGATTACATAAATGTTAACTCGATCACTGTTTTTACAAATTGATTCTTTATAATAAAAAAATAACTAACAAAATTCAGTTATCAATTATCCAATTGAGATACAACTATTTGAACCAATGGAGAAACATATGAATCCGTCTTTCGATGAAATTATTAGCAGACAAGATTGGAATAATCTATCTGTATTAAGTCTGAATAAACTTGATACCCACCCTAAATTTCATAGTTGGCGGGACAAGCTCAGTGCGAAAAGCAATCTTGATTCCAGCGCTATGGTTTCACTTAATGGCGACTGGTTTTTTAGTTATTACCAAAATCCTCAACAAGTACCGGCATCATGGTTAAAAAAAGAGCCCTCTCAAAACACTATTCCTGTACCATCAAATTGGCAATTTCATGGTTATGATGCGCCAGTTTATACCAATATCCGTTATCCATTCCCTTATAATCCACCCTTTGTGCCCGAAAATAACCCAACAGGTTGTTATTCACGCTATTTTGACATTGATAAAACTTGGATAAATAAAGGAGACACCAGAATTATATTCGATGGCGTTAGCTCTGCATTCCATCTTTGGTGTAATGGAAACTGGGTTGGTTATTCACAAGACAGTCGCATTGCAGCTGAATTTGATTTAACACCTTTTTTAAAAGAAGGTGAAAACCGAATTGCGGTATTAGTCTTAAAGTGGTGTGATGGTAGTTATTTAGAAGATCAAGATATGTGGCGATTAAGCGGCATATTCCGAAGTGTATGGTTACTTAATAAACCAAAATCATATTTAAGTGATATTCATATTCAAACGGTGCTTGATGCTTGTTATCAAAATGCCACATTAATATTAGAAGTTGACGTAAAACATCAAGGCGAGCTCGATACACTAAATGTCGGTATTGAATTATGGCACAAAGATAAGCTTGTTCTTGAACAAACACAACCAATCGGCACACCTTTTGTTGATGAAAAAGGCGGCTATAATGATCGAATGACATGCTATATTCCTGTCACTAAACCACAATTATGGAGTGCCGAAACGCCAAATCTATACCGTCTTGTTATCAGTTTAAATCATAATAAAACGGGGTTAATTGAATCCGAAGCTTATAATATCGGCTTTCGCACTATTGAAATCAAGCATGGTCAGCTCTGTTTAAATGGTCAACCTCTTCTCATTAAAGGAACTAACCGTCACGAATTCTATCCTGATATGGGCTATGCCGTTACCGAACAAGCCATGCTGCATGATATTAAACTTATCAAACAACACAACTTCAATGCCGTGCGTTGCAGCCATTATCCAAATGATCCGCGTTGGTATGAACTGTGTGATGAATATGGTCTATATTTAGTTGATGAAGCAAATATTGAATCACACGGCATGTTCCCAATGTCGCGCTTGTCTGACGATCCTCGCTGGTTAGCGGCTTACAGTGAACGAGTTACCCGCATGGTGCAACGCGATCGTAACCATCCATCGATTATTATTTGGTCATTAGGAAATGAATCAGGACATGGGGCAAATCACGACGCACTTTATGCTTGGATAAAAAGCAATGATCCAACTCGACCGGTACAATATGAAGGTGGTGGAGCGAACAGTAAAGCGACTGATATTATTTGTCCTATGTATGCCCGTGTTGAACAAGACCAGTTCCACCCTAATGTACCTAAATGGGCGATAAAAAAATGGATATCCATGCCGGATGAAAACCGACCACTTATTTTATGTGAATATGCTCATGCAATGGGAAATAGCTTAGGTGCATTCTATAAATATTGGCAAGCCTTTAGGCAATATCCTCGATTGCAAGGCGGATTTATTTGGGAATGGGCCGATCATGGCATTCGCTGCCAAACGAAATCTGGTGAAAGTTATTGGGCTTATGGTGGTGATTTTGGCGAAGCGTTTCACGACAGACAATTTTGTTTAGATGGATTAGTCTTTCCTGACCGCCAACCACATCCAAGTTTAATTGAAGCCAAAAAAGTACAACAACCGTTTCAATTCAAACTTATTAGCCAAAAACCATTGGTTATCGAAGTAAAAAGTGAATATTTGTTCCACACTACCCTCAATGAAACGTTAGAATGGCAATTACAACTTGATGGCAAAAAACGACTAGGCGGTAAAGTTAAACTCACTCTTGCACCTAACAGCACCATCGAACTCAAATTAATGGACGATATTGCTAATCAACTTGATGGTGAAGAGTTACACTTATCACTCGAAGTTATACAAAATAGAGCTACGCCATGGTCACCAGCCAAACATGTTGTGGCTTGGGAACAATTTAAATTAACCAACAGTTTTATTCCACAATTAGCTTTCAATAATAACAGAAAATTACTCAAATTAACGGAAAACAACCGCGAATTTATTGTCAATTGGCAAAACCAATGTTGGCAAATCAACAAAAAAACGGGGCAACTAAGTCAATGGAGTAAAGATAAAAAACCGCTGTTAGCTAGTGCGATTACTGATCAGTTTATACGAGCACCTATCGATAATGATATCGGTATTAGCGGCGATTTTGACAGTAATAACAACCCATACGCATGGATAGAACAGTGGAAAGCAGCAGGTTACTTTGATTTGAGCCATCAATGTTTAGCAATTAAAGCATCACAAACCGATGATTATATAATTATTGAAGCTTTACATAGCTATTGGGTAAAAAAACGCAAAGTCATCCAAAGTAAATGGTTACATCAGTTTGATCAAGAAGGTAACTTAACTCTCTGCGTCGAAGTAGATATTGCTAATGACATGCCAGCCCCTGCGCGTATTGGTTTGACGTATCAACTTAAAGAGATACCCAAACAGGTTAAATGGCTAGGCTTAGGACCACATGAAAACTATCCAGATCGAAAAACTTCAGCCATGTTTGCTCAGTGGTCATTGCCATTTGCTGACCTTTATACACCTTATATCTATCCCTGTGAAAACGGCTTACGTTGCGATGTTAAACAATTAACCCTTAATGACATGACCATTACCGGTCATCAATTTCAATTTAACATCAACCAATATGGTACTAAACAGTTGATGGAAAAAACACATCGACACTTATTAGAACCAATGCCAGAAGCGTATGTCAGCATTGATGCTTATCATATGGGAATTGGCGGTGATGACTCTTGGACCCCAAATGTTCATAGTGAATATTTACTGACCGATAAACATTATTGCTATCAACTGAAATTCAAGTGCTAAATTAAATATTATCTTTAATAAATTAAAGGCACAAATAATTGTGCCTTTTTATTTAAGTTAACTCATCACCATCAAACAGCTTATCAAGTTTTTCAATAAATTCTGGTTTCGGTAGATGATAAAAAATCCCTTGTTCAGGAAGCCCCCGTAAAAACAGATAATAAACCCCACCAAAATGTGTCTCATATTGATAATTGGTTAAACGGCTTCGCAAAAATCGGTGCAGAGCTAAACAATAAAGTTGATACTGCAACTCATAACGATGCTCACACATTACTTGGTTTAAAGCTTGCTCGGTATAGGCTGCAACCCCATCACCTAACCAATTTGACTTATAATCAACAATATAATATTTACCCTGATACTCAAATACTAAATCGATAAATCCTTTTAGCATGCCTTGCACCGTTTCAAAGTCTAATGGCGGACATTGCTTGGATAACACATCATACTGCTTACATAAACCATCTAATTGCGAACTGGTCACCGCATGGCGAATAGGAAAATAAAACTGCAATTCATTAATACATTGGCTAGTTAAAATATCTGCTAACAGTGGACCATGTTGATGGTCGTTTGGATTTAGTCTAGTTGCTAAAACTTGTTGAAGCCAATCACTTAGCACCGTTAACCAAGGTTGCTCTAAACTCAATTTTTTAATGGTGTTAGCACATAACTCATTGGCATTATTTGGCGTTAAATTTTCCATGATCGAATGAAGCAATGTACCAACATAAGCGCCTTTAGGAAAATGATGGATATCATATTGCGCCTCAAGTGATAAAGAATCTTCAGACGGTGCACTATTCTCATGCCAATCACTAATCATAGCGGAATTAATACCCACTACACCGTGGTGTTTTTGTAATTCGGTATAACTAGTCACTCGCCAACTATTAGATAATTTACGTTTAAACACATTAGCGGTAAGTGAAAGATTGGCAGCTACTGCCGCATTATACTGATCACCTAAAATCGGTAATTGCAGTTCAACCAAATCAGCAAATTTAGCGATCGAACGTAATTCGCCTTTTAATAGATAATTAATCGCTGATTGGCTTTTTTTTAAGGATGCTAAACCAACACTGCAATGATAAATTGAACGGGTCATGGCGACATAAAGTAAACGCAAATCTTCTGCTAAACGTTCATCTTCAATCTGTTGTTTGATTTCATCGGTTAATAGCCAAGCATAGGTAGGTTGATAATCATTATTTTTATCATGATAAAACTGACTATCAGCATTACGAAATTGCGCAGCAAAAGGTAACCAAACAATAGGAAACTCTAAACCTTTCGATTTATGAATCGTAATAATTTTTACTAAATTTTCATCACTTTCTAAGCGTTGCTCATGATTTTCTAAATTAGAGTCAGGACTGACAATTTGTCTTGATAACCAACGAACTAAAGCATGTGGACTATCTAGCTCATCCGCCGCTTCTTGCAGTAGTTCGCCTAAATGCATCAAATTGGTTAACGTCCGCTCACCATTTGGGCTTGCTAAGATATTTTCTGCCAACTTGCGTTTTTTCATCATCCGTCGCAACATGACTAACACACCGTAATATTGCCAGATAATCTGATACTGTTTGAACTCTTCTATCAAACCTTCCCATTTATCCTGATCATCAGTAATTTGTTCTAACTCGCTCATGGTTTGCCCTAGTAGGCTCGTCATCAACGCTAAACGCAAAGCTGATTCATTTTCAGGCATAAGTACAGCTTGTAATAAACAGAGCACCTCTTGTGCTTCTTTAGCTAAAAATACACTATTACGATTAGATAAATAGACGCTTTTAACGCCAACCGCGGCCAATTTTTGTTGGATAATTTCAGCTTCATGCCCGGTACGAACCAAAATCGCAATATCAGCAGTAGTAATTGGTCGCTGACCATCTTTATCTTGGATTAAAATTGTCGGATCGGTCAACCAAGTCACAATCTGCTTAGCACAACAGTTAGCGATATGCTCTTGATAATCTGTTTTTGTGCTAACCTCATCAGGCAATAAATAGGCTGCTAACGCATTGACTTCTTGCTGATTGACCACCATCCCTTTGTGCTGATTACGCTCTGCACTTTCCATTGGTAAAAAAGGAATATTTTCAAAAATAAAAGGATTTTCATGGTGATTAAATAATGCATTAACCGCATTGACCATTGACGCCGAGGAGCGATGGTTAACCTGCATAGTAAAGTTATTTTCACCGGTTGATAACTTCGCCTTTAGATAAGTAAAAATATCTGCACCACGGAAACTATAGATCGCTTGCTTAGGATCACCTATAAACAGTAATCCGGTCTCTTTGGGATAACGGCGATAAATACGATCGAAGATCTTATATTGCACTGGGTCGGTATCTTGAAACTCATCGATTAATGCCACGCAATATTTTTGTGCAATATTTTGCGCTAATCTTTTACCATTCGTAGCACGTAAAGCACGATTTAACTGGCTTAACAAATCATCAAAACTCATTTCGCCACGTTTAATCTTCTGCACATAAATCCGTTTTTGAATGATACTAACCACATCCATTAAAATTTCGCTACGCAAATCTATAGCGCTATTGCATAACGTATCGATCTGCTGAAAAACAGCATGAACAGGCGGCTTTTTATCTTGCTTGGTTTTTTCGTTTAAAATCGATTGACTAAATTTAGTTAACTCACTCGGTAATTTAAACGATCGCGTTGGCAACTGAGCCCAAGCGGTAACTTTAGCCAACCAATTCGGTAAATACCGGCTACTATAAGATTGTTTATTAATACCTGATTGTGCAATGATCTCTGGAAGATCGCTAGCAGCATCTAACCACTGTTTTTTAACCTGAGCGATCTGCTCAACATGTTTTTGATGGAATTGCCGGATTTTTTCGGTGATATCAACACGCTCTTCTGGTTTCTCATCAAATTCGAAATTTAAATAAGGTTTGATATCGGCTAATAATGTTTCTGGATCTTGCCAATAATCGAGAATCAAATAGACTAGCGCTTTATCAAGCGGAACAAAATAATGACGCCAAAAATCTTGGACAACCTGTAATTTAAGCTCTTGCTCATCGGTAATTAACGTTTGCTCAAACAGCACACCAGATTCAAAAGCATGACTCGTTAAAATACGCTGACAAAAGCCATGAATTGTATAAATCGCCGCATCATCCATTGATTGTTGCGCTTGGGTTAATCTTTGGATGGCATCATTGCTATCCTCAACTAAGTCGATTAGCTGTTGATAAATTGGATCATCATGGTGACCTTGCAACAATCCTAAACGCAGCTCTTGAATATTTTGTCTTATCCGCGATCGCAATTCTTGGGTTGCGGCTTTGGTGAAAGTCACAACTAAAATTTGATTAACATCAAGAGGTTTAGGGTAGTTATTTTCACCAATTCCAAGTAACAACCGCAGATAAATAAAGGCGAGCGAATAGGTTTTACCAGTCCCAGCTGACGCTTCAATAAGCGTTCGACCTGTTAATGGTAAATCAAAAAGATTAAGTTTTTTTATTCCACTACATGAAACCATTCTAGCTTTCCTGCCGCATTGGGTGGTAACTCAACACAAGCAATAGCAGCTGTAGGGAACATTGGTGGTGAAACCTCTGGGCACAACTCATTAACTAAATAACCCACTAAAGGAAGATGTGAAACAATAATCACATTTTCAATACCGCGAGCGGGAAGTGTCATTAATAAATCGGCAATATGGGAAGGACTGCCACCTGGCACCAAAAAATTATCAGTTTCAACTTTAGGCACAGGGCAGTATGCAGATAATTCAGAGAAAGTCTGCTGTGCCCTTAAATAAGGACTTACTAACCCTAAATCAAATTTATAATCTTGCTGATTGAGCCATAAACCAGCTTGACTTGCTTGTTTTCTGCCAAAATCAGTCAATGATCGACTAGCATCTGATGAAGCAGAAAAACCTGCCTCACCATGTCTCATAATACAAACTTTCATAAAATAACGGTTAACGTAATTTCAATTGGAAAATCATGCATTCAGCACCGCAACAAAAAGTGAATTTAGCCATTAATTTAAAACCATTTTCAACTTTATCGATGCTACTACTGATTTCGCAAGGTTCCGTTTCAACATCTTTTGCTGCTTGAGTCAATGATGCTAATTTAGATTTTGCTTCTGATTCAGTTGCAAAAACATTTTCATATTCTGCACTACAATCTTCATTGTCAATAATAGTACCAACATCCACACAACAACAAGCTGGGGTTTCGTTAGCTTTACATTTGTTTAAAGAATCTGTCATCCTGTACCTCTGTTTTACCGATTAAATTGTTATTAGTATACTCTCAATCACCACTAAGGGCAAAATGTTAAAAAGCTTTACCATAACGCAAATTTTTGGCGTATATTAAAAACTTTAATTTAAGATTTATATATTAATTAGACAATATCATGCAACAATATAATCACGTTCGAAAAATGGCGATTTTAGTTGCCGCAACGTTCTTTATGGAGAACTTGGACGCGACGGTGATCACCACCGCCATTCCGGCAATGGCAAAATCATTTCTTACAAGCCCTCAAGATTTATCTGTCGGAATTAGTGCTTATATGTTAGCACTCACCATTGGTTTACCCGCAAGTGGCTGGATCGCCAATCGTTTCACCGCTTATCGGGTCTTCTCAATTTCAATTATATTATTTATGTTAGCGTCGGTATTGTGTGCCTTATCGACCAATTTAACCATGTTTACTATCGCAAGATTAATTCAAGGTTTAGGCGGATCATTGATGGTACCGGTAGGCAGAACGGTGGTTTTAAGTCGAACAGAAAAACAGCATCTGGTTAGTACAATTTCAATTCTAGTGTGGCCGGGTTTAATTGCGCCATTAATGGGGCCACTTATTGGTGGATTCTGCGCACAATATCTCAGTTGGCATTGGATATTTATTCTCAATATTCCGCTAGGTTTTATTGCCCTATTTTTTGCTCATCGACTGTTGCCCAAAGAGCTACCAGAAAAGCGCTCATTTGATATTATCGGATTTATTGCCTGCGGTTTAGGATTATTAATGTTCGTTTATGGGCTAGAAATGGTCTCGCACTCAAATCACAGCCTATGGTTAGGTCTGGCAGTTTCTTTTGCTGGAAGCCTCGTATTAACTTTTGCTTATTATCATCTTACCCATACTAAGCATCCACTAATAAGCTTATACGCGTTTTCTAAACGTACTTTTAGAATGAGCTTCTTGGGCGGTTCATTAATACGAATTGGTTTAAATAGTGCACCATTTATCTTACCACTTATGTTTCAAGTCGGTTTTGGTTGGTCCCCTATAACTGCGGGTTCGTTACTGCTTTCACTATTCGCCGGCAATATCCTACTCAAAACGGTTAATACGTCATTAATTCACAAGTTTGGCTTTCGCAATATACTGATTGTCAATGGTCTATTGTTATCATTCAGTTTCGTCTTATGTGCGCTCTTCACGCCAGACACATCAATCATCTGGATTATAGTAGTGCTATTTTTTGCCGGTGGCGCGCGTTCAATTCAATTTACCACTATTACCACCCTCAGTTTTGCAGAAATAGATAAAACGGAAATACAAAGCGCCAATATTTTATCAACCATTTTTCAACAACTAAATAACGTGCTAGGTATTGTATTAAGTGCCTTATTCTTATTTATTGCCTCCAGTTATCATGGCCATAAGCAATTAATGGTTGCAGACTTTCGCTTGGCACTATTTATGGTGGCTGGAATGACTTTATTGGCGATGATTGACTTTATCACCTTGCCGAAAAATGCGGGAAACAATCTAAATAAAAAATAATAAAAAAACCTCTGTTTTATAACAGAGGTTTGAAAAGTCAAAACTTAAAAGTATTAAAACTTAGGTGCGGTTGGGCGACCACGTTTTTTCGCAAAACCTTTATCATCAGATTCAGGCTGATTACTTTTACGTCCGCGCTTACCTTCAGATGATTTACCTGCGACTAGGCTCATTTTCATTGGTTGATTAAGCACTCTAACACGCTCAAAATGCTTAAGGATATCTTTAGGCATCCCTTTTGGTAATTCTACGGTTGAATAAGTCTCATAAAGTTTGATATTACCAATATAACGACTACTAATATCAGCTTCATTGGCAATTGCACCGACAATATGGCGTACTTCAACGCCGTTTTCTTTACCAATTTCGATACGATACATATCCATCTCACCAACATCACGACGTTCGCGACGTTTTGGTGATTCACGATTATCACCACGTAAGCGACGCTCACCATTACGACCATCACGATCACGATATTCTCTTGCCGGTTTAAAGACCGGATCAGGCGGAAGAATTAACGGACGATCACGCTGTGCTAAACGTAGCAACGCTGTGGCAATCGTTTCAAGATCTGTGCCACTCTCAGCCTGAATTTGTTCGAGTAATGTTTGATATTGTTCTAAATCGGCACTCTCAAGTTGTTGCTGAACTTGCTGAGTAAATTTAGCTAAACGACGTTTTTCAAGCAACTCTTTAGAAGGTAATGCCACTTCTGGAATTGGTTTCTTGATAGTTTGCTCAATATTTTTAAGCAAACGACGTTCACGGCTATCAACAAATAAAATAGCACGTCCTGCTCGACCAGCACGACCAGTTCGCCCAATACGGTGAACATAAGATTCTGAATCTAGCGTAATATCATAATTAATCACTAAACTGATACGTTCAACATCTAAACCGCGCGCTGCCACATCTGTCGCAATCAAAATATCTAAGCGACCATTACGTAAACGATCAAGTGTTTGCTCACGAAGCTGTTGCGTCATATCACCATTTAAGGCTGCGCAACTATAACCATGTTTTTCTAATACTTCAGCGACTTCTAAGGTAGCGGTTTTGGTGCGCACAAAAATAATTGCCGCATCAAAGTCTTCTGCTTCAAGGAAACGTACAATCGCTTCATTCTTACGCATGCCGCGCACTAACCAATAACTCTGATCGATATCTGGTGCAGTTTGCTTAGTCCCTTTGATTTGCACTTCTTTTGGATTATGCATAAAACGTTTAGTAATTCGACGAATTGGCGCCGGCATCGTCGCTGAAAATAGCGCAGTTTGATGCTCTTCAGGAATTGTCGCCATAATGCTTTCAACATCATCAATAAAGCCCATTCGTAGCATCTCATCGGCTTCATCTAAAACTAACCCTTTGAGATTAGAAAGATCTAACGTTTTACGATTTAAATGATCTAATAAACGACCTGGCGTTCCTACCACGATTTGTGGACCTTGTTTTAATGCGCGCAATTGCACATCATAACGTTGACCACCATAAAGCGCTAATACTTTTACCCCTTTCACATATTTAGAATACTCAGCACACGCATCAGCAACTTGAATAGCTAGTTCACGTGTTGGCGCTAATACTAATAATTGTGGTGCTTTTAGATTAACGTCAATATTCATTAAAAAAGGGATTGAGAAAGCGGCAGTTTTACCACTACCGGTTTGCGCCATACCCAGCACATCATTACCTTCTAAGAGTAAAGGAATACATTCGGCTTGGATGGGTGATGGTTTAGTAAAACCAAGATCATTTAATGCGTTAAGGATTTCCTCAGATAAACCAAGGTCAATAAAAGATATTTCTTTTGTCATGTAAACTCGCTTGTAAATTTGACTATATATGCTCAATATTTGGATAGCCACCTAAGTTGATCGCTATTAAGTAAAATAATTCATGAGGATTACTGCAGGTATCACAAATTATTACGGTACCAAAATAAAACAGCCTATATGCATTTATGCCAGCTCACTAAATTGAAAATTTACAACTCACCCCAATAACTAACTGCCAATACTTACTCAATTAGATTACTTTAATGCAATTAATATTTAAACAATACAATTGATAAAAAGTATGTAAAGAATCGAGAATATTTTACGGGCAAATCAGAACTACGCTATAACAATATTTTCACTTTTAAACTGGCATGACCCTCGTTACTTTTCGTCAAGTAACTTAATTTCGTAGAGTGCCTGTTGATGTTCAACAAAGTTATAAATATTATTAGCTAAAGCATATTTAAATAACATTTTGGCACGCTCATTATTACCTTTACTTTGGTAATATTTACCTAAATAAAAGTAAGCTTCACAAAGGCGCTCAGCTAATTGCCGATCATTTTCAACACCTTGTTGAAGGTTTTGCATTAACTTGGATTCATTCATTTTACCCAAATAAAATGCAATAATATCACTGCTATAACTCGATTTATCGCTAAGTAGATCATAACGTTTTTTTAGTTGAGTTAAGGCAGTTTTTGTATCTAATTCTTTTTCGATCAAATAGAGCCATAAAATACGAATCGGCTCATTAACATCATATTGATAGAATTTTTCTGCATCAAGTTGTGCTACTTGATAATGTCCAGTACGATACAGGGTTATCGCACGATTAAAGTAGGCAAATGCGTAATTAGGATCCAGCTCTAATGTAGTATTAAACGCCATTATCGCATTATCAAAATCACCATCTCTTAACGCATAATTACCTAGAAGATTATAAATATCTGGAATTTCTGGATTAAAACTTAAAAGATGGTTGAAATCACTCTGTGCAAATGCTTTAAAACCTAGCGAATCGTATACCATTCCCCGTTCGAAAATAAGCTGCATCTTAGAGGCAGCATCAAGATCACGTCTTGATAACTGCTGACTAATCTGCGCTATTTTTAATTCATCATCATACGAAACTTGTAAAGGAACAACAGGTAACGGTTGAGAGAGACGAGAGCAACCTGACAAAATAAGGGCTGCAAGCATACAGCTCAACATGTTCAGGTTGAATAATCTCATTTGTATCTCCTAGCGAATAATAGTTTATTCAGCTACTGGCTCGACATTAGAGTTTTGCTCAGCAGCATCTTTCATACTTAAACGAATGCGACCTTGACGATCAATTTCAAGCACTTTAACATTCACTTCTTGTCCTACTTTTAAGTAGTCTGCAACTTTTTCTACTCGGTGATCAGCGATTTGTGAAACATGTACTAGTCCCTCTTTACCACCGATAATTGAAACAAATGCACCGAAATCCACAATACGAGTAACTTTGCCTGAATAGATTTTTCCAATTTCAACATCAGCCACTAAATTGTTAATCCGCGCAATTGCATCTTTTGCTTTATTACCGTCGGTCGCTGCGATCTTAACTACACCATCATCAGTGATCTCAATGGTAGTACCTGTCTCTTCGGTTAATGCACGAATGGTTGCACCACCTTTACCGATAATATCGCGGATCTTATCTGGATTAACATTCATTGTATAGATACGTGGAGCAAATTCGGAAATCTCTTGACGAGGTTTATTAATGGCTTGTTCCATCACACCTAAAATGTGTAAACGAGCACCTTTAGCTTGGTTTAAGGCAACTTGCATAATTTCTTTAGTGATACCTTCAATCTTGATATCCATTTGCAATGCACTTACACCTTCACGGGTACCGGCTACTTTAAAGTCCATATCACCAAGATGGTCTTCGTCACCTAAAATATCAGACAATACCACAAAGTTATCGCCTTCTTTAACCAGACCCATGGCGATCCCCGCAACCGAAGACTTAATTGGAACACCAGCATCCATTAATGCTAATGACGCACCACAAACTGAAGCCATTGAAGAAGAACCATTAGATTCAGTAATTTCAGAAACTACACGTACAGTATATGGAAACTCTTCTTTGCTTGGCATTACGGCAGCAACACCACGTTTGGCTAAACGACCATGACCAATTTCACGACGTTTTGGTGAACCAACCATACCTGTTTCACCCACTGAATATGGAGGGAAGTTATAATGTAAAAGAAAACGTTCGGTATATTCACCAGTTAACTCATCAATGATCTGCGCATCACGTTCAGTACCTAAAGTTGCGGTAACTAGTGCTTGCGTTTCACCACGAGTGAATAATGCGCTACCATGAGTTCTTGGTAATACATTGGTACGAATATCCAGAGCACGAATCATATCTTTCTCGCGACCATCGATACGTGGCTCACCAGCGATAACACGTTGACGAACGATTTGGCTTTCTAAATCAACAATCATGTTGATAACTTCATTTTCGTCAAGTTCTTCATTTTTTTCTTTAAGTGCTGCTAAGACTTCTTCTTTAATTAAATCGATTTGCGCATAACGAGCTTGTTTTTCAGTAATACGATAAGCTTCACCTAAACGATCTTTAGCTAACTGAGAAACCGCATTAAATAGCTCTTCATTTTTAGCTGGCGCAACCCAATCCCATTTTTCATAGTTCGCTTTAGCCACAAACTCATTGATATTATCAATAACAACTTGTTGTTGATCGTGACCAAAAACCACGGCGGCTAACATTTGATCTTCAGTTAACAAATCAGCTTCTGATTCAACCATTAACACCGCACTTTTTGTACCGGCAACAACTAAATCTAAACGGCTTGATGCTAACTCTTTAACTGATGGATTTAACACAAACTCATCGTTAATAAAACCAACTCGTGCAGCACCAATTGGCCCATGGAAAGGCACGCCAGACAAACAAAGTGCGGCTGAAGCACCAATCATCGCAACCAAATCAGGGCTAACATCAGGGTTAACCGACACCACTGTTGCAATGATCTGAATCTCATTAACAAAACCTTCTGGGAATAATGGACGAAGTGGACGGTCAATTAAACGAGCAATTAATGTTTCGCCTTCGCTAGGACGACCTTCACGTTTAAAAAAGCCACCAGGGATACGACCAGCTGCATAAGTACGTTCTTGATAATTAACTGTTAAAGGGAAGAAGTCTTGCCCTTCTTTCACTTTTTTATCGGCAACTACAGTAACAAAAACCGCGGTATCGTCCATATTAACCATCACCGCAGCCGTTGCTTGGCGCGCCATAATACCGGTTTCTAAAGTAACTGTATGGCGACCATATTGAAATTTTTGATATATCGGATTGAACAAAATAAAGTCCTCTTGTTATAAATCATGTTGAAGTTTGATATTTCGACAGGATGCAGCATACGCTGGAACATATTGATACACACTTCAACCATGTGGGGGATACTAAACAAAAGATTATTTCACTGTCACGACTAATGACAAATCTATAAATTATAGAACTCTCATTAGTCGCGCGAAACATGAGATATAATCTTCCATTCAATTAATTTCTTTTTTACAGAGCATTTAATTATGCTTTTTGAGCTCAGCATTATATCAAAGCCCTGAATTTATACAACGAAAAAGAGGCCTAAGCCTCTTTTCAAGTAGATAATAATTAGCGACGTAAACCTAGTCTTTGAATCAATTGGTTATAACGATCAAAGTCTGTACGACGTAAATAATCTAATAATTTACGACGGCTAGATACCATACGTAATAAACCACGACGACTGTGGTGATCTTTTTTATGCTCAGAAAAATGACCTTGTAAATCATTAATACGTGCAGTTAAAAGAGCAACTTGAACTTCAGTTGAACCAGTGTCGTTAGCTCCACGGCCATATTCAGCAACGATTTTCGCTTTTGCTTCTACAGTTAGAGACATAATAAACCTCTTAAAATAAATAAAAAAATGGAATGACCGATCTCTAATTCAGACATCCCTCGGCATTCATATAATAAATATACGAATAGTCCGCAATTATACTGATATTTATTAAAATAGCAATTTCATTTAGTAATTCTATACACTTATTTAAGCTTAAAACCATACTCTTCTTGGATAAGTTTTTTTAATGCTTCAATATAATTCTGCGCAGATACACTTAATTGTGCTTTTTGCGAGGTAATCCAACCGATTAAAATCTTCTCATTTACCGCTAAAGGAATCGACAAAATATCCGAACCGTTCAAATCAGTACTGAGTACGCCGGTACTAATTGTATAACCATTTAAACCATGCAACAAATTAAACAACGTCGCTCTATCACTCACATGAATACTTTTCTTATGGTAGACAGTACTTAAAATCTCTTCGGAAAAATAAAAAGAGTTATATTCACCCTGCTCAAAAGAGAGATAAGGAAAATCCTCTAAATCCTCGAGCGTTAACGACTTCATCGCAGCTAGAGGATGATGAGTACTGATAAATACATGCGGATCGGCTTCAAATAAAGGATTAAACGTGAGACGATGCTCTTTAAGCAAACGTAAAATCACCTTTTGATTAAAATCGGTGAGATATAAAATGCCCACTTCACTACGCAAATTGGCCACATCAGTTATTATGTCGTAAGTTCGAGTTTCGCGAAGGGTAAACTCATATTCATCAGTGTGATTCTTCTTGATTAAATTAACAAAGGCGTTGACCGCAAACGCATAGTGTTGCGTTGAAATACTACATAACTGCTTAGATGGTTCTTTTTTGGAAAAATGTTGCTCCAACAATTGAGCTTGATCTAGAACCTGCTTAGCATAACCCAAAAATTCCACACCATCAGCCGAAAGCGAAACACCTTTCGATGTTCGTACAAAAATCTCAATCCCAAATTCTGCTTCAAGATCCTTAACCGCCGTTGAAAGGCTAGGTTGGGTAATATAGAGATTCTTTGCGGCCTCATTAATCGAACCTGAACGGGCAATTTCTAAAATATAACGTAGTTGTTGAAGCTTCATAATAATTTAAGTGATTAAAATCATGTTAATGCAGAATATAAGTCACTATAAACATTGTATCGTGGATTGTACAGAAAAAGGCAAATACGATTTCTTGGTGAAGGTTGTCGATTACTAACTTAACTACTCTCTAACATCGATAAATGGTGTTTTTTTTTCTAAAAAAATTGAAGCATCTATACCATTTACTGATAGTTTTTAAGATGAATGAAAATTAGTATAGTTTGACTGGAAATCGAAACAAAATTCACCGATGATCTTTTAATGAATACGCTTGACATAAATAACAACACCTTGCATTTGTTTGCTGTGTCTGATTTTCACTTTATGTTTTTTTGTGTTATTAGTTAATTTATCCGTTAAAAAATTACTCAAATAGTCGAGTTTTTTATTGATTGGAAAAGGGTTTACGCTAAAAGTTGGCTTATCAAAAAACAGGGAACTTCAATCATTTGGATTGTGACGTGTTAATAATATTTTTTTTAAGCTCTGGATAAATTTTGTATCAATCTCGCTTGGGTAATAACCTTGTTGCCAATTTGAAAGATAATTGACTTGTTTTTGATTTAATTTTAGAAAGACACCATCTGAGCACTTTATCGCTCGGCAACTATTAACCGATTTTTCTGATAGATGCTGTTCATCCACTTCTAGTGATACTGGCGTTGCGTGGTTTTCATTATGACAATATTGCGCAAACCATCGGCTATAATCTTTAATATCATAAGCATAATTATAACGACTACCAAATTCTGTCAACTCAGCATTCGGTAGTCGTACATTTAATTTATTTAATGGAAAAGCACACGTCACCACCCAACGATAATTATATTTTTTTAATTGCATTGCGTTAACTTTAAAATTATAACCGAGAAGTTCAGTTAAAATATAAACGCCTTCATTATAGGCGCGTAAAAATACGCCATCGTTGAATAATAATACACCTTTAAATTTTGATTGGGCGGCTAATTTTTCACTAAAATTCATTTGGATATCTTGTTATTAATCATACGTACTATTCAATGCATACCGCTGGCAATTTTGATCCAGTTATCCATGGTCCAATTTGCCCTATCCAAGAGTCAACGGAAAATCTATTTTCATAACCAGCAGCTATACCAACAGGATCTGAAAATACATCTCTGGAGTAAAACCAAAGCAAATTATTAGACCAATTAGAATCGGGATAAGTTAACTTGGAGGTCATACCCCATTCACTCAAAAGTCCGTTACCTATATCGCGAGTAAAAGCATCCCATGAGTAAGGTATTGCTGTCCATGATAACGGGGCATTGGGTGAATTTGACATTTCTGCACGAGAAGGTACTTTCGATTCGCCGCCACACAGATTAGTAACTTGTTGATAGCTGTATAATTGGTTTCCTCGTGGATTAGCCCAAATACCAGTTAAACTAAAAGTATAAAGTTTTTCTGCAATTTGATTATCATGTTTGAAAGTTGCTTTGATCGTTACTGGGCCTGTCGGTTTATTAACCAATGTGACAAAACCTTGGTTATCAATAGTTACACTATTATTGGGATTTTGAGTTAAACCGTAATTAAAATCGTTCTGATTACCTGTCATTACTAATTGAAATTTAGCACCAGAAAATCCTGTGGTTGGAAAATGCGGCACCGCAGAAGCCTTAAATCCATTTATTGGATCAAAAACCTGAGCATTATAACCACCACCACAAATACTATTTCTATTTCTAGAATTATCGAAATTCCATCCATTGACTAAATGCATACGATAATCGTCGAGTGATTCAATTAATTGATCATCTCTATAGCCTGATAAAATACATTCTTGACGACCTTGATATAGGATTGCTCTTACACTCCCCCAAACATAATTAGGAAACAATGTCATTTGATAAGGTTTGGCATAACAAATTTCTGGTTCAGCCATAATTTTATATTTTTGGGTAATATCAGCATATTCACTTTCATTGGGAATACCATATTCGGAATAGGTCTTTACTTTAGTGGAAATAGTTAAATAGAGCGGCATTGAGAAACCACTACTACAACCAATTATTCGCGCTCGGTCGTTACCCTCAATTGTTACACCATTATTATCAACCCAGCTATAAGTCGTTGGTTCTACAGAAAAGGGGGTACGATAGCTGATGCCATCTTCATCGCTATCATCATAATTAGTGGTCATATCTAAATCATTTATAGTATAGTTTTTAATGATAAAATCATTAATTTTCAAATTACCATCAAATTGGTTGATTTGGATATCGTTTAGATTATTGGTGTTGGCACTATAAAAAACACCATTTATAGTAAAACCCTGTTTTTTCGCAGCGGCTTCTATATTGACAACCTTCGGCTGATTACCATGAATAATATTTACCGTATGTGTTATTAACGCCAGACTTTTTGAACTAATACTTAAAGAGCATAAACTTAATAAAATCAGTATGATTGAATTGATTTGTATTGTACTAATCGAAAACAATAAAGCATTTTTTAATCTTTTCATAAATTTTATTTTTTAATGGTTCTTATTTTATACCGTCGCGCATTTTTTAATCAATAACTCCGACGTCCGCCACTCGCCGTTTGCAACGTCTCACTGCGGACTATAGCCATTGCGTTCGTTTCTCTCACTTCATGGCAACTTCGCCTAAGTTACTTACACTGACTACATAGATTAAAATAGCGACTATCAGGTTATTCACTAACATCACGACTTACATTCGAATCAACAAACTCATTTTGTTACAACCGTGATCCAATACTCGATATTTTTCTTTTATATAATAGGTCCACACATTAATCAGAATTTTTGCTCTGAAATTTTTTGTGCACTTAAATTCAGCATATGTTCATATTTCCTCCTTTGTTATCAACCTAAAGCTATCTATGTCACACAACAAACTGTTGTTGAATTATGTCCGATAACAACTGTTGTTATTTGCAGAGTTATTAACTCAATAAAGTGCTGCATGGCTAAAAAAGCTTGCAACGCAATAATTGCACCGCCAGCATTAAGCCATTTATACCTTTCTGGACTATTACAAGAAGTAACATCAAAACGGGATAATTTAGGGATATACATTAATGAGGGTAAAACACCATTAGCTAGATTAATATTATGAGCATGATCTGCGATTATTCTTTTTATAATAATTCTGAGAGAAATTAATGCATTGCCATGATTTATAATAAGAAAACTACAGAAATAAATGACAACTAATTGAATAAGTCGAACTGAACAGCATGTTATTGCTTCTATTTGTTGGCTAATTTTAGTGGTGTTAACAATCGTTATGAGTTTTACGCGGTGATTTGTCGTGGTACAGAACGATAATATTGTTCGAAAATTTAATTGACAGAATTTATTGGCAAATAAAACTAATAGTCTATTAAAACTAGATAAGTCTAAACTATATATGAGCTGGCTGGCTGGCTGGCTGGCTGGCTGGCTGGCTGGCTGGCTGGCTGGCTGGCTGGCTGGCTGGCTGGCTGGCTGGCTGGCTGGCTGGCTGGCTGGCTGGCTGGCTGGCTGGCTGGCTGGCTGGCTGGCCACTAAACAACTGTATTTTAACATTTTTTCAGCTTTTTGTCTTGTATATTCTTGTTTTATATTAAAGATTTCAAAAAATTTGCGGTTTGATTATAAGGAAATTAGATAATCCTGGCAAACGTTGCATAAAATAAAGTTGTTAAGATATGTAAACTTTCAAGTAAAAGTAATAGCGGTTTATTGGTGAAGGTTGTCGATTACTAAATTAACTACTCTCTAATATCGATTAATGGCGGTTTTTTCTAAAAATAATTGAACCGTCTATACCATCTAACGAAGATTTTAAAGATGAAAGAAAAATTACAACAGTTATACTGATAACCGAAACAAAATTCACCGATGACCTTTTAATGAATACGCTTGATATAAATAGCAATACCTTGCACTTGTTATCCCTATCTGATTTTCACTCTATTATTTTTTTGATATTAATTAATTTATCCGTTAAAAAATGGCTCAAATAGACGAGCTTTTTTATTGATTAGAAAAAGGAATTTACGTTTAAAATTGGGCATCAAAAAACAGGGAACTTCAATCGGTTGGATTGTGATGTGTTAATAATATTTTTTTTAAGCTCTGGATAAATTTTGTATCAATCTCGCTTGGATAATAACCTTGTTGCCAATTTGAAAGATAATTGACTTGTTTTTGATTTAATTTTAGAAAGACACCATCTGAGCACTTTATCGCTCGGCAACTATTAACCGATTTTTCTGATAGATGCTGTTCATCCACTTCTAGTGATACTGGCGTTGCGTGGTTTTCATTATGACAATATTGCGCAAACCATCGGCTATAATCTTTAATATCATAAGCATAATTATAACGACTACCAAATTCTGTCAACTCAGCATTCGGTAGTCGTACATTTAATTTATTTAATGGAAAAGCACACGTCACCACCCAACGATAATTATATTTTTTTAATTGCATTGCGTTAACTTTAAAATCATAACCGAGAAGTTCAGTTAAAATATAAACGCCTTCATTATAAGCGCGTAAAAATACACCATCGTTGAATAATAATATACCTTTAAATTTTGATTGGGCGGCTAATTTTTCACTAAAATTCATTTGGATATCTTGTTATTAATCATACGTACTATTGTAAGCATACCGCTCGTAAATTGGCTTCTTTTGCCCACACTGCTATTTGCCCTATCCAAGCATCAATAGCGAACCTATCGGATAAATGGTTATTGATTCCATAAGGACCAAGAAACTTATCTCTGGAATAAAACCAATAATATTCTTTAAACCAATTCGATTCTGGATAATTCTCTTTCATTGTCATGCCCCACTCACTTAAAAGTCCACTACCAATATCACGAGTGAAAGCATCCCAAGTATAAGGCATTGCGGTCCATGATAACGGGGCATTGGGTGAATTTGACATTTCTGCACGAGAAGGTATTTTCGATTCACCACCACACAGATTCGTGATTTGCTGATAAGTGTAGAATCCGTCTCCTTGTGGATTAGCCCAAATACCGGTTAAATTAAAGGAATACAGTTTCTCTGCAATTTGATTATCATGTTTAAAGGTTGCTTTGATCGTTACCGGCCCAGTCGGTTTATTAACTAATGTGACATAACCTTGATTATCAATAGTTACGCTATTATTGGGATTTTGAGTTAATTCATAATTAAAATCGTTCTGATTACCTGTCATTATTAATTGAAATTTGGCACCAGAAAATCCTGTGGTTGGAAAATGCGGCACCGCAGAAGCCTTAAATCCATTTATTGGATCAAAAACCTGAGCATTATAACCACCACCACAGGAAGGATCTCTTATTCTGCCATTATTGTTGTTCCACCCTGTAATTGAACCAGAACCACCATCAGCTTCCATTAAACTACAGTCTATGGCGCCATTATCACTTTTTTGTTTAACACTACCCCAAACCATTTTCGGAGAAACCTCCATTTGATAAGGTTTGGCATAACAGATTTCTGGTTTAGCCATAATTTTATATTTTTGGGTAATATCAGCATATTCACTTTCATTGGGAATACCATATCCTGAATAGGTTTTTACTTTAGTGGAAATAGTTAAATAGAGCGGCATTGAGAAACCACTACTACAACCAATTATCCGCGCTCGGTCGTTACCCTCAATTGTTACACCATTATTATCAACCCAGCTATAAGTCGTTGGTTCTACAGAAAAGGGGGCTCGATAGTTGATGCCATCTTCATCGCTATCATCATAATTAGTGGTCATATCTAAATCATTTATAGTATAGTTTTTAATGATAAAATCATTAATTTTCAAATTACCATCAAATTGGTTGATTTGGATATCGTTTAGATTATTGGTGTTGGCACTATAAAAAACACCATTTATAGTAAAACCCTGTTTTTTCGCAGCGGCTTCTATATTGACAACCTTCGGCTGATTACCATGAATAATATTTACCGTATGTGTTATTAACGCCAGACTTTTTGAACTAATACTTAAAGAGCATAAACTTAATAAAATCAGTATGATTGAATTGATTTGTATTGTACTAACCGAAAACAATAAAGCATTTTTTAATCTTTTCATAAATTTTATTTTTTAATGGTTCTTATTTTATACCGTCGCGCATTTTTTAATCAATAACTCCGACGTCCGCCACTCGCCGTTTGCAACGTCTCACTGCGGACTATAGCCTTGCATTTGCTTATTTCATTTCATGACAACTTTACTTAAGTCGTTAACACTGGCTAGTTTGATTAAAATAGTGACAATCAGGTTATTTACTAACATCACGACTTACATCCGAATCAACAAACTCATTTTGTTACAACCGTGATCCAATACTCGATATTTTTCTTTTACATAATAGGTTCACACATTAATCAAGTTGTTATCCCTGAAATTTTTTGTGCACTTAAATTTACCGTATATCCATACATCCTCCTTTGTTATCAACCTAAAGCTATCTATGTCACACAACAAACTATTATTGAATTATGTCCGATAACAACTGTTGTTATTTGCAAAGTTATTAACTCAATAAAGTGTTGCATGGCTAAAAAAGCTAGCAACGCAATAATTACACCACCAGTATTAAGCCACTTATACTTTTCTGGACTATTAC
Source organism: Gilliamella apicola (assembly GCF_003202655.1). Lineage (GTDB taxonomy): Bacteria > Pseudomonadota > Gammaproteobacteria > Enterobacterales > Orbaceae > Gilliamella > Gilliamella apicola_R. The sequence continues at coordinate 331 of NZ_QGLR01000008.1, read as the reverse complement.
GAGAAGTAACATCAAAACTGATTAATTTAGGGATATACATTAATGAGGGTAAAACATCATTAGCTAGATTAATATTATGAGCATGATCTGCGATTATTCTTTTTATAATAATTCTGAGAGAAATTAACACATTGCCATGATTTATAATAAGAAAACCACAGAAATAAATGACAACTAATTGAATAAGTCGAACTGAACAGCATATTATTGCTTCTATTTGTTGGCTAATTTTAGTGGTGTTAACAATCGTTATGAGTTTTACGCGGTGATTTGTCGTGGTACAGAACGATAATATTGTTCGAAAATTTAATTGACAGAATTTATTGGCAAA
>NZ_QGLR01000007.1:0-255373 GCF_003202655.1 Gilliamella apicola | reverse complement strand
CTGGCTGGCTGGCTGGCCACTAAACAACTGTATTTTAACATTTTTTCAGCTTTTTGTCTTGTATATTCTTGTTTTATATTAAAGATTTCAAAAAATTTGCGGTTTGATTATAAGGAAATTAGATAATTCTGGCAAACGTTGCATAAAATAAAGTTGTTAAGATATGTAAACTTTCAAGTAAAAGTAATTGTAGTTTATTGATGAAAAATCATACTGCCAATAAGGATAAAAGATCATATTTTTGATAGTAATCTAGATAAAAATCAAAGAATATGGATATGTTAAACCATCCAAAATGGAATACTACCTCGTTTAAAAGAATAAAAATTTTCAATTAACAATTAATGGGATTATATTTTTAAAATCGCCATTGGTAGCTTTGCAAGAGAGTTTAGCATTAAAAAATATCGTTTCTCAATTTCTTGAGAAACGACATACTGCCTACAGGCATTTAACCACCATCGATCAGAACTCGCTATCTCACATGTTTTCTAAACTACCTACACGGTATTTAACGCCGTAAATTACTCTATCGCATTATGAAATATTTTCTAAACTACCTACACGGTATTTAACATTTTTATCATGTGGTCATATTTTGCTTCAAATTTCTAAACTACCTACACGGTATTTAACTTTTCGCCCTTCGGGTCACTATCCCTACGCCATTTCTAAACTACCTACACGGTATTTAACAGCTCTACGTTTACCGATATCAATCATCGCCGTTTCTAAACTACCTACACGGTATTTAACTAGAACTTTTTTGTTTATTTTTCTTTATTGTAAAAGAATTTTTGCTAACTTTTATGATTTTGACCCTTTTTTTGGACTGATTTTAATATTATTAATAATCAATAAGTTAAAAATCGTCTTAAAAAAAGGGTCAATCAATTTAAAAATCAGGGACGGTTGCTGTTTTGCTTAGTCCATAACTGTTAAATATACCTTGCACAGGTGTTGCACATTTTTGTTGTTTCAGCCACATAATAAAATGTTGCCCTGTGCTTTTGCTAGCAAAATGGAGGTGTGGATAGTTCAAATGAACGCTGCCCCATTTTTCAACCATTTTACTTTTTACCTCGGCTGACCATTTACCTTGTGCGGTTAAACGTTTTTCGGCTCGTCTTAAAGCACTTTGTCCTTTAGGATTGATACGAATTAAGCGTAGGTAACCTTTAACACTAGTTGGTACAGATGTTATTGGCAAGGATAAGGTGTAATCACTAACTACGGCCTGCTGTTGTAAGGCCGTTTTAAATTGTTGCAACTGCGCTTCATCGCCAAATAACCGGATAATTCCACCTAATGTTCTGTGGACATTATAACAAGGAAAGCTAACCGCAATATTGCCTTGATGGTTAACTAATACCTGATGAAGTGATTGCATAACTTGATTAATCACTTCAGTTTCAGTTATCTCCAGTTGCGGAATTGCCCGTAGTTCAAAATAGTGAGTAAGCATAATATTACTCCTTACCACTAGCACCAAATACACCACCACGAATCAGAACTGCGATAACATAATGTTGTTGTTCAAGCGTTGGTTTTTCACCTTTGAGTACCCAATTATCAAATAAGGTATAAAAATCCTGTTTTTGTTTAGGTTGTCTAAAAGCATGTCCCATAGTGGTAACTGCACCATAAGGTTCAATAGCAATTGGGAACTCGGCGTTTTCAGCATACCAAGTATCAATGGTTCGAATGGCATTGCTGATTTTTTGCGAGTGCATTGCTGCTTGACCATTTTTTTCATACAGGACTTTACTTTTTTCTTTACCAGTATCCAAAATCAATTCTTGTGATGGATAGACCTCTTGCCCCAATCCCATTTTTAATTTGGCTTGAATATCGAAAATAACAAACTCTTTGCCTAATAAGCCTGCCTCAATCAAAGCAGCGAGGTCATTTACCGATTTATCATCATAATCAAATGAATTTAATTGATATTGTTTAACATCACTCACTTCAATCGTTGCTATTTTGTCATCTTTTTTACGAGTAATGCTAATACTGATTTGTTCAGCAACCATACGATTACGCCATAACCAACGGCCATTCAATATATTGATAGCGTAACGTTTAGCTAGTGCTTGCATCCCTTCAGCCTTAATATAGCTTTGAGTCGTTTTGGTTAACTCTTCTTGGTAATCAATATCATTACAGACTGATGGCGAACCTAAGAAAGGTAGTACTTTACAGCTCCATTTAACCACTAAGGTATCTTTATCGGCATCAAGCGCTGCCACATCGACTGTTTGTAAATTAGCTTTTTGAATTTCAGCATCTAATTTAGCCGGATCATTTGCTAAAGCATTTTTAAGCCGATTCGAAATGGTACCGCGAACAGATTTTTCAGATAATAAAACTGGTGTTAACTTTTGGTCATCATGGCTCTTTTGTTGGGCAAAAATGGCATCAGAAATATCAAAACTACGTTCAAAGGCTAATACTGATGCGGTAGTGATTTTATCTTTACTCATAATTCATTCCTTTTTTCAATGCTAAACTTGTTTAATTAATCTTGATTAATAATATAAATATCTGCGCCATTCGATTGCAGTTCGCTGCATTTATAACGCCAAAATGCTTGTGATAAATTTTCTTGTAACCTTAGTGGAAAAACCCACTTACCTAATCCATAAATACATTCGACAAATTGTGTTGGATGTTGATTACTACGGGCATGTTCAACCGTTCCTGCTTCAAACAGTGGTGAAATAGCTTGATAACCAAGAGGTATCGGCACTAACCAACCTCGTCCCTGCTTGACCGATGTGGTTTGCCAATGCTCTTTTTCTTGCGGATGATGATGCAACATGGCAGTTTCAACTAACGCATCAAGTGCAGTAGCATTCGGATCTTTTTGTTGTAGCTCGGCGGTGATTTCCTGTAACTCTTGCTGTGCTTCTACTAAAACAAATGCTGGTAATAAAGCTTTAATTAATATATCTCGATCTTCTGCACTAGAAGAAGAATATAACTCTATTGAAGCAATTTCAGTAATATAACCACCAGCAATACGTTGTTGGTAAATTTTTTGCTCAATTTGTTTGACGAATTGTTGCTGTAGCTCCTTACTAAATAATGCCCTACGTCCTTCAATTTTCACTTCAACAATTAAAGAAACATCAAGATCAACCCGTCCTTCTTCGATAATCGAGCGGGTATCTCCATTTTTAGCTAGTGGGTTACGAGTGAGTCGAAATGTATAGTCAGTATAATTATTAGGTCGATAAACTTGTACATCACACTCATGACAAGCGATTAATACGCCATCTAAATAAATAGGATCATCCGACTCAATTTTTCGATTTAAGGCATGGATCGCGCCTAAAAAGCCCGAGATAGCCGGAAAACCATAAGTTAATGGGCTAGAAATGGCATTGGCATTATGGATTTTAACATGGTCAAATAGAAGATAGTATTTTAAAGTTGCCATTAATTTATCCTCCTACCTCGTGGTTTATTGGATTTTAATACAGCTCGGAACTCTCTGCGCCATTCTTCAAATTCTGGGTCTGAAAATTGTTCTGATATGTGAGCAAACTGGTCTTTTAGAATTGTTTGTATCCAGAAAGCAAACTCTCTCTCTAAATTAACTTGCCAATCAACTCGATCATATTCTTGTTTAAATTTTTCTTCGCCAACTAGATTTGCTCTATTCGGATCAAGCCAAAGTTGCTGTTCTAATTTTAATGAAGATTCACGACTCCAACCTGCATATTTAGACGTTTGAAGATGTTTAACATACTTAAAAATCATCGTTAAAATCAGAAAAAAAGATTCTCTTCTGTTGCTTCTTCGAGAAAAATCATTTTTTTCAGCATTAATGGTTTCAAATAATAATTTGAAGCCAAATCGACAATAATATTGTAAAGATCTGTTAAAAATAGTTTCTTGTTCATTTGAAAGTGATGGATAAGAAGCTTTACTAAATTGAGGAGGCAAAGAAGGCAATAAGAAATTACGTCCCATTTGGCTACCTATAAGTTGGCTAGCATTTTGCGCATTACTTCCACCCAATTTAACGACAGCAAGATCATGAAAAGATATATAAGATTTGTGTTCAATATTCTTTATTCGTCTTTGTTCGCGTGCTTGTTTATTTTCTTCTGAAAATCTAGCCTGTATTTTTTGGTAAACTAGATGGCATAAAGATGATGGATGCAATGGAATCAATAAGCGATAATTGTCCTCCTTTTGTGATAAATAACTCTCTTCACTATTCGGCCAATATAATTGTTTATTAAGCTCAGAAGCTTGCGGTTTACTCCAATTATCAGTAAGAAATTTACTGAAATTTTCTAAATAAATAGTTGCTTTGTTTTCATCATCTGATAAGGCTTTTTTAACTTCTGGATAACGGTTAATAATTAACTGTAGAATAGTTATATCATCTTTAACAACCTGTTTCAGTAGACCAAAAATATCTAATGCCGATGCACCACCTGTTGCATCAAAAGGTAACTTATCAATTGTTGCAGATGAGATAAAATTATTGAAAACATCAGGTTTTATTTGAGTATTGTAATTCGCATTACTTCCTTTAGAGCTTGGATGAATACCTTTTGACAGGTGGGTCGCAATAAGGATCCAAGAATAACGACGTGTAGCGGCATCTTCCATCCAAGTTTCAAAATCAAATCTATTACTAAGTTCTAAAATCTTTTGTTGAGATTCATTAACAGTCTTTTGATCGCCTGCCTGTTTGGCTTTTTCTAATTTGGTCAGTTCACTTTTATAACTGCTGTTATTAGCAAGCCGTTGCTGAAGAAAGTCGACAATGACCTTTCTTATATCTTGCCAAGAAATATGATTCATTGGCCCTCCTTATATTTATGAATACAAAACAAAAAAGGCTTATACAATTAAGTATAAGCCTTTTGTTTCGTTTTTATGCTACTCTAAATTTCAAATATGAACTTAATCTATTGATTGCATCCATATTATAAAACCACTCATTATTCTTAATACGACAGTATGTAGTTTGATTCAAGTCTAATTTCTTAATTAAACTTTCGACCTCTTTACTTGTCGATATATTTAATATTTTCATTATATCTTTTATTGAATAGAAATTACGTCTCTTTGAAATGTCAAAACATATTTCATCATTCGCAGAAGAATCAGTTATTACAAATTGTTTTAATTTAATTAACTCATTCTTTTCATCAGAAAATTGACTCTGTATTATCAAAAATGTATTATTAACCATCGTTTAGTTCCTATATTATTTAAGATTAAACGACCTCCCCAGATGGTAGAGCGTCTGGGGAAATCCTACTTTGTTTCAAATGCTGTGAATTGATCACAAATAAAATATATCACTAGTAAATCCCAAACGTCAATCATTATTTTAACAAAACCAAATACAAAATGTTATGGGGATAGATTATTAAAATTAATATAAAATATTATGGGAGTGGAAAACCGCCTATACGGCGGTAACGTAACAAAAACAAAATAAAATTTTATGTTTCTAAACTACCTATACGGCAGTGCAGTTAAGTATAGAGTAATTACTCAAACATTACTAGCATGCATAACTCAGCTGATTATTTCCTATAAAAATAGTTGAGGAAAAAACTTTTTTAAATATAAATTTTTCTAAAAAATAATAAATAACCTTTTCTTTTAGCTTCTATCTTTATAAAAACCAAAATAGGGATGAAAGCACCAGCGTGTTTCGCTATTCAGATTAATAGTACAAAATTCATTAGCTAGCCGATAATGATTTTTATCTGGAAAATATTCTGCTATTTGAGTAATCGCTTGCTCAACGGTATTGGTAAGCCATGGCTGTATCAGTGGATTGCTAAATTGCCAATGATCATATTTAAAATTGTAATTTTGTGTATCCTCACACTGTTCGTTTGGCGTTTGCCAAGCAATTTCGGCATAACTAAATTGGTATTCACCGTTGTCATCAAGTTGGCAAATATACTCATCTTGTGGTTGCTCTTGCAGCCTGAAAGGCGAGATTAACTGTAGATGAACACAATGGTGATGTGCCAAATCAGTTTGCCAATAACTGGTAACATAATTACTATTACAAGCATTGATTGGAAACAAATTTGCCATAACCTTATGTTCTAATTCTGCTAGTGTTAAGCCTGCTTGCGAATCAGTCATAATACGAGGAATCGCAATAATATTTTTTAATTGTTCTGACGTTATCAGTTGCTCAGTCTTATGTGTTTTTAACAAAAATAATGGTTCTTGTTCAAACCCCGGTTTAGTAAAGCAAGCGCTATTAACACCTAAATTGTTGCCGTTTTTCATCGCTTCTAAATTACTGCCTAGAATCGCCACATTGGCACTTTCGGCTATTTTTTCCGGTCTATGACGCCAAACTCGTCCTACTAACTGAATAATTGAACGCATTGAAGATGGCTCAACAATTGCCCAATCATAATCATGATCACGTCCAACTTCAGTAACCGGTGTACCGATAACGATAAATATGTGATGTTGTTTATCACTGTCTTTTATTGCTGCACGGATTTCAGGTTGTTGAAATAATTTATTAGCATCACCACGGTTTAAAATTCTATCCAATTTTTCTTCTAATTGACTGCGCAATAGTAGAAGTTGTCTGGCATGATAAACCACCAGATGAAATTGAACATTTGCCGGTAACTCAGTTTGCTGGTAGATTTGCTTAGTGAGCAACATCACATCATCAATGTGCGCAAAGCGCATTAAACCGAGACTAATTTTTTTGTTGGTTTGCGGATCTTGTTGATGGTGATCTAAATGGAAATGATAAGCTTGATCTAATAATTGTTGTGCCAATAAAGCATAGCCTAGATCTGAATTTCCTTTTTTATTGAATGAGTAATTTAATAATTCTAAAATTTGTCCTCGACGACGAATTGTCCCTTGCTGCAACTTCGCTATTCTTTTTTTGATAAACTGCATATGATGATGTTTAAAATTAACAGTATCAGCTATTTGTTCAACTGACTGCTGATATTCATCAAACCATCCACAGATAATCTCCTGATTAGACCTTCCTGTATTCTGATTCCAAATTTTGCGGCCGGCTTGATAAGCATCAAATAAACCAGCAATAAGGTCTGGCGTTAAAGTGGCTGATGAGAGTAACACTTTACTGCCATAAAGCCCCGCTAAATGAACTAACCTTGCCAAAGCAGGTAAATCTCGCTGATCAAAATCATCCGGTTCATCTAAAATTAAATCAGCGGTAAGCAACCTTAAGGTAGGGGCAATATATTTGCCACCTCTGAGACATTCGCTAGCTTGCATTAAGTGATCAACGGTACATGTCACAATCGGCGCATAGATCAACTGATGAGCCTTACTATTTTCGATAATGGTACCGAGTTCACAGTCAGCAATACCACTCTCTGCCACATCAATATATTCATCGACTAATGATTCTGTCGATTCACAACCAAGAGTTTCGGGATTAATCTCTTTATCTTTATCTTTATCTTTATCTTTATCATTTTTATTTTTATCAATTTTATTTCTATCAATTTTCGCTTGATTTTCTAACTCAAATAGGGTCTTTGTTGCCCGACCACCAACCAAAATAGCCAAATGTTCATCGGTCAAATGCAATCTTTCTCGTAACGCTTTACCAGTTTGTAAGGTTAATACACGTAATCCTAAAGCAATCGTAAATCGAACCCCACGCTGTGGATTTGATAATGCATACATAATTCGCCCATTAGCTAAGGTTTTACCACAGCCGGTCGATGCCATATTGACGCCAAAAAAGCCATTATCATCACTTAATTGTTGATAACTTTTAGCTAAATCAAAAGCATGGTTTTGCCATTGAAAGCGTTTAATGGTAGTACGTTGCGTAAATGGTTTATGCTGATTAATTGCTGGTAATTCAGTGTTGATTTTAGGTAGCAAGCGAGCAAAACGAGCGGTAAAATTAGCAACACCTAATAGATGATCATCTAAGCGTTGATTGGCTAGCTGGCTTTTATTGGTATTGGCGATAAGAATATTTTCAACCCTTTGGGCTTCTTTGTCATTGATTGATATGCTGGAATAGTTATGGTCAGCAACCATAAGGCTTAATCGTGATAAATGTAATAATAATGAATCAACATTGGTTAGTTGCATTAAAGGAGTGTGATGAATTGCCCTGCTTGCATAGCGACTTAATTTTTTAAGCCAAGATTGGCTTAGGGTTATATCACTTTTAAGTTGCCAAAAATCGGCGCTGTCTTCAATATTACTATTTCTAACCCAGTTTTCAACCGCAGTAAAAGTACTAAAGAAGTCATCTATAGTTAATCCCGAAATATCCATTTCTTGATTTTTTATGTCGTTTTTTGGATCTTTATTTTCTATATCTTTCTTACTAACAGAAGTTAAAAACGGCATACGATGGTGTGACACAATTAACCAGCCAATCCATTGGGCTAATAATGGTAATTGAGAGAGGTCATTATTCTCTGTGCTAGTAAGATCATGATGCCAATCTGGTTTAAGTTGTTGATAATCGGCAAAATTAGCTAAACGGGTTAAAACCTCTTGATTAGTGGTACAATCACGAATCATCAATAAGAATAACTGTAATGAAATCCATTCATGACGATACGGATCACCTGCCGATCGACTTTTACGTAATTTATCTTGAAAACCGACTGTCGCCTTACCCAAATCATGCAATAGCGCAGCAATGGTTGCGATAAGTTGGATAGATGTGGCATATTGCCAACTATTTTCACTATCATTGCGTAATATATTGCGCTTAGTACGATTAGTTGGTATTCGGCCTTGTTGATTAAATTGACTTTTATCGCCAACAATCCAGAGTAGATCGGTTAGATTTTTTCCATGCGTCCAGTAACAAGCAACGGCAGTATTTTTTCGCGCTGTTTTACGTAATAATTTATACAGTGTCTGTAAACCATCGGCAGTCATCGGCGTTTGCCAAGTTCGTTCACCACAACGTTCAGCAAACTGATCGATAATACGACGTGTCTGAGTTAATGCATTTTTCTTGCATTGGCTAACCAGTAGAATATTCATGTTTTATCTGCTATCTGTTTCAATGTATCAATAATCATATCCAGTGCACCTAACTGTGCAAATTGAGAAATACATGCCTGTCGGAACTCTTTTTCACTATCACCTTGTTTAGCTGATATAAAAGCTTGTGGTAACACAATGCCATCTTTAATAATATCAGCCGCATCAAATACTAGCCCCCCACGTCTGGTTTTGCCATGTAATATAGCCAAACCATGTGGTAAGCCTAATACCCAACAAGCTGTTGCACCTAATCCATAAGCTAAATAATTACCATGATCTAAAAATTGATTAGCAGGATCATAATGCTTACCACGTGAACCTTGCTCCCTTTTAAAATTATCATCTTGTAAAGTAAGTTGATTTGCCACACCATAAAGACGTTTACTAATACGTCCTTCTGCAGCTAACAATGCTTGACTTGTTGTAGCATCATTGAACTGTTTTTCAGCATCGTTTAACAGCGTAATGAGTTGCTTATCGTCAACTTGCCAATCAAATTTCGGCCAACATTGTTGAATGATTTTGAGTCGCTGTTGTTGAAGGGTTTTCGCAGCTTGTAGGCGGAGATTATCGTCAAACCAGAATTGACACCAACTTTGCAGATATTCGGTTGCACGATATTCACTTTGCGGTGAAAAGAATTGGCAGGCAAATTCCGATTCTGTCGAGGAAAATAGAGGCGTTCCCCCTCCCCCACAAAAGCCAATCATAACTCCTGCTCGAGAAAGTTCACGCACCGCAGCTTGAGTTAATGAAGTACCTGTACCAAGTAAAATACAGCTGGTATTGGCTATTGGAATATTCCAATATAATGACTGCTGCCCTTGATCGGTCACATATTCAACTCGACCACCATTGACTAAAACTCGACAATGCTCCAAATAATAGATATTTGCACGCTTGGAATGTAGAATGGTTTTAAGATCAGACGAATGAATCAAATCCATGATATTTAGAAAATAAATTCAATTTATAATGGTGATAAATTAACATCATTTTGTGTAAAAAACGATCTTTTTTTAAATAACTATAATTATCCAAAAGAAGATACAAATGATTTTGCTGCCTACACGGCGTTAAACTTTTGCATTGCTAAAATTGATTAGTGTTGATATTTCTAAACCACCTACACGGCGTTAAATAAAAGACCTTGAAGCCCCACTTGGTGCAGATTTTTCTAAACCACCTACACGGCGTTAAACAAAAAGATATTTTTGAAATTTACTGCCGTGTATTTCTAAACCACCTACACGGCGTTAAACCATTAGTTGAAAAATTATTTTTCGTTAATTCTTTTCTAAACCACCTACACGGCGTTAAACGGGATGGTTTAAAAGAGTCTTTAAAACCAATTTTTCTAAACCACCTACACGGCGTTAAACAGAGGTCAAGAGGGGTTGTTAACTGGCTCTCATTTCTAAACCGCCTACACGGCGTTAAACGGAAATCTATCAATGTCCCAGAGTTTTCGATGTTTCTAAACCGCCTACACGGCGTTAAACTTCAAAGTGATGGCATTTATGTATTTACGTTTTTTCTAAACCGCCTACACGGCGTTAAACCGTCTTACTCTTCAACAGTTTTGAGGGAGCTATTTCTAAACCGCCTACACGGCGTTAAACGTAATAATAATCGTGATATATCTAAAAATGAGTTTCTAAACCGCCTACACGGCGTTAAACTAGAAACCAATATAATATAATCATTGTTCAAATAAAGGTAAATGACAATTTTGCTATAAAAAACCCTTTTTTTGAGACTCAATTTAACCTATTGATTTTTATATTATTTAATTTTAGCCGCAAAAAAGGGTTAATATTTATTTAAAATCTAGACTTTGTGAAGAGCAAAAACCCGGTTTCTCAAAAAATTTTGAGGAGCCGGGTTATTCGTTAATTAAGACTTTTTTATTCTTCTAGAAGAAGTTTTCATAAATGAGTTTGATGCTCATGATAGTTGAGACGGTAATTAACATTGGTCTTATTAATTTTCGACCTTTAGCGATAACCATTTTGGCGCCTAATCTTGCACCGATAAATTGCCCCACTAGCATGACAAGACCGATAGACCATACAACTTCACCACCAGCAATAAAGAAGATTAAGCCGGCTAAATTAGAGGTAAAGTTAAGTACTTTGGTATGGGCGGTTGCTTTAGTTAAATTAAATCCAGCCAGAGTAATATATGCGAGCGCATAGAATGATCCGGCACCGGGGCCAAAAAATCCATCATAAAAACCGATAACCAACGCAGGAATCAAAGCAAACTGTAAAACCGAAAGCCGACTATTACGATCACTATCTCCGATTGTTGGTGATAGTAGGAAGTAGAGTCCAACGCTGATAGTTAAAATTGGTAAAAGTAATTTTAAGAAGTCGGCTTGGATGTGCATGACTGATAATGTGCCAAGTGCTGAACCAATAAAAGCGCAGGCTATCGCCCATTTTTGCTGTTTTAAATCAACCATGCGCTGACGAATAAAGTAGAGGCTGGCTGAGAATGATCCACCACAGCTTTGTAATTTGTTGGTAGCTAAAGCACTAGCTGGGGGTAAGCCAACAGCAAGCAGTGCTGGAACCGTTAATAATCCACCGCCACCAGCGATAGAATCAATAAAGCCAGCCAACATCGCAATAAGAAAAAGTAAAGCCAATAATTCGTAACTCATGATTATTTTACTTCACTACATTGTGCGCGGTGTCGAAGATAATGATCCATAAGGACAATTGCAACCATTGCTTCTGCAATAGGCACAGCACGAATACCTACACAAGGATCGTGTCTGCCGTGGGTTGATACTTCGACGCTTTCGCCATTAATATCTATTGATTGGCCGGCAATTTCAATACTTGGTGTTGGTTTTAAGGCGATGTTAGCAATGATGGTTTGACCAGAGCTAATTCCCCCTAGAATACCGCCTGCATGGTTGGATAAGAATCCTTGTGGTGTAATTTCATCACGATTTTCACTGCCACGTTTGTTGACAGTAGCAAAGCCGTCGCCTATTTCAACACCTTTTACTGCGTTGATGCTCATTAGGGCATGGGCAAGATCGGCGTCGAGTTTATCGAATACTGGCTCGCCTAATCCGACTGGAACATGCTCAGCCACAATAGAGACTTTAGCACCAATTGAATCGCCCTCTTTTTTTAGTTGTCTTAGGAGTTCATCCAGCGCTGCTAATTTACTCTCATCTGGGCAGAAGAAGGGATTTTGCTCGACTTGTTGCCAGTCTTTTAATTGGCATTCGATATCTCCCATTTGCGCTAAATAACCACGAATGGTGATACCGAGTTTTTCATGTAGATATTTTTTAGCAATAGCGCCTGCGGCAACACGCATAGCGGTTTCTCGAGCCGATGATCGACCACCCCCTCGATAATCGCGAATACCGTATTTTTTTTGATAGGTGTAGTCAGCGTGACTAGGTCTAAAGATATCTTTTATTTTGCTGTAATCTTGTGAACGTTGGTCGGTATTTTCAATCAACAATCCAATACTGGTGCCGGTTGTAATACCTTCAAATACCCCTGATAAGATTTTTACTTGGTCAGCTTCTCGACGTTGCGTAGTGTAACGAGAAGAACCAGGACGGCGGCGATCAAGATCATGTTGCATATCGGATTCAGTTAAACTCATTCCTGGTGGCACACCATCGACAACGCATCCTAATGCCGTGCCATGTGATTCACCGAAGGTAGTGACTTTAAATAATTTACCTATTGAATTTCCTGCCATAGTTGTTTATTCCGATTTTTATTTTTATATTTAATTTATTCAAAATAGTGTTGATAAGCTATTAAGTCATTATAAGTTAGTGAAAATACACCAAGTCCACCATGCTCAAAGTTTATCCAATTAAAAGGGACTTCTGGATATTGTTCTTGTAAAGATACCCAGCTATTGCCGACTTCACAAACTAATACACCGTCTGGTGTTAGATAGTTACTGGCGTCATATAAAATTCTTTTTACTAAATCTAAGCCATCAAATCCAGCTTCAAGTGCTAATTTTGGTTCATATAAAAATTCGTCAGGAAGATCGTTCATGTCTTCATCATCGACATAAGGCGGATTGGTGACGATTAGATCGTATTTGTTATCCGGTAATCCATCAAACAGATCCGATAAAATTGGTGTGACTTGATATTGCATATCATGCATTTCAATATTAGTTTGCGCAACATCAAGGGCTTCTAATGAAATATCAGTAATATCAACTTGTGCCTCAGGAAAAGCGTAGGCGCAAGCAATACCAATACAACCACTACCGGTGCAGAGATCTAAAATATTATTTGGTGGATTAGCGATTAAATCGTTAAATTGATTGTTAATCAGTTCGCCTATTGGTGAGCGTGGAATTAATACCCGTTCATCAACATAAAAGCAGTGTCCACAAAACCATGCTTGATTGGTTAAGTATGGGGTTGGTAAGCGATCGGTAATTCGTTTGTTGATGATCTCGTTTAGTTGTTGTTTCTCATCGTTAGTCAAATTTGCGGCATAAAACTCAGGAGGAATAAATAGGGATAAGCCTAGGGTAGCTAAGATAAGTTGTTTAGCCTCATCAATAGGATTATCTGTGCCATGCCCTAAAAAGATATCTGATTGACTAAGTTGCGACGTGGTCCAGCGTATATAATCTTGAACAGTGCGTAAGTTTTCCATATTAACTCCGAAAGATCGAGGAGAAGAAGAGGTTACTCGTCACGTCAGATCATTAACTTTATGGAACTATGCCGTCGGTAATGATGAGAACCTTTAAGTTCTTTACTGCAATGACTAAATGAATTTTAATGGCGGTGAGGAAGGGATTCGAACCCTTGATACGTTGCCGTATACACACTTTCCAGGCGTGCTCCTTCAACCACTCGGACACCTCACCTTAATTTCGCACCCGCTTTTTGAAAGCAGGGTGCATACTATAATTATCTCTAACTAATTAATCAAGTCTTAATTCATATAAACGATAGCACCAAACACGGCAATTACCATTAAAACTAGCGCGGTTGTAGCTAAAGCATATTTTAAGTTCGTACACATAATATTGGCTCCTTACTTTTGATTTTGCCGCTATTCTATTGCTTTTTCTAAGGAAATAAATCCACCAAGGGTTTTATTTGCTTCAATACTTGGATAATTTGGAATTAGATCAAGTAGAATTTCAACCGCTTCATCGAGAAATGCATCAGGCTGTTTATAACCTTTAGGCAGATCTTTCAAACTCTTAATTGCTGGTAAACCGGCTCGACTTAAGCGTTCATTCATGCGTTTTAAATCACGTTCATCATTAGCTTTTTGTTCGGTTTCCCGCTCTTTTTTGTTTAATGACACAGTATATTTGTCACTTGTTTTGCCATTATATTGCTTGATATCTTCCTCAATATAATTAAATTCAGGATTGTTGGCAATTCTAGCTTGGTGTTGCGCTTTTAAGTTAGCTAATAGTGGTTTAATATTGGCAACAGTTGCATAATCTGCTGAGGGGATTTTATCCCATGGCATAGCATTATCTAAAAAGCGTTCACCTGTTTCATCCACATATTGACTATTAGTCATTTCAATATCAGGTTCCACACCTTTTAGTTGAGTACTGCCACCATTGATGCGGTAAAATTTTTGGACAGTATATTGAGCACCACCAAGTTCAGGCCATTTAGGGTGTATGCGTGCATCAACAGGATATGAAATATTTCGTGATGTTTGTACAGTTCCTTTACCATAAGTGGTTTCACCTACGATAACAGCGCGACCATAATCTTGCATGGCTGCGGAAAAGATTTCTGACGCCGAAGCACTATAACGGTTTATCATCACAACAATTGAACCAGTATAGTCAATACCTCTGTTTTTGTCGTCATAGATGTTGACTTTTTGTAGATTATCACGCACTTGCACTACAGGCCCGCTGTCAATAAACAATCCAGTTAACTCAATAACTTCCGCTAAAGAACCGCCACCATTATCACGCAAATCAATAACTAGTCCTTGCAATTTTTTACTATTGGCTTCTAATAATAATGAATTAACTTTTTTGCTTAACCCTATATAGAAGCTTGGTATTTCAATAACACCTATTTTACCACGACTATTATTGATGATTTTTAATTTTGCTTCACGGTCTTCAAAATGAATTTTATCACGCGTAATTTCAACCACTTTCGGTTTGCTGTTATTACCAGCAGGTAATATCTCTAATTTCACTACCGTATTTTTAGGTCCGCGAATTTTATCAACGATATCATCTAAACGCCAACCGATGACATCTTCAATCGGTGAATTGCTTTGGCCTACGCCGATGATTTTGTCGCCGACTGATAATAATTTACTTTTTTCAGCTGGACCACCGGTTACAAACGACATAATAACAGTATAGTCATCTTGTTGACTAAGTGTGGCACCAATTCCTTCAAATGATAGACTCATTTCTGAATCAAAATCGCGTTTTTTACGTGGTGCTAAATAACTTGTATGCGGGTCAATTTCTCGCGCAAACGCATTCATAAAGACTTGGAAACAATCTTCATTATTTGATTGTACGATAGTTTTTAGCACACGCTTATAACGTTTGGTTAATACTTCTCGGATTTGGCTTTCATTTTTTCCGGTTAACGCCAAATTCAATTCATCGTATTTAACGCGTTTATCCCAATAGTCATCGAGTTCTTGTTCCGTTGTTGGCCAAGCGATGTCTTCTCGTTTGAAATTCACTTCATCATTCGTCGTGAAGTCCATTGGACGCTGTAAAACATTAAGTGCATATTGATATCGGTCGTAACGTTTTTTTAAGAAGAGATTATAAATGTCGTAAGCAGTTTTTAGGTCGCCATCTGTTAACTCTTGACCTAATTGCTCTTGGTATATGCGAAATTTGTTTACATCATCTTGCAGAAATATGGTTTTGTTACCATCTAATAATTTAAAGTAACGATCGAAAATTTTAGCAGAAAATGCGCCATCTAAAGAAAAATCACGGTAATGTGATTGGGTAAAAAAGTTGGTCACACGTTTGGCAACGACTTGATGTATTTCATCTTGCTTTAAAACGGGAATTTGTTCAGTTTCTGGCGCTTTGGCATGAACAGCTGAACTAATAATACATAAAAGGAGACCGAATTTAAAAAAACCTTTCAGTAAATTATTCATATAAATTCTCTATCGATTAATAATGTGCTCAGGTTTGACCGTAAGTTCCATTCCTGTTCCTACTTTAACTTTGATTTGATCTTTCTCGATTGTGATGATTTGTCCGGTTATTGGTTTTTTACCAACATTAACTTTCACAGAGTCACCTATTTTCAAAGCTCGAGGTTTGCGAGTAGGTTTGGGAGCTGCTTTGCGTTTTAATTTAGCACGCTCTTTCGCTTGTTGTTTACTCTCTTTTAGTAGTTGTTGCGCATGTTCCATCTGTTCTTTGGTAATCACTTCTGTCGCGTTACCATCTAAATCAACGCGATTGGCCCCTTCTTTTATACTATAGAGATAACGCCAACTCATGGTGTAGGTTCTAAGTGCAACGCGAAGTTTGGTTTTGCTCAGTAATTCACTGCTTTCCAAGTGAGTGATAATATCTTGAAAGATACCGATCTTTAAAGGCTTAGCCTCCCCTTCAAGAGAAAAACAATTGGGAAACTGCTGGCTTAAATAATTAATAATGTCTTTGCTACTTGTTAATTGAAACTGATTTTCCATTGAATATTCCATAGATACTAAAATTTTCTGACGCTAAAGTATATCTCAGCTTATACAATAACACTAACTATCTTTTTTCTGTTTATTAATAAAAGAAATAAAATCTTTAACACCGTTTCGCATTAGCCATGAACTGACAATTGTTTGTTCTTCTGTAGATAGTTGTTCAAATGCATTTATCCAAAGCTGTAGTGGATCGATAGGGGCAATGAGATAAGTCGCATTTTCCTCTTCGAGATATAAGGCTTTTTTAACATCAATGGATAAACTACTTATATGGTATTCAAGTGCTTTACCCCGAACACCAGAACGCTTACGTGAGATCCATTTTTCAGTTCTTGCTTTACGATTGATACCTTGTGTTGTCGATGGCATCCCTGCAATATTTAATAGTTCTTTTGGTGAGAACCACTCTTTCATTTTAATTATCCCAATCTTAATAAACAAGAAAAAATTATAGAAATTAAAGAAACTTTGATACAATAATAAGAAACTACTTACCATTGGTATTTAAAGTTAATTTATCAACTTACTGGTTTTAATAACTAGAAAGCATAACATAGATATTCGAGGTTATAAAATAAGAAGGAAGAAAAAAATGGAAATAAAATCTAATGACTGGCATAAAGCAGATATCATTGCCGCATTAAAGAAGAAAGGAACTACTCTCGCAGAGTTATCCCGCCAATCAGGTTTGAGTTCCTCAACACTTAGTAATGCGCTTATCAGACCATGGACAAAAGGAGAGTCAATTATAGCCAAAGCGCTTAATTTAAAACCTTCACAAATTTGGCCAAGCCGTTATATTAATTCGATGACCAGACAGCCAATTAAGCGAGTTTTACGAAAAACTTCCGATAATCCACCAAAAAACAGTTGATCAGAAATTACCAAGTTAACATTTTTTATAACCATATGGAAATATTTAGAAACTTAATGTTTTATTTCCATATGTTATTTTTCGTTATCTTTTTTGTATTAATCTCATTTGCTTATCTTTAATAATATTAATCCTATGTTAGGATATGTTATTCTCGGCTATAAATTTTTTGGATAGGCAATAACATATGAAACATTTTAGTAAAATCTTGCTGCTTTTGTTGTTTACATTGGCATTATCGGCATGTTCGCAAAAAAACTATTTCGAACAAGGTACACCTCTGAGTTATGAAAAAGTTAATAGAATTGTCGAAGGTTCAACGCCTGAGGCTCAACTGTTACTAATTTTTGGTGAACCAGCAAGTAAAGTTGTTATCAATGAGAATGAATCAAAATGGACTTACCAATATCTGAAAAAGAGTTCAACCAGTAATGTTTTATTGGGTGAAACCTCATACGATATTGTTGAAAGTACCTTAGAAGTGATCGTCAAACAAGGCGTTGTAACCGGGTTTGATTATTCACAAAACAATAAAGAGAAGAAGTGGTAATTATCTGAGGATTTTAAAGCACATTGATTAGATGTGCTTTTTGATTATTTACTTTAGCCATTTTAGGAAGCTTCAGTTAGTTATTCTCAAATTTAACCTGATTATTTTTTATTTTTGTTTAGATTCCTTTCATATATACCTTATTCTGTTCTGGACAAAAGTCTCTATTAGGTTATACTCTTTGGCGAAATTAACCAGACAATCGCTGCTTTGTTGTAGTCCCTTGCAAGAGGGAGACAAACAGAGGGGAGGAAAGTCCGGGCTCCATAGGGCAGAGTGCCAGGTAACGCCTGGGGGATTTTGGCGCGAGCTGAGATTCACGACTAGTGCAACAGAGAGTATACCGCCGATGGCTTAGCAATAAGATCAGGTAAGGGTGAAAGGGTGCGGTAAGAGCGCACCGCGCAACTGGTAACAGTTGTGGCACGGTAAACTCCACTCGGAGCAAGGTCAAATAGGGATTCATTGGCGCGGCCCGCGTTGAATCCGGGTAGACTGCTTGAGCTAATGCGTGAGCATTAGCCTAGAGGAATGATTGTCCACGACAGAACCCGGCTTATCGGTTAATTTCACCTTTTTATTTTTTTACTGACTCGCTTTGCTTTGCTTGCTTTTTACTACTTAACCAACGTTTTACCGCTAGCCAAATCGAAAAAATTAAGCCTAACACCAATAAAAATACCGGTATTAACATCAATAACGACATGATCTGTTTTTCATAGGTTTTGAAGACCGGTGATAAACCAAATAAATAACCTAATGTGACGATCAAAAATATCCATAATGTTGCGCTGATCCAATTATAGATATGGAACTTGCGGCTATGTAAACCGGATAATCCCGCCATCATCGGTAATAAAGTACGCACAAATGCAATAAATCGACCTATGAATAACGCTTGTAAGCCATATTTGTGGAATAGCACTTCTGATTTACGATGATATTTTTCTGGTAAGTGCGCCATCCAATTTTGTACAATTTTGGTATTACCCAGCCAGCGACCTTGGGCATAACCAAGCCAAGTGCCGAATGCCGCACCAGCTATAAGAATTAAGTTGATAAGACCAAAATGAAAAACATCAAGACTAATCAATACCCCTGTTAGAAACAGTAAACTGTCACCCGGTAAAAAGGCAGCTGGTAAAACGCCATTTTCTAACAAGATGATAACAAATAGCATGCCATATAGTATCCATAACACTTCTGGATTTGAGAGTGTTTTGATATCCATATGAACAAATGCTTGGTAGAGTGTAATGATTGTATCCATTTAGCTTAATTTCCCATTATTTATTGTTATTTGTGGTTAATAGTACCACCGACGGTTAAATTATTCACTTTTAAAGTTGGTTGACCAACACCAACAGGCACACTTTGCCCTGCTTTACCACAAACACCTACGCCTGGATCAAGTTCGAGATCATTGCCTACCATCGAAATTTGCTGCATAGTTTCAATACCTGAACCAATAAGCGTTGCACCTTTAACCGGTGTGGTGATTTTGCCTTTTTCAATTAAATAAGCTTCAGAAGTTGAGAACACAAATTTGCCCGAGGTGATATCCACTTGGCCACCGGCAAAATTAGGTGCATATAGCCCATAATCTACGCTTTGGATGATCTCATCAAAAGTTGAGTTACCGGCAAGCATGTAGGTATTGGTCATTCTAGGCATTGGTAAACAAGCGTAGCCTTCACGCCGACCATTGCCAGTCGAATGGCAATTCATTAATTTGGCATTGAGTTTGTCAAACAAGTAACCTTTTAAAATACCGTTTTCAATTAATACCGTTTTTTGACTTGGTGTACCTTCATCATCAATAGAGAGTGAGCCACGACGATTTTCAATTGTTCCATCATCAACAATGGTACAGAGTTCTGAGGTCACTTGTTGGCCAATTTTCCCTGAAAATACTGAGCTATTTTTACGATTAAAGTCCCCTTCTAATCCGTGTCCTACTGCTTCGTGTAGTAATACTCCCGGCCAACCGGCACCGAGAACAACTGGCATAGTGCCAGCTGGAGCTGCTTTGGCTGAGAGTAAAACTAAGGCTTGACGAACTGCTTCGCGGGTATAGCTATCTACATGACTCTCACCCGTTTTGTGATTAGTCGTTAAAAAGTAGTCATAACCAAATCGACCACCACCACCACTGCTACCTCGTTCACGTTTACCATCTTGTTCAACAAGAACTGATACCGATAAGCGAACTAAAGGCCGAATATCCGCACATAAAGTACCATCAGTGCCGGCAATTAGAATATCTTCATAGCTGCCAATTAAACTTGCTGATACTTCAATAACTCTTGGATCAATTGCGCGCGCTAACTTATCGACTTGATGTAATAGAGCAATTTTTTGTTCTTGCGCAAAGGTATTTATTGGGTTAATCGAAGGGTACTTCATGATATTATTAGCCGTTTTAAATGGCGTAACTGCAATCGGTGTTTGCTGTTTAGTGATTGAGTTTGCTGCCAGAACACTCTGCTCTAAACGAGCTAGTGAAAGCTGGTCGGTATAAGCAAATCCAGTTTTTTCACCAATAATCGCTCTTACGCCAACACCTTGGTCACGATGAAAAGAGGCATTTTTGATGATACT
Source organism: Gilliamella apicola (assembly GCF_003202655.1). GTDB lineage: Bacteria > Pseudomonadota > Gammaproteobacteria > Enterobacterales > Orbaceae > Gilliamella > Gilliamella apicola_R. The sequence goes on along the minus strand of NZ_QGLR01000007.1, from coordinate 234,624 downwards.
ATCTTCAAGTGACCAACTTTCGTAATAACCAGATAAAAAATATAAATCACCAAAATCAATTTGCCTTGAACTAAGCATATCAAGCAATTTTGCTATATCTTGCTGATTTAAGTTATTTGGATTGAGTAACCGTTCACTCACTTGAGTTACGTTCATAAATTCCTTAATCTAATGATTTTAAATATAAAATTGTAAAAATTATTGTTTTGTTTTAACTAATTAATTTTGATTACATAAGTACGACATCGTATTGTTCTTGTATATACAATGGCTCGACTTTAACTTCGACCCGTTTGCCAACAAACACTTCAACTTCCGCCAATGCGTGTGATTCATCAGTGGTTAATGCATTAGCCACTGCCGCCGAAGCATATACCAAGAAGTATTCAGAGCGATGAGCTTTGTATACTCGGACGATTTCACGAAGAATTTCGTTACAAACCGTTTCAACCGATTTAACAATTCCTCGTCCTTTACATGCAGGACACTCTTCACAAAGTATGTGACCAATGCTTTCACGCGTCCGCTTACGTGTCATTTCGACTAGCCCTAAACCAGAGAAAGTATTTACCGAAGTACGGGCGCGATCCTTGGCTAAAAAGTCTTGTAATGACTGCAATACCCGCTCACGGTGAATATTTTCTTGCATATCAATAAAGTCGATAATGATAATACCACCTAAATTACGTAATCGTAATTGCCGAGCAATGGCAATCGTTGCTTCGATATTGGTGTTAAAAATCGTCTCTTCTAAATTACGATGACCGACAAATGCACCAGTATTAATATCAATGGTGGTCATGGCTTCGGTCTGATCGATAATTAAATAACCACCCGATTTTAATTTAACTTTACGATCTAAGGCTCGTTGAATTTCGTTTTCAATATCATATAGATCGAATATAGGAATATTGCCGCGATAATGGCATAGTTTGTTAGTCACTTCTGGCATAAACTCTTGAGTAAACTCAACCAATAAGTCATAAGTCAGTTTTGAATCAACTAAAATTCGTTCAATTGGGTCACCGACAAAATCACGTAATACACGTTGCGATAAGGCAAGTTCACCATAAACTAAATATTTGCTAATTGGCCGTGCCATTCGCTCTTGAATTTTGGCCCATAACCGTTTTAAAAAGTTAGCGTCTTGTTCAAGTTCATGAGCATTTGCGCCTTCGGCTGCGGTTCTGACAATAAAGCCTGTTTCATCAGTGACATATTGTTCAACAATTTTCTTAAGTCTTTCCCGCTCTTCTTCCGATTCAATTCGCTGGGACGTTGCAACATGCGCAGAATTAGCGCCCGGCATCAATACTAAGTAACGTGATGGCAATGTGATGTCGGTAGTAAGTCTAGCACCTTTAGTGCCTAAAGGATCTTTGACGACTTGTACCATTAAATCTTGGCCTTGACGAACTAGTTCAGAAATGTCTTTCACTTGAAACTGTTCTTGTTCACTATCCGATACACACTCGGTATGCGGCATGATATCCGAGGCGTGCAAAAATGCAGCTTTTTCAAGCCCGATATCAACAAACGCCGCTTGCATTCCGGGTAAAATACGAATGACTTTACCTTTATAGATATTACCGACAATACCTCGGCGAGATTCCCGATCAACGTGGATTTCTTGTAATATCCCATCTTCAATATATGCCACACGAGTTTCTGATGGCGTAACATTCATTAATAATTCAACAGACATCATGATTCCTTATTAACTGATAGCAAATTTCCGTCTTATCAGTCGTAAGAATAGAAAAATCACTATCCATAATAAACCATCGACAAAACTAGATATAAAAATTAAAGGTGAAATCGTTACGGTATGATAAATAATTACCTGAAGTAAAAATATTAATAAGTTGTAACAAAGTGAAACAGCAAATATGATAATTGACTGTTGCCATAAAGCTAAATTGCGAATTAGCTGGAATTTAAACATTAACAGATATGCTACGCAGCAAAATATAATTGCATGAATACCTAACAGCGTTCCTGAAAATAGGTCTAAAACAATACCTAATAAAAATGCTACGCTCATACCTACTCGATGTGGCAATGCTATTAACCAATAAGCCAAGACTAACACTAATAAATGAGGTTTGAACATATTATATTCTGGCGACCAAGGTATGATCTGTACACATAAACCAATTAGCAATGTTAACCAAATAATCAATATGCTGATTCGATTATTCCCCATCATGTTTTACTCCTTGCTCACCCCACAATAGCAATAAATAACGTAAACGTTTTAAATCTGCGGTTGGCGTAGCAGAAATTATCGGGGTAGAATCTCTAATATCAAGTTTAACTGAACTGACTACCGCCACCGGATACCCCTCAGGAAAACGGCCATCAAGCCCAGAAGTAACTAAAACATCACCAACTTTGATATCAACATTATTAGGTAAAAAATCAAGGGTTAAATCTTTATTACATCCATTGCCAACAGCTACCATTGATATATCATTTCTTAGTACTTGTACGGGAATTGCATGTTGATAATCACATACTAATATCGCTCGACTAGTTGCTTGAGCTGTTTGATAAATTTGTCCAACAATACCTTTTTCGTCAACTACCGGTTGACCGACGTAAACACCATTATTTGCACCTTTATCGATTACCACTTGATAAACATAAGGATCGGTATCGGCTAATAGTACTTGAGCAGCCATTTTATGTTCATCGTGCCTTAAAGGCGAACCTAACAGTTCTCTTAGGCGATCGTTTTCATGCTTTAAATGTTCAAGTAATAGTAGATCACTTTTTTGTTGCATCAATGTTTCTTGCAATTTTGCATTTTCCTTAACTAATGTCTCTTGCGTTTTTGACATTTCATATAGGGAATCAAATGATGATTTTGGTGCACTTGAAACATGATAAAGCGGTGAAACTATAGTATCTAAATAATAACGAACCTCTTTAAAAGGACGATAATTGATGTCTAACACTATTAACGTCAAAGCGAGTGCCAGTGCTATAAATAATTGAACACTCAGAGGCGAACGTTTAGAAAAAAGTAATTTCATTGTCCAGTATTTACCTGTTATATACCTAGAATTTAGCAATTTTAAGATATGACTCCGCCGACAACGTCGGCGGGAAAAATGAAATATTCGTTACTTATAGGTAATATTGTATATGATTACTCTTCACTGAAGAGATCACCACCATGCATATCTACCATATCAAGTGCTTTACCGCCACCACGAGCCACACAAGTCAGTGGGTCTTCAGCAACGACAACGTGAATACCTGTTTCAGCAGAGAGTAATTTATCAATATTACGTAATAAAGCACCACCACCAGTTAATACCATACCATGCTCTGAAATATCTGAAGCAAGTTCTGGAGGACATTGTTCAAGCGCAACTTTAACTGCACTAACAATACCACTTAATGGCTCTTGTAATGCTTCTAATATTTCATTTGAATTTAGGGTAAAGCTACGCGGTACACCTTCAGCTAAATTACGTCCACGAACTTCGATTTCAAGAACTTCATCACCCGGATAAGCACTACCAATAAAGTGTTTAATTTTTTCAGCAGTTGCTTCACCAATTAATGCGCCATAATTACGACGAACATAATTAATAATTGCTTCATCAAAACGGTCACCACCAATGCGAGCCGAAGCGGAATAAACCACACCATTTAATGAAATAACGGCAACTTCTGTTGTGCCACCACCGATATCAACAACCATTGAGCCGGTTGGTGCAGAAACAGGTAAATCAGCACCAATGGCTGCAGCCATTGGTTCTTCAATTAAATACACTTCACGGGCACCCGCACCTAATGCGGATTCACGAATAGCACGGCGTTCAACTTGTGTTGCACCAACCGGAACACAAACCAACACACGTGGACTTGGTCTTAAAAAGCTATGGCTGTGAACTTGTCGAATGAAGTACTGTAACATTTTTTCAGTTACGGAAAAGTCGGCTATTACACCATCTTTCATTGGTCTAATCGCCGCAATATTACCTGGCGTACGCCCTAGCATCTGTTTCGCAGCATGCCCAACGGCAGCAACACTTTTGGGTGTCCCTGAGCGATCTTGACGAATGGCAACAACTGAAGGTTCGTTAAGCACAATACCTTGCCCTTTAACATAAATGAGGGTGTTAGCTGTACCTAAATCAATCGATAAATCATTTGAAAACAAGCCGCGAACTTTTTTGAACATAATAAAAACTCTTCCTAGAATTAATCTTGTTTAAATATATTTGAGTATTAGAAGCAAACTTAGGCGTCTACAAAATATATATTTTTAATTTTATCCGACAAATAATAGATTATTTAGCGAATAAAAACCACAGCCAGCCTCAATAATAATTAAGGATTACTATTGTATCGCAATTTGAAAATAATACCTAGAAAATAGTATAACAAGTGAGTGTAAAGGAGATATATAATGACAAATTAATATTTACAGTGTATCCTTCCGCGTTAATATTGAGTTACTATTTTTAGTATCAAATTAAAAGATCATTTTTAAGATATTAAAGATACATTAAAATAATTGTTATTTATATCAAATAAACACGGTGTAATTCATGGATATACGCAAAATTAAAAAGTTAATTGAATTAGTAGAAGAGTCAGGTATTTCTGAGCTTGAGATTTCTGAAGGTGAAGAATCGGTTCGAATTAGTCGGTCAATACCTGCAACAAACTACTCCGCTCCAGTGCAAAATATTCAAATCCCACAACCAGCTCCTGCTGTAGTAGCGGTTGCGCCTACAGTTGAGGCAGAAGTCATCGCAGACAGCAATAGTGGTACAACGATTAAATCGCCAATGGTGGGAACGTTTTATCGTACACCGAGCCCTGAATCAAAAGCGTTTGTTGAAGTCGGCCAAAGTGTAAATGTTGGTGATGTGCTTTGTATTGTTGAAGCAATGAAAATGATGAACCAAATTGAATCAGAAAAAGCAGGGACTATCAAAGCTATTTTAGTTGAAAATGGTCAACCAGTTGAATTCGATCAACCGCTATTCATTATTGAATAATCAGAATTATTTATTAACTTAAACGATTAAGAGATTGAATATGCTTGATAAAATTCTTATTGCTAACCGCGGAGAGATCGCTCTTCGCATCTTGCGAGCATGTAAAGAACTTGGAATAAAAACTGTCGCTGTTCACTCTTCGGCAGATAAAGATTTAAAACATGTGTTACTTGCAGACGAAACCGTTTGTATAGGTCCAGCAGCTTCTGCCAAAAGCTATCTTAATATCCCTGCATTAATCTCTGCCGCCGAGGTAACCGGCGCCGCAGCTATTCATCCTGGATATGGATTTTTATCAGAAAATGCAGATTTTGCTGAACAAGTTGAACGTTCAGGCTTTATATTTATTGGCCCAAAACCAGATACTATTCGCTTAATGGGTGACAAAGTATCTGCTATTGAAGCAATGAAAAAAGCAGGTGTACCTTGTGTTCCAGGTTCTGATGGTCCACTGGGTAGCAATATGGAGACCAATAAGCAAATTGCGAAAAAAATTGGCTATCCAGTTATTATTAAAGCATCTGGCGGCGGCGGTGGTCGCGGAATGCGAATTGTTCGAGAAGAAAAAGATCTTGAGCAATCAATCAAAATGACTAAGCTTGAAGCCAAAACTGCATTTAATAATGACATGGTTTACATGGAAAAATTCCTTGAAAACCCTCGTCATATCGAAATTCAGGTTTTGTCTGATGGTCAAGGTCATGCCGTTTATTTGGGTGAACGTGATTGTTCAATGCAACGACGTCACCAAAAAGTGCTTGAAGAAGCGCCAGCAGTTGGTATTACGCCAAAAATGCGTAAATTCATCGGTGAACGTTGTGTTAATGCCTGTATCGAAATCGGCTATCGTGGTGCTGGTACTTTTGAATTTTTATTTGAAAATGGCGAATTTTATTTCATCGAAATGAATACCCGTATTCAAGTAGAACATCCAGTTACTGAAATGGTTACCGGTATTGATCTTATTCGTGAGCAAATTTTGATTGCCGCAGGCCAACCTTTATCAATTGATCAAAATGATATTAAAATTAAAGGTCATGCAATAGAGTGTCGAATTAATGCCGAAGATCCCAAAACCTTTATGCCTTCGCCGGGGAAAATTAGTCGCTTCCATGCGCCGGGAGGATTTGGTATTCGTTGGGAATCACATATATATGCTGGTTATACTGTGCCACCATATTATGATTCAATGATCGGTAAATTAATCGCCTATGGTGAAACTCGTGAAGTTGCCATTGCTCGCATGAAAAATGCATTAGCAGAACTGGTTATTGATGGTATAAAAACCAATATTGAACTTCATCTAGAAATTTTGAATGATGAAGGTTTCATAAAAGGTGGTACCAACATTCACTATCTAGAGAAGAAACTAGGTATTTATGAGTAAAAATAAGCCCTCTATAGTTTGAGGGCTTATTGCTGTATAGAAGTAAATAAAGTATAGGTAATACATATGAAAAATTGGAAAAAAAGCGCAGAAGATATTTTAACATTGGGTCCAGTAGTACCGGTTATTGTTATCGAGCGTTTAGAAGATGCAGTTCCTTTAGCTAAAGCGTTAATTGCTGGCGGTGTAAAAGTACTTGAAGTCACTTTAAGAACAGCTTGTGCACTTGACGCAATTAAGAAAATTATTAAAGAAGTACCTGAGGCGGTAGTGGGTGCGGGTACAGTAACCAGTGTTGAGCAACTTAAACAAGCCACTGAAGCAGGCGTGGAATTTATCATCACTCCGGGTATTACTGATTCTATTTTAAAAGCAGCAGTTGAAGGTACTGTGCCGGTTATTCCTGGGATTGCAACTATTTCAGAATTATTAACTGCCCAAGAATATGGCTTAACAGCATTGAAATTCTTCCCAGCTGAAATAAATGGCGGGGTTGCTGCGTTAAAAGCGTTTGCTGGTCCTTGTGGTTATATGAAATTCTGCCCAACTGGCGGTGTGAATCCGAAAAACTATCGTGACTATTTAGCACTTGATAATGTCCTTTGTGTAGGTGGAACTTGGTTTATCCCTACTGATGCGATTGCTAAAGGTGATTTTGCTAAAATTACTGAAATGGCAAAAGAAGCCGTTGCCGGTGCAAAATAGGTTTTACTTTACCGCCGACATTGGTCGGCGGTTTAGCTTTATTCAAATTAATCTAACTCCTAAGCCCTCTTCCACTTTCTATAACTCGCCACGCGATAAAATATAAGGTAGCCACAAAAAGTAACAGCATTGAAAAAGTGATCACTAAAGAGACATCACTAGTGCCTAAAAAACCATAACGAAAGCCATTAATCATATAGACAATTGGATTGAGTTTAGAAACCCATTGCCAAAAAGTGGGTAACATAGTGATTGAATAAAAAACTCCACCTAAATAAGTTAACGGTGTTAATACAAAGGTGGGAATAATACTTATATCATCAAATGATTTTGCAAATACGGCATTTAACAAGCCGGCTAAGGAAAATAAAATTGAGGTTAATAATAAGGTAAAAATAACAAATGGCCATGAATAAACTTGGTATCGAACAAAGAATAACGACACAATTGTGACCAATATACCTGTCAATATGCCGCGCATGACACCGCCACCTACATATCCCCAAATAATAATATGAGTAGGAACCGGAGCAACAAGTATTTCTTCAATATTACGTTGGAATTTTGCACTAAAAAATGAAGAGCAGACATTAGTATATGAATTGGTAATAACCGACATCATAATTAGACCGGGGACAATAAATGCCATATAACTAAAGCCACCCATGTCACCAACACGTGAGCCGATTAGATTACCAAAAATAATAAAATAGAGTGACATGGTAATAACAGGAGGAATCAATGTTTGCAGCCAAATTCTTAAAAATCGAGTAACTTCTTTACGCCAAATACTTTTTAAGGCAATCCAATATAAATTATTCATCAATAGCTCCTTTAGTATCATTGCGCACCAAATCTACAAATAATTCTTCTAATCGATTAGCTTTATTACGAACACTAATTACTTTTATGTTTTGTTGATTGAGTTGTTCAAACAACTGATTTAATCCATGTTGTTTATCTACACTGACTTCTAACATGCCCGATTCGACCTCGGTATAATGATAACCTTGAAGAGAGATTGGTGTAGCTGTTGGTACAAAATCAATGATGATTGTTTCAGATTGACTTTTTGCTAGCAGATCACGCATTGATGAGTTAGCGATTAATTCTCCATGCTGAATAATACCGATATGACGGCAGAGCATTTCGGCTTCTTCCAAATAGTGGGTGGTTAATATAATAGTAATGCCTTGTTGATTAATTTTGCGGAGAAATTCCCACATAGAACGACGTAATTCTATGTCAACCCCGGCGGTAGGCTCATCTAGAATTAATAATTTTGGTTCATGAACCAGCGCTCTGGCGATCATTAGTCGTCTTTTCATTCCGCCTGATAACATATTAGCTCGACTATGTCTTTTATCCCACAAATCTAAAATACGCAGATACTTTTCAGCTCGTTGTAAGGCTAATTTGCGAGGCAAACCATAATAACCACCTTGATTGGTAACGATCTGGAGTACTTCTTCAAATTGGTTAAAATTAAACTCCTGAGGGACAAGCCCTAATTGCCTTTTGGCATTAACCACATCGGTGTCTAAGTCATATCCAAAGATTTTAACTTCACCTGATGTTTTAGTAACTAATGAACTAATTATACCAATGGTGGTTGACTTTCCTGCACCATTTGGCCCAAGCAAGGCATAAAAATCCCCAGCTTGTACGGTTAAGTTAATTCCTTTTAATGCTTCTACACCATTTTTATATATTTTCTTAAGCGCTATGAGTTCTAGTGCTGGCGTCGATGACATAAATGAATCCTAATTCCATAATTTGCTATTTGTATAATATGATATCATGTTTAACCAATCGGCAATATTGTTATAATTTTAATATTTATTCAATGAATAAAACTGACAATATGAATTTTAGGTAAATATAGGATTGAGGATTGAATGTTATGGTCAAAATTGGATTAGTTTCAGTGTCAGATAGGGCATCGCAAGGCGTTTATCAAGATGAAGGTATTCCCGCGTTGCTATCATGGTTACAAAGTGCATTGAAAACCACATTCATTACCGAACAACGCATTATCCCGGATGAACAACCGATCATTGAAAAAACGCTGTGCCAATTGGTTGATGATTTGCAATGTAATCTTATTTTAACCACTGGCGGAACAGGTCCGGCAATTAGAGATGTGACTCCTGATGCAACTTTAGCTGTTGCCGATCGATTGATGCCAGGTTTTGGTGAACAAATGCGACAAATTAGTTTGCATTTTGTGCCAACTGCAATCTTGTCCAGACAAGTTGGTGTCATTCGTAAGCAATGTTTAATTTTAAATTTACCGGGTCGACCAAAATCAATTAAAGAAACACTTGAAGGTGTTAAAGATAGCCAAGGTAACACTATAGTTACTGGTATTTTTGCCAGTGTTCCATACTGTATTGATTTATTGGAAGGTCCCTATATCGAAACCCATGATCACATAGTTAAAGCTTTTCGACCGAAAAATGCCAGCAAATCTAATCTTTAATTTTATGCAAATATCATGCATAATTATGTAAGTTATATTCACACTCAAGATAGTAAGATTAATAGGCACACTACATTAATTATCAATCATCACAGAATTACTCACTGAAATCGTGTAATTTTAGTTAATCAGCTGATATGGCTAATTAATTCAATTGAGTTAATTGGTCATAAATTAAATTTAAAGGAACAGTATGAAACAAAACGATCTCACTAAAACTTTTAAAGAAATGCTTTTACAGGAAAAGTTTAGTTCTCAGATAGGTATCGTACAAGCCTTACAAGAGCAAGGATTTGATAATATCAATCAATCCAAAGTATCCAGAATGTTAACCAAATTTGGCGCAGTAAGAACTCGCAACGCAAAATCTGAAATGGTTTATTGCTTACCGGCCGAAATGAGTGTACCAACCACAAGTAGTCCTTTAAAAAATTTAGTATTGGACATCGATTACAATAGTTCAATGGTGGTTATTCGTACCAGTCCGGGAGCTGCGCAACTGATTGCTAGATTGTTAGATTCAATTGGTAAATCTGAAGGGATTTTAGGATCAATTGCCGGCGATGATACGATTTTTAGTACACCAACTAAGGAGTGTTCGGTAAAAAAATTATATCAAACCATTATTGAATTATTTGAACGAAGCTTATAAATAAAGGGGCTATTTTAGCGAAACCTAATAATTTTTTTTAATATTTAACCTATTGACACACTTGGTAAAATCGTTAATCCTATATAGCACTGATTTTGTAATTAAAATTACGAAAAGAAGAGGCGCATTACTCAGGTAGATTATTTTAGGTGCTGGAACCGTTAATAAATAATTGAGGGGGTGTAATGCCGAGGTTTGATTGTTAATCCAGAAAACAATTAAATCGACTGCAAGGGCTGAATCCCTTGGGTTGTCACCCTAACAGGTGGAGCGCTTCACGGTATGTATTTTTTGCTGTAATAGGACATGCCCGCTCTGTCTCTGTTAAAAATAAAAATTTTTAATATGAGGAATTCATGGAAACATCATTTATAATTGCTAAATTCGGCGGTACTAGCGTTGCAGATTATCCCGCAATGGTTAATAGTGCCAATATTGTCATAGCTAATCCTAACGTCAAAGTCGTTGTGTTGTCTGCTTCTGCGGGAATAACCAATTTATTGGTAGCCTTAGCCGAAGGTCGCGATATCAATATTAGATCAAAACATATCGCTAAAATTCAATCGATTCAATATAGCATTTTAGAAAATTTACCTGAAAATCCAGCCTTACGTGCTGAAATTGACCAAATAATTGCCAATATCGCTTCATTATCAGAAGCAGCAAGTTTAGCCACCTCCCCTGCGCTGACGGATGAATTAGTCAGTTATGGCGAAATCATGTCATCAAAACTATTTGTCGAAATATTAAAAGAAAAACAAAAAAATGCCATTTGGTTTGATGTACGAAAAGTGATGCGCACCGATGATAAATTTGGTAAAGCAGTACCGAAAATTGACGAAATTAAACAACTTTGTTGCGCCCATTTAAAATCATTAAATCCAGAAACTATCGTGGTTACTCAAGGTTTCATTGGTAGTGAAAGTACCGGCAAAACTACCACGTTAGGCCGTGGTGGTAGTGATTATACCGCCGCCCTGCTTGGCGAAGCATTAAATGCGACACAAATCGATATCTGGACTGATGTTGCTGGCATTTATACCACCGACCCTCGCATCACTTCTGGTGCGAAACGTATTGATGAAATATCGTTTGCTGAAGCAGCCGAAATGGCCACTTTTGGTGCCAAAGTCTTACATCCGGCAACACTCGTGCCGGCGGTACGTAGCAATATTCCAGTATTTGTTGGTTCCAGTAAAGCTCCACAAGAAGGTGGCACCATTGTTTATAATACCCACAGCATTAAATCTGCATTACCTTCTTTTAGAGCGTTAGCACTGCGCCGTAAACAGACATTATTAACCTTAACCAGCTTAAATATGCTGCATGCACAAGGTTTTTTAGCTAATGTATTTACCATATTGGCTAAACACAATATATCGGTTGATTTAGTCACCACCTCTGAAGTTAGTATTGCATTAACCATTGACACCACTGGCACCAATACCAATGGTAATAGCTTATTAACTAAAGCGTTATTCGATGAATTATCAACAGTTTGTCATGTCGAAGTTGAAGAAGATTTAGCATTGATTGCCATAATTGGTAACAATTTAACTACAACCAAAGGGATTGCTAAGGAAGTCTTTGGCGCTTTAGATGACTTTATTATTCGACTTTGCTGTTATGGTGCTAGTACACATAATCTTTGTCTGCTGGCAAGAAGTAACGATGCAGAAGAGGTGATAAAAGTTTTACATAAAACGATTTTTGAATAATTACTTAATGGGAGCGATTCTACCATCGCTCCTTACAAATAATGATATAAATCTTCACTTAAGCAACACCAAAAATTCCTAGAATATTTGAAAAAATAATTGTAAACTACATGCAATATTTGTATGTAAGGTTATCTGTAATGCCATGACATACATCTATCGCTACACACAGATCTAAGTATTAATCATTTTTCTTCATTTTTAGATAACAAATTTTTTAAAGCTGTAAATTTTACGTTTTATTAATAAGTTATATCTTTCACAACGCTTATTGTCATCTTCAATAGGTTTTAAGCTTTACAAAAAGTAACTTTTAACTTAATTAAACGAAGGAAATTATCATGGGTATTTTAAGCTGGATTATTCTAGGATTAATTGCTGGATGGATCGCTAAGTTTTTTATGCCATTAGGACAAGTGGGTGTACTCAAAACTATCCTACTTGGTGTAGCTGGCGCATTGGTCGGTGGTTATATCAGTACCTTCTTCGGTTGGGGTAGTGTGACTGGTTTTAACTTCCCGAGTTTGTTTATCTCTGTGCTTGGGTCAATTTTACTTATTTACCTTTACCGACTAATCAAATAACTTCTCTGCATAAAATGGCGAGCTAATTTGCTCGTCATTTTTTATCAAATTGAATGTTCGCTTTTTGTTATTAATGGCTAACAACTCTTTAATTTTTCATTAATCGAAAATTTATTGTTATTTGTACTGTTTTTAATCTTGAAGAGTAGAATAAGCCATTCCGCCATACTCAGATTTTTGTTATATTAAGCGCTAATCGCAATTTGATATGAGCAGCCGATAATAATGCTAAAAATATTCAATACACTAACTCGAGAAAAAGAAGTCTTTCAACCAATTACTCCTAACAAAGTTGGGCTATATGTTTGTGGTGTCACTATCTATGACCTTTGCCATATCGGCCATGGGCGTACTTTTGTAGCATTTGATGTGGTTACTCGTTATTTACGCTTTTTGGGCTACGATCTTACCTATGTTCGCAATATTACTGATGTTGATGACAAGATCATTAAACGTGCACTTGAAAATGGTGAAACTTGTGATCAGTTAACCGATCGTATGTTGACAGAGATGTATGCCGATTTTGATGCACTGAATATCAAACGACCTGATGTTGAACCGCGTGCCACTCGTCATATGTCACAAATTATCGAGCTAGTTGAAGAATTGCTTAAAAAAGATCATGCTTATATTGCTGATAATGGTGATGTGATGTTTTCTGTCGATAGTGATCCTAATTACGGTATCTTATCACGGCAAAATTTAGAGCAGTTACAAGCCGGTGCTCGAGTTGATGTGGTGGAAGTTAAACGTAACCCAATGGACTTTGTACTCTGGAAGATGTCAAAACCTAACGAACCGAGTTGGGATTCGCCATGGGGTAAAGGCCGACCTGGTTGGCATATTGAATGCTCTGCAATGAATAGCCATCAATTGGGCCACCATTTTGATATTCATGGTGGCGGTTCTGATTTAATGTTCCCTCATCATGAAAATGAGATAGCCCAATCTACCTGTGCCCATAACGGCCAATATGTAAATTATTGGATGCACTCGGGCATGGTAATGATTGACCAAGAAAAAATGTCGAAATCACTAAATAATTTTTTCACTATCCGTGATGTGCTAAAACATTATGATGCTGAAACTGTGCGCTACTTTTTATTATCAGGCCATTATCGTAGCCAACTTAACTATAGTGAAGAGAATCTTAAACAAGCTCGTACCGCTTTAGAAAGGCTTTATACCGCTTTAAGAGATACCGATGCAAACTATCCACACAACACACCGGATAGTGATTATCATCGACAATTTTGTCAGGCGATGGATGATGATTTCAACACGCCTGAAGCCTATTCAACATTATTTGACTTGGCTAGAGAGATTAATAAAGCTAAAGCTGAAAATGATATGCCATTAGCCAATGAACTTGCCGCTGAGCTACGCGCTTTATCGTCGGTACTAGGCTTGCTTGAACAAGATCCTGTTAAATTTTTACAAGGTAATAGCCAAGATGATGAGGATACACAACTGATTGAAGCCTTGATCAAACAACGTAACGATGCGCGTGCAAGTAAGAATTGGGCTTTAGCTGATGAAGCTCGAGATAAACTTAATCAAATGAATATTATTCTTGAGGATGGTGCTAACGGCACAACATGGCGTAAAAAGAGTTAATGCAGTAAGTTAAAATCCCCCTAGATTAGTAATAAGCTAGGGGATAAATCTTACTGTTTTTTGTCTATGGAGGTTAAAATTCCCCGTAAAATATTGAGTTCTTGCTGTTCGATACGAGCTCGAGTAAATAATCGCCGTAAACGCCCCATAATTTGCCCTGGATGGTGAGGGTTAATAAAGCCAGTATGTAATAATGTCTGCTCTAAATGTTGATAAAAACGTTCAATATCTTCATCTTTAGGGTAATGAACTTCATTGATATCCTTTTCATCTAATTTTATTGATGCCTCTTGAGCAGACAACAGCGACATGCGAATTTCATAACTAAGGACTTGAACTGACATCGCTAAATTCAAAGAGCTATAGTCAGGATTAGCCGGAATACTAACATGAAAGTGGCATTTTTGTAATTCATCGTTGGTTAGCCCTACTCGTTCACGACCAAAAACCAAAGCAACTTGAGCATGACGACAAGCTTCAGCAATAATTTTGTCCCCACACTCTTTCGGCGTTAAATTGGGCCATTGCAAACTTCGCGCACGCGCACTGGTACCAATAACCAACGAACAATCGGCAACCGCTGCTTCAAGAGATGAGAAAATTTGAGCTTGTTTGATAATATCACTCGCGCCGGCTGCCAGTGAAATTGATTGGGAATCTGGTTTTATTATTGGATTAACTAAACATAGATTGGTTAATCCCATGGTTTTCATTGCCCTAGCAGCTGATCCCATATTACCAGTATGAGAAGTTTCCACTAAAACAATCTTAATATTATCTAAATAACTCACATTTTCCTCATTAAACAATTGAACTTATCTATTAAATTAATTTCAATAAGCCACAGTATATAATAAAAATTAGTTTAACAGCAGTTTAGCCCACTTTAATAACAAATAGTGATAATTATTTTAGACAAAACTCACAAAAAGTTTATGCAAAACAAAATTATCTATTGACGAAAGGTAAAAAATTTGTCAATGTAATCAATAGAATAATTATATAAGCTCAATTAGAAAGTAAACATAGTGGAGGTCAATTATGACTTTAAGTATTACCAGTAAACAAATGGATATTACCCCTGCAATTCGTAGCTATCTTGAAGATAAGTTCTCGAAACTAGATAAATGGAGAGCTTTACTAATCAACCCTCACTTTATTTTATCTAAAGAGCCCGATGGATTTATTGTTGATGCAACTATTGCAACCAAAGGTTCGCCACTCGTTGCTTCCGCTAAACACATTGACATGTATGCAGCTATTAATGATTTAATTGCTAAACTTGAAAAACAGCTAAATAAACTTCAACATAAAGGCGAATCACGCCGTGCATTTGACAGTATTAAAAATGCAGTAATTGAAGAAGAATAATAATTTATTGTTATAATTTAATAAAAAGGCACTTTACTAGTGCCTTTATTTTTTTGCTTGCTATAATATTGCCCATCTAATTTTTAATCTATTAATGAATATGACTACCAATCCTTTATTGCCTTTACGCGACAAAATTAACCAACTCGATCAAAAATTGATTGAAATCATAGCCGAAAGACGTCAAGTTTCAAGCGAAGTAATTCAAGCAAAAATAGCAGCAAACATCCCTTTGCGCGATTTAGCGCGTGAACGCTCACTGATTAAGGCACTAATCGAACAAGGTAAACAATATCATCTTGATGACCTTTTAATTAGGCGTTTATATCAAATTATTATTGAAGATTCTGTTCTGCTGCAACAGAAATTTCTACAAGAAAAACTGAATCAAGGCGCTCTCTCTTCAGCCAAAATTGCGTTTTTAGGACCAAAAGGATCCTATTCCCATTCAGCGGCTCGTCGTTATGCAATTGCACACTTTGACCAGTTGACTGAATCAAGCTGTAATACTTTTAAAGATATTTTTGAAAAAGTTGAATTACAAGTTGTTGATTATGGAATTTTACCGATTGAAAACTCCAGTTCAGGATCTATCAATGAAGTGTATGATTTGTTGCAAAAAACCAATTTACATATTATTGGCGAACTATCCTTACCGATTGATCACTGCGTTTTAGCTATTCCTAATGTCAAACTAGAACAGATAGATACTATTTATAGCCATCCACAACCATTCCAACAATGCAGTAATTTCTTAGAAAATTATCCGCATTGGAAAATCGTTTATTGCGACAGCACTTCATCGGCCATGGAAACTGTCGCGAAATTAAATCAACCAAATATTGCCGCTATGGGTAATAAAGATGGTGGGGAATTATATGGCCTACAAGTTCTTGAGCACAATTTTGCTAATCAAAAAGAGAATATTACTCGTTTTATTGTGTTAGCGCGTGAGCCGATTGAAGTATCCGACCAAATTCCTGCTAAAACCACAATCTTAATGAAAACTGGCCAGCAAGCAGGTGCTCTGGTTGATGCCCTATCGGTTTTACGCAATCATAATATTGTCATGACTAAACTTGAATCACGGCCTATTCATGGCACCCCGTGGGAAGAGATGTTTTATATTGATTTACAGGGCAATATTCACGATTACGAAATGCAAATTGCGCTTAAAGAATTAGCTGCTATCACTTTATATACTAAAGTACTTGGCTGTTATCCGAGTGATTCTATTACTGCTATTATGTAATGATTAGCATGACAAACAGTTTTTCAAATGCGGTACTTAACTGGTATGAGCAGTACGGCAGAAAATCACTACCATGGCAAATTGAAAAAAGTCCTTATCATGTGTGGTTATCAGAAGTGATGTTACAGCAAACACAGGTCGCTACTGTTATTCCATACTTTAAGCGCTTTATTAAGCAGTTTCCGAAAATTACTGATTTAGCTAAGGCCCCAATTGACGATATCTTACATCTTTGGACGGGGCTTGGTTACTATGCTCGGGCTCGCAATTTACATAAAGCAGCACAGGTTATCGCCGACAAATTTGATGGTAAATTTCCCACCAAATTTGACGATGTTATCGCTTTACCAGGAGTTGGTCGTTCAACCGCCGGGGCTATTTTATCTTTGTCGCAAAATCAACATTATCCAATATTAGATGGTAACGTTAAACGTGTGTTAACCCGATCTTTTGCTATCGAAGGCTGGCCGGGTAATAAAAATGTTGAAAATCAACTTTGGCAATTAAGTGAGCAAGTTACCCCTGATCATGAGGTTGCAAAATTTAATCAAGCCATGATGGACATTGGCGCCATGGTTTGTACTCGTTCTAAGCCTAAATGTAGTCTATGCCCTTTGCATCAATTATGTGTCGCATATAAGAGTGATAGTTGGCAACAATATCCAACGAAAAAACCGAAAAAGACCATTCCTGAAAAAACCGCCTATTTTCTAATGTTGGAACAGGACAATAAGATTTGGCTAGAAAAAAGACCACCTGCCGGTATTTGGGGGGGATTATATTGCTTACCGCAATTTACCAGCGAGCATGCCTTAACAGACTGGCTAGATAACCATGGTATTAAAACCAGTAAACCCAGACAATTAGTTGCATTTCGACATACCTTTAGCCATTTTCATTTAGATATTGTGCCCATTTACTGTGAGATAACAAACAACACTAAGTGTTTGGATGAGTCAAACGGTTATTGGTATAAGCTCAATTCAGAGAATGCGAAAATCGGCTTAGCTACACCTGTATATAATTTATTAAATCAATCTCGTTAACCATTACAATCTATCAGTATCCAATGATCTTTTGATATATAATTAACCATCATTTATTAGTTAACTTTTTATTATGAATAGCAAACAGGCGCAAGGTCTATCGGCATGGTTAGTATTCCTGATGGCTTTTGCCATTGGGATAACCGTCGCAAGTAATTATTATGCTCAACCACTATTGCACTCAATAACTGATGATTTACATATTGCGGTGAAACATGCTGGTTTTATCATCATGGCAGCACAATTTAGTTATGCTATAGGGTTATTATTTATCACCCCACTGGGCGATAAAATGGAACGTAAACGGTTAATACTAATCTTGATGATATTATCTACTTGTGGTTTGCTGATTAGTGCAACATCAAAAAGTTTGTGGATGCTTATGCTAGGCACAGCTATGACCGGGTTATTTTCTACTGTTGCCCAAGTACTCATTCCGTTCGCGGCGACACTATCAAGTCCTGAGCATCGGGGTAAAATTGTCGGAACATTAATGAGTGGGATGTTGCTTGGTATTTTATTAGGCCGAGCATTCGCTGGTTTGGTTTCCTCAATGACTGATTGGCATTATGTGTATTGGATCGCCGCGTCAATCATGACTATTGTCACTTTGTTACTTTACTTATCGTTACCTAGTTATAAAAATACGATTAATATTAATTATTTTCAACTGCTATTCTCGATTGGATCGTTATATCAACAAGAACCCGTATTGCGCATTCGATCATTATTGGCAATTATCTCCTTTGCACTATTTTCATTATTATGGACACCACTCGCTTTTGTATTAAGTAATACACCTTATCATTATTCCGATTTTATAATCGGATTATTCGGCTTAGCGGGTGCAGCAGGGGCACTCGGTTCGCCTATTGTTGGTAGGTTATCTGACAAAGGAAAAGGCTTTTTAGCGACCACCATTGGCTTAATCCTACTCCTAGCCTCTTGGCTACCACTTTCTCTTGCCGAGTATTCTCTTTTTGCTTTAATTTTAGGCGTAATTTTATTAGATTTTGCGGTACAAGTTACTCATGTATCAAATATGAACGCCATCTATCAAATTCGACCAGAAGCCCGCAGCCGGATGAATACCGGTTATATGGTAAGTTATTTTATCGGTGGCATGTTGGGCTCTATTGCTTCGACGTATTTGTATAGTAATTACGGTTGGTTGGCGATAATTATTTCAGGAACGGTTTTAGGATCATTAGGTTTGTTATGTTGGTTACATTACCTTAAATCAGTTCGTCACGCTAAAACGGTTTAATCACTAAAAAAATGAGGAACGAGTTTTTTTAAGATTTACTCTCTTTAATTTTGCGATTTTAAACACCATATTCTATTTATCAGGCAATATAAGAATTTGCACCATTATTGAAAACAGGAGTCAGCTATGGCCAAAATTTCCTATCTTAATACGCCATTTAACGTAAAAAATTTATCACTCAAAAATCGCATTGTGATGCCACCTATGTGTCAATATCAAGCAAAAGAGGGGTTAGCTAATGATTGGCACTTTGTTCATTATGTCTCGCGGGCGATTGGTGGTGTAGGCTTAATTATTTTAGAGATGACCAATGTTGCTCCAAATGGTCGAATCTCACCAAATTGTTTGGGATTATGGAATGATGAACAACGCGATCAGCTTAAACGTATCGTCGATGGAGTTCACGCACAAAATGGTAAAATCGCAATTCAAATTGCCCATGCAGGTCGAAAAGCGTTAGGCGAATCTGATGTCGTTTCCTGCTCCCCTATTCGTTATGATGGCAACGTCGAAGCTAATCCAAAATGGCAATATCAAACGCCTAGAGAATTAAGCAAAGATGAAATTGCTGATATTATCGAAAAATTCAGACAATCAACCAAACGTGCCGTGGAGGCCGGTTTTGATGCCATTGAAATCCATGGCGCACATGGTTATTTAATCCATCAATTTAGTTCACCAAAAAGCAATTTAAGAACCGATGAATATGGTCAGGATAAATTATTATTTGGTGAACAGGTGATCAAGGCAGTAAAATCAGTTATGCCAAAAGATATGCCACTGATAGTTCGTTTTTCCGCCCAAGAATATGGCGCTAATGGTTACGATGTTAATTACGGCTGCCAAATTGCCAAACGTTTTGCGCAAGCTGGTGCCGATGTGTTAGACGTCAGTGGCGGTGGTGACGGTCTGTTAGATCCAAACCATTCGCCAGAATTCCATGCTGGGTACCAAGTTTATTTAGCACGAGCAATTAGACAAGTTACTAATTTGCCGATCATCACCGTTGGTATGCTAGAAGATCCTTATGTTGCTGATTATGTACTAAGCACAGGCGATGCTGATTTAGTTGCGATTGGTCGGGGTTTATTAAAGGATCCTTATTGGCCGTTGCGAATTCCAACATCACCATTTATACCATCATCTTATCAAATCGCTTTTAAATAAGTTGATTTAATGATTATCCTGTAGCGACAGCTACAGGATTAATAAACAGATTAAATCTGCATGGCGTATTTGATCAACTGTTTCTTTAATGGTGAAAATTTATCAATAGCGTTCATGCCAACCGTTCTGACCATCTTTTTAAGGGCATTGTTACCATTAAACATATCTTGAATAGTTCGCATGGCAGTTAACATAACTAAAGCATCTTTACGACGAGTAAATTGAAATGATTTTAGGTTTTCCAGTAAACCGATATCTTTCTGTTCTTCAATAAGTTTTCTAATAGTTGCCACCAATAATGCAGAATCTTGAAATCCTAAATTAACTCCTTGTCCAGCTAATGGATGAATAGTATGCGCGGCATCACCTATTAGTGCTAACCGATGTTTGACAAATTGTTTAGCGAAGCGGGCTTTTAAAGGAAATACCATCCTAGGATTAACTAACTGACATTGCCCTACTTTATCACCAGTTAATTTAAACAGTTCTTGGCAAAAGTCAGATTCAGTCAAAGAGGTTAAAATTGCAGCTTGTTCAGGTTTAGTCGACCATACCAAACAGCTTTTATTGGCTTGCCAAAGCGGTAAAAAGGCAACAATACCATTGGGATAAAAAATCTGTCTGGCACATGCTTGATGAGGATATTGTGTTTCAACTGTTGTAATCACCGCATGGTGAAGATAATTACGTTCAAGCAGAGAAATTTTTTCATGTCTACGCAGCCAAGAGTGAGCGCCATCCGCTCCAATAATCAGTTTGGCTTGTAACCGAGTATTATCCGCTAAAGTTAAAAAGGCGTCATCTTGAGTACAATTATTATCGATAGCGGCAAGATTGAAAATAGCAATGTTAGGGTTTGCTTGCGCATGTTGATAAAGATAGTGTGAGATCAGATTATTTTCGATGATATAACCAAGATTTGGGTAACCATAATCTTTGGCATGTGCGCCAAGATGAGCTAGACCGTTTTTTTCCCAAACACCGATCTCACTAAAGGCATGAACGCGTTCGCTAGCACACAAATCATTCCAAATACCAATCTGAGAAAAATATTGCTGACTTGCGCCATTAATCGCCGAAGCTCTGATACCTATTTCGTCATAGGCAAAGTTTTGATGCTCATTAACTTTAGCATCGACAATTGCTACTGTTATATTGTACTGACTAAGCGCACATGCGGTTGCCAAACCAACTAATCCACCACCAACTATGGCGACATCAAATTGCGTTTTCATATCAATAATTTGGGTTATTGCTTATCAAGCTTGTTATCATTTTCAACTTCATCATCATTCATCGCTTTTTTAAACCCTTTTAGCGCTGAACCAAGATCGGAGCCTAGATTACGTAATTTTTTAGTTCCAAAAATGAGAACCACCACGGCAAGAAATACTAAAAGATGGGGAATGCTAAATGACATAATTAAAACCTCATTTAAAGATATATCGCTATTTGAACAATTAACTTCAACAAATAGATTATAAAATAATGGAAATAATTATACCCTTTTTATACTGGGATTTCATGATAAGTTAGCTTTAGATAAAAAAAAGACCCGCATAAAATATGTGGGCCAACATGAAATATAAGGAATATAAGGAAAGAAAACAATGAAAAATCCTTATTGGTTCTATTATCCATTTTTTCGTGTTTTAGTCAATGTTTTAATTAGATTTAACCCCTTTATATCAATTAATCGGAGCATATTTAATCATAAAAAAAATCAATAAAAATATATCGTTAAATATTTAAAAAAAATGAGTAAATAAAAATAGTGTTAGATAACACTAACCAATAAATTAATCCTAAACAGATCAAATAGCGAAGTACACAATCTGATATTTTGCGTCAAAATTTTTTTTGTTTTAAACAAATATTAGCTTATTTAATCAATTACCAAACCATTTTTAGCCCCAAAGACGCGTTTATTGGTTTAAAAATAGTTGAATAGCACTCGTCAGGCAAAATAGTAATGAATTTATTTTAAAAAACTCAGGTGAATAAAATAACTGAAAGTATAATTTATTGATTAAAAGAACAAATTTTTATAGCAAAAAATATAGCTAACATCTGGAAATTGGATTTCAATTTGCAATAATGATGATTAACTTACTATTGAGGTACTTTAAGCCTGTTTTGAAAGATACCATATCGTTAAGCGAATTGTAGCCATCATCAAAGAGGATTTTAATACATTTATTAGTAATCTAGTACTTTTCAATATATAATTTGCTATTAGGAAAGCAAAAATAACTTTCCTCTTTTTTACTTTTCATTACATCAGTTTAATAGGTATATATTCAAGTGATTTTAATTCAGCTATTTTATAGTTACGTTTTGTGTCATAACGCTTAACGTGAGATTTATTTGCCCTCACTTTTTTATATCATTGATAAATCTATCAATGAGTAACCTTTTAACTAATTAGGTCAATTATGTATCGATTTTTTGAAAAATTGGTATCACCTTATCCAAAAGATGAACCACAGCCGATGGCTAAAAGTTTTTTCAGCTTTATTTGGCAATCCACGCAAGGAACACGTTTTTTCTTGCTACTATTAATCATATTAAGTGCCCTAGCTGGTGCTTTTGAAGCTTTTTTATATGCTGCCCTTGGTAAAGTTGTTGATTGGCTGGCGGCTGTTTCAGCCGAGCAATTTTGGCAACAAGAAAAATCTACCTTAATCGTGTTCACGATAATTATATTAGCTAGCACGATTATTATTGCCTTACAAACCATTATTAAACATCAGTGTCTGGCAGGAAACTTTCCAATGCGATTGCGCTGGAATCTTCATAGATTAGTGCTAAATCAAAGCATGAGTTTCTTTCAAGATGAATTTGCCGGTAGAATTTCAGCAAAAGTCATGCAGACCGCACTTGCGGTAAGGGATACCTGCTTTTTAGTGGCAGATATTTTTATCTATGTTCTGATTTCGTTCATTACCATGGCCACAATCATAGGTCAGTTAGATCTTTGGTTATTAGTTCCGTTTATGATTTGGTGTTTGGTTTATGGCATTGCGATGTATTACTTTATTCCACGCTTAAGTAAAGTGGCAAGTATGCAAGCAGATGCCCGTTCAACTATGACTGGTCGTGTGACAGACGCATATACAAATATTATGACAGTCAAGCTGTTTTCTCATGCCGGTAATGAAGCTAAATATGCACAAGAATCGATGGATGAATTTTTAGTTACCGTTAATAAACAGATGCGTTTAGTCAGTAGCTTTGAAATAGTTAATCATTTATTGTCTATTTTCTTGGTACTTGGCACTACAGGCTTATCTTTGTGGTTATGGAGCAATGCTTTAATTGGTGTAGGTGCTATTGCCACCACGACCGCTGTAGCCCTTAGATTAAATGGTTTTTCACACTGGATTATGTGGGAAATGGCGGCATTATTTGAAAATATTGGTGTGGTTAAAGATGGTATTAACACCTTCTCGGTCGCTAAAACCGTGGTCGATCAACCTGATGCACCATCACTTAAAGTGACCAACGGCAAAATCGAATTTAAACAGATAAATTTCAGTTATGATGCCAAATTAAAAAATGCCATTATTGATAACTTAAATTTGACCATTCAACCGGGTGAAAAGATCGGCTTAGTCGGCAGATCTGGCGCCGGAAAATCAACCTTAATTAATTTATTATTACGATTTTATGATTTACAAAATGGACAGATTTTTATTGACGGTCAAGATATCACCAAAGTCAATCAAGAAAGCTTACGTGCACAAATTGGTATGGTGACCCAAGATACTTCTCTATTACATCGTTCAGTAAGAGATAATTTATTATACGGTAATAATCATGCTACTGAACAAGAGATGATAATCGCTGCCAAAAAAGCCCATGCAGACAGTTTTATTGAAGGTTTAGTCGATGCAAATGGAAGAACTGGTTATGATGCTTTTGTTGGTGAGCGTGGCGTAAAATTATCAGGTGGACAACGTCAACGCATTGCTATTGCTCGAGTCATCCTGAAAAATGCACCAATTCTGTTATTAGATGAAGCGACGAGTGCACTTGATTCTGAAATTGAGCAAGCCATCCAAGAAAGCTTATATACATTAATGGAAGGTAAAACTGTTATAGCTATCGCCCATCGATTATCGACGATTGCGGCAATGGATAGATTAATTGTATTAGATCAAGGAAAAATTATTGAACAAGGAACTCATCAAGAGTTGCTGAGTAAAGACGGGCTTTATGCGCAACTTTGGAAACATCAAAGTGGTGGTTTCTTAGCTGATAATTTCTAACTAAAAACATAAGGGCGATGTTAGATACATTGCCCTTATCCTAGATCAAGATACTAGATATTAATTAATAAAGTTTTTATAAAATTCAGTTTCAAATCGCATAACTGCACTATTTTTAGGTTCACCTTGACTATCGGCTCGATAACCTGATAACAACTGTACAAAAGCAACATAACCGCCGTCTGATTTTTGAATAAACCCTGCTAAATTATAACAGCCTTGTATATAGCCAGTTTTGGCCATAATCACTTGTTTAAATGGGAATTGATTGAAGCTTTTACGATTTTGTAAAGTTCCATCAACGCCAGCAATCGGTAATTTTTCAATAAAAGCTAATTGGTTATTATTTGCTGAAATATATTGTAATATTTCCATTAATTTATTGGCGCTAACGAGATTGAGACGTGATAAACCAGAACCGTCAGCAATCACTAAATTTTCTAAATCAATTCCTGCTTTTTTACGTAAAATCTGTTTAACCGCATCACCACCATTACGCCATGTTCCTGAAGTATTATAATAATGTGCACCTAATGTCCTAAAGATAATATCAGCATATAAGTTATTTGATTTTTTTAACATAACCGTTAATAAATCAGAAAGTGGTGCCGATTGATTTGATGTTAATAGTGTCAATGAGCCGGTTGATTTTTGTTTTCTTTCAAAAATACGTCCTTTGTAGGATACTTTTTGTGCTTTTAGCTCGTTTTTTAACACTGTAGTAAAGTACTCGGTTGGATCCATAACCGCAAACTTTAATGGCGTTTTATTAGCATTAGAAGCAATACATCCGGATAAATAGTAACGATTTTTATCGGCAGTGACATCCAACTGACAATATCTATCATTTATATCCTTACTATTAGCCGCAATCGTTCTAACGTCACCTGAGACCATAACCGGAATACTAGATGAAACAGAAACTGAAGCTCTACCACCAACCTTTCCTGGTTTAATCATCGCATAAAAGCAGTTGCTATCAATTGTTGCAGCCGATGCTGGAGCATTATAACAAGCGGTTAAATTATTCCATGACCACCCTTCTGCTTTATCATGACTAGCAAAAATGGAGGTATCTAAAATAACATCGCCTGAAATTTTCTCTACCCCTTTTTGGCGAAGGGTGCTAATCATATTTTTTAATGTTTCCCGACTAAAAGTTGGGTCACCACTCAATTTGATAATAAGATCGCCATTAAGTTGCTTATTACTGACAGAGCCATTAGTGTACATTGCTGTAACAAACCGAAAATCACTGCCCAGTTCAAGTTGTGCTGCTAATGCGGTTATCACTTTTTGCGTGCTTGCCGGGTGTTTAAATTGATCACTTTTGTATTTTGCTAATGTTTTGGGTCTACCATCAACGGTTTGCACTAAAATGGATAGATCACTACCTTTAGGTAACGTTGAAATATATGGCTCAACCGATTGCGCTTGTACTAAGCATGAAAAAAAAGTAACGATTAATAAAAAAGATAACCTTATATTTGTCATGAGTTTATGCTCAAAGGATTATTAAATGTGATTAGTTAATGAGAGATAACCAATATATCTTTTTTTGATAAGCCTATCAATATACTCAATCACTTTTAATATTATATTCTAAATGTCATTAATTGTAGTACTTTTGAATTTCTTTCAAAAGTGAATTAAATATAGGTGACAAAGCTATCATTCTTCATTCATTAGGCTTGCCAATTAAAACCGTTCTGATGTTTATCATTTTGGCTTTAACGACAATTATAATTGATTCATACGCTCACCATAACGATAAACCCAGTAGTCTAACTAGTTAAATAATATGGTCTTTATTTTGGATTATTGTTGCTTTAGATTTTGCATTTATCTCTATTTTCACCATGGAAATCAGATAGCAAGTCTATTTATTACTGGTTATGTGCTTGAAAAAGCGCATTCAGTTGATAATTTATTCGTCATAATGGCGCTATTTTCATGGCTTGCTTTCTCTAATAACTATCGACATCAATTACTTCATTGAGGGTAATTGGTGCTATTATTTTCCGTGCTATTTTTGTTGTGATAGGTATCAGTTTATTATCTTTAGGAACTTGGATGGGCTATTTTTTCTATTGTTGTAACTTTTACAAATTTATGATGCTAAACAATCAAAGTCATGATGAAAACAAGATTATTCAGAACATTTTGCTTATCATATCGCTAAACGTAGTTTTCCTTCTTATCCCAAAATAGTTGATCATCATTTTTTTATTAACCAAAAAACAATAAGACGTTGAGTTAGCTAAGTCAGAAAACAGCGATATTATTCATAAAATGTCAAAAAGTGTTTTATATGCAACCCCACTATTTTTATGTGTGTGGTAATTGAGTTGAGTTAAGTGATGTTTGCATTTGATTCTTTTCCTGCTGTTATTGCCATCAATCAATAACCACTGATTATTTATTGTGCAATGATCTTCGCTATTTTGGGGCTAAGAAATATGTATTTCGTTTTAGAGCCGATGCAACAACATCTAGTACATCTTGGTAAAGCTGTAGTTTGCCTATTATTTTTTAATCGCAGTAAAACTTGCTTTGTATGCTAGTGAACATTTATTTGGGTATGGCCCGATAGTCAGCCTTTATGTAAAATTAAGCACTTTATTTTTAGGCATTATTGCAAGTTTTATTTGGCCAAATAAACATCAAAAATAATAATGTAATAAATATCGGCAGTATACCTGCCGATTGAATAGAGTAATTATTGACGTTTTAATGAACGAATAAAGTAACTGATTCCCAAAATAACAAACCATATTGGCGTTGCAATCAAGGCTTGGCAAGTATCTTTTTCAAAGGTTAACAACACAATCACAAAAGCAAAAAATACCAAGCATACAAAACACATAACGATACCACCCGGCATTTTAAATTGTGAAGCTTGATGTAATTTAGCTTTTTTACCGCGGTAAGCAATGTAAGAAATCAAAATCATCGACCAAATAAACATAAATAAAATAGCTGAAATAGTCGTTACAATAGTAAATGCTTCCATCACATTAGGCACTAAATAAATCAATACTACGCCACCTAATAGGCAAATACAGGAAAATAATAAACCATTAGCAGGAACTGAACGTTTGGATAATTTACCAAATTGTTCCGGTGCATCTTGTTTTTTTGCGAGACCAAATAACATTCTACTGGTTGAGTAAATACCACTATTTGCCGAAGATGCCGCAGAGGTAAGAACTACAAAATTGATAATACTGGCTGCCGCAGGTAAGCCAATTAGCGTAAAGAGTTCAACAAATGGACTTTTATTCGGTGAAATAAATTCCCACGGTGTTACACTCATGATAATAATCAAAGCAAAAACGTAGAAAAAGATAATTCGTACTGGTACTGAATTAATTGCCCGCGGTAAATTTTTATTCGGATCTAGTGTTTCAGCTGCTGTTGTGCCAACAAGCTCAATCCCAACAAAGGCAAAGATTGCGATTTGGAAACCAGCAAAAAAACCCATAGTACCATGAGGGAAGAATCCACCGTAATTCCAGAGATTCGAAAACGTTGCTGTAGTATTAGTTAGTTCTGAATGATAAGCAGTGAAAACTAACACAAGGCCAATAGCAATTAAGGCTAAAATTGCGACAATTTTGATCATCGAAAACCAAAATTCAGTCTCGCCAAACATACGCACCGTCAACAAATTCAATGTTAAAAGCACGATAACCGTCAGTAGCATTGGTATCCATGCTTGTAACTCGGGAAACCAGTGCTGTGCATATCCAGCAATAGCCACAACATCAGCAATACCAGTAATTACCCAACAAAACCAATAAGTCCAACCAGTGAAAAAACCGGCCCAAGGACCTAATAAATCGTTAGCGAAATCACTGAATGATTTATAATTAAGATTGGATAATAAAATTTCACCCATTGCTCGCATAACAAAAAATAAAACAAACCCAATAATCATGTACACAAAAATAATAGATGGTCCAGCAAGACTAATCGTCTTTCCTGAACCCATAAATAATCCCGTACCAATTGCACCACTTATTGCTATTAATTGGATGTGTCTGCTGGAGAGATTTCGTTTAAGATCATTATTTGAAGACGTACTATTCATCGTGTAGATTACCTGTCGTTTTTACAATTTTTCGATTTTATAAAGAGTAAAAAACTATAAAGTCTATAGCTTTAAATCGCAAGCTGAATCGTTATGAAAACTTTTTATGACAATCTAATAATTATTGGTAGTTTCTTATAATAGAATTGTGTAGCATAGCCGGCAATAATACTTAACTAATTACAATAAATTATCAAGATGAAAGAAAATAAACTTCAACTTCATATTTATACATTACTTGTTGTATTTATTTTGTCACTGCTTACTAGTTGTCAAGGTAATTCCAATTCCCGCAGTAAACAATTTAAAGACGGAAAGTTGCCATATGATTTAAATGTTAGCTATCCACATTTGGCTACGCCGGTTAATGTTACTGATTATAACATTCAAATAGAAAAACTTAAAAATACATCACCTTCGCTTTATTATAAAAACCAACATATCTATGAAGCGATAGATGTATGGATAAAGAAGTCATTAAAATCAAAGGAGTTAGCCAAAGTTGGCTTAAAAAGTTATGAAATGGCAGGCAGTGATGGATATGGTAACGTACATATTACTGGTTACTATACGCCAATTATAAAGGCCAGACACCAACCAACGGGTGAATTTAAATATCCAATTTACAAAATGCCAACTCAAAAGAAAAGAAAATTACCTAGCCGTGAACAAATCTATAATGGTGCGCTTGTGAATAAAGGCCTTGAGATTGCTTATAGTAACTCTTTATTGGACAATTTTATTATGGAAGTGCAAGGTAGTGCTTATCTTGATTTTGAAGATGGTCTTCCTTTAGTTTTTTTTAGTTATGCTGGTAAAAATGGCCATAGTTATTCAAGCATCGGACGTATACTGGTTGAACAAGGTGAGATAGCCAAGGAAGATATGTCTATTCAAGCCATAAAAAATTGGGCTAAAAATAAAAGTGAAAAACAAATCAAAGAACTATTAATTCAAAACCGATCTTTTGTTTTTTTTAAACCGCAATATAATGCCGAGGTAAAAGGTGCTGCTGCGGTACCATTAGTTGCCAATGCATCGGTTGCATCAGATAAGTCATTAATCCCAACCGGATCAGTTATATTAGTTGACGTCCCACTCCTTGATAGTGACGGTCAATATCGTGGCAGGCGAGAAGTGCGTTTGATGGTCGCTCTTGACGTTGGTGGAGCAATAAAAGGACATCACTTTGATCTATACTTAGGTATTGGCGATAAAGCCGGTGAACAAGCTGGTTATTATAATCATTTTGGTCGCGCTTGGTTGATAAAACCTTAATCTATCGACATCGACGCCAACTAAAGAAACTGTTAAAATATAATTAATAGCAGAATTAAGGATAACTTATGAGATTATGTGATCGTGATATTGAAGCGTATTTAAATAGTGGTAAATTAAAAATTACGCCACAACCTGCTTTAAGTTGTATTAATGGCGCCACTGTTGACGTTCGATTAGGTAATCAATTTCGTACTTTTAAAGAACATACTACACCTTACATTGATTTGAGTGGTCCAAAAGAAGAAGTTGCGGCGGTTCTCGATCGTGTCATGAGTGAAGAAATGATATTAACTGAAGATGATGCCTTTTATTTACACCCAGGGGAACTTGCCTTAGCAGTAACACTCGAATCAGTTACAATCCCTAATGATTTAGTCGGTTGGTTAGATGGCCGTTCATCATTAGCGCGCTTAGGACTTATGGTACATGTTACCGCTCATCGCATCGATCCTGGTTGGCACGGGCAAATTGTTTTAGAATTTTATAATTCGGGAAAAATACCTGTTGCGCTTAGACCTGGTATGACTATTGGCGCCTTAAGTTTTGAAACTCTCAGTGGCCCAGCTGCTAGACCATATAATCAAAGACAAGATGCAAAATATAAAGATCAACATGGCGCTGTTGCTAGTCGTATTGATAAAGACTAATGCCGCTTATAACCTTAATAAAGGAACATTAATATGTTAAAAAAAATATTGGTAATGCTATTTATCGTAATTCTGGTTATCGTTATTAGCATTGTTTCTCTTATTGTATTTGTTGATCCTAATAATTTTCGTGGTTATATCTCACAAACGGTAAAAGATAAAACGGGTTATGAATTGACTATCGAAGGTGATCTACGTTGGCATATTTGGCCCCAAGTTAGTATATTAACGGATTCAGTTAAATTATCAGATACTGGCGCAAAAAAACCTTTAATAACCGCTGACAATATGCGGCTTGATGTTGAACTTATGCCATTATTTTCGAAAAATTTAGCCATCAAAAATGTGTTTATTAAATCGGCGATAATCAATATTACTGATGAGAGCAAGGGGGAGAATGCCAAGAATAGTACTAAAGCTATAACTAACTCTTCACCACAGCAGCCAACAACCACTGAAGATAAAAATGAAGACCAAAAAAATCCATCCAATTGGAAATTTAGCTTAAATAAATTTGAAATAGCTGATAGTACAGTAGCTTTCCAACACGATCGTGATTTGATAAATTTTAGAAATATTAATCTGTTATTAGAAAAAAATAACGAGAAAAATCTTTCTCTTGTATTCAACGGCAATATCAACAAAAACCAACAAGACTTATTTTATTCATTAAATGCCAATATCGATTTAAGCCAATTTCCGGAAAAAGCCGTTATTGATTTAAAAAAATTAGATTACACTTATAATAGCATAGCTAATAGAGGAAATGAGCTAAAAGGTAGCGCAACTGGCTTAATTAATTACCAAAATAGTCCAATGCAATTAAATAGCCAAAATCTAGCTTTTTCAATTAACGATAATAGTTTCACTAGTAATATCAATGTACGTTTTGATAATAAACCAAACGTCAATTTCCAATTAAATGCTAATAAATTAGATTTAACACCTTTTTTACAAACAAGTGAAAAATCAACTAAAAATACCCCTGTTCAACAAACTTCACCAGTTGTTTCAAATGTTTCTAAAATTAACAATGAGTTAAGTGTTCTAAATACATTTGATGGCAAAGCAAAGATAAATATTAAAGAAATTAAAGCCAACAAAATTATCCTCAACAATATGAATGTTGATGTTGTTAATCAAGACGGTATTGCGACTTTAAAAGATTTAAGTTTTAACTTTGCTAATGGACAGATAGCAGCGACGGGTATAGCTAATGGTAAACAAAAGACACCTCAAGTTAAGTTAAATACTAAAGTAAATAATATCAATTTAAATTCATTTTTTACCCAAATGAATATGGCTTATGACCTTGATGGGGTATTCAATGCTTCTGGAGTATTAGAAACCAATACTTTATCAACTGCTAAATTATTACAAAATGTGAAAGGTAATGCGAATATCACTATTACTAACGCTAGATTAAATAATATCAACATCCAGAATATTATCGAATCTGCCGCGGCCAAATATGGTAATGGTAATATAAATCCTGAAAATCAGAAAAAATATACTGAGTTTCATAAAATTACAGCAGGCGCTTTTATAAACCAAGGTGATATTCAACTTAATACACTCAATGCAAATTCTGAAACGTTAGATGTTATCGATGGTTCAGGAAAAGTGGGAATGGTTAATCATGATTTGGATGTTAATTTAAATATAAAAATACTTGGCGGTTGGAACAGCAAAAGTGACACTATTGCGAAGTTACAAAAAGTTACCATACCACTACGCATATATGGTCAATTTTCTAAATTACATTATCAATTAGATATCGCTAAAATACTTTCTGATGTATTTAGTGATAAACTACAAAAGCGCTTAGATAAGCTGCGTGATAAATTAGAAAATAATGATTCTAAAAATGAAGATAAAAATAATGATAAATCAAAGAATAAACATAAAGCACTTGATATTTTAGGTGAATTACTCAAAAAGTAACTTTTAAATAACATAATGAAAAGCAAAAAAGGTGAGTTAAATAACTCACCTTTTTATTTATATAATATCAGTCAATTATAAAATGAATTTACTTAAATCTTCATCGGCAACAAGTTTATCAAGATGATCACTCACATATTTAGCATCAATTGTAATGGTTTGACCACCCAATTCACTAGCTTCAAAAGAGACATCTTCCATCAAACGTTCCAGAACAGTATGCAAACGGCGAGCGCCGATATTTTCATTTTGTTCATTAACTTGCCAAGCTGATTCTGCAATTTTACGAATTCCATCAGGGGTAAAGTCGATATTTACACCTTCGGTTGCCATTAATGCTTTATATTGCACAGTTAATGACGCGTTTGGTTCAGTTAAAATTCGTTCAAAATCTTCACTAGTTAACGCTTGTAATTCAACTCGAATTGGCAAACGCCCTTGTAGTTCTGGAATTAAATCAGATGGATTAGCTGTTTGGAACGCACCTGATGCAATAAACAAAATATGATCAGTTTTTACTGAACCATGTTTTGTTGAAACAGTACAACCTTCAACAAGTGGTAATAGATCACGCTGAACACCTTCGCGTGATACATCAGGTCCAGATGAATTACCGCGTTTACACACTTTATCAATTTCGTCGATAAAGACAATCCCATTTTGTTCAACCGCTTCAATTGCTTCTTGCTTAAGATCATCCGGATTAACCAATTTTGCAGCTTCTTCTTCAATTAGCTGTTTAAAGGCATCTTTAATCTTCATTTTACGCGCTTTGGTCTTTTGACCGCCTAAATTTTGAAACATTGACTGCAGTTGGCTGGTCATCTCTTCCATACCCGGTGGTGCCATAATTTCAACACCAATATTCATACCAGCTACTTCAATTTCAATTTCTTTATCGTCAAGCGCACCTTCCCGTAATTTTTTTCTAAATGCTTGTCTAGCTGTTGAATCATTATTGCTTTCAACTTGTCCCCAACCATCTTTTGCTGGTGGAACTAGCACATCCAAAATACGTTCTTCAGCTAACTCTTCCGCTCTATTACGATTTTTTTCAATTGCCTCTTGGCGTATCATCTTAACAGCAGAGTCGGTAAGATCACGAATGATGGAATCAACTTCTTTACCTACATAACCTACTTCGGTAAATTTTGTCGCTTCTACTTTAATAAATGGTGCGTGAGCCAATTTAGCTAGTCGTCTAGCGATTTCTGTTTTACCAACCCCTGTTGGGCCGATCATAAGAATGTTTTTGGGGGTAACTTCATGACGTAATGCTTCATCAAGTTGCATACGACGCCAGCGATTACGTAAAGCAATAGCAACGGAACGTTTTGCTTTATCTTGTCCAATAATATGTTGGTTTAATTCGCTTACAATTTCGCGAGGAGTCATTTCAGACATAATAATATTTCTCTTAAATCAGTTTTAATTAGTAATTAAGCTCTTCAATAGTTTGGAAATTATTTGTATAGACACAAATGTCACCTGCTATTGATAGCGATTTTTGTACAATATCATGAGCGGATAATGAAGTATTATCTAATAAAGCTCTTGCGGCAGCCTGTGCATAAGGTCCACCCGATCCAATCGCAATCAGGTCATCTTCTGGTTGAATAACATCACCAGTTCCTGTGATAATCAATGATGCGCTTTCATCAGCAACGGCAAGTAATGCTTCTAATTTACGCAACATTCTATCGGTTCGCCAATCTTTGGCTAATTCAACCGCTGCTTTAGTTAAATGCCCTTGGTGCATTTCTAATTTTCGTTCAAATAATTCAAATAGTGTGAAGGCATCTGCTGTACCGCCAGCAAATCCAGCTATCACCTTATTGTTATATAATCGGCGAACTTTTCGCGCATTACCTTTCATGATAATGCGTTCACCTAATGTGACTTGCCCATCGCCACCAATAACAACTTGACCTTCACGACGGACACTGACAATTGTTGTCATATTCTGCTCCTTCTCTTACATAAAAACTTAATTCGGAATGAATAGAACATATATTGGGGTATTTAGTGAATTTTCAACATTAGATTATCAAGATGACGAATATTATTTCATTAATGGATGAACATCGTATCAAGATATTATAAAAATCAGATAACTCAGCTATAACCTATTAGGGTTTGAAGTCGATACTCATCGTTTTTACTTCACTATATAAATTACTAGCTGGTTTCGGTATAGCTGCTAATTTAGTTGCGGCTAGTGCTTCTCGACATAAATCGGCATCACCACCTTTTTGGATAACATTAAGTAATAATCCGTCAGGCGCTATCTGGATTTGTAATTCACAAGTTTTTCCACGATAAACATTTGGTGGATTGACAAATTTATTACTTATTGCATTTTGTACTAATGATCTATATTTATTTAATTCTCCATCCGAAACACCTTTACGGCTAGCAGATCCTCCAGATGTACTTTCTGAACCTGAGATAAGCCCGCCTAAAAGATCATCAAGAGCTTTATCTTTTTTGGCCTGTTCAGCTTTTTTTGCTAAAGCAGCTTTTTTAGCGGCAGCGGCTTTTTCCGCCGCAGCTTTCTCAGCGGCTGCTTTTTCTGCCGCAGTTTTCTCGGCAGCGGCTTTTTCTGCCGCGGCTTTCTCAGCGGCTGCCTTCTCTGCAGCAGCTTTCTCAGCGGCGACTTTTTCCGCTGCAGCTTTCTCAGCGGCAGCTTTTTCTGCCGCGGCTTTCTCAGCGGCTGCCTTCTCTGCAGCAGCTTTCTCAGCGGCGACTTTTTCCGCTGCAGCCTTCTCTGCAGCGGCTTTCTCAGCCGCAGCTTTCTCAGCGGCGGCTTTTTCTGCAGCGGCTTTTTCTGCAGCAGCTTTCTCAGCGGCAGCTTTTTCTGCAGCTGCTTTTTCTGCTGCTGCTTTCTCAGCGGCGGCTTTTTCTGCTGCTGCTTTCTCAGCGGCGGCTTTTTCTGCTGCTGCTTTCTCAGCGGCAGCTTTTTCTGCAGCTGCTTTTTCTGCTGCTGCTTTCTCAGCGGCGGCTTTTTCTGCAGCGGCTTTCTCAGCGGCAGCTTTTTCTGCAGCGGCTTTCTCAGCGGCAGCTTTTTCTGCAGCTGCTTTTTCTGCTAATTCTTTAGCTTGACGCAGCTGTTCTTCTTTTTTCTGATTAATTTGTGACTGCAATTGTCTTTGAAAATCTTCAGTCATAACTGACGGATCAATCATGACTGCATCAATAGAATTACCATTAATGTTACCGTAGTTTTGACCATTATCATTAGGCACAAATTGATAGGCTAAAACAAAAATCAATAAGCCATGTAAAATAATGGATATAATAAACGATAAACTTAATTTTGAGTTTAACTTACTAGACATTGCTGACATTTTTTTATAATTATCAGTTTAAATTGGTTGAGTCATCAAACCAACAGATTTTACCCCAGCAGATTGGAGCAGATTTAAAGCCTTAATGATCTCTTCATAAGGAACTTGTTTAGCTCCACCGACTAAGAAAACAGCTTTATCATTTAGTGATAGTTGCTGCTTAACTTCTGCAACAATTTGTTCTTGAGGTATATCCGATTGGCGGTTCTGATCAATAATTATTGCATAAACACCTACGCCTGAAACTTCAATTATAATAGGTTTATTATCGGCTGGAGAAACAGTTTTTGATTCTGTCGCTTCTGGCAGATCAACTTCAACACTCTGGCTAATTATTGGAGCTGTCGCCATAAAAATCAATACCAATACCAGTAATACGTCAAGTAACGGTACTATATTGATCTCTGATTTGGTTGTATAGCGTGAACGTCGGCTCATAATTATTTCCTAACAGCGACTGCTTGACGTTGTAAAATTGAAGAAAACTCATCAATAAAGTTCAAATAGTTTTGTTCAATGCGACTTACACTTAATGATAATCGGTTATAAGCCAGCACTGCTGGAATCGCTGCAAACAAACCTATAGCAGTTGCAATTAATGCTTCGGCAATACCTGGGGCAACCATTTGCAAGGTTGCTTGTTTAACCGCACCTAATGAAATAAAGGCGTGCATGATCCCCCACACAGTACCAAATAAACCAATATATGGACTAATAGAACCAACAGTACCTAGAAATGGTATATGTAACTCTAAATTATCCAATTCACGATTCATTGCTAAACGCATAGAACGCGATGCTCCTTCTAATGCAGCTTTCGGCATATTTGGGTTAATTTGATATAAACGAGAAAATTCCTTAAATCCCGAATAAAAAATATGCTCAGTACCACAGATCTCTTCTTTGTTAAATTTTGCCTTATCAAAGAGCACATTTAAGTCATTAGCAGACCAAAAAGTATCGTCGAACTGTTCGACTTGTTTTTTAGCTTTGCTTAAAATTTTACTGCGTTGAAAGATAATAGCCCAAGACATTACAGAAAATGTTAGTAGTAATACCATAACACTTTGCACTAAAAGTCCTGCTTGTAAAAATAGATCAATAATATTCAGATTATCCACTTAAATAAACTCCAAAACTAATAACTTGGGAAGCGCACATGGCTTCATTTTAGTCATATTGACACAAGCAATAACGACATCAGCGCTGCTGATAATTTGCTCATTTTGGTTTGAAATTGTCTGTTTAAAAATAATAGACGCCTTACGAATTTGCTCAACCTTAGTGCTGATAGTTAGCATGTCATCTAAACGGGCTGGAAAGTCGTAGCTAATATCCATCTTTTTGACAACAAATGCAATACCTTCTTGTAATAACTTTTGTTGACTAATATCAAGATCCCTTAGCATCTCCGTTCTAGCTCGTTCAAAAAAGGCAAGATACCTAGCATGGTAAACTACGCCGCCAGCATCTGTGTCTTCATAATAGACTCTTGCATTCCAATTAAATTGTTTCATATTTTATAATTTACACAAAAAATTTGCGCTATTATATATGATTATAAAATTCGCTGCACTATGATATAAAATAAGTTAAATGAAAACAATTATCATTTATAAATTATTTATCTTAGTATCTAAGCTTCTAACTAAAAAGGTGGCAAATTGCCACCTAAATTTTATATTGTTATTGATCAGTCTCTTTGTCGTTATTAGAATTTTCAACCCAAAGCCCGGTAACTACAGCCAGCATACAGGCTGCAATTAATCCAATAAACCATAATACGTAATACATAATTAATCCTTAATAAAGTGAATGTTTATTATTTTCAATATGGTTTTTATCTAAGCGACCAAACATCTTAATGTAACTCCAAATAGTGTAGAAAAGAACAATCGGTAAAAATATTAACACTACGCCAAACATAATATTAAGTGTTAATTGGCTAGAAGTTGCGTCCCAAATTGTCAAACTGGCATTTGGCATAATGCTTGAAGGAATAATAAAAGGGAATGTCGCCACACCATATGTGAACAATACACATACAATAGTTAATGTAGATGTTAAAAATACTAATCCATTTTTATTAAGACCCGAGAAGCAAATCGTTAATATCGGTAGTAACACACCTAATGCCGGTATAATCCATAATATAGGATAGTTTATATAATTTTTTAACCATGATACATCTGTTGATACTGTTTTACTTAATGGATTTGAAACCCCATTAGGATCAATAGCGCTAGTCACTTCATAACCATGAATACCGTAAGCTACCCAAACACCAGCCAATACAAAAGCAATCAACATAATCAAACTTGCTATTTGCGTTGCTTTTCTAGCTCTTAAGTAAAGTTCACCAGAGGTTTTCATTTGCAACCAAGCTCCGCCATGAGCAACTATTAACATTAAACTAACAACGCCAGCCAATATTGCAAACGGATTGAGTAAAGCAAAGAACGAACCATCATAAAAAGGACGATAACCATTATCAAATCTAAATGGGACACCTTCTAATAAGTTGCCAAATGCAACGCCAAAAACAAGTGCTGGAACAAAACTACCTAAGAAAATGGCCAAGTCCCACATATTACGCCATTTAGAATTTTCCAGTTTACTGCGATAATCAAAGCCGATTGGTCTAAAAAATAGTGCACATAACACTAAAACCATTGCGATATAAAAACCAGAAAAAGAGACCGCGTAAGCCATAGGCCATGCAGCAAAAATACCTGCACCACCTGTAATTAACCAAACTTGGTTACCATCCCAATGTGGTGCTATTGCATTTATCATAATACGACGTTCAGTATCGGTTTTACCAATAAATGGTAATAAGATACCAACCCCCATATCAAAACCATCGGTGACAACAAAAGCAATTAAAACAACACTAATTAGCACCCACCAGATGACTCGTACAATTTCATAATCAATCATTGTATATACTCCCTATGCCTCAATCTGCTATTGATGGTGTTTTTTCATAATGATATTTGCCAGTGCCTAAAGAACTTGGCCCTAATCGAGCAAATTTAAACATTAAGAACATTTCAGCAATTAAGAACAATGTGTAAAGTCCACAAATAAGTACCATAGTAAATAATACTTCACCTGGAGTTAATGATGAATTAGCTACACCTGTTGGTAATATATCTTGAATTGCCCAAGGTTGACGACCATATTCGGCAACAAACCAACCACATTCACATGCAAGCCATGGAAATGGTAAAGATAAAAGAAGTAAACGACATAACCAACGTTTTTCACCAATTTTATTTTTATAGGTTGACCACAAAGCAAGACCCGTTCCTAAGATCATTAATAAACCAAGACCAACCATTCCTCTAAATGCCCAGAATAATGGCCATACTGAAGGAATTGAATCTTCAGTCGCTGCTTTAATGTGTTCTTCAGTAGCTTCTGGAATGGTTAAATTATCTTTATCAGTGAAACGTTTAACTAAATAGCCATAACCTAAATCAACTTTATTATCTTCAAAGGCTTTCAAAACCGCCGGATCTTTATCACCTTTTTGAATTTTTTCTAAGTTAGAATAAGCTAAAATCCCATTGCGAATTCGAGTCTCATTAGAAGCTAAAATATCTTTTAAACCGGTCACTTGAGTATCCAATGAACGAGTTGTCATAATCCCCATAACATAAGGAATTTCAATGGCAAACAAGTTTTCTTTTTTCTCTTGTGACGGGAAAGCAATAACATTGAATGATGCTGGTGCAGGTTGAGTTTCCCATTCACCTTCAATTGCCGCTAATTTGACAGGTTGCACTGTGGTGATTTCATGACCAGCTTCATCACCCATAATAGCAACAACAATGGACATAATAAAACCAAATACAGCAGCTACAGCAAAAGAGCGTTTAGCAAATGGTAAATCACGTTTCTTGAGTAAATAATAAGAACTAATGCTTAAGACAAAAATAGCACCAGTTAGATAACCTGCTGCTACTGTGTGGACAAATTTATATTGAGCAACCGTGTTGGTAATTAGCTCAAAAAAACTTTGCATTTCCATTCTTGAGTTAATCGGGTTAAAGTCAGAACCGACCGGGAATTGCATCCAACCATTAGCAACTAAAATCCAAAGTGCTGAAAGGTTAGATCCAAAAGCCACACACCAAGTAACCATCAAATGTTTGCCACGGCTTAATCTATCCCATCCAAAGAAGAATAAACCAACCATCGTTGATTCCAAGAAAAATGCCATTAGCCCTTCAATCGCCAGAGGTGCACCAAATATATCACCCACATAATGCGAATAATAAGACCAGTTGGTGCCAAATTGGAATTCCATGGTTAAACCTGTTGCAACCCCAACGGCGAAGTTGATACCAAATAATTTCCCCCAGAATTTAGTCATATCTTTCCAGACTTGCTTACCACTAACAACGTACACGGTTTCCATAATTGCAAGCATAAACGCCATACCTAGCGTTAATGGTACAAAAATAAAATGATACATTGCTGTGAGTGCAAACTGGAGGCGTGACAGTTCTACTATATCAAACATAAAGTGCTCCCTTATCCTTAAATGCCCACATATTTTGTAACGTTATTTATTAATATTGTACAACATAATTTAAAGAATAAGAATTGATTAATGTCAAAAAAATAAAACTTAAAAGTGTTTTTTTATTGCCTCACCAATTTGAGCTAAACTACTAACCACTGTAATACCTGCGGCTTGTAATGCTTTAGTTTTCTCTGCCGCTGTACCTTTATTACCTGAAATGATAGCGCCTGCATGCCCCATACGTTTACCAGATGGTGCTGATACGCCTGCTATATAAGCAACAACAGGTTTGCTAACATTATGTTTGATATAGTTAGCCGCTTCTTCTTCTGCGCTACCACCAATTTCACCAATCATAACAATAGCTTCTGTTTTAGGATCTTGCTCAAGTAACTTTAAGATTGAAATAAAATCACTACCCGGGATAGGGTCTCCCCCTATTCCAACACAAACAGATTGACCTAATCCAATATCGGTTGTCTGTTTTACGGCTTCATAAGTTAATGTACCCGAACGAGAAACAATACCTACTTTACCGGCTAAATGAATATGGCCTGGCATGATACCAATTTTACACTCATCAGGTACAATAATACCTGGGCAGTTTGGCCCAATCATAACAACATCATGTTGGATTAATTTTTGTTTAACGATAAGCATATCTAATGTAGGAATGCCTTCTGTTATACAAACGATGAGTTGGATGCCGGCATCAATAGCTTCTAAAATTGAATCTTTACCAAATGCTGCGGGAACATAAATAACGGTTGCCGTTGCACCTGTTGCTTCAACGGCTTCTTTAACTGTATTAAAAACAGGTAAACCTAAATGTGTCGTACCACCTTTACCGGGCGTCACACCTCCGACTAATTTTGTACCATAAGCAAGCGCTTGTTCAGAATGGAATGTACCTTGGCTACCAGTAAAGCCCTGACAAATAACTTTCGTATCTTTATTAATCAAAATTGACATAGTAATTATTCTCCATCCACTCTATTATTGTGCAACACTGACGATCTGTTGAGCTGCATCGACCAAACTTTTTGCGGTAATAACATTTAATTTACTTTTAGCTAGAATCTCTCTTGCAAGTTCTGCATTATTACCTTCAAGACGTACAACAACAGGAACAGTCAGACCTATTTCCTTAATTGCATCAATAATACCATTGGCAATAAGATCGCAGCGAACAATACCACCAAAAATATTAACTAATATCGCTTTTACATTTTTATCTGAAAGTATCAACTTGAAAGCTTCGGCAACGCGTTCTTTAGTCGTACCACCACCAACATCTAAGAAATTGGCTGGTTCACCACCGTAAAGTTTAATCATATCCATGGTAGCCATAGCAAGGCCGGCACCATTAACCATACAACCTATGTTCCCGTCTAGAGAAACATAACTAATACCTTGTTTAGCCGCAATCGATTCGCGTTCATCTTCTTGTGTGGTATCTCTTAATATGACTAAATCAGGATGTCTAAACATAGCATTATCATCTAACACAACTTTAGCATCTAAACAGATTAA
The DNA here is from genome assembly GCF_003202655.1 of Gilliamella apicola. Classification (GTDB taxonomy): domain Bacteria; phylum Pseudomonadota; class Gammaproteobacteria; order Enterobacterales; family Orbaceae; genus Gilliamella; species Gilliamella apicola_R. Next base: position 192,702 of record NZ_QGLR01000007.1, on the reverse strand, counting down.
CTCTTGTGAATCAGTAATAACTAACGGATTTACTTCTGCTAAAGAAACATCTTTTTCAATAAAAAGATTAGCAAAATTAACGAATAATTTAGCGAATTGATTGACTAATTTACCGCTTAAGCCAAGTTTAAATGCTAGCTCACGACCTTGATAACCGCATGGTCCAGTTAAAGGATCAAGCGATATTTTATGAATTAAATGTGGTGATTGTTCAGCAACCTTCTCAATTTCAACACCACCTTCGGTTGATGCCATAATCACAATACGCTTGCTACTACGATCGACGACCGCCCCCAAATAAAGTTCTTTGGCGATATTAGAGGCTTTTTCAATTAAAATTTTATTAACTGGTTGCCCTTTAGCCGTTGTTTGGTAAGTCACCAAATACTGACCCAACCATTTTTCAGCAAATAGTTTTATTTCATTAAAATCTTTAGTGCAAATTACACCACCTGATTTACCACGACCGCCCGCATGTACTTGGCATTTTGCTACCCAAGCATTAGATTGAGATGAAAGTTGAGATAATGTATCTTGTATTTCATCAATTGAATTACAGACGTAACCTTCCGGTACAGGCAAATTATATTGTTTAAAAAGGTGTTTTGATTGATACTCATGCAGGTTCATAAAAAAATCCCGATACTTCGATTGCCACAAAATAGTGGCTAATTTTAATGCAAGTAGAAAAAATTGTGTAGTAAATAATTACTTATGTTTATAGTAATTGAGAATTATTGCTGATAACTACCGACAGTGATATACTCAAAACATATATTTATATTGTAAAAACAGTAAAGGTAAAAATATGGCACAAGTTGGAATTTTTTTTGGTAGTGACACCGGTAATACAGAAAATGTAGCTAAACAAATCCAACAAATTTTAGGTACAGATAAAGCTGATCTTTTTGATATCGCAAAAACAACAAAAGAACATATTGAAAAATATGATTTTTTATTTTTTGGTATTCCGACTTGGTACTATGGTGAATCTCAAGCTGATTGGGATGATTTTTTTCCTAATCTAGAACAAGTTGATTTCAATGGAAAAACAGTAGCAATTTTTGGTTGTGGTGACCAAGAAGATTATGCTGAGTATTTTTGTGATGCCATGGGAACTCTCCGCGATATTATTGAACCTAAAGGCGCTAAAATTGTTGGTCATTGGTCAACAGAAGGTTACAGCTTTGAAGCTTCTAAAAGTTTAATTGATGACAACCATTTTGTCGGTTTAGCCATCGATGAAGATCGTCAACCTGAATTAACACAAGAACGTATTAATAATTGGGTAAATCAAGTAAAAAGCGAAATGAATATTTGATCTATTGAAGTGATTTATTTTATTTTCCGTTCATATTTTTATAATATGATTAACTAATTAACTAAACTGGAATGTAATATGACAAATCATGATAAAGATAATAATGCAGCGCTCAAAAGTGCCGGCTTAAAGGTTACGTTACCTCGTTTAAAAATTTTAGAATTATTGCGAGACCCTTCATGCCAACACATTACTGTCGAAGATCTTTATAAGAAATTAATTGATATGGGCGAAGAAATTGGTCTTGCTACGGTTTATCGTGTATTAAATCAATTTGATGACGCGGGTATTGTGACTCGTCATAATTTTGAAGGAGGAAGAGCGGTTTTCGAACTTGCCTCACAAAAACATCATGACCATTTAATTTGTTTAGATTGTGGTGAAGTTTTTGAATTCCGTGATGAAATTATTAATCAACGTCAGAAAGAAATCGCAGAACAATATGGTGTTACCTTAACCTTTCATAGTTTATATCTTTATGGACATTGTAAATCAGGTAACTGTAAAGCTCATCCAGAACTTCATACAAAAAAATAAGCCTATATCATAGGCTTTTTACTTATCGGTAATACGAATACTTACTTTCATCTTTCAGGTTAATAATTAAATGAAGCAGCTTTTAAATTTTATTCCACTTATCGTCTTTTTTATATTTTTAACATTTTACGATATTTTTGTCGGTGTTAAAGCATTAATGATTGCTTCAACAGTATCATTTTTGATCATTCTTGTTTTGTATAAAAAACTTGATAAAGTTGAACTGATATCTTATATGATGATAATGATTTTTGGTGGAGTGACACTTTATACACAAAATCAAGATATTATTAAATGGAAAGTGACCATTATAAATTTCTTATTCGCTGCTGCGTTAGCTATTAGTCAGTTCGGTTTCAAAAAAAACTTACTACAAAAAATGTTAGGTAAAGAAATACAGCTTGATATAGCTATTTGGAATAAACTGAATTTGATATGGATAGTTTTTTTTATTATTTGCGGTTCCTTCAGTTTAGTTGCAACATATTATGCATCAAGTGATTTCTTCTGGATCTTTAAGGTATTTATTTTACCGGGTGCATCATTAGTAATGTCTTTGATTTCTGGAATTTATATTTATCGTCATATGAATAAAACGACTGAAAACGGATAAAATTATATAAGTAGGAGTATTTTTAACATGACACAAAACGAAAATAACCCAAAAGGACAATTGGTTTTACGAACTTTAGCCATGCCGGCAGACACTAATCCTCATGGACATATTTTTGGTGGCTGGATCATGTCTCAAATGGATTTAGCCGGAGGTATTTTGGCGAAAGAAATTGCCAAGAGAAGAGTGGTAACCGTTAATGCAAGTAGTATCACCTTCTATAAACCGGCAATGGTAGGGGATGTAGTTTGTTGTTATGCACATTGTATAAAAACTGGTAAAACATCGATTACTATCGGAATCGAAGTCTGGATAAAAAAAATAACAGATGCTGACAATATGATGCAACGCTTCTGTATTACCGATGCAACATTTACCTATGTTTCAGTCGATAAACATAATAATCCGAAGCCGTTACCAGAAATATTCCAAAATTATGACTGTACTAAAGACCCTATTAGTAAACTAAATTTAAGTTATAGCTGATAAATATGCAATTTACTTCATTTCATGCATTAGTAAGTACATTAATTTTTCTTGTTTACTGGTTGCTTATTGTATCGACCACGTTACGTATTGTCTTTAAAAGACGACCAACCACTTACGTCATTGCATGGATGTTAGTTATTTATATTTTACCGATTATTGGTGTCATCCTCTATTTTGCACTTGGCGAAGCTCACCTTGGTCAACAAAGAGCGAAGCGTGCGCAAAAAATGCGCCCTACTATAAGCAAATTTATTAATAGAATAAGTGCATTTCCTGACATATTTACTACTAAAGTTAGTCAAGTTAGTAAACCCATTTTTCAACTTTGTAAACATCAAACAGGTCTTGATGGAATCAGAGGAAATCACATTGAATTGTTAAGTAATACTGATGCCATTTTCGATCGATTAATTGCTGATATCAACCAAGCCAAATCGAATATAGAAATGGTTTTTTACATCTGGAATGAAGGTGGTAAAGCTGATGATGTTGAACAAGCACTTATTCAAGCCACGCAGCGAGGTGTCATTTGTCGTTTAATGATTGACTCAGCTGGTAGTCGACATTTTATTCGCTCAAAGGCCTGCCAAAGAATGCGTGATGCTGGTATTGTTATCGTTGAAGCGTTACAAGTGAATCTATTAAGATTCATGTTTAGACGTCTTGATTTACGTCAACACCGCAAAGTCGCCATTATCGATAACTATATCTCATATACCGGTAGCATGAATATAGTTGACCCTCGATTCTTTAAACAAAATAAGCATGTTGGTGAATGGGTTGACATAATGATCAGAATGTGTGGTCCAGTAACCACCTTAATGGGTGCTATATATGCCAGTGATTGGGAACTTGAAACAGGTAAATATTTAGCCCTTCCTCAGATTACCGATTTTGCAGAGCCTCCGGAAGAAGAAAAACACATTATGCAACTTATTGCTTCTGGTCCGGGTTATACCGAAAATATGATACATCAAGTATTATTAACTGCAATTTACTCTGCTCAAGAACAAATTATTTTCACAACGCCTTATTTAGTGCCAAGTGATGATATTTTACATGCTGTATGTACCGCGGCTCAGCGAGGAGTTGAAGTTATCATCATCGTGCCTAAAAAGAATGATTCGTTAATGGTTAAATGGGCTAGTCGAGCCTTCTTTTCAGAATTATTAAACGGTGGCGTTAAGCTTTATCAGTTCAATGATAATTTACTACATACCAAAAGCGTACTAATCGATAATCAACTTAGTTTGGTTGGTACGGTTAATTTAGATATGCGGAGTTTATGGCTAAATTTTGAAATTACTACGGTAATTGATGATGCACAGTTTGCCAAATCATTATCTGCATTATTGGAACAATATTTATCACAATCAGATAAAATTGCTATAGCAAAATGGAAAAAACGACCAATCTGGCAACGAGTTGTTGAACGATTATTCTACTTCTTTGCGCCTTTACTCTAATCGATTAACTCAAAAAGTCAAAATACCAATCAGACTGATAAATTATGCTTAATTTTGAATAAGTTAAAGTTAATAACCTTTTTGCGAAATATCCGGTAAAAATCGGTTATCTGCAATACGAAAAACACTAGATTTTAGCGTTCCATCTTCATCAAGAATAATTTCCCGCCAACCTGGAGCATCCTCATTAGATAATTGAAAATCATAGCAATTAGGCTTAAATTGAAAACAGGTAGAAGGTGTTGAAAACGCATGACAATTATGCCAGATATGATCTTGTTGTTGGTGAATATGTCCCCAACCTAGACCTTTAATTGCCGGAAATTTTTTAATGATCTTCTCAAGTTGATCACTATTTTTCAAAATATGCTCATCTAACCAATGGCACCCCGAATTAATAGGATGATGATGTAAAAATAGCAGTGCGTTTTTATCTGCATGAACTAACAATGTCTCTTCAAGAAACTGCAATTCCTTTTCAGATAACATACCATAAGCTTGACCAACTACTTGGCTATTTAACAACAATATCAGCCAATTCTCGCCAAGTAATATTGCTTTATTATCCACCAACTGATAATTTGAAAACACTTCTTGCATATAACTAAAGTTATCATGGTTACCAGCTAACCAGACACATGGTGTATCAAATTGCTTGATCTGCTCAGCAAAACGCGCATAGGATTTTTTCGAACCATCTTGCACAAAATCTCCTGTGGCCACAATTAAATCATACTGCTTATTAGTATGCTTAATTTCATTAATAACCGATAAAAAACTCGCATTCGACTTAACGCCTAATAATGAGCCAGCATTATCAGAAAACAGATGTGTATCAGTAATATGCAAAATTTTTGCACAATGCTTATTTTGTATTTGAAGCGTTAAAAGTGACTCCAAAATTTACCTCTATTAGTTATTAAATGAAATTATTTCAGCAATAGAATTGATATTGTGATCAACATCACAATTTTTTATTTTTAAATCATGATGTTATATCAAATTGTAAAATAAATTCTATCTTTAGGAAAGAAATAATTTTCTTTTTAACAAAAATAGCTTATTTCCATTCATCCTTTAATGATTGATGGTTAAGTTGTAACCATTGCAAGGCGATAATTGATGCTGCATTGTTAATTATTCCTTCTTCCACCCATTGGTATGCTTGCTCACGACTTACCACATGAACCTTAATATCTTCGTTTTCTTCAGCCAGACCGTGTACTCCTCTTGCTGTCGAAGAATCAACTTGACCAACCAAAATATGCAATTGCTCGGTTAAACCACCGGGTGAAGCTAAATAACTAATAATTGGCTTACATTGTCCAACTATAATGCCCGCTTCTTCCATCGCTTCTCGTTTTGCCACTTCTTCGCTTGATTCATTATCGTGATCCATCATTCCAGCGATAAGTTCTAGCATCCACGGAGTATCTTGTGTATCAATCGCGGCTATCCGAATTTGTTCAATTAGAACCACTTCATCACGTTTATCATCATATGCTAACAGTACCACCGCGTGACCTCGATCTAAAATTTCTCGAGTGACAGCGTCGCTAACCGAACCATCAAATTTACGGTATTGAAAACGATATTCATATAATGAAAAAAAGCCTTTATATAAAATTCGTTTAGTTAAATTAAAAACATCTTTTTTGTTAAAAACTATTGGTGTAGGTCTATATTTCATATCAGTTTCTCGACTTTGGGCTAAATTTTATTAAAAAGTGCGAATCACGAATTAGGATACTTTCTATATGCTAATTATCTGTTAAAATTATGCAATTGGAAATATTATTCTATTTTATTGCTTTTAAAGAGAAGATTGATGAAAAAAACTTTAACTTTTTTAATTGGCTTAGCATTAAGTCAATCTGTTTTTGCTGAAAACTTAGTTCAGGTTTATGAACAAGCAAAAGATACTAACCCAGATCTTCGCAGTTCATTGGCTGAAAAAGATAAAGCTTACTCAGCCATTTCAGGTTCTCGTGCAAGTTTACTTCCGCAAGTTGGCCTTAGTGCTTCTTATGATGTAACACATGGACGTCGGGATGATCGCGGGAGGAATACTAAAAGCGGTAACTTATATCAAGTTGCCCTATCACAAAGTATTTTTAATTTTTCCAGTTGGAAAGCCTTAGATATCAGTAAAAAACAAGCAACTATTGCTGATATTTCTTATCAATATCAAGGTCAGACGTTAATTCTAAATACTTCTGTAGCTTACTTTAACGTACTTAAATGTCTTGATGCATTAAGCTTTATTGATGCGCAGAAAAAAGCAATTGGTCGTCAATTAGATCAAACTCGTCAGCAACATAAAGTTGGCTTAGTTGCAATAACTGACGTACAAAATGCACAAGCGAATTATGATTTAACTGTAGCGCAACAGGTTAATGCGTTGAATGATCTGAATAACGCGCTTGAAGCATTACGCCAAGTAAGTGGTCGTTTTTACTCTAACTTAGCTAGCGTTGATACCAATACGTTTAAAACGCAAGAACCAACCCAAATCACCACTTTACTAAAACAATCTGAAAAAACTAACCTTAACTTATTAACAATGAAGTTAAATCAAGAGATTGCACGTGATCAAATTAAAATGGCTTATTCTGGCTTCATGCCTACCGCTAGTTTACAGGCATCAACCAATCTAAATAAATCGGAACCTTATGGTGATTACTATTATGAACGTCATGCTGCTGGTAAAAGATATTCTGGCGATAATAGGATTGGCGTTAGTGTAAGTTTACCACTATTCTCTGGCGGAGCTACTGTATCTCAAGTGCAACAAGCACAACAAAATTTTGTTAGTTTCAGTGAAAAGCTTGAAAGTACCAATCGCAGTGTGATTAATCAAGTTCGTTCGTCTTATAACAATATCTCATCTTCAATCAGTGCAATTAAGGCTTATCAACAAGCGGTGGTTTCTGCACAAAGTTCATTAGAAGCTACATCTTCTGGTTATCAAGTAGGTACTCGAACTATCGTTGATGTACTTAATGCAACAACTCAACTTTATAGTTCAAAACGAAATTTATCTGACGCAAAATATGGTTATTTAACCAGTCTATTACAGTTGAAGTATTCTGTTGGTACTTTAACGGCAGATGATTTAATTTATTTAAATAATATGCTAGGTAAAGAAGTTAGTACTTTAGCTACCATAGAATAATCTCTCATATAAAAAGGCGATTTTATCGCCTTTTTTATTCTTGTTGACTTTATTGAGTATCTAAATAAAGCAAGTCTGAATTTTTAAACTAATTTAAAAATTGAAAAAAATATTCTATTTATCACATTGAATTAGTGATAAATTCAATAAACATCTTAAGTTTAGGTAGTTGCTGTTTATCAGATTTATAAAGTAGATGAACTTCTCTTGCTGGCGGTAAAAAATCCTGAAGCACCGTGATCAATTTACTTTGTTTAATAGATTCATTCAACACTGATTCTGGTAACATTGTGATCCCTAAACCTTCAACTGCAGCTGCTGCTAATATTGAAGTATTATTACTTTGAAATGCCCCAGTAATAGCTATATTAATTAACTCACCATTTACAGTAAAAGGCCAGAAATTATCTTTTTTGGTAGGATTGGCATATTGATAAATTAAGCATTGATGATTTTTCAAATCATTCGGTACAGATGGCACTCCATACTTAGCTAAATAACTTGGCGATGCCGCGAAAATAAGCTGTAACTTATTAAGTTTACGAGCAATTAAACCGGAATCATTTAATGTACCAATTCGAAATACCGCATCAAAATCATCTTTCACTAGATCAACATAACGATCACTTAATTGAATATCGATATTTAATTTAGGGTAACATTTCATAAAACGACTTATAACAGGAAGCAAATTGAATTGACCATAACTCACAGGCGCACTAATTCTTAATCTTCCTTTAGGCTCTTGACAAAATTGTTGTGCTAATGCTTTGGTGTTTTTAACTTCACTCAAGATGAACACACATCTTTCATAATATTGTTTACCAAACTCGGTTAGCCTTTGCGATCTTGTTGTTCGATTCAATAACTTTAAGCCTAAATAATCTTCTAAAAATACCACATATTTAGCGATCATTTGTGGTGATGTATTTAATGAAGTTGCTGACGCGACAAATGAGCCGGTTTTTACTGTCAACACGAAAGCTTCCATACTTCTTAATAGATCCATATTACCAACCCTTAGTTGTTAATAATTCAATTTTGATACCATTTATCATCTTTTATTTTAAGATAATAATATAACAAATTTATCTTTTACAACGGAATGACTAGATTAAAAAATTGGTATTGTAGCGACGAAGTTAGTTGATTAGGCTTGCGCTAAATTATTTATCCAGACTAAATATCAAATCAGGTTATGCAGTTCACAAGAGAAAAACATTATTTAGTATAGCAAGCGGTTTAGATTTGAAATTGGCAGTCAAGAAGAGATAATTGATTAAAGTGATATCATTCTTGGTCCTATCCCAACTATCAGTTATCAATTATTAACAATTGCCAACGATGCTTCTCAATAATCGGATCGTGTTTGATGCAATCAATTACTATCTTAATCATGATGAATATATGGAATTATTAGATAGCTATCAAACTATTATCATTAAATTAGCCGGTAAACATCTTTATAATTCAAACATAGTTAAAATATCTAACACTATTTTTGTGAAAGAAATTTTCAAAGGTGCAAAAAACAATGATAAAACCAATCAAAGAGTACTCTCCGTTATAGGTAATGATGATTTGATGAAAGCAACAGGATATGAGCTAATTGATCAAGTCGGATTTGATTATGTTGATATAGAAAAATTATCCGATAGTTGGCGCTTTGAGCGTACTAAATCTGCTTATTGCGTTCCAGCTAATCTGGAACAATTAAACAAGTATTAGCTAAGGCTGAAGACAGAGACGAATTGCTTAATGATTTATGAACAGTCTCAATTAATATTGTGATTTATTGAAATTCAAACAACAATTTTAAAGGTAATTAGAAAATGGTAAAAACCGAACAAAGATATACAGTCATTACTGGCGCAAGCTCTGGCATAGGTTATGCAACGGCAATCGCATTTGCTAAACGTAACAAACCATTAATTATTATTGCTAGACGGCAAGAGCAGTTAACCCTACTAAAACAAAAAATTGCCGATTTTAATCCACAATTAGATGTCATTATAAAAATATGTGACTTGTCTTCCTCCAGCAATGTGCATTCACTTTTTACAGATTTAGAGCCATATTTTATTGAAACTTGGATCAATAACGCTGGTTTTGGCCATTATGGTAGTGTTGGTGAGCAAGATTTAAATAAAATAGAATCCATGTTGCATCTCAACATTGAAGCATTAACCATTCTATCAACGCTCTATGTGCGTAAATACCAGAACCATTCAGATACGCAACTTATCAATATCTCATCAAGGGGGGGATATACTATCGTTCCCAATGCAGTCACATATTGCGCAACCAAATTTTACGTTAATGCCTTTACTGAAGGATTAGCGCAAGAACTGATACAAGCTAAAGCTCAGTTACGAGCCAAAGTTCTAGCCCCAGCCGCAACCCAAACTGAATTTGGAAAAAAAGCCAATAATGTTGATGAATATGATTATGATAAGAGCTTTGCCAAATATCATTCTGCCGAACAAATGGCCGAGTTTTTATTAGCGCTTTATGATAGCGATAAAATCATTGGAGAGATTAGCACGAAGGATTTCTCTTTCACTTTAAAAGATAGTATATTTCCTTATTCTGGAAACCCCGCAGAAAATCAGAAATAAACAGTTAAATATTGTTGATTAAAGGAATCTTGGGGCTTGAAAAACCCCATTCCTTACTTTTTATGCGTAATTTTTATTTTCATGGGTGGACCAACGTTTTACGCTTTCATGGTGCTATCTTTTCAAGATAGCATTTAAAGCGTAAATAACCCAATAACTGGGTTTGCGCGAACACACTTTGCAGACACCTGCGGTGCTCTGGCAAAATCGTCACGGTATGACTTGCTTTTTCACTGGTTCAGTCTAAACACATTAGCGATTATTTGTTTCAGAATAACCCTGCCAAACACACATAACACTTTTCAGTTGTTAGCTAACTCCGAAGATGCTAAATAATCTACCCCAACTTGTAATAATCTGGGTGATTTATTTGTATATTAAGCTGTCGCTTTTAAATTAAACCCTATTAACTACTTAACGACATTTAACGATTGATTATAGAGTAAAAAAACGACCTTCAGCAATAAAGTTAACTTTTTTACTTAATAATAGTGTGTCTTCAAGATTCATTTTATATACTCCATTAATATTTAACTCTCTGCGCCACCACTTTTGATATTGTAGGTCGCGCATTTTTTTGTTAATGCCACAAAATGACTTTTTACTACTCACTTCGTCAACACTATTGCCTTTGTAAAGCTATTATTCTTTAGCAAACAAACTCTCTTTTTCCTAATCCCTGCTTCCTTACCAGATGAATTAAGAGCTAATAAATAATAACTAAGGATAGACGCAAAGCCCATAGTCGTTCACAACACTGCGAGTCACATAGCCATGGTAAGAACTAACGATAAATTGGTTACTACCCGTAGCATCGCTCGTCCAAAAATGATTGTAGGGGAAGGCGTTAAAGTTGGCACTGGGATAATTGGACATGTCTCCCCACTCTGTGAAGAACCCTGCACCAATTTGCCGCTGGTATTTATTATTAGGTGACGAGGGTGTAGCACCAACAGCTCCAAGACAGCGAGAATCTGAATTAACTCCCCGACAAGTCGCGTTAGTTAAATCCTTAACCTTAGACAGACGATAACCACCAATTTTTGTACACCAAGCTAATGTACTAGGATAACTTGAATATTCAGTACCACGGTTGACAAACCACTGCTTTAACACAAAACCATACTTGACGATGACATTACCCCGACTATCACGACCAACTAACTCAAATACCTGTGGCAAAGATGGCCTATCGATACTACGTGGATTATTAGAACTCCATTGCCAAGAGTCTGTAACGGCAGGACCAGTTAGGGTGACACGAACACTGGTATTTGTTGAATATGTCATAGTAGCCGTAACGCCACCATGAGAGACTGGTTGCCAATTTAACACTTGATTACTACCGCCTATATCTAAATCAAAATATAAACCATTAGCGCCAGTAGTTGGGAAATTCAAACCATAAGAAGAAGGTGTACTAGATTGGAGAAGAAAACCCTTACTAGAGTCCCATATTGTAGCAGGGCCGGCATAATCACCTGTACCATAAGTCAAGCTAGGTTTAGCAAAACAAATTACTGACGTTGCCTTAGGATTAATATAATAAGTGACATTACTGGCACTAAAACGACTTTCATTAGGTGCACCATAACTTGTCTTTAATGTACCGTTAGTATTAGATAACGTTAGTTTATAAGGTGCTTTACAAATAGACAGCACTTCATTTCGGCTAACGACTTGATTATTTTTATCAACAATAGATAACCTTAAACTACCCGTAGCCGTTATACCATTAACCCCTTGACCATCACCATCATCATCCCCCCAATAATTATAGGGTGATGCAATAAGAGAATTTAATTCGATTAAATTTTTATCAGTTGGTATCAACATACCAATATCTGCAAAACTCTGATCAGGTTCAGGTAACGTAATAGGGCTTTCAAAACTTGAATTATTTCTTGTAGGGGTAAATTTATCTCCATTCGAAAGGGATATCCCGAGTAGACCTTCAGTATTAGTCACACGGGTGCGACCTCCATCGAAGGTTAAGAAAGGCGCATTACCGTTAATTATATTTGAGGTTTTAGACGTTAAAGCGTGACAAGTATAGGAAGCTATTAGCCCAAACGCTAAAAAGAGACGACACAAGGATCGCGATAAAATTCGCGGAATTTTGTGTAATTTCGGTAAAAAACAAACTCTGGTAAAAGATGAACGATAGGAACTTAATTTTAGCGAAGTTAAATTATAGGTTGTCCATGTTGCGTGTTGCGTGTTGCGTGTTTAACATTATAATCCATTTAGACAATCCTGTCAATTAATATGTTGATTTATTTTTAGTTTTACGCTTGTTACTTAATTTTTAACCGTTTACATTAAACGGTTAAAAAAGTATAGTGACAGAAAAAACACGAAGCAACATTTTTTTTATTTTAATTGTTAACTTTCGTAAAGAACTTACTAAAAAGCTTAAATATCAAAATTTTTTATACCATTAAATTAAATGATAACGGCATATTTAATGCTATTGAAATTAAATATACCAAAGCACATCACCAATACAGCAGCTATTCCTAATGAACAGCAATACACGATTGTCGTTAAATAGATTTATTGCCGTCTTATGAAATAGATTAAATTTTGTAAAAATAATTAAGCAGTCTATACCGTAAATTGATGTCTATTGTTTAATAATATTTACCGAAAAAAGCACCATTCCGCAAAAATAAATCCGCCCCAATTAGAGCGGATGCTTCTCGTTAACTTCACAAAATCGCTTTTTATCGCTGAATACATTAGTGCTATTGCCTTTTTCTTTAGTCTCCTAAGGTTATTTTTCCTATCTCCAGCTGTTTAACTCCACAAAAAAGCGCAAAGAAATTAACGTTAAGGATAGACGCAAAGCCCGTAAAAGTCGGAAATACTTTGAGCTATTAAACCCGAGTCCGAGTCAACAATAAACTGGCTACTATTCGTTACAACTTTTGCCCAATAATAATGGTTGATAAAATCGGTATTATAGTAATCGCTCACTGAGCCCCACTCCGTAAAGAACCCCGCACCAATTTGACGCTGATAATAATTATGAGGTGACGAAGGTGTAGCACCAACAGCACCTTCACAGCTAGGACCCGAACCTGCTCCTTGACAAGAGGCATTAGTTAAATCGCTAACTTCAGTTATACGATATCCAATATTGGTACACCAAGATGATGTATTAGAATAGTCGTACCTATCAGAACCACGGTTGACAAACCATTGTTTTAACTTAAAACCATATTTGACGACGGCATTACCCCGACTATCACGACCAACTAACTCAAATACCTGAGGCAAAGAGGGGATAAGAATATTACCCGGATTATCTATACTCCATTGCGATTCGACAGCGACCGGGCCTGTTAGAGTGACACGAACACTATTATTGGTTGAAGGCGTCATAGTAGCCGTTATACCACCGAGAGAGACTGGTTCCCAATTTAACACTTGATTACTACCGCCTATATCTAAATCAAAATATAAACCATTAGCGCCAGTAGTTGGAAAGTTCGAACCATAAGATGAAGGTGTACTAGACTGGCGAAGAAAGCCATTCCTAGAGTCCCATATTGTAGCAGGGCCGGCATGATCACCAATACCGTTATTCAAGTTAGGTTTTGCAAAACAAATCACTGGCGCTGCTTTAGGATTAATATAGTAGGTTGCACTACTCGCATTAAAACGACTTTCATTAGGAACGCCATAACTTGTCTTTAATGTACCGTTAGTATTAGATAACGTTAGTTTATAAGGAGCGTTACAAATAGACAGTACCTCATTACGGGTAACGACTTGATTATTTTTATCAACAATAGATAACCTTAAACTACCTGTAGCTGTTATACCATTAACCCCTTGACCATCACCATCATCATCCCCCCAATAATTATAGGGTGGTGCAATAAGAGAATTTAATTCGATTGAATTTTTATCAGTTGGTATCAACATACCAATATCTGCAAAACTCTGATCAAGTTCAGGTAACGTAATTGGGCTTTCAAAACTTGAATTATTTCTTGTAGGGGTAAATTTATCTCCATTCGAAAGGGATATCCCGAGTAGAGCGTCAGTGTTTGTTGCATGTGTGATACCACCGTCGAAGGTTAGATAAGGCGCATTACCATGAATGATATTCGAAGTTTTAGAAGTTAATGCCTGGCTAGAATGGGAAATTATTAACGACAAGACAAATGATACCCCTAAAAAGATTCGCCGTAATAAAAAAGAATGATGCCAGGATTGCGATAAAACTCTCGTAATTCCACGGAACTTCGATAAAAAACAAATTTTTCTAAAAAATAGAGGTTGTGAGCATATCCTTATCGCTGACCAAGTTAAATTATAGGTTGTCCATGCTGCTTGTTTAATATTAGAATACATCTCGACAATCCATTAAGTAATATTTTGATTTATTTCCAATTTTACAACACCAATTGGATTTTAACCGTTTACATTAAACGGTTAAAAAAGTATAGTGACTGGAAAAACGCGATGCAACATTTTTTTATTTTTTATTGTTAACTTTCGTAAAGAGTTTACTAAAAGATAGAAATGTCTAAATCATTCATATAACTGAATTTAAGGGGTACAATTTATTCTATGGATTTAGGTTAAATAACCGGAATACTATCCCTTACAGTAACTATTTTACATAAAAAGCTATAACAGATTTTTGTTGACTACAGTCATTATGTACTTAATAAAAAAAATTATCTTTTTGTAGAAATAATCAGGTAACCTAGACCAGCAATCTGTATTAATTTAGGAATAATATAGAGTTAATAAGTTCAAACAACTTCGCCAATATAGTCATTTTTTAAATAAAGGGGTAATAAAAAGTTGTTGTTAATTACATTCATTTTGCAATTTATAAAATAGGATATCTTTTTATAAAAATAGTCAAAAACCCTATACCGTCAGCCGATGTTTATTGATTAAAAATTTTCACCAAAAAACACCTTTCCTCAAAAATAAATCCGCCCGATTAGAACGGATGGTTCATGCTAACGTTTATAAATCGCTTTTTATCGCTCACTTCGTTAACCCATTGTCTTTAAAAGGCAATTATTCTATAGCTAACTAACTCGATTTTTCCTATCCTCAGAGCCTTTACCCAAGGACTAAGAAATAAGCGCTAAGGATAAACGCAAACCCCGTGAAAGCTTCCGTTAGTCGCCGTAAACTTCGACACTTGACCTGTATGCGCTACAACGCGCAAATTCGTTGGATCACTCGCCCAATAGTAATAGTTGACGAAGTTGCCACCCTTGTAAGAAGCGGGAGTGGGCCACTCTGAGAAGAACCCGGCTCCAATGGTACGCTGAAGATGATTGCCCAATGATGAAGGTGTAGCACCTAAATTATTATAATTAGCATTAGTTAAATCTTTAATCTTAGACAAACGGTAACCAATATTAGTACACCAAGATGACATACTAGCATAAGTGTACATTCTATTACCGCGATTCACAAACCACTGCTTTAACACAAAACCATACTTAAGGACTTCATTATTATTACTGTCAAGACCAACTAACTCAATTACCTGAGGTAAAGATGGTTTATCGATATTACCCGGGTTATCTAAACTCCATTGCGAGTCTTTTGCGACTGGACCAGTTAATGTGATCCGAACACTATCCCGTTTTGAATTGGTCATCGTTACCTTAATATCACCATTAGCTGAAACCGCTTTCCACGTTAAAGGCTGAGCTACACCGCCTATATTTAAATCAAAATATAAATTATTAGCTCCCGTTGTAGGGAAATTTAAACCGTAAGACGATGGCGTAACTGGCTGGGGAAGAAAACCATAACCAGGGTCCCATATGGATGCTGGACCTGCATATTTACCTTTTGAAAAATTAGCACCCATGATAGGTCTAATAAAACAAATCTCTGGTACTGGCTTAGGATTAATATAATAAGTGACCTTACTCGCACCAAAATGACTTTCATTAGGCACACCATAACGTGTTTTTAATGAACCACTAGTAGTAGATAAGGTTAATTGATAAGGTGCTTTACATATATCTAACTTCGTGTTGCGAGCAACTGGCTGATTATCTCTATCAACAATGGATAAGCTTAAACTACCGGTAGAACTAATACCATCAATCCCCTGACCATCACCATCATCATCCCCCCAATAATTATAAGGAGGACCAATAAGTGAACTTAATGCAATAGAATCTGTGTTCGTTGGCACTAACATATCAATATCCACAAAACTCTGACCTGCGACAGGTAAAACGATAGGATTGTTTTTTGAATTACGGGATGAGGGAGTGAATGAGCTACCATCAGAAAGGGATATCTCGAGCAAACCGTTGGTGTTTTTCGCATGGGTACGACCACCATCGAAGGTTAAATAAGGCGCATTGCCATTAATTATATTCGTAGTTTTAGAGGTTAAGGCAAGGCTAGAATAGGAAGTTATTAACAATAAACCAAATAGTAATCCTAAAAAGATCTGCTGAAATAAAACACAACGATCTAACGATCGTGATAAAACTCGCACGATTCCGCAAAATTTTAATAACAAATAAATTGGAGTGAAAAATAAAGGTTGTAAACTTAACTTAGCTGAATTTAAATTATAGGTTGTCCATGTTAGGGGGTGGAAATTATACTCCATTCTGACGATCCTGTCAAATAACTCTATGTTTAATTTATATTTTATAACTTTGGCGACTAAACTATAGCCTCTAACTTCCTTTAAAATATTAGGAATATTAGGATAGTATAAAGATCGAAAAAAATCTCCACAACCTATTTTCTTCGCTTAACTGTTAACTTTCCTAAACAAAAATACCTAAAGATGAGAATGTCTAAACTTTTTAGATCTCAAAATTAAGAGGACTATCAAATCATAATTACATTTTACCAAATACATTAGGAGTAATTTTCGTAACTAACTCTTCTGTTTTTTTAACCGCACGTTGAATAAATATCCATCATTAATCAGTTATTAGATAATTATTATTTTTGATGTTGGCTAAATCGAATTAAGGTGACTTGGATTGTGAATTATTTGATGTTTTTTCAGGTGGTTGGGTTAACCATTAAGGAAAGTTTATTCAACAAAATCGGCAAAGATTTACTTATTTATTTGCAGATGTAAGTTTTATTCTGTTCTTGTTACATAGTTACTATTTGTTATTAATCTTTGCTATTATTGAGTTTTTTTGAACATTTTCATCTTCTTTTCTTATAGGCATCTTAACATATCAGCTTTATTAAGATGCCCTTTTTAAGGATTAAGAAAAGCGCGTTAAGAGATACGCATACCTGGTTTAGCACCACTATCAGGTGATAATAGATAAACACCTTCACTGTCATCTTTACCACTAGCACAAAGCACCATACCCTCTGAAACACCAAAACGCATTTTTCGCGGAGCTAAGTTAGCAATCATAATGGTTAAACGCCCGATTAATACTTGCGGATCTGGGTAGTATTGTTTGATACCGGAAAAGACGTTTCGGGTTTCATCGCCAATATCTAGCGTTAATTGCAATAATTTATCCGAGCCTTCAACAAAACTGGCGTTTTTAATTAAAGCTACTCGCATATCTACTTTAGCAAAATCATCAAAATTTATGGTTTCAGCTATTGGTTCGGCTACTTTTTCTTTTACAGATGTGCTTGATGCAGCTTGCTGTTTAGTTTCTTCAATCATAGCTGTGATTTTATCCATATCAATTCGGTTAAATAATGCTTTGAAACTATTAATTTTATGACCTGTTAAGGCTTTATCAATTGTATGCCATTCTAATTGACTATTTAAAAATGCTTCACTACGTTCAGCTAATGCCGGAACGATAGGTTTTAAATAGGTCATTAAAATACGGAATAGATGAATACCCATTGAACAAATATCTTGTAATTGCTGATCTTGCCCTTCCTGTTTAGCAACCACCCACGGCGCTTTTTCATCAATGTAGCGGTTAGCTTCGTCAGCTAAAGCCATAATTTCACGTACCGCTTTACCTGACTCTCGTTTTTCAAAAGCATCAGCAATAACTTGCGATTTTTCCACAAATAAGGCGTAAAGTTCAGGTGCAGCAATATTATCAGATAATTTGCCGTCGAATCTTTTACTAATAAATCCAGCCGAACGCGATGCAATATTAACCACTTTATTAACCAAATCACTATTAACTCTTTGAACAAAATCTTCAAGATTAAGATCAATATCATCAATATGTGGTGATAATTTAGCGGCATAATAGTAACGTAAACAATCTGGATCCAGATGTTTTAGATAGGTACTTGCTTGAATAAAAGTACCACGAGATTTTGACATTTTAGCACCATCAACGGTTACATAACCGTGTACAAAAATATTTGATGGTTTGCGATGTTCACTACCATCTAACATTGCTGGCCAAAACAAACTATGGAAATAAACAATATCTTTACCAATAAAATGATAAAGCTCGGTCGTTGAATCTTTATTCCAGAACTCATCAAAAATCGCTTTATTATTTTTGTTGCAATAGTTAAGGAAAGATCCCATATAACCAATCGGTGCATCTAACCAAACATAAAAATATTTACCCGGTGCGTCTGGAATTTCAAAACCAAAATAAGGGGCATCACGGCTGATATCCCACGGTTGTAGACCTGCTTCAAACCATTCTTGCATCTTATTAGCAACTTGTTCTTGTAATGTGCCTGAACGTATCCACGTTTGTAACATCGTGGCAAACTCAGGTAAATCAAAGAAGAAATGCTCGGATTGTTTCAAAATCGGGGTTGCGCCTGAAACGACTGATTTAGGATCAATAAGATCAGTAGGATTATAAGTCGCGCTACATACTTCACAATTGTCGCCATATTGGTCTGGTGCTTTACAACGAGGGCAAGTACCTTTTACAAAACGATCTGGTAAAAACATCTGTTTTTCAGGGTCAAACAGTTGTGAAATAACCTTAGTTTTAATATAACCATTCGCTTTTAAACGTTTATAAATTTGTTCTGATATTTGACGATTTTCAGGACTATGGGTTGAGTGATAGTTATCAAAACTAATGTTAAATCCGGCAAAATCGCGTTGATGTTCGATTTTGACTTCAGCAATCATCTCCTCAGGTGTGACCCCTAATTGCTGAGCTTTGAGCATAATCGGCGTTCCATGCGCATCATCGGCACAAATAAAATAGATCTCATAACCGCGCATACGTTGATAGCGTACCCATACATCAGCTTGAATATGTTCAAGCATATGACCTAAGTGAATTGAACCATTTGCATAAGGGAGCGCACAAGTCACTAATATTTTGCGTTGAGTTGTCATGTTGAATTATTACCTTTAATTACATAATGGCAGAAATAGTACATCAATCGTGTGATTATCGCTAGATTTATGCCATAATTTGATTAAATTTCTTTATATAGTCAATCAATCTTATAGCTGTTATATCTGATTGTTGAACGAAAAAGGTAATTTTGTCATTTATTATCCATTAAAGATATTGATAATATCTATTACAAATTGAAGTAAAATAAATAATTTATAGCAATAATCAAGGCAAATTTCCATGCAAGCAAAGATAATTCTTGAGAATTTTAATCATCCAACATTACAAAAAAACTTGATTGAACTAGGCGCAGTGACTCAATGTGAGCTGATAGATCACCAACTGCTAATAAGCTTAGTTATGCCTTTTGCTTGGCAGACCGGCTTTGAAGACCTTAAAGCTACAGTTACCCCCCAATTGCTTCAATTAGACGGTGTTGACAAGGTTAATTGGAATATTCAATATAATATTGCCACATTAAAGCGAGCAAATAATCATCATCCTATTAAGAATGTTAAAAATATTATTGCAGTGAGTTCCGGTAAAGGTGGTGTTGGTAAATCATCAACAGCGGTCAATTTAGCTTTAGCATTACAAAAGCAAGGTGCAAAAGTTGGGATATTAGATGCGGATATTTATGGACCGTCCATTCCAACCATGCTTGGTACCGAAAAAGAGCAACCATTAACGCCAGATAATAAACATATGTCTCCGATTATGGCCTATGGTCTTGCTAGTAATTCTATCGGTTATTTAGTTGATGCTGACGGCGCGATGGTGTGGCGAGGACCAATGGCTAGTAAAGCATTGTGTCAGATTTTAGAAGATACGCTTTGGCCAGAGCTTGATTATTTAGTTATGGATATGCCACCGGGAACAGGAGATATTCAATTAACGCTTGCCCAAAACGTCCCTGTCACAGCAACAGTTATTGTAACTACTCCGCAAGATATCGCATTAATTGATGCTAAAAAGGGAATCATTATGTATAACAAAGTTAATATCCCAACTCTGGGGATTATTGAAAACATGAGTTATCATATCTGTGAAAATTGTGGACATCATGAAGCGATTTTTGGTGAGGATGGCGCAAAACATTTGGCTGAAAAATACCAAACTCAATTACTTGGCCAAATTCCCCTGCACCGTCTATTACGCCAAGATTTAGATTCTGGTAAACCGACGGTTATTAACCATCCTGATAGCGAATTCACCCAATTATACTATAAAATTGCAGCTCAAGTCGCTAGCCAACTTTATTGGCAAGGCGAAACGATTTTACCTGATATTTCGTTTAAAACTTTATAGTGCAGATCTATATTGGTTGTTAAGATTTAACAACCAATATAATTAAGTTGGCAAGTTCTACATTATTGCTCTGTGGTTACTAAATCTGTGGTTATTGAATATAGAGTAATTAAATCTATAATTACTTAAATTTTTTCAACTCAGCTTTTGCTTTGGCTAATTGTGCGATAAATGCTGAATTAGTATGTAATTGGGCAACAACTGCTGCTGCCATCACTTTTGCAGCATCCACATCACTTTGCCAATGATAACCACAGATAACTCGACTTTCGCCAATGTCATAACCTCGTTTCAAAATTTGATTTTGACGCGCAGGGTTGATCTCAGCTAAGACCAAAGCTATAGCAAATCCCATTGTAGTGTGACCTGAAGGATATGAACCATTAGTGGATAGTGTTTTTTCGTCCTCAGGTCGGCAAGTTGGTTCATTAAAAAATGAAAATGGTCTGATTCGATTATAATGCTGTTTTGCAGAGCGGGTAGCAAGATCACCGGCATCTTCTTTCATTGTGGTAATAAGTTTATAAATTTCTGGTGAATTACTAACCGAAATTTCATACCCAAAAGCAGGAGAAAATTGCTTGGTAATATTATCTTTACTCGAATCAGCATCAAGATAAGCTTGTTTGCCCCGTTCAGTATTACGCATCGATTTTCCCCAATCATACATGGCTTTATCTTTTAAAAAATCGACACTATTAAAGGCTGGTGGTGGAGGTAACAACAGCAAACTGTCCGGCGCCTGTTCTAGTTTAAGATAAAAATCGTTTGGATCGGTAGTAACATCTTTAGCTTCAATCGCATAAGTACTAAAGCAAAATAATATAGATATAAAAAACGAGCTGAGAAACTTGTTACACATATACGCCTCCTTAAATACTATTGTAAACAACAAAAACAATTTCACTAAATAGAGCAAATAAAGAAATTACAAGTTCTGGCACGTATAATTTATTTATCAGTAATCTATAAATGTTAATTTAGTTCATAATAAAACAGTTATGACTACTGACCAAAAACCTATTTATTATTCTATGATTAACCTCACAATAATATTTAAAAACTATTGTTTTTTAGGAAAAATAATTATTGGTTGAATGGGTAAAATATAATAAGTTCATAAACTGAATATTTATGTTAGGCAATAATTTTATCTTTAAACATAAAAAAAACTGCACCGAGTAAACATAGTCCAGCCCAAATATAATCGGTTTTGAACGGTTCTTTTAAGATGTAAATTGAAAAGGGAATAAATACTGACAAGCTGATCACTTCTTGAATAATTTTTAATTGCCCTGCGCTGGCAACTTGAAAGCCGATACGGTTTGCCGGCACTTGTAGCAAATACTCAAAAAAGGCAATCCCCCAACTAATAAGCACCGCTAAAATCCAAACTTGATTATGCATAAAACGCAAATGTCCGTACCAAGCGAACGTCATAAAAATATTACTACAAGTAAGTAGACAAACTGTAATGAGAAGTTGATTCATAATAGTTAATCGAACGATTTATTATAGGTTGTAATAGTATATACTCTTATTGATTCACGCACCAAAATCGTTGAATGATTTAATTTAAAAATAATTAATTTAATCGTGTTATTTATTTATCTTCGCTGTTTGATAGTAAAATAGATTCAGCTATAATTACACTATTAAATCTCTATTCCCTCTATAACTTTAATCATGAATAATGCCAATAAACGGTCTCGAATATGGTCATCAATTCTTTGCCTTGCTTTTGCAGGTTTTATTTTCAATACGACTGAATTTGTTCCCGTTGGATTACTGCCGAATATTGCTGAAAGTTTTTCGATGGATGTCGCACATGCCGGGCTATTATTAACTATTTATGCTTGGACCGTATCGTTATTATCTTTACCGTTAACGGTATTAACTTCAAAAATGGATCGGCGAAAACTACTGATATTTTTGTTTTGTCTATTTATCGGTAGTCATATCCTTGCAGGTTTTGCTTGGAGTTTTTACAGTTTAATGGTGGCAAGAATTGGTATTGCTTGCGCACATGCGGTATTTTGGGCCATTACCACACCTTTAGCTGTTCGTTTAGCACCCAATGGCAAAAAAGCTAAAGCTATGGGCTTTATCGTGGTTGGTACTTCTATGGCAACTGTTTTAGGGATTCCAATTGGAACCATGATCGGACAACTTGTTGGCTGGCGAATAACCTTTTTATGTATTGGTTTTATCGCCTTTTGTGTCATGTTGTCGCTACTTTATTTGTTACCATCAGTACCAAGTTTGAATAAGATTTTAATCAAAGATATTCCTAAAGTACTCAAACGCCCAGTATTACTAAATATCTATTTGCTAACCGCAATTATAATAACTGGTCATTTCACAGCTTATACTTATATTACGCCATTTATGCTCAATGTTGGCGGTTTTAGTGAGCATGTTGTCGTTAGTCTGTTATTAGCTGTTGGTTTCTCAGGTATGATTGGCAGTGTCATTTTTGCCAAATATGCTGATTCACATCCCATCGCAATATTTGTGATTCCGGCATTATTATTATTGACCTGCTTGTTATCACTTTATGTTTGTTCTTTCAGCCTAATTACCGCAATATTACAAGGTATGGTTTGGGGGCTAGCCATTACTATCATTAGTATGGTGATGCAAAGTAAAGTCATTGATGCAGCCCCTGACGCTGCCGATATTGCAACCTCGGTTTATTCGGGCATTTATAATATCGGTATCGGAGGGGGAGCTTTTGTTGGTAGCCAAGTATTGGTTTATTTATCCACACATTACATTGGCTTTGTCGGTTCTGTTTTTGTGACTATTGCCCTAATGCTCTTTTACCTTCTTTCCAGAAGAACTTGGTAAATAAGCGCTCACATTGAGCGCTTATTGACTTAATGCTTCAAGCTGTTCCCAGCGTTCAAAGACGGCTTCAAGTTCCGCTTCTTTATCCGTTAAAGATTGCAGTATTGGGTTGGTTACTTCATGAGGTTGATTGAAAAAGTCACTACGGCCAATTTGTGCTTGTAAATCGGCAATAGCGGTTTCAAGCTCCTCGATTTTATGCGGTAACTGAGTAAGTTCGCGTTGTTCGTTATAGCTTAACTTTACCTTCTTTTTAATTACTGGCGTGGCGCTTGCGCTATTTATGGTGTCAGTTTTAGCCGATTCATTGATATTGTTAGTAGCTACTTGCTTATTAACCGGTTTAGCTTGCTGTTGCTGCTGCAATGCATCGGTATAACCACCAGCATAGATACCAATTCGCCCCTGCTCTTCAAAAAACCAGCATTGGGTAACTACGTTATCGACAAATTGCCGATCATGGCTAACAAGTAAAACCGTTCCTTGATAATCGTTAACAAGTTCTTCTAATAGTTCCAACGTTTCAATATCAAGGTCATTAGTTGGTTCATCAAGCACCAATAAATTACTTGGTTTTAAAAAGAGTTTTGCTAATAATAAGCGATTTCGCTCGCCACCAGATAGCGCTCTGACCGGCGTTCTAGCGCGTTTTGGTGGAAAGAGGAAATCTTGCAAATAACCAAGTACATGTCTTGAGCGACCATTTACCATCACCTCTTGCTTACCTTCTGCCAGGTTATCCATAACCGTTTTTTCAGGATCAAGCTCTAATCGATACTGATCAAAATAAGCCACTTCAAGTTTAGTTCCACAATGAACACTGCCGGAAGTCGGTGCTAAACTACCTAGCATGAGTTTTAATAATGTGGTTTTTCCAATACCATTTGGACCAATCAAAGCAATTTTATCACCGCGTAAGACTTGTACCGTGAAGTCCTTGACTAAGACTTTATCATCTATTTGATAACTGACATTATCCAACTCAAAGACAATTTTACCTGAACGCAGTGCTTCTTCGATCTGCATTTTTGCATTGCCCATAACTTGACGACGCTGTGAATACTCTTGCCTCATCGCTTTTAATGCTCTCACCCTACCCTCATTACGAGTTCGACGAGCTTTAATACCTTGACGGATCCACACTTCTTCTTGGGCGAGCTTTTTATCAAATTCGGCATTTTGTAACTCTTCAACACGCAGAGCTTCTTCTTTACCTAACAGATAACTGTCATAATCCCCACCCCAAGAGGCAACCTTACCACGATCTAAATCTATAATTCGCGTCGCCATTTGGCGTATAAAAGATCGGTCATGTGATATAAATACAATGCTGCCATTGAAGCTTTTTAGAAACTCTTCCAACCATTTTATGGTATCGATATCTAAATGGTTAGTTGGTTCATCAAGCAATAGTACTGATGGCTGGCAAACGAGTGCTTTAGCTAATGCCGCTTTACGCAGCCAACCACCGGATAATGATGAGAGCAACGCATCACCATCTAATGACAGTGAAGAAATAACATTACGAATCCGATTATCCAACTGCCAACCATTTTGGTGATCAAGCTGTTCTTGCATTTTAGCTAATTTCGATAAATTACTTTCACTGGGATCCGCTTCAACCAGATGTGACAATGCATAATAATCTTTTAACAGTTGAGCTTGTTCTTTTAAGCCTTCCGCCACAAAGTCAAATACATTACCTTGAATATCACGAGGTGGATCTTGCTGTAATCGAGAGACTATTACATTGTTTTCATAAACAATCTGCCCTTCATCCAACGGAACTTCTTTGTTAAGAACTTTTAACAGAGTCGATTTGCCGGCACCGTTACGACCAACAAGACAGACTCGCTCGTTGATTTCAATCGACATATCGATATGGTCAAGAAGTGGCGCATCACTAAATGACAGATAAGCATTGGTAAGATTTATTAATGACATATTTTTTATTTGGATATTAAATAATAAGGCGTTATTCTATCATAAAGTTGCTATTGGCAACCAAAATCAATTATCAAAGATACAATTAACTGCTCTTAACAGCGAGCATTCCTTTTCTCTTCTAAACAAAAATACTGCTATACTTATTAATAATTGAATTAATTAATAATATTTCAGTATGGAGGTAATTATGCGTCATACTTGGACATTTCAACGTGTTGGTGGATTAGATCAAGTCGTATTAAAAAATGCCGATGACATTATCAACTTACCCAATTTAGATCCTAAATTATGGGTTGCACTTAGTTGCCCGACAACCGGTTTAGATTTTGATCAAAGAACATTACAATTGTTAGATTCTGATAACGATGGCCGCATTCGTATTCCCGATATTTTAGATGCAATCAGTTGGGCAAAAGATAAAATCGTCTCTTTCGATAATATAGTACAATCCTCAGAAACATTGCCACTATCTCAAATTGATGATTCAACAGAACAAGGTAAAAAATTATTAGTTACTGCGCATAGTATTTTGGCGAATTTAAATAAGAGCCAAGCCGATTATTTAACGCAAGATGATGTCCAGCAATCGCTAAAAATTAATGCTAGCAAACTCTACAATGGCGATTTAATTTTTCCACCCTCTGGCGAATTATCACCAGAAATGCAGAACTTTATTCAAACAGCAATTAAAACGACCGGCGCCCAAAAAGATATGAGCGGGCAAGATGGCATAAATCTAGAAATTGCGCAAACCTTTGTAAAAAATCTAAAAAGCTGGCAAGCATGGCAAACCGATATCAGTAATACTCAGACCCCTTTTGGGGAAAATCGTTCTGAAATATGGAAGTTGGTTCAAGAATTAAAACCGAAAATTGATGACTATTTTCTGCGGGTTGAATTAGCGCAATATGCTCCTCAAGCACAAAATGCACTCAACGTTGATGAGAAATATATTGTTCCAACGCAAAATGGCTTACTGTCAGATCAAGCCCTAGCTGAACTGCCGTTATCTAAAATTGATAGCAATAATTCATTAGATCTGGTTAACGGTCTTAATCCACTTTGGAAAAGTAAAATTATTCGATTTAGGGCTTTAGTGGCATCCCATTTAACCGATCCTAACCAATTAACATCACAAGAGTGGCAAGATATTCAAACGGGTCTTAATGCCTATGCCACGTTAATTAGTTCTAAACCAGATATGCAACAATTAAACGTAGCAACTAAACCTACTGCGAGTATTGAGGATATTCCTAGCAATCAGATCGCCAATTTTACCAATGGTAATTTATTAAGCGAATTTGAAAAAATGGTTGACCAAGATAATAAAACACCAATTTCAGCATCAGATGTTTTTGTGTTAGAAAAACTAGTGCTATTTCAAAAACATTTTTATCGTTTATTGATTAATTTTGCTTCATTTGCGGAATTCTTCTCACTTGACCATTATGCTGCTTTTCAATTAGGCAAACTTTATATTGATGGTCGTTGTGCTACGCTTTGTGTTGCCGTTGATAACATCGCTAAACATTCGACTATGGCTGATTATTCAGAACTTTGTTTACTTTATTGTGAATGTACAAGGCACGGTCAAAAACAGACGATTGTTGCCGCGATTACCGCCGGACAAGGTGATTTACTAATGGAAGGGCGTAATGGGGTATTTATTGATAATGAGGGCAATGATTGGGATGCCAATGTGGTTAAAATGATAACTAAACCAATTAGCATACAACAAGCAATTTGGGCCCCTTATCAACGAATTGGCCGCTTAATTACCGAACAAATTAATAAATGGGCGAGCAGTAAAGACGCCGATATAGAAAAGACCAGTACCCAAGCAATCCAAAATCCAGAAAATAAATTTGATATTGGTAAGAGTGTTGGTATCTTCGCAGCTATTGGTCTAGCGATCGGCGCTATTGGTACTGCACTGGCAACCATTTTTCAGGCTATCTTCTCTCTCACTTGGTGGCAATTTCCATTAGTGATTTTAGGTTTGTTCTTAATTATATCTGGGCCATCAGTAATATTAGCTTGGTTAAAATTACGCAGGAGAACACTTGGTCCATTACTGGAAGCTTCAGGTTGGGCGATTAATGGTCAAGTAAAAATCAATTTACTATTAGGTGGATTACTTACCAGTAAAGCGGAATTACCCGCCAATGCTAAACGAAATTTAACTGACCCTTTAAGAAAACGCAATAAAAAAGCACGGATAATATTCTGGTCAGCAATCTTAGTTGGGGTAGTTCTGGTTGGCACTGCTTTATGGTTTAAAAATGATATTGCCGATTATTTTAAACAACAGCAACAGCAGTTAATCCAAAGCCAAAGTCAAACTCAAAACGAACAGAAAAACTAATAGGCTATAATATTTTTCGCCGACATTACGTCGGCGAAATTTTCTTATTAATGTTGATAAACCGGTAATCGATGGCAAATTGCCAATACTTTTTGTTTAACGGCTTGAATAGCTTGTTCATCATCAATGTTATCTAACACGTCACAAATCCAGTTAGCTAATTCACGAGACTCTTCTTCTTTAAAACCTCGACGAGTCACAGCTGGGGTACCAATTCGCACTCCAGATGTCACAAATGGGCTTTGAGGATCGTTTGGTACGCTATTTTTATTGACGGTGATATTCGCACTACCTAAAGCGGCATCCGCCTCTTTACCTGTTATCTTTTTATCAACCAAATCAATTAGGAATAGATGATTTTGAGTTTCGCCTGACACGACTTTGTAGCCACGTTTGATGATCACATCAACCATCGCTTGAGCATTTTTAACAACTTGTTTTTGGTACTCTTTATAAGCGGGTTCCATCGCCTCTTTTAAGGCAACGGCTTTGGCAGCAATGACATGCATTAACGGACCACCTTGCGCCCCAGGAAAGACAGCAGAATTTAATTTTTTGTAAAGATCTTCACTGCCACCTTTGGCCAAAATAAGACCACCACGTGGCCCACCAAGGGTTTTATGCGTTGTTGTTGTCACGACATGAGCAAATGGTACAGGGTTTGGATAAACACCGGCTGCCACTAAACCAGCCACATGCGCCATATCCACAAATAAGAAAGCACCAACACTATCCGCTATTTCGCGCATCCGTTGCCAATCAACTACCCCTGAATAAGCAGAAAAACCACCAATGATCATTTTTGGTTTTGAATCTAAGGCTATCTGGGCTAATTGGTCATAATCAATATGTCCAGTTTCGTCAACACCATAAGCAACCACATTATAGAGCTTACCAGAAAAGCTAACTGGTGAACCATGAGTTAAATGCCCACCTTGAGACAAATTCATGCCTAGCACAGTATCACCCGGTTTTAGTAATGCCATATAGACTGCAAAATTGGCTTGTGAGCCTGAGTGTGGTTGCACATTAGCATAATCTGCACCAAATAACTCTTTAGCCCGTTCAATCGCTAATTGCTCAACAATATCAACATATTCACAACCACCGTAATAACGCTTACCTGGATAACCTTCAGCATATTTGTTAGTTAATTGCGTACCTTGTGCCTGCATCACTCTTGGGCTGGTATAGTTTTCCGATGCGATAAGTTCTAAGTGATCTTCTTGGCGTTGTTCTTCACCTTTAATAGCATTCCACAATTCTTGATCATAATCGGCAATGGTCATTTGTTTACTAAACATATTGGCTCCTTGTAAGCAATTACGTCAGCCTAACGGCTCGTTACAGTACTTGATTAGTATAAAAAATATTACATTATCGTCACTTAATCAGCGTTGAATTTCAATCTTTTTTTGATGTTATAAATAATATTTATATATTATTAAGTTGTTAATTAACTTCATTAGCTAAATTAGCCAAATTTAAGCCGACAAAAAACGCTCGTCAACTCTCTATAGTTTCACCATTTAGCGTTGATTTTTCACCTTTTAAAGCGTGAAGCTAAATTTTAACTAAAAATATTTTCTTTAATATAAATGCAAATAAAACTATCGATTACAAAATATTTATAATCTAATTGATATATTTATCATTAAGTATAAAATCTAGCAAAAATAGATTTGGCTATTTAATTACATCTAAATGAAAAAAATAATTTTGTCTGTGGTTTTATCTATTAGCTATTTTTTTAGCCTATCGGTTAATGCTAGTCAGGTTAATATTTGTTTATTAACCGGTACACTTCTTGCAGATCCACAAATCGCCATTATGTCATTCTCGCCTAGCGATGATAATGGTAAAACTCTACCAGAACGAGAATATAATAATGTTGAATTAGAGGTGTTAGTCACGGCTGCAAATATTACTGAAACGAGAGCTGATAGCCTATGCGCTTTGCCTAACAACCAACCTTACAAAATAACGGTCAGTTTAAGAGACGAATATAGTTTAAATGATGCTAAAAAAGGAGAGCAAATCAAGTTACTGCATATTTATAAAAATTACCCAAACGGTGAAGACGAAGATTATATCTTACAAAACTAACCATTTGATTAGTTGTTTCCCTTAGCTTAATAGCCATTGAGTATCTTACATATCTTGGTAAAATAGCCAAAAATTTTGTTTGGTTTATTATGCAACTTCATTTAGTGGTCAATACCTTCGGTTCAGATTTGCAACGTCGCTATGGCGAAAAAATCTATAAGCTCACTTTACATGGTGGTTTTAGCTGCCCCAATCGTGACGGTACTATAGGGCAAGGTGGTTGTACCTTTTGTAATGTGGCATCCATCATTGATGAATCAATTCAGATTAAATCAATATCAGATCAATTGCTATCGCAAGCCAAGCAAATGAAAAAATCTAAACGTTATCTTTCTTATTTTCAGGCCTATACCAGTACCTATGCTGAAGTCGAAATTCTTAAAAATATGTATCAAGAAGCGCTAAACAGTGCCGACATTGTTGGTCTTTGTGTTGGTACACGTCCAGATTGTGTACCCAAAGAAGCATTAGATTTGCTTGCTGATTATCAGAATCAAGGTTACGAAGTTTGGTTAGAACTCGGTTTACAAACCGCTCACGACAAAACATTACACCATATTAATCGAGGGCACACGTTTGATGACTATCATCAAACAGTACAAAAAGCGCGACAATTAGGTATAAAAGTTTGTACCCATCTTATTATTGGTCTACCTAAAGAGAATAAACATGACAATCTTATCACCCTTAACCGCGTGTTAGACAGTGGCGTTGATGGCTTAAAAATTCATCCGTTACATATCGTTGAAGGCAGTATTATGGCTAAAGCATGGCGAGCCGGGCGAATTGCGGTGTTATCTTTAGAAGAGTATGTCGATATTGCCGGAGATATTATTCGACAAACGCCTGCCAATATTTTATATCATCGAATCTCAGCCAATGCGAGAAAACCAACGTTACTGGCACCGGATTGGTGTGAAAATCATTGGCAATCAATGAATGCGGTTGATAATAATTTACGCCAATTTGGCGCTCAAGGTAGCGCCATTGGTGATCCTTATTATTTTGAATAATAAATTGAAAACAATATGGAAAAAAGATTGAGGAACGTATATTTTAACTATTAATAAGCACAATTATATTTGAAATTGATAGCTAAAAAGTAAATGATTTAGCTAAAAAAACATGCCTCAAAATTTTTTATCTTACTATCCAGATATTGACCTTATCAACTTAATGGATTGTGTTTAGAGAAATTAAACATATCTATTACAATAGATCATTTATGATGAACAAAATAAGCTTTATGCTAAGGTTAATTAGCTAATTATTGCTGTTATTCGCTATAAATATATTGGTAATCAATAAGTATCGATGAATAGCCGTTTTAAGGGCTAAGCCCACTTTGTCAATTAAGTGGTAATAATGATGATCATGTTACATTTATCTACTTTTTAATTCCATTTATTTTGGCTCTGTTTTTAATCGAAAATAAAAAATTAAGATATGGTTTCTATTTTTTCAGTAATTCGCTATTTAAATTAATTGTTTTTTAATTTAATTATTTATAAAACAATATATTAGTTTTGCGATAAATTTATTCAGGGTATTTTTGCCCCTTTTTATCAACAAGTATATAATGATGTTTTCTAACTTGAGATAATCTGCATGCAACTGGCTTTTTGTATTTATAAATTTTTCCCTTTTGGTGGTTTGCAACGCGATTTTTTACAAATTGCTACTGCTTGCCAAGCTCGAGGTCATCAGATCCGTGTTTATGTATTGGACTGGCAAGGCGATAGACCGGCTGGCTTTGATATTATTATCGTTCCGAAAAAAGGATTATCTAACCATAGTCGTAATCAAGCCTATTATCATTGGGTGAAGAGCCACTTACAAGCTAATCCAGTCAATTGTGTGGTTGGTTTTAACAAAATGCCGGGCTTGGATGTCTATTTTGCCGGCGATACTTGTTTTGCTGAAAAAGCTGCCCATAAAGGCTTTTTTTATAAACTATCAAAACGTTGTAAACACTATTTAGCATTTGAACAAGCGGTATTTGCTCCTAGTTCATCCACCAAAATCATGGTGTTAACTAAGCAACAAATTCAAGATTTTAAAAATCATTACCATACTCAAGATGAGCGGTTCTTTCTATTGCCACCTGGCATTGCTTTAGATCGAAAATATAGTGTTGATTCGCCTCAAAAACGTCAACAATTTCGATTAGCTAATCAAATTAGTCTTGATGATTTTGTGATTGTGCAAATTGGCTCAGATTTTAAACGTAAAGGCGTTGATCGCACATTGAAAGCAATTGCGGCTTTACCTAACGACCTCAAGCAAAAAGTTACCTATTTGGTGGTTGGCCAAGATAAACCTGAGCCATATCAAAAATTGGCCGATGAGTTAGCTATTGCTAAACAGGTGCGTTTCTTTTCTGGTCGTAATGATATTCCTGATTTTTTATTTTCCGCCGATCTATTGTTGCATCCGGCTAGACAAGAAGCCGCAGGCATGGTATTGATTGAAGCATTAGCCGCAGGCGTGCCGGTGATTGTTTCCGGTATTTCGGGATATGCTTACCATATTAGCCAAGCTAATGCCGGTATAGTATTGCCAGAACCTTATGATCAATACGCATTAAATCACGTGTTAGCGCAAACAATTATTGATAAAACGCAATGGATTACTTGGCATAATAATGCTATTGCTTATGGTAATAGTGAAGATTTATATCATCTAGCACAGCGTGCAGCTGACATTATTTTAGGATGTCATTATGAATGAAGTAAAACTTAAATCACCATTCAAAGAATTATGGCAAGGTAAAGATCCCTTCACCGAAGTTGAATTGATTTCAGGTAAAGTTTATCGTGCTGTTAAACAACGCAAAACTCTAAATTTTCAATTAGATGGCCAATCCTATTTTATTAAAATTCATCGTGGCACAACGGTTAAAGAAATTGTAAAAAATCTGATTTCGCTACGCTTACCGGTTTTAGATGCGAAACAAGAGTGGGATGCGATTCATCGTTTAGAGCAAGCTGGCGTGAATACGATGGACGGCCGAGCATTTGGACGCAAAGGATTAAATCCTCTGACCAGACACTCTTTTATTATTACCAAAGATCTTAATCCTACTATCAGTTTAGAAGATTTCACTAGGTCATGGTTAACTAATCCACCTAGTTATCATTTAAAACGAGCGTTAACTATTTATTTAGCTGATATGACAGCTAAAATGCATGGCGCGGGGGTTAATCATCGTGATTGTTATTTGTGTCATTTCTTGTTGGATTTACCTCTACTGGAAGATAACCAGCAAATCAAACTTTCAGTGATTGATCTCCATCGAGCACAAACACGCGATAAAGTTCCTACCCGTTGGCGTGATAAAGATTTAATTGGACTTTACTTTTCATCAATCAATATTGGATTAACTCAGCGAGATATTTGGCGTTTTTTAAGAGCCTATTTTAAGAAACCGATTAAAGCCATTTTGCGAGATGAAGATGAATTAATTGCAAGTGCTAAACATAAAGCTGAGCGTATTGCAAAACGAACTGAAAAGTATCATCTTTAACCATAAGGACATGACATGTTTATTGAACAAATTGATATCAAAGGATTTAGAGGAATTAAGCAGCTTTCATTGAAACTTAATGCTAAATCTAGCGTGCTGATTGGTGAAAATCAATGGGGTAAATCAAGCTTACTTAGCGCTTTAAAGCTGCTTACACTCGATAATAAATTTTATCAATTTGTCGAATCAGATTTCTATCATGATAATGATGATGGTAATCATATCTCAATAAATGTTGTCTATTGTGAATCTTATGTAAATCAATTAAATGAGCAAGCCTATCAACCATTGCAAGTCGCTAGTTATCGTTCACCTTCCGATGGTTTATATCGAATTGCTTATCAAATCAGTGCTGAAAAAAGTAGTGACAATATTATCACCGCGCATAATTTGTTGAATGAATATGAGCAACCGTTGAAACTGGATAATGTCAAATTATTGATCGCTATTTTAATTAATTTAAATCCAGTCATGCCGCTTAAAAATTCAGTTAATGCCAAGGATTTACCTGTCACTAATGAGCCATTATCTCAATACTTTATTGATCAACTATCTGAACAATTAAAAGCACATTCGGCACAATTAAGTCAGGATGAGCTTAATCGGGGATTACAAGCAGCACGTTCATTATTAGCATACTATTTTGTTGATTCTCAACAACGATCTAACTATAAAAAATTAGCACAAAAAAGTAGTCCAAAAACCGAAGATTGGAATTCGCTCGAACGAATCAATAATGTCTTAGATGATTTAGATAATGATTATCTTCGTACCGCACTTTTAGGTATATTTGGTTCGATTGTTAATGCTAAAGGTGATAATCCTCTCTCTCACAGTTCAGTACCAATTTTAGTTTTAGAAGAACCCGAAAGTCAGTTACATCCAATTATTCTCTCGGTTGGCTTTCGTTTATTAAAAAATTTACCTTCGCAAAAAATTATTACTTCCAACTCAAGTGATTTAGTCTCTCTGTTTCCTTTAGAGAGTATTTACCGATTAATTCGCCAACCCGAACAAATTGTCAGTAAGTATATTGCCCCTCATTCGTTAAGTGTTGGCGATAGTCGACGCATTTTATTCCATGTACTTTATCGACGCCCTACTGCACTATTTGCCCGTTGTTGGTTGTTGGTTGAAGGTGAAACTGAAGTTTGGTTACTTAGAGAGCTTGCCGAACAAAGCGGCTATCACTTAAGTTCGGAAGGAATTCAGTTGTTGGAATTTGCACAGTGTGGTTTAAAACCATTAATTCACTATGCGAATAGAATGGGTATTCGTTGGTATGTAATCACCGATGGTGATATGGCAGGTAAAAAATATGCTCAAACGGTACAATCACAATGTGAACCAGGTGAAAGTTTAAATGATTATATCACCGTATTGCCAGCCCGTGACATTGAAAACTTTCTATTTAAACATGGTTTTAGTCACGTATACAAGTTAGCTGCTTATAATACTGTTGCCCATATTGATATGTCAGTACCGAAAATTATTCAAAAAGCGATCCACAAAAGTTCAAAGCCCGATTTAGCGATTGCGGTTTGTGATGATGCTAAAGCGCGTGGTGCCACAGCAATTCCTCGATTATTAACCGATACTTTCGCTAAGTTGGTTAAGACATCCAAATCCTTGCTGTAAATTTTTTTTATTTAGTAATAAAAAAACCGCCGATAATTATCGGCGGAATTTTCTTATAAAGTTATTTGGCAATTCGTTTATATTTAGCACGTTTAGGTTCAAGTGCTTCTGCCCCTAAAGTGCGTTTTTTCCACTCTTCATATTCGGTAAAGTTACCTTCAAAGAACTCAACATGCCCTTCGTCTTGGTAATCTAAAATATGAGTGGCGATGCGGTCTAAGAACCAAC
The DNA here is from genome assembly GCF_003202655.1 of Gilliamella apicola. Lineage (GTDB taxonomy): Bacteria > Pseudomonadota > Gammaproteobacteria > Enterobacterales > Orbaceae > Gilliamella > Gilliamella apicola_R. The sequence continues at coordinate 157,225 of NZ_QGLR01000007.1, read as the reverse complement.
GGTCATGCGAAATGACTAACGCACAGCCCGGAAACTCTAATAAGGCATTTTCCAGCGCACGCAAGGTTTCGACATCAAGATCATTGGTCGGTTCATCAAGTAATAGTACATTACCACCAACTTGTAATAATTTAGCTAAATGCACACGTCCGCGTTCACCGCCTGATAGTTCACCCACACGTTTTTGCTGATCGACCCCTTTAAAATTAAAACGTCCTACATATGCACGACTTGGGATCTCAAAATTACCAATACGCATGATATCTTGACCATTAGAAATTTCATCCCAAACGGTTTTTTTATCATCCATACTATCGCGGAACTGATCAACCGAGGCTAATTGTACTGTATCACCTAAGGTAATAGTACCTGAATCTGGCTGCTCTTTACCTGACAACATTCTAAATAGCGTTGATTTACCGGCACCATTAGGCCCAATAATACCAACGATTGCTCCTTTAGGAATGCTAAAAGAAAGATTATCAATTAATACGCGATCACCATATGATTTGGTTAAATTAGCCACTTCGATAACTTTATCACCTAAACGTTGCCCAGGTGGAATGAAGAGCTCATTGGTTTCATTACGTTTTTGGTAATCATTGCTATTTAATTCTTCAAAACGCGCTAACCGTGCTTTGCTTTTTGCTTGACGACCTTTTGGATTTTGCCGTACCCACTCTAATTCTTTTTCAATTGATTTACGACGCGCCGATTCGGTTGCCGCTTCTTGAGCTAATCGCTGATCTTTCTGTTCAAGCCAAGATGAGTAATTTCCTTCCCATGGGATCCCTTCACCACGGTCAAGTTCTAAAATCCAACCGGCAACATTATCTAAGAAGTAACGGTCATGGGTAACAGCAACCACTGTACCTTCATAATCATGTAAAAAACGCTCTAACCAAGCAACCGATTCAGCATCCAAATGGTTGGTTGGTTCGTCAATTAATAACATATCTGGTTTTTCAAGCAATAATTGACAGATAGCAACGCGGCGACGTTCACCACCAGATAAATTTTCAATTTTCGCATCCCAATCAGGTAAACGTAAGGCATCAGCTGCACGCTCTAATTGGTTATCAAGATTGTGGGCATCTTGCGATTGAATTATTGCTTCAAGCTCGGCTTGTTCTTTAGCTAATTTATCAAAATCAGCATCAGGATCGGCATAAGCCGCATAGACTTCATCTAACCTAGCCAAAGCGTTTTTAGCATCGCCAACAGCCTGTTCAATTGCTTCACGTACAGTCTGTTTAGGATCAAGTTTAGGTTCTTGAGGTAAATAACCGATTTTAATACCCGGTTGTGGACGAGCTTCACCTTCAATCTCGGTATCTACTCCGGCCATAATGCGTAGTAATGTAGACTTACCTGCTCCATTTAAGCCAAGAACACCTATTTTAGCTCCCGGAAAAAAACTTAAAGAGATATCTTTCAAAATATAGCGTTTAGGAGGAACAATCTTCCCCACGCGGTTCATGGTATAGACATATTGCGCCATAAAACATTATCCGTTTAATTGATTAAAACTAGCAACTCAATGATATTACTAGATGATTGATGGCGTATATTGTAATGATTCTGAAAGCTTGGTCTAGCGTTATTTATAAGAATGTAATGAATTTATTATATTTCAATTCACTAATTAATAATGAATGATTGAAAAATTAATTAAACTATCAGTCTTAACCCATTTGATTTCCGTTCTAATTTTGGGTATCACTATTTATTATCTTTCTTTATGGTTCTATACTGATAATTATTGATTTTCACCTCAATTATACGTATTTAAGGAAGAAATAGTATGGGAATTGAATATGGCATTATTGCAATGGATAACTCTGTTCGGTAAAACATGGTTTTAAATGCATTTAGTCCGTATTGCACGAAAGTAAATGATGAAGAATATTCATTAGACTATGGGGATGAGATTTATGATGACAAAATTATATCTAACTCTTGTACCTTAATTTTCTCTTTTGACGAAGAGGATGAAAGTATAGTTTCATCAATCGATATTTTACGTCCTTGTGATCATATTGAATTAGAAAAAGCCATTTATTTACTTATTCACCAATATCCAATGATTTTTACTTGTTCAGATTTTCCACTAATGACGGCCAATAAAAAATGTATGGATTTATTAAAAGAGGAAGATTTAGAAACGTTCGAAGAAACAACCCTAGTTACTTCATTTGATGAATTTTCTAGCTTATTAGTTTAAAAAAACTTATCAATTCAAGTGCAATGATTGGCTCATCTAGCCGAAAAGATGTTGCAATAAAGTCTGTGTGGATATTCTCCATATTGATTTAATATGGAGAATATTGTTTGTGATTTTATAAAAATGTAAAAATCTGTTCTTTTGGTAACCGTGATTTTGGTCGATGGGCATTGCCATCATTTTCAGAGCGATAACCTAATGTCGCAATGACTAAGCTTTTTAACCCTTTGCGTTTTAAATCTAAAATCTCATCCATTTTATCACAATCAAATCCTTCGATAGGCGTTGAATCAACACCAATTGCCGCGGCAGCAAAAAGTAATTGCCCTAAAGCCAAGTAAGTCTGTTTACCTTCCCAACATTGTTGAGACTCAACGGTTTTGCTATTTTTAGTGACAAAATAACGCCTTGATTCATCCTGAGTTTGCTTAAGCTCAGATGATGGTAATCTGCCATCTTTCTCTTCTTGATTAAGTAGGTTAACTAAATGCGCATCTTCTAAAGGCGCTTTAATACAAAATAAAATAGTATGCGAAGAATCGGTCACTCGCGGTTGATTGAACTCAGCAATGGCCGGTAAAATTTTATTTTTAGCGGCATCATTATCAATAATATAAAAATGCCAAGGCTGTGAATTTACCGACGAAGGACTATTTCTTAATACAGTTAGTAACTGTTCAATTTTATCTTTAGGAATCTTTTTACTTTTATCATAATGTTTAGTTGTATAACGTTTTTGCGAAATTTCGACGATATTCATAATGGCTCCAATCAATGATAATTAATGTTGAAATAGCGTTACTTGGGTAAATCTCTTTTTAGAGTAGAAATGGATACATAAATAATGAACATTCTTATTATTGAAATGATTATTTTGAATCTAGAGAAACTACTTATCAGGCAATTTATCACTTATGCCCTAAACGCTAACCATTCTGCATATTCTTCAACTATTTTTCAATTTATTTTTTCTGTTTCTTTTTTAGAGATTGTTGATAATTAATGATTGGTCATTGAGGTATTTTTATTCTCTTTAAAGAGAAAAAATAATAGCTTATAGATTACCCTTTAATCTCTAATCTGCGAAATAAGCAATAATTGTTCTAAAAATAATTGTTCTGAAAATGTGACCGGTATCAAATAATTTATTATCTGATTAACCTTATAATGAAGAAAATTAATTCATTTTTATGACTTAATTAGTTACCAGTAACATTAGAGGATTTTATTAAATGGAAAACTTAAAAACAGCTCTTGTTGGTTGTGGAAAAGTAGGACACTTTCACGCAAAAGCATTGATGAATTTAAAACAATCTAAATTTATAGCTGTCTGTGATCAAAATCTGGCACGAGCGCAAGAGTTTGCAAAACAATATGGTGTTAAAGCCTATGATAATGTTGAGCAAATGATTATAAATGAAGGGATTGAGATGCTTAGTATTTGTACTCCTCACCCTATCCATGCATCTGTTGCCATAGCAGCAACCAATTTGGGATGCCATATTTTAGTCGAGAAACCTTTAGCATCAAATTTAGCTGATTCTCAGGCAATATTATCTGCGGCCCAAAAAGGTAACGCCAAAATAGGCACCGTGTGCCAACGTCGTTTTTATAGACCATGTTTAAGAATGAAACAAGCGATTGATGATGGAAAAATTGGCAAGCCAATAATTGGCACCGTAACCATGTTAGGTTGGCGTGATAAAGCTTATTACGAAAGCGATCCTTGGAGAGGAACATGGCAAGGTGAAGGCGGAGGCGTTCTAGTCAATCAAGCTCCTCATCAACTTGATTTACTTTTATGGTACATGGGTGAAGTTGAAGAGGTTTATGGATTATGGAAAAACCTAAATCATCCCTATATCGAAGTTGAAGATACAGCTGTTGCCATCATTAAATTTAAAAATGGCGGTATAGGTAATGTGTTAGTAAGTAATTCTCAAAATCCTGCACTCTATGGAAAAGTGCATGTTCATGGAGAAAATGGCGCTTCTATTGGAGTACAAACCGACGGCGGTGCAATGTTTATTGCTGGGGTGTCTTCAATTACTGAGCCGCCATATAATGACTTATGGACGATTCAAGGAGAAGAAGATCAATTACCAATATGGAAAAAAGAAGATTGTGACTTTTTTAATAGTGTAGATTCAATGTACTATTATCATCAACTTCAAATTGAAGATTTTCTTGATTCATTAATAAACGATACTCCCCCTTTAATTGATGGACTCGCTGGTTTAAAAACAGTTGAGTTGATTGAAGCAATTTATCGTAGCACCCAAAGTAATAAAGTTATTAAGTTTCCACTAGATTAAGGGTGCTATTGTGAAAATTGGATATAATCAATCAAATGCCATGAAATGTTCTAGTGTAGATAAAGACTTAGTCCTATGTGAAAAAAATGGCTTTGATTTTATCGAACTAAGATTAGATATGCTTCATGAATATTTGAAAGAACATGATGTAAACGAATTAAAGCATTTTTTTGAAAAAAATAACTTAAAACCGCATGCATTAAATGCCCTTTATACATTTCCAACTCTATTTGATGGCACGCAAAGCCAACAAGAACAAGACTTAGTTGCCGAGTTTATCTGGGGATGCGAAATAGCACAAGTAATTGGATCTGAATATTTTATTATAGTTCCACCATTACAAAGAGATCCCAATGGAGGACCATTTATTGGTTCATGGGAAGATAATTACAAAAATTCAGTAAGAATCTTATCTCACTTATCAAATTTAGCCGAACCTTATGGAATTAAACTTTGCTTCGAATTGGTTGGTTTTAATCGCAGTTCGGTAAGAACTGTTGAACAAGCTTGGCAAATAGTAAAAACCGTAAACAAAGACAATGTTGGATTGGTTATCGATTCTTTTAATCTTTATTTATACAACCGTTTGAATGATTTTTCAGTAATAAAACAAATTCCTGTTAATAAAATTTTTGCCGTTCATATAAATAATGGGGACGATGCTCCCGAAGAACAGTTGTCTCAAGCACTACGCCGCTTTTGCGATGAAGGAGTACTCAATTTAAACAATTTTCTAATCACCTTAAAAGAGATGGGATACACAGGAATGGTTTCAATTGAAACCTTTAGACCTGAATATTGGGAAAAAACACCTGAATGGATAATTTCACAGGCCTATCAAACAACGAAAGAAATCATGAGCCATTGTAACTGTTTAACTAATGGACAATATTTATAATTAACAAGGAACAAAAATGAAAGCAACAAAATCTCGATATTTTGTATTGGTGTTACTTTTTATTGTAACAGCAATCAACTATATGGACAGAGCAAATTTATCCGTAGCCGGTACTAGTATTCAAGCCGAGTTTTCGTTAACTCCGGCACAACTTGGTCTTCTTTTTTCAATGTTTACTTGGGCGTACGTTTTAAGTCAAATACCAGTTGGCTATATACTTGATCGTATTGGAGTAAGAAAATTATATGGCTGTGCAATTATTTTATGGAGTATATTCACGTTACTCATGGGTATTGCTTCAAATCATATTTTCACAACAGCTGCATCATCATTCCTATTTTTATTACTCTGTAGATCATTGATAGGCGTAGCGGAAGCGCCTTCTTTTCCTGCGAACACTAAAATTATATCCACTTGGTTTCCAACACAAGAGAGAGCCAGTGCAACTGCACTTTATGCTTGTGCGCAGTACATTGGCCTTGCGGGCTTAACGCCAATTTTAGCTTTTGTTGTCGCTAATTATGGTTGGGAAATGTCATTTTATGTTTGTGGTGTTGTGGGTATTCTCTTTGGTATTTATTGGTTAATCCGTTACCGTGATCCTTTAGATAGTAACCGGACGAATCAACTAGAAATTGATTATATAAAGCAAGGTGGCGGACTAGGACAAGCCAAGAAAAAACAAGAAAAAGTCGAATGGAAAGAGATTAGTTATGTATTAAAACAACGCAATTTTTTAGGGTTATGTATTGCTCAATTTGCCCTAAATTCAACCCTTTATTTCTTCCTTACTTGGTTCATTGTCTACCTTGAAAAAGGCTTACATTTATCAATCTCTAAAGCAGGTATTGGGGCAATGTTCCCGTATATTATGGCGATGATTGGATTACTATGCAGTGGATTTGTAAGTGATGCATTAATGAAAAGAGGAAAAAGCAGAACTTTTTCTCGAAAATTACCATCAATTTTAGGATTAGGCTTCGCTGGAGTTATGTGTTTGGCTAACTTCTTTGAAGATTATCCCGCTATAGCCATTGGACTATTATCTTTTGCATTTTTTGCAAATGCCTTTGCCAATATTGGTTGGGTTTTACTGAGTGATATTGTGCCGGCAAAAGTCATGGGGACTGTTGGTGGTTTCTTCAATATTGCCGGAAACTGTGCAGGTATAATTACACCAATTATCATGGGGTTAATTCTACAATATACAAACAGTTTTGCTTATGCAATGTGTTATATTTCAGCGGTTTCTTTAATCGGCGCTTTAGCACACATATTTGTAATTAAAAAATTAGAAACAATAGAAATTCCTCAAGAACTCTAATAGTATTGTAATTTCTATATATTTATTGGTGATATTTAGCATAATGAGCAATTAATATTCAAATAATCATTGACAGAGCAATGATCATTTGATAAAAATATCACCAATAATTTATAAATAAAATTGAGCAGTTAATGATTAAATATACTAACCTCCTACTCAGCCTCCTCCTCGCATCAGTTTGCGCGGATAGCTTGTGTGTGGAGTAAAAGTAATTTAATAATTAACTCGACAGATTAACAAGAACCCGCGCTAAAGTGCGGGTTTTTTGTTTTCTCAACTTGAAATACCGTGATAGCGCTAAAATATAAAGGAAATAACAATGAGCGATCAGATTATTATTTTTGACACAACATTACGTGATGGTGAGCAAGCGTTACAAGCAAGTTTAAATGTTAAAGAAAAATTACAAATAGCTTTAGCATTAGAAAGAATGCGAGTGGATGTGATGGAAGTTGGTTTTCCTATCTCATCTCCTGGTGATTTTGAATCTGTACAAACTATTGCTAAAACCATTAAAAATAGTCGTGTATGTGCGTTGTCTCGTTGTATAGATAAGGATATTGATGTTGCCGCCGAAGCGCTAAAAGTAGCCGATCAATTTCGTATCCATACTTTTATGGCGACATCGACCTTACATGTTAAAGATAAATTAAAGATGACATTTGAAGATGTTGTCGAAAAGGCGGTGCACTGTGTTAAACGTGCACGTAATTATACAGATGATGTGGAGTTTTCTTGTGAAGATGCAGGCCGTACCCCAATTGATAACTTATGTCGGATTGTTGAAGCAGCAATTCAAGCAGGGGCGAAGACGATCAATATACCAGATACTGTCGGTTATACTGTCCCTTATCAATTTGGTGGCATTATTCGTACCTTATTTGAACGTGTCCCGAACATTGATAAAGCGATTATCTCTGTTCATTGTCATGATGACTTGGGTATGTCGGTGGCTAACTCGATTAGCGCGATTCAAGAAGGTGCTCGGCAGATTGAAGGCGCGATGAATGGTTTAGGTGAACGTGCGGGCAATACGGCTTTAGAAGAAGTCATTATGGCGATCAAAGTCCGTCAAAATATCTTAAACGTGCACACCAATATCAATCATCAAGAAATCTATCGTACCAGCCAAATTGTCAGCCAAATTACCAATACACCAATACCGTCTAACAAGGCGGTTATTGGTAGTAATGCCTTTGCGCACTCATCGGGTATCCATCAAGATGGCGTATTAAAAAATCGCGAAACCTACGAAATTATGACCCCTGAGTCAATCGGTTTAAATCAAATCCAATTAAATTTAACTTCGCGTTCAGGTCGAGCGGCGGTTAAACATCGTTTAGAAGAGTTAGGTTACCACGATGGCGATTATAATTTAGATCAAGTATATAGTGCCTTTTTAGAGCTTGCCGATAAAAAAGGCCAAGTTTTTGATTATGATTTAGAAGCGTTGATCTTTATTAATCAACTTAAAGACGATCAAGAACATTATGTATTGGATTATTTCAATGTTCAGTCGGGTTCCACTGTCGTTTCAACGGCTTCTGTGAGTTTGACCATTGGCGATCAAAAATATTCAGATGCAGCAACCGGTAATGGTCCTGTTGATGCAGTTTATCAAGCGATACATCGCATCACTGGCGAACCGATTTCAATTGTAAAATATCAATTAGCTTCTAAAGGACAGGGCGAAAATGCCTTAGGTCAAGTTGATATCGTTGCCGAATATAAAGGGCGCAAATTCCACGGTGTTGGGCTTGCGACTGATATTGTACATTCATCAGCATTAGCATTAATTAATGTATTAAATAATGTTTATAGAGCGAATCAAGTTGCTGAGCAAAAACAAAAATTGCACCATGATTAACAAATAGTTGCTATTTCGTCATTCAATAACGAAATACTTAAATTAATTATAAGGAATAGATATGTCTCAAAATTACCATATTGCAGTACTACCCGGTGACGGAATTGGTCCAGAAGTGATGAAACAGGCTTATAAAGTACTAGAGGTTATTCGTCAAAAATACAATCTTGCAATTACAACAAGTGAATATGATGTTGGCGGTGCAGCAATTGATATTCATGGTTGCCCATTACCAAAAGAGACACTTGAAGGGTGTGAAAAAGCTGATGCTATTTTGTTTGGTTCGGTTGGTGGACCAAAATGGACCAATTTACCCCCCGATCAACAACCTGAACGCGGAGCACTTTTACCATTACGTAAACATTTTAAATTATTTGCTAATATGCGCCCTGCTAGTTTGTATCAAGGTTTAGAAGAGTTATGTCCTTTACGTGAAGATATTGCTAACCGTGGTTTTGATATTTTGTGTATGCGTGAGTTAACTGGCGGTATCTATTTTGGTTTGCCAAAAGGTCGTGAAGGTTCTGGTCCTCAAGAGCGTGCTTTTGATACTGAAGTTTATCACCGTTTTGAAATTGAACGAATTGCCCGTATGGCATTTGAAGCAGCAAAAATTCGTCGTAAAAAAGTTACTTCTGTTGATAAAGCCAATGTATTACAAACCTCCATTTTGTGGCGTGAAGTCGTGAGCGAAGTTGCCAAACAGTATCCTGATGTCTCACTTGAACATATGTATATTGATAATGCGACGATGCAACTTGTTAAAGATCCTGCTCAATTTGATGTATTATTATGTTCTAATTTATTTGGTGATATTCTATCTGATGAATGCGCCATGATTACTGGATCAATGGGAATGCTACCTTCTGCTAGCCTAAATGAAGATGGCTTTGGTTTATACGAGCCTGCTGGTGGTAGTGCACCAGATATTGCCGGTAAAAATATCGCCAATCCTGCGGCACAAATTTTATCATTAGCACTATTGGTTCGTTATAGTTTAAAACGTGATGATATCGCCAAAGCTATTGAAAATGCCGTGAATAATGCTTTACAACAAGGCGTACGCACTATCGATCTTGCTCGTGGTGGTAGTTATGTTTCAACCGATGAAATGGGTGATACCATTTGTCGTTTAATTTAATTTTTAGAGCAAGGGTTAATAAATTATATTAACCCTTTTAAAGAATATTAAAGGAATATAAGCAATGTCTACAAAACCAAAAACATTGTATCAAAAATTATATGATGCACATGTTGTCTATGAAGCTCCAAATGAAACCCCTATTTTGTATATCGACCGCCATTTGGTTCATGAAGTCACCTCTCCTCAAGCCTTTGATGGTTTACGCGCAATGAATCGTAAAGTCCGACAACCGCATAAAACCTTCGCCACAATGGATCACAACACCTCAACAAAAAGTAATGATTTAAGCGCTTGTAGTGAGATGGCACGAATTCAGCTAACCGAATTAGCTAAAAATGCAGAAGAGTTTGGCGTCTCTTTATACGGTTTACAAAGTCCATTACGTGGTATCGTTCATGTTGTTGGCCCTGAGCAAGGGATGACATTACCGGGTATGACAATAGTTTGTGGTGACTCACACACCGCAACACATGGCGCTTTTGGTGCATTAGCTTTTGGGATTGGGACATCGGAAGTTGAACACGTTTTAGCCACCCAAACATTGAAACAAGGTCGCGCTAAAACGATGAAAATCGAGGTCAAAGGCAAAGTCGCTGATGGCATTACCGCCAAAGATATTATTCTAGCGATCATTGGTAAAACAACCAGTGCTGGTGGTACAGGTCATGTAGTTGAGTTTTGTGGCGAAGCCATTACTTCTTTGTCAATGGAAGGCCGAATGACATTATGTAATATGGCCATTGAAATGGGTGCCAAAGCTGGATTAGTTGCACCAGATGAAACCACATTTGAATATTTAAAAGGTCGTCAATTCTCACCTAAAGGAGAAGATTTTGAGCAAGCTGTTGCTTACTGGAAAACCTTAAAAACAGATGAAGGAGCACATTTCGATACGATTGTGACTTTAGAAGCAAAAGATATTGCTCCGCAAGTAACTTGGGGAACTAATCCTGGTCAAGTAACCGCTATTGATTCTCAAGTACCAAATCCTCAAGATTTTTCCGATCCAATTGAAAAACATTCAGCTGAACGCGCATTAGCCTATATGGGGTTAACCGCGGGAACTAAAATGTCTGATATTAAGATCAATAAAGTGTTTATAGGATCTTGTACTAATTCCCGTATCGAAGATCTGCGTGCCGCTGCTGAAGTTGCCAAAGGTCGTAAAGTCGCCGATGGTGTTCAAGCTTTAGTCGTTCCGGGTTCCGGTCCGGTGCGTGAACAGGCAGAGGCTGAAGGATTAGATAAGATTTTTATCGATGCCGGTTTTGAGTGGCGTTTACCAGGATGTTCAATGTGTCTAGCGATGAATGATGATAAATTAGCACCAGGTGATCGCTGTGCATCAACCAGTAACCGTAATTTTGAAGGACGCCAAGGCCGTGATGCCAGAACGCATTTAGTTAGCCCGGCAATGGCAGCTGCGGCGGCCATTACTGGTCATTTTACTGATATTCGCAAACCATTTTAAGGAGACTTGTCATGGCAAAATTTACTACACATACTGGATTAGTCGTGCCTTTAGATGCCGCGAACGTCGATACCGATGCGATTATTCCTAAACAATTTTTACAGAAAGTTACTCGTACCGGATTTGGGCAACATGCATTTCATGAATGGCGATTTTTAGATGATGCTGGCAAACAACCTAATCCAGAATTTGTATTAAATAAACCTCGTTATAAAGGCGCGAGTATTTTATTAGCTCGTGAAAACTTTGGTTGTGGATCATCGCGTGAACACGCGCCATGGGCATTAACCGACTATGGTTTTAAAACTATCATTGGTTCAAGCTTTGCTGATATTTTCTATAATAACTCATTTAATAATCAACTATTATTAGTTAACTTATCAGAAGAAGAAGTAGATGAGTTGTTTAAATTGGTTGAAGCCAATGAGGGAATTGAATTCACTATCGACTTAGTAAATGAAGTCGTGATCGCCGGTGATAAACAATATTCATTTAAAATTGATGCCTTCAAACGCCACTGTTTATTAAATGGTTTAGACAATATTGGCTTAACCCTGCAACATGAAGATGCTATCAGCTCTTTTGAGCATAAAATTCCTACATTCTTAAATTAATTTATTTAGGCGCGCAAGCGCCTTGTATAGGAATAATTAATGACAACCCATCACGATAAAGTAAATCAACAGTTCGGCCAGCAAGCTAACGCCTACTTAACCAGTAAAGTTCATGCTCAAGGTGCTGATCTTGAATATCTAGCCAGCTTTTTAACTAATTATCCTAATGCTGAATTTTTAGATATGGGATGTGGCGCAGGCCATGTCAGTTTTATTGCAGCAAAACAGGTTAAACATGTCACAGCTTACGATCTATCGGAGCAAATGTTAGCAGTGGTTGAACAAACTGCGGATGAACGTAACTTAAAAAATATTACCACCGTACAAGGTTATGCTGAGCATCAACCATTTGACGATAACTATTTTGATATTGTCGTAAGTCGTTATTCTGCCCATCATTGGCAGGATGTGGGTAAAAGTTTGCGTGAACTGCATCGAATTACCAAACCAAATGGTAAATTAATTATTATGGATGTCGTTTCGCCTGGTCAACCTGTTTTAGATATTTGGTTACAAACGATTGAAGCACTACGTGATACTTCTCACGTACGCGACTATACGCCTGGCGAATGGCTGACATTTTTAAGCGAAGCTGGATTTACTATTGATAAGATTCAACGCCATCGTTTACCCTTGATTTTTGATAGTTGGATAAAACGTATGCGTACACCGAATAATTTAGTGGATGCGATAAGGATTTATCAAATAAGTGCATCTCAAGATACAAAATCTTACTTCGAATTACAATCAGATGGATCTTTTACCTCTGATATGATGATTATTGAAACGCAAAAAGTGATTTAGAAATTAATAGCAAAAAACGAAAACAGCAATCCAATATCAAAGCTGTTTTCGTTGATTTGAAGGTGGTATCGACAATGCCTCACGATATTTTGCAACCGTTCGCCGAGCAATAATGATGCCCTGATTTTCAAGGATTGAAACTAATTTGCTATCACTCAAAGGCTTTTTAGCATCTTCCTCTGAAATATATTTTTTAATTAATGCCCGAATGGCAGTGGACGAGGCTTCTCCACCTGATTCCGTATTAACATGGCTTGAGAAAAAGAATTTTAACTCGAAGATGCCGGTTGGGCATTGTAAATACTTTTGTGTAGTCACTCGCGAGATAGTCGATTCATGCATATCAATCGCAGCGGCAATATCAGACAAAATCATTGGTTTCATATATTCAGCACCATTTTCAAAAAAAGCTTGTTGGTGCTCAACAATAAATTGACTAACTTTTAATAAAGTCTCGTTACGATTTTCGACGCTTTTAATAAACCAATTGGCTTCTTGTAAATTTGAGCGAATATATTGGCTATCACTTTCATTACTTATCTTTTCCATCGCTGCATATTGTTGATTGATGCGTAGCGTTGGAACTGTATCACTGTTCAATTCCGCTATCCATTTACCGGCAATTTTTTTAACCACAACGTCTGGAATAACATAATCCGGTGGCGTAGTATTAACCGAGTCACCAGGATAAGGTTGTAAATGCTGAATAAAATCAATCGCCTCTTTTAACTGCTCATCAGAAGCATTTAACCGTTTTTTAAGAGTTCTATAATCGTGGCTTGCTAATAAATCTAGATAGTTATCGATGATCTCTTTGACTAACGCTGGTGGCGTTAAGTGTTGAATTTGAATAGTCAAACATTCTTGTAAAGTTCTTGCTCCAACGCCAATTGGATCAAAATGCCAAATTCGCTTTAATACCGCTTCAACTTCGTCGAGTTCAATTTCATTATTACCTTGTTCATCTAAAATTTCTTCACTAGAAACGGTTAGGTAACCTCTATCATCAATTGCTTCAATAATCGATAACGCAATTGCACGATCAATATCACTAAAAGGCGTTAAATCCAATTGCCAATTTAAATAGTCATGTAAGGTTTCGTGTGTTTCACCTTGATAGATGGGTAATTCATCAGTACGATAATCTGAATAGGTTCCTGATGGTGTACCCGCAGTATAAATATCATCTAAAGATGCATCTAAAGGGATATCCTCTGGAATTTCTTGACTATCTAATGCTTCACGCGTATCAATATTTTCGCCAAGATCTTGCTGCTCAACATTAATTTCATCATATTGATCAGCAATTTCCAATAGTGGATTATTTTCAAGTGCAGTTTGAATTTCTTGTCTTAACTCTAGAGTCGACAATTGCAACATGCGAATTGCGAGTTGCAATTGTGGCGTCATTGACAACTGTTGAGAAATCTTCAGTTGTAAGCCTTGTTTCATCATAATCTATAATCTGAATTCATGTCCTAAATAAACGCGTTTAACATATTCATTATTTAATATACTATCAGGTGTACCTTCAGCAATTAAATGTCCTTTATTTACTATATAGGCGCGTTCACAAACATCAAGCGTTTCACGGACATTATGATCGGTAATTAGTACACCTAATCCACGATCGCGTAGATGTTTAATGATATTTTTGATATCAATAACTGAGATCGGATCGACCCCAGCAAAAGGTTCATCGAGTAAAATAAATTTTGGATTAGCAGCTAAGGCTCTAGCAATTTCAACTCTTCGTCTTTCACCACCTGATAAAGATTGACCAATATTGTTTCGTATATGCGTAATATGGAATTCTTCAAGTAGCTCTTCTGCTCGATTTAATTTTTCATTTTTATCAATATCTTTACGCGTTTCTAATATAGCCAAAATATTATCAATAACCGATAATTTTCTAAATATCGAGGCTTCTTGCGGTAAATAGCCAATACCTTTTTGAGCGCGCTCATGTAATGGTAAGATACTAATATCATGATCATCGAGATAGATTTTTCCGGCATTTAAAGTGACTATGCCAACTACCATATAAAAAGTCGTGGTTTTACCCGCACCATTAGGACCAAGCAGACCAACTATTTCACCAGAATTGACTGTTAAACTTACATCTTCAACAACACGTCGCTTTTTATAAACTTTAGCGAGGTTTTCGGCTTTTAAAATTGACATATTATTTGTTCATCTCTTTAACTTGATTTGGGATGATAGTAGTTTTTACTCGTTCATTTCTACCCGGTTGTGCAAATATTCGTTGTCTTTTTAAATCATAAGTAATAAGCGAACTTTTAATGCGATTATCATCCTGAACTAGCTCCGCATCCCCTTGCAATATGATGTTGCTATCCTTCACATCATAGATAACCTGCGATGAGTGCCCGGTCACAATTTTGTTATTTTGCGGCATAATCTGTTTATATTTTACCGGATTACCATATCCGGTAATTTTTTGTTTTGTTGAGTCTTGCATATCGGTCATAACAACTTTATCAGCCCATATTGTTAAACCTTCTTGAACAATCTGAACATTACCAGTGAAGGTGATAATATTTTTTTCAATATCAATTTGCTGATTGTCAGCATCAATCATAATAGGCTTGTCACTAGCAAACATCTTCTGGTCTTTTTGCGAGGAAGAAGATTCCAAAGTGGCTTCATCTGCAAAACAAGCAAATGATAAACAGAATAAAAAATACAATAGATAAGTTGCTTGTTTTTTTAATTTCATTTTTTATTGCGCCTCAGTATTATAGAAGGTTTTTATATTTTCAAGTATATTTGCCGTTTTTTCTCTTAAATCACCGATTAAACCGATGCCCGTCGAAAAAAAGCCTACTCCTTTAATTTTTACTGGATCATCAGACGTTACCAGTTGTGTTTTTAAATCAACTACAGCATTATCGGTTAACACTTGTTGTAATTGCGAATCAGGGGTTAAATTTGTTAACACAACATCTTGATAAAGGTAGATTAATTTATCATTAGTCAAGGTTGCACGTTTTGCTTTAATATGCCAAGTAGCCACATGATCCTGATCGTAAAGTGTCACATTAGGTAAATCAAAATCAGTATTTTCCGTATTATCAAAATGTCTTACTTTGCTTGATTCAATCTTATATACCATGTTGCCTGATAAATCATAAACATTGGTTATCATATCATCACTTTGATAAATAGGTGTATCAGGCGAATTTGTGTTTGATGACGCGATAGAAGCGTTATCGTCTATTTGGTAACGGTAATAAATACCAATTATCAAAATAAGCAGAATGATACAGATTAAATTTTTTTTATTCATAGTTTACGTTAATTACGTGAGTAAGATTAATCATTAATAAAATGGACCTTTATTACTAATCACCCAAAAATTATCTTATTTTACTTTATTTTTTAATAAATTAATATCTGACATTAAAAGAAGTTAAGTAACGATAAAATAATAATTGAAAACATCAATAATTTACTTAAAAATTTTCCTCTTTACTATAAAATAGATAACATTTATTGATTAATATAAACAATAGTTTTACGAATTAAAACACTCTTTGCTTTTAAGATATAGATTTAATCAAAATTATCTAATCAGATTAATGAAAAAAGATATGTAGTAGGATCCCCAAATGTTTTTAAGCTCTAGAAGGATTATTTTCTCAATAATTATTTCATTAATATTATTAGGTTATGGTTTTTGTCATTTTGTTTATGCTGCTTTAGATGTTGATAAAAGTAAAATTGGCATGGTTGTTGATGAGTTTAATGGTGTTAAAGTTTATTATAATGGTTCAATAAGTAATGTAAGTGGTAGGAATGTTGCAAAAGATGGTTATAATTTAGGGCTAAAGTATCAATGTGTTGAATTTATTAAACGTTATTACTATGAACGTTTTAATCATAAAATGCCTGACAGTTATGGGCATGCTAAAGATTTTTTTGATGATTCAATACCAGATGGAAGTCTCAATCCTAAACGAAATTTACTTCAGTTTCATAATGGATCCCCCACCAAACCTCAAGTTGATGATATTATTGTTTTTGATTGGTCTAAATATGGCCACGTTGCCATTATCAGTAAAGTTACTGACAATGAAATTGAGATCATCCAGCAAAATCCTGGTCCAACAGCCAGAAGTCGCGCGACCTTTCCATTAATATTTAGAGATGGAGGATGGAAAATCGATTCTTTTCGGGTGTTAGGTTATTTGCGTAAACGTTAAATTTTCATTTAACTAATATTATAGATAGATATTAACCTGCCAGTTCAATTTTAGTTTGAATAGCTTAGCTTTATTATGATAATTTTGCTGAAATTAATCTATTGTTTAGATCAATATCCAATATTGAAAGAGGTTAAATTAGTATCAATAACTACTTGATTAACGCGAATATGAGTAATAGTTGCAGATCGCGGTCCTCCCGCTTCTAACCAGTGCAACATTTTCTCTAACGCAATATCTTCACCTTGAACAATAATTTCAACATCACCATTAGACAAATTTTTTACCGTACCGACTAAACCTAATTTATTTGCCTGCTGATAGGTAAAAAAACGAAAACCTACACCTTGTACAACGCCACTAACATTGATTTGCAGCTGCTTTAGCATATTTAATACCTTCATTTATTCTATAATTAAATTAATAGTACATTAAATGCTTAATTAAAAGAATCAAATTAATGATGATAAATTTAAAAATAAAAAAGATTCTAAACATTTCATCACTGATCATGATAAAAGTTAGAATCTTTTAACAGTACAAATAGTTATTAACAATTAATGTTTAAATTAATATAACAATATTTATTATTATGGATTTACTATCGTGCCACGAATATTTCCTAAATTGTTAAAATAACCAACATTGGCCGTCACGGTTTCAGTAGATACGGTACCAGCATAATCATTAGTAAATTTATCACCAGTTAATCTTAAATGTATGTTTGACGACAATAGCCCATTATTATAGATTTTCGTAGCATTGATATTTATCGCGTGACCTGTTGTTATTTTGCCAAAATTATCAATATTGGTACCACTAAAATCAGCTTGCCAATTAGCAACTATTTGCGCATTGGTATCGTTCTTGAAAGTACCAAGAGCGTTTAATGTAAAAAGATAATCAGATATCATTGAAGTAGCATTATATACGTTAGTTGCATCAATATTCACATTATCTTTAGCTTTGACCAAACCATAATTATCAAAACTGTAACTATTTATATTAATGTTATTACCATTTATTTTACCATTCCAATTATTGATAAAATAATCATCCTTTATTCTAATGTAATTCCAACCAGTTAGCTGTCCTTCATTACTTACTTTGGCAGCAATAATATTCACATCTTCACCTTGCACTAGGCCAGTAACTACACTATTTACTACATTCCAACCACGATTATAAAATTCCTTGTCAGCATTAATTTTGATAACATTTTTAGATTTTATATCACCTAAATTAGTAATGTAATTACCTCTAAGAACGATTAAATTATCAGAAAGAATTTCTGCACTTAGGTCATTTTTTAAGGTATCACTGTTGATATCAACAGTGCGAGAACTTGACAATGTCTTTTGGTTCGATATTAATTTGACATTTATACTGAGTAAATCGTTGGCAGAAATTTCTGCCGTATTGATTAAGTTATCGCCTTTTAAGGAAACATTTTTAGCTTGAATAATAGCGTTATTACGATTTTCAAGATTATCAATGTTAGCAATAAAATTATTATCAGATGTTACTATTCCTTGATTTATAAGCTTACCAGCATCAATTTTTTGTTGATTACGACTATGCAATTTCCCATCATTTTTAATATCAATAGATTGAATATTAATATCTTTAGCTATGATTTCTCCATTCCAATCATTATTTAATGATTCAACATTTAAATTTAATTGTTCTCCAGCAGTTAGATTCTTATAGTTTTCAACATAGTGAGAAACAATATCTAGTTGTTTATTTGCATTTATAATATTGCCATTTTCTAGCTTATCGGTTTTAACGCTGACATCATTACTACTAATGACACCGCCTTTTCGACTTCCATCATTAGAACCATAACTGTTGTAAATTTCTTTAGCATTAACTTCCAGTTTATTAACACTTGCAAGACGATTGTAGTTTGCAACCTTAGTTTGACGAACAATTAAATTATCTGTTGCATTTACCTCACCATAATTTTTAAAATAATCACCGTCTAAAGTAATATTTTTAGCTTCAATAATTGTGCCTGGATTAAAACTATTATCTAATAACTCACTTTGAATTTTGATATTTTCACCGGCAGACATGGTCGATAAATTAGAAACTGTTCTAGATTTAATATCAATATTATTAGTTGCGGTTAAATTACCTTGGTTTCGAACTAAGTTCGTTTTTAAATTCATATCACGAGCATAAACTTTACCTGTTGCGCCATTGGTAAAATTTTCACCTGTAGCATAAATAGTTTTATCAGCCGTGATTTGGCCATCATTACCTGTCCACTCACCAGCACTAAAACTAATATCATCTTTAGCTTTTATCGATCCAACATTTTTCGTTTCTTTTCGGCTTGTAAATGTAATATTTTTTTTGCTTTCAATATTGCCGTGATTTTCAATACCGTTTTCACTTTTAATCACAATATCATTTACAGAACTTATTGAATTGTGGTTAGAAATTTTCCCTTCAGATGAAATTTGAATTGCTCCAGCATTTGTCCATATCTTTCCTTGGTTACGAACACCTACGCCTAATTCCGTACCAACCATTTTTATTTTTCCTGCATACATACCACCTAACGCAGATACATCTAAACCAAATTCGGGGCGACCAGAAACACTATCCGCACCGTTTTTTTCAATTCTGGTTAAATCAACATTGACTTTATTTTTACCTGTTACAATATTTAAATCATTATCTGTCCATAAACCGGCATTAATCGATACAGTACGAGCAATTAAATCGGTATAATTTTGTTCAGAACTGCGGTAACCTCTACCTGCAATTTCGATCTTTCCATTCTGTACTTCATAACCTTTTAACTCACCATTTTCAATAATCGGTTTACCGGTCGTTAATGTGGCACGATTGGCATTAATAAACCCACAGCCATTACAAGTGATGCCAGCTGCATTAGCGACAACAACTTGAGCTTTTTGTCCGGCAACTTCAATATAACCATTTAATTGGCTTGGATTTTTAGAGTTAACTTCATTCAAAATGACTTTAGCACTACTTTGCAGGTATTGGTTACCTTTAATGTTGCCTGCTAGCTGAGTGTTTGAGCTTGAAGCGGAGTTGTTAAGAATAACGCCATCTTTTGCAACATCAAATTGGGTAAATTTATTATGAGAAACACCACCTCTGGTTGGTGAGGCAATATCAACTTGGGTTGTACCGTTTCCTAACTCATGAATAGTCGGGCGTTGATTTTGATTGCTACTTTGATCAACAACTATTCCACCAGCAAAACTGGTTTCAACTACACTAATCATACCTAGAGCAACATAGGTTAGAAAAACTAACTGCTTTAATGTGCCTGTCTTCTTGCTATGTAAAACCTTATCACCTTTTATTTTTTGATTACTACTAGAAATCATATGATGAGATTTAGCTTTTTCTGAAACAACAACTAATAACCCACGAGCTTTATTAAATATAATTCGATATAAATTTTTATTCATAGTTTTTACCTTTCATTAGTTCTTACTCTTTAAGGAGTAAAGTTCAATACTTATTAATTACTTCATTTAATACCACTACTGATTTACAACAAATTAAAATCATTAATAAAATTCAAAATTGATTGCTAATTAATAAAATAATCGTAATGCTTTATACCGATATTATTATGCTCATTTTGATAGATTATTGTTGATTCACTGTCATGACTTGGCATTTATATTTAAGGTGAAGTTTTTTGCTAATGATTTGAATAATAATAAAAAGGCGTGATGTATAATTAAATATACTTAACTTCCTGTCAGAATAAAGATAAAACATAGCTTCCTTTTTTGGTTTATTAATTTAAACATATTGTTAATACAGATATGTTTGAACTTAATAGCGCCCTTTTTATATCATTTATAATATAAAAATCATTCTGTTCAATTGTATAAACTTCGCGATACTAATAAATATTAAAAACTACCAAAAGCCACTTACTATTAAACTTTAATTCAATGACAGGATTAATTATTAATCATCAATTATTGAATATAAAATGTTACTTTTCCTATAAATTTTTGCGAATAATGTATATTTTTAAATAAAAATATAACTATTATTATAAAAACTAGAGTAAAACAAATAGATAGAATCTCCATTACCTAATATCTATTTGACTTTATTTATCAAGTAACTAATAAGTCCAATTTAAATAAAAACCTAATGTTAAATGATTTGTTTCGAATTTATCGGGTTTATGTAAAGGTACACCGGCAAATAAATCATAGTAAATGCCAAGTTGCTTACCTCGTATTCCCAAAGCTGAACCTATTAATCTTTTGCCCAATAGCATTTCTGAATTTCCTCCTGAAACCTGTCCGGCATCTAATCCGAGATATAATTGTTGATTTGTCGGTATTTGCCAATCTAATTCATTACGTATGTACCAGCCATTATCGGCACTTAGCATCTCCTCACCATCGAATCCACGAACAGTCCAACGACTACCAATAGAAAAACGGTCAGGAGCGGTTAATTTATTTTTACGTGTTAATTGTCCTCGAAGATCAAAACTATAAGCAAAATTCTGTTCTTTTAAATTAAATGGTGCATAAAGAGATAGATCAAAATTAAAAATATCCGTCAAGGCACTTCCAATATTCGCATGTTCTTCAGGAGCTTTTTCAGCATTAAACCAACGCACTCCTTTTTGATACCAAATACCAATATCAAGGTTTGTATCATTAATGTTGTGGCTATGTTGTAAGCCAAGCTGCCAATTAGTTGTTTTTCTATGTTGTATTTCAAGTTCGATATCATTTAAGTAGTTACGTGATTCTCGAGTATTAATACCATAACTCAGTAGCGTTTTTTGTGATTCATTGCGATGTATCACTCGACTTACTTGGAAATTATAATATTTACTGCGCCCCTTATATTGATAGTCATAAATACCGGCTATCTTTTGATGATAAGTATTTCCGTAGATTGACGCATTAACTAGCCAGTAACCATATGGAACTGAATAGGAGAAAAGATAGTTTCTAGATCCGTATTTTGATTTACCTTCTAAATCATGGCCACCAGAAAGATAAAATGAATCACTCAAGCCTAGTGGATTGTCTAAAAAAAAGGTCAATCCACCTTGGTACCGTCCAGTATCTTTAGTACCTGAATCATCAATAGAAGCCGATAAACGCCAATACTTCGATTGTTGTCGTTTAATGATAACATCGGTTTCCCCTTCTTTTTCCGTAGCAACTAACTCGATATTGGCAACAGAACTTGAAACACGTTGTAAATTTTCGAGCCCCTGTTCTAAAGAACGTAAATTTAATAAATCTCCTTTTTTTAACGGTATGTTAGTCGCGAGGCTTGAATGGGTATCACTATCTTGTGAATAACAAATCTTACCGACTGTACCTTTCAGTAATACTAAAGAAAATATTCCAGTTGAAAGGTCCTGATCTGGGGCAACTACTCTAGATGTAATATATCCAAAACTTATTAATTGATTTTGCAATTCAATCATTAATAAATTTAAACCTTGACTCCCTAAACAAAGTCCTTCAGCTTGCTTAGCCAATGAATTGAGTGGCACAAAAAAAGGAAAATCCTCTCTTTTTAATAAATCCACTTTATAAATTGGAAAACAAATCTCTTCTTGAGGAAATTCAATATTTTTTATTTTTTTAGTTGCTGACCATAAACTAACATTAGGCATTTTAGACGATAACACATCTTCAGTTGCTTTTAGTCGTTCTTGTTGATAAATCAATTGTTGATTACTGATTTTTTTGTCCTGCTCAGTAGGTTGTAATCCGCTTGCGATTACTTTTACTGGAATGATAAAGCTTACTACAATAACTGATAACCTTCTGACATACATCATTTTATTTACCATTATTATATTGAACTTCTAAACAGCTATATAGTAGTTCAATTATAGGATTTAGTCTGTAAAGATTCGTTAAGTCAAATTGATTTTTTGAGAGTCGAAGTAACTATTTTGGGTGAGTAAATAATTTCGCTAAAATTAAATGACAATAGCTCAATTATAAAAATGCTTGATTAGTGATAAATGGTTACATTTAAAATTTGTTATGACATTTAAAAAGTTTGATGTGCTCTAATAAATTCAATAAAACTGAAACGCCTACAACTACAAATCACTATTTACTATTATTTTTTACCTGTACTGTAAAGGAATAACTATCAACTAAAAAATGTAGTTTCACTTTAATCGATTAAATTTTTTTGCAATACAAGGCTAGATGAATATAAAAAAGAATTAATTAAATTTGATGAAAAATTGAATCAGTTGCAAATTAACAAATTAATTATCTTATTCCCTTAACTTTGCTATTAAAAGTAATGTTAGAAATGATTTGTGATTATATAAACAATAATCTACTAACATATTGTATATAAATAATTTAATCAATTTTCTGCTTAACGACTAACTTAACCTCAACATCATTTTTATTTTTAACATTACTTATTGATGCTTGTTTATCAGCATGTTGATGGCAAAAAAACGAAAGTCTCGACCTTGAAAATAGCCTGTTTTTCGCCCCTTTATTTTGTTTATTCAAATTAAAAACGCAATTAATTGATTTAAATTGATTAAATTTGATGTTACAAAATAAATTCGTTAATAAGTTTGCTTTGATTGGTTATAAGTTAATCAACAAACCACTCATTATGTTGCTGAGAGACTAATTTTATCGTTTTTAAAATTGTCGATAAATGCTCATGAAGCGCAAGAGCAGCCATTTCAGGATCATGTTTTTTTAGTGCGATAACGATTTTTTCATGTTGTTTAACCAAGTCTTCGGGAGGAGAAATATCTTCTAAAGTTAAATATCTCACTCTATCCATCATTGCTTTAATATTTTCGACGGTTTCCCACGCCATTGGACAATCAACAACATTCATTAAAATTTGGTGGAATTCATCATCTTTTTCTAGAAAATAACGAATATCTTTACGCTTATTAGCATCAATCTGTTCTTTGAGATTTTGTTCGAGCAATAACAGATCAGCATCACTAATTTCTTGTGCAGCACGTTTAATAATTGCACATTCAACTGCTTCACGAATAAACTGACCATCAATCACTTTTTTAACCGATATTTTGGTTACAAATGTCCCTCGTTGCGGAAGAATTTTAACCAACCCGGCTTCAGCTAATTTGATAAAGGCTTCACGAACTGGTTGGCGTGATACATTAAATTGCGTAGAAATATCTTTTTCAGAAAGTAAAATGCCAGGCAAAACCTGACAAGTAATAATCGCTCTTCTTAATGTACGATAAACTTGTTGATTAACGGGCTCTGAAATATTTAATTCGATAAGTTTAAACATATCCTATTCTTGTATAATCAATTGTATTGATGTGAATAGTAGGTGATTTTTAAATATAAGAAAAGTATTTTTAAAAAATAGTCTATATATCAAATAACGTCAATAGGGCGTATAAAAGGTGTAATTGCTAAATAGCACTATTACACCTTGGTTATTAACTATACTAAATTATCTTGATAGCTTTAAAAAAGTTGAATTAATTTTTCAACTGTCTTTTTAGCGCCGACATCTCGTAAAGAAAGATACGCTGTCGTAACCTTTTCAACGAAAAGCGGATTATTTGCTAACTCATTACCAAATACATGAGTTAGAGATAATAGTGCTTTTACTCTATTTTCGTCATCGGCACTATTAGCAACCAGCTCTTTTATTTTGCTGATTGATGGATCGCTAACATCAATTGAATTACCCGCGTCATCTACCCCACTAACATAACGCATCCAAGCAGCTACCCCTAAAGCAAGACAATCAAATGAGGTATTGTCAGCTAAGTGATAACGAATAGAATCAAGCATACGTTGTGGCAATTTTAAAGTACCATCCATGGCGATTTGCCATGTACGATGTTTTAAACCGGTGTTTCGATAACGATCGAGTAATGAATCTGCATAAGCAGACAAATCAACATCTTTTACTCGTAAGGTAGTTGCTTGTTCATTTAACATTAAATGTCTAGCTGCTTTAACATAATTGGGATCCTGCATACATTCATCAATATGCAAATAACCGGCTAAATAACCTAAATAAGCAAAAAATGAATGACTACCATTTAACATGCGTAATTTCATCTCTTCATAAGGCAAAACATCACCAACGAGTTCTGCCCCAGCTTTCTGCCATTGAGGTCGACCAGCCACAAAATTGTCTTCAATCACCCATTGTCTAAATGGTTCACCGGCAATACCTGCTGGATCATCAATTCCACCAAGTTGTTTTTTTATTTTAACCATCGTTTCAGGCGTTGCCGCAGGGACAATTCGATCAACCATCGTTGATGGAAAAGTCACATTATCTTCAATCCATTGAGCTAGATTAGGATCTCGCTGTTTAGCCAGTGCTAAAACAACATTACGAGTAACATGGCCATTTTCAGGCATATTGTCACAAGACATAACCGTGAAAGGTTTTAATCCCTGCTCTTTACGTAAACGTAACGCCTCAACAATGACACCCGGAACGGATTTAGGCGCATGAGGATTGGCAATATCATGACTAATTAATGGATTATTGGTATCAATTGATGCAGTCGATGGCAGATAACAATAGCCTTTTTCGGTTACCGTTATTGACACAATCGCAATTTCTGGACGGGTCATCACATCTAAGACTTTTTGTATTCCATCAATATCTGCATGTAATGCTTCTTTTGCAACGCCTACAACACGAGTATTCCAGTTATCATAGGACATTTCACATACACTGAATAAACAATCTTGTTCTTTTAAATCTTGGATTTGTGCTTCACCACCAATCAAATTAACTTCACAATATCCCCAATCGCTATCATGCTCTTCAGCCA
This sequence comes from Gilliamella apicola, assembly GCF_003202655.1. GTDB lineage: Bacteria > Pseudomonadota > Gammaproteobacteria > Enterobacterales > Orbaceae > Gilliamella > Gilliamella apicola_R. The sequence continues at coordinate 131,511 of NZ_QGLR01000007.1, read as the reverse complement.
ATACATCTGCAAAGACTGCTTGATGAGCACGATGAAATGCCCCAAAACCAAGATGGACAATTTTGGTTTTAATTTTGCTTCTATCATAAGTTGGAACAACTACCTCTTTAGGTAGTTGTGATAAAGTTTGATTTGATAATCTCATTATTTTTTCCGTTTAATTTTTACTATCTGCTGCGTCATTTAGGTCAGCTAAATCACGGTCTTTTACCTCCGGCATAAGAATCGCCGAAACAAGACCAATACAAGAGTAAACAATAATCATAGCCACAATTGGCCACCAATCATCAACCATTTTACAGAAAATTCCAGCCAAAATTGGGCCAAATCCTACTGCAATTAAACCTCCTGCTTCTTTAGATATTGCCATTTGCGTGAATCGATTACGAGCACCGAACATTTCGGCCATAGTAATGTTTTCAAGGGCAAATAAACCTAAAACGGCAATATTATGAATGAGAATCAAACATAATGTAATAGTATTTACAGAATGATTTATATCGACAATGATAGATAACATTGGATAGGCAAGTACAATTGCCGACAAAGTCAATACAATATAAGGAATTCTTCGACCGATCTTATCAGATAACCAACCTAAAAAAGGAATTGTTAAGAACCCAACAATTGAGCTAAACATGATTGCATCGGTCGGAATACTTTTATTGAATAATAATGCTTGTACTAAATATCCCGCTAAAAAAGTTTGGATTAAACCAGAGTTTCCAGCTTGACCAAACCGTAATCCGGTGGCTAACCAAAATGATTTACTTTTAAACATTTCAATTAATGAGATATGTTTTGTGGCTTTATTATTATTTTTTGGCTCATCCGTATCATTGACTTCATCAAATACTGGGCTTTCTTTTAAATTCATTCGTAACCAAATTGCAAAAATCATAACCACCACGCTTGCAATAAATGGAACACGCCATCCCCAGGCAACTAATTGATCTTTATCTAATAAAAAGAACATAAATGCCCATATTGCTGTTGCACTTAGTGTGCCACAGTTAGTCCCCATTGCGACTAATGAAGAAATTATTCCCCTTTTGCCTTTTGGTGCATATTCAGCAAGCATCGTTCCTGCCCCTGAAATTTCAGCACCAGCTCCTAATCCTTGGATGATACGTAAAACAACCAACATCAATGGTGCCAAAATTCCTACTTGCGCATAAGTTGGTAATACACCAATAAGCGTGGTACATATCCCCATCATAGTGATAGTAATAAATAGTACTTTTTTACGACCAATTGCATCACCCATGCGACCAAAAACAAAAGCGCCAACGATTCGAGCCACATAACCGGCACCATAAGTCCCCATAGCTAAAATCAATGCCATAATTGCTGATTGTTCTGGAAAGAAAATTTCATGGAAAACTAATGCCGCCCCTAAAGAGTACAATTGAAAATCCATAAATTCTAAAGCGGTTCCCAGCCAGCCAGATACTGCGGCTTTAACTAAATCCGAAGTATCCCTTTCATTCTTATTTCCTATAACATTCATACTTTTCTCTCTTTTAATATTTTATCTAAAAAGTTATTCACCAGATTTATTCTGTGTTAACTAAAGGTTAATAGAACCTTACAACACTGTTTCTGATCTTTTTCAAAGGTTTCAATGGCTTGAACTACTTGTGTATAATCAAATTGATGTGTGATTAACTTTTGTGGGTCGATCATTTTTTTCTTCAACCATTCGATAACCACTGGAAATTTATTGGCATTTAATCGGGAAGAAAAAATAGATAACTCTTTACTGGTTATTCCTTGTTGGGTAATTTGACAAGGATCACTAGAAAAGCCCATTATCAGGATTCTTGCCGCCGGAGAGGCAATAGCAATTGCTTCTGATAAAATTGTTGGATGACATGCCGCATCGATAATAATCGTTGGTTTAATATTGCGTTTTTCTAATTCATCCTTTAATGAAAGTTGTGAATTATTGATGACGAGATCTGCACCGCTTGTTTGTGCCATAGCTAAACGCTCATCAATCCGATCGACAACAATAACTTGTTTTACTTGATAAACACCTTTTAGTGCTTGTACCGACGTTAGCCCCATTGGACCTGCACCATAAATTAATGCAATATCATCTGTTGTCGGTTTTAGGTGACCTGTTGCATTAGCGGCGATAGTGAATGGTTCAATCATTACAGCAAATTCATCACAGATGTCATCAGGAATTGTATAGGCATTGTTACTTGGGACTGTTGTATATTGACTAAAGCCACCATCACGATGAACCCCCAAAACAGTTAGCGATGAACAAACATTAGGTCGACCCACCGAACAAGGGTAACAACATCCACAGCTAATTACCGGATCAATCGAAACCCGTTCACCAATTCTTGAACGATCGACGCCTTCACCAACCTCGTCAATAATGCCAAAAAATTCATGTCCAATTACTCTTGGATATTTTGCAAATGGATTATGTCCACGATAGATATGACTATCTGAACCACATATACCAGCTAGTTTTACTTTGACTCTGACTTCGCCTTTGGCTGGTTGAGGAACTTCACGTTCTTCGATTACTAGTTCATTTGGTTTTTTAACAACGATACTTTTCATATATGCTCCTTTAATAATTTACCAATTCCACAAAGTGCCATCTTCTAAACGCGCGATTGGCAAATAAGCAGGGTTATATGGATATTTTGCTGCCAGTTTTTCATCAAAATCGATTCCTAAACCTGGTTTATCACTTGGATGCATATAACCATCAGTGAAGGTCCAGTTAGGCGAGAAAACTTCTAACATCTGTTCGGAATAACCCATAAACTCTTGCACCCCAAAGTTAGGTACCCACATATCAAAGTGAAGTGCCGCTGCATGACAGATTGGTGATAAATCTGATGGCCCGTGTGAGCCGGTTCTAACTTGATAAAGTGCGGCAAAATCGGCAATTCGACGCATATGCGTGATGCCACCTGCATGGGTTATGGTGGTTCGGATGTAATCAATAAGTTGCTCTTCAATTAACTGTTTACAGTCCCAAATACTGTTAAATACTTCACCAACCGCTATTGGCGTGACGGTATGTTGGCGAATTAAACGGAAGCACTCTTGGTTTTCCGCTGGTGTTGGGTCTTCCATCCAAAATAGGCGATAATCTTCGATACTTTTACCAAAACGCGCTGCTTCAATTGGCGTTAAACGGTGGTGCATGTCATGCAATAAATGCTCGTTAAAACCAAATTTATTTCTTACTGCCTCAAATAATTTGGGTGTGAAATCAAGATATTTATCCGTTGCCCAAAATTGCTCTTCTGGATAGTTACCTCGAGTAGCCGGTTCGTAAGCTAAATTTTTACCTTTACTTTGACCGTATGTGGTCTTCATTCCCGGTATACCACATTGAACGCGAATGGCTTTGAAGCCCATCTCTTTATGTTTAGCATAATCATCTAGCGCTTCTTCAATATCCTTACCGGTAGTATGGCAATAAACCATCACACCGGTACGTGAAGCTCCACCCAATAATTGATAAAGTGGCATATTGGCGACTTTGCCTTTGATATCCCATAGCGCCATATCGATGGCCGATATCGCCGACATGGTCACCGGGCCACGACGCCAATAAGCTCCTTTATAAAAATATTGAAAGATATCTTCTATTTGACTAGCATCTCGACCGATTAGTTGTGGGCAAAGATGATCTTTGAGATATGATGCGACAGATAACTCTCGTCCGTTGAGTGTCGCATCACCAACTCCATATACGCCTGAATCTGTAGTGATTTTTAATGTGACAAAGTTCCTTCCTGGACTACACACAAAAACTTCTGCTTTTACGATTTTCATTGAATACCTCATTTATGATTTATGCGGCATCAAATTAAACGATTAAATACTACCATACAAGTAGATTAGTATGTTTTTGTGAGTAAGATCACATTACCAAAAAATATCGCAAAAAATTACGGATTAGCCGATGTTCTCGACATAGATGGCAAAAATGACAAACAATCTAATAAAATTAATAATTATCATAATGTTATTGAATTAACCTTAAATAAATTTATCAAGATTAATATTGATGTGACGGTTATAGATAAAAAAGTGTCGTATTGAATCAACACGACACTTTTACTAGAAAAGGTATTAATAATTGTAGAATTAAAAATAAAATCGTATAAATTACTTAATTTGCAGTAAGCTTATATGTTGTTGATCACTAGAGAGTTAAAAGTAGATAATGGACATAAAAACAGCTGACAGTTTGATATCGTCCATAGTTATAAATAGTTACACCAACATTGGATATAATTGTTTATTCCCTCAGGTAGTTTTAATCTACCACAAGATTAAGAAAACAATGATCAAGTGAAAAAAATAACCGTTTTACATTACACATGTAAAACGGTTATCTATATCTATTAGTTTAAAGCAATATTTGTTTTAGCAAATTTTACCAATTCCACAAAGTGCCATCTTCTAAACGCGCGATTGGCAAATAAGCAGGGTTATATGGATATTTTGCTGCCAGTTTTTCATCAAAATCGATTCCTAAACCTGGTTTATCACTTGGATGCATATAACCATCAGTGAAGGTCCAGTTAGGCGAGAAAACTTCTAACATCTGTTCGGAATAACCCATAAACTCTTGCACCCCGAAGTTAGGTACCCACATATCAAAGTGAAGTGCCGCTGCATGACAGATTGGTGATAAATCTGATGGCCCGTGTGAGCCGGTTCTAACTTGATAAAGTGCGGCAAAATCGGCAATTCGACGCATATGCGTGATGCCACCTGCATGGGTTATGGTGGTTCGGATGTAATCAATAAGTTGCTCTTCAATTAACTGTTTACAGTCCCAAATACTGTTAAATACTTCACCAACCGCTATTGGCGTGACGGTATGTTGGCGAATTAAACGGAAGCACTCTTGGTTTTCCGCTGGTGTTGGGTCTTCCATCCAAAATAGACGATAATCTTCGATACTTTTACCAAAACGCGCAGCTTCAATTGGCGTTAAACGGTGGTGCATGTCATGTAATAAATGCTCGTTAAAACCAAATTTATTTCTTACTGCCTCAAATAATTTTGGTGTGAAATCAAGATATTTGTCGGTTGCCCAAAATTGCTCTTCTGGATAGTTACCTCGAGTAGCCGGCTCATAAGCTAAATTTTTACCTTTACTTTGACCGTATGTGGTCTTCATTCCCGGTATACCACATTGAACGCGAATGGCTTTGAAGCCCATCTCTTTATGTTTAGCATAATCATCTAGCGCTTCTTCAATATCCTTACCGGTAGTATGGCAATAAACCATCACACCTGTACGTGAAGCTCCACCCAATAATTGATAAAGTGGCATATTGGCGACTTTGCCTTTGATATCCCATAGCGCCATATCGATGGCCGATATCGCCGACATAGTCACCGGCCCACGACGCCAATAAGCTCCTTTATAAAAATATTGAAAGATATCTTCTATTTGACTAGCATCTCGACCGATTAGTTGTGGGCAAAGATGATCTTTGAGGTATGATGCGACAGATAACTCTCGTCCGTTGAGTGTCGCATCACCAACTCCATATACGCCTGAATCTGTAGTGATTTTTAATGTGACAAAGTTCCTTCCTGGACTACACACGAAAACTTCCGCTTTTACGATTTTCATTGAATTTCTCTTATATATTAGGTAACAAAAAATAATTATAATTAATCTGCCATACAAGTATATCCAGTTTTATTTATAATTTCGATCCCTAAAATTAAATTTTTTGCTTAACTTATCTTCAAAAAGCCAATTTCGCAAAATTTAAAAAAGTTGGGGAGTAAGGTTTTTGACACCCTAGGTATAAATTACTTTATGTGCTATGCCTTTTTATAATAGAATCATCGGTCACATTTCTCATCTAGACTGCTTTTAAAGAATAAGATTGGATATAATTTTGATTCTACTAATTGATAATTACGATTCTTTTACTTTTAATATCTATGACTACCTTTGCCGTACTGGTGCCGATGTTATGGTCATCAAAAATGATGAAAAATCTATTGATGAACTAAAGCAATTATCATTCTCTAAAATGGTAATTTCTCCGGGACCAGGCCGGCCAGAAAATGCTGGAATATCGTTGTCAGCGATTCAAACCTTTGCGAAGCATTGTCCAATACTAGGGATCTGTTTAGGCCATCAAGCGATTGCGCAATATTTTGGCTGCAAAATAGTTAAAGCACCTATACCAATGCATGGCAAAGTTGATGAAATTATTCATGATGAGCAAGGATTATTTGCTGGAATTAAAAATCCTTTGTCGGTTGTAAGATATCATTCGTTAATTGTAGAAAATTCAGCAAAGCAATCACCATTAATAGTCACCGCGACTAATAAGCAAGGATTAATTATGGGATTGCGTCATATGACACTTCCGATTGAATCAGTGCAATTCCATCCTGAAGCAATTAAAACAGAGTTTGGTTTAAAAATGATTAGCAATTTTGTTAGCGAGTAGTGAACATGAAAATTTATTTTGATTTTGAAGGGCAACATAAATATTTTTGTGATCCAATAAAAATTATAAAGTCATCTGATCATTGCACAATAAAAAAAGATATTGAGGAGATAGAAGCATTCATACAACAAGGTTACTACGCTTGCGGTTACCTTGCTTATGAAAGCGCTATGGGCTTTAACGAGTCAAATAAAACCAAAATACTCCCAACGTCAAATCAGGATTTACCTTTGCTGTTATTTGGTATTTTTGAAGACTATACGACGATATCCAATAATGAACAATATATACCGCAATCTTTGAAGTTGTCTAGCGACACCAATATTGATGAATATCAACAAAAAATTAGTTATATTCGCGCCCAAATCGAATCAGGTAATACTTATCAAACCAACTTTACCATTCAATTCAATGCACCATTTAATGGCAATCCTAAAGATTATTATCATTTTCTACAAAAAAATAATCGAGCTAATTACTGTGCTTATATTGAATTTGAAAATTATCATATTTTATCTATCTCTCCGGAATTATTTTTTAAATTAGAAGATAGAACTATCTCGACTAAACCGATGAAAGGAACAGTAACTCGAGGCTTAAATACCAACCAAGATAAACAACAAATAAAGTTGTTAATGTCAGAGAAAAATCTGGCTGAAAATATGATGATTGTTGATTTACTTCGTAATGATTTAAGCAAAATTTCAAAGCCCGGTTCGGTAACTGTTCCACATTTATTTACCGCAGAAAAATATCCAACAGTTTGGCAGCTCACCTCGACTATTCAAGGAAACTTAAAAGAAAATGTGAATTTATATCAAATATTTCAAGCGCTTTTTCCATGCGGTTCAATTACTGGTGCTCCTAAATCAAGTACCATGCAAATTATTAGTAATATTGAAAACTCAACGCGCGGTGTTTATTGTGGCACAATTGGTTATGTTGAACCATCTATGAAAAAGGCAGTTTTTAATATTCCAATACGTACTTTGACTATCCATAATCAACAGTTGAATTATGGCGTCGGGGGTGGCATTACATGGGATTCAACCGCCGATGATGAATATAATGAGATTATAGCCAAAACAGCTATCTTAAATAGAACGTTATCTATACCTAAATATATTATTGAAACGTTATTACTTGAAGATGGCAAGTTGGTTCTACTGGATATGCATTTAGACAGATTATTGGCTTCAGCAACCTATTTTGATTTTGCATGTAATGTTCAAGCCATCAAACAGAAGTTAACCGATTTGGCAAAAACTCATTTTTCAGGAAAATATAAAATTAGATTGCTACAACCTAAAAATGGACAACCGGAAATTAGTATCGATTTACTTACCAATCCAATAGTAATTGATAAACTTGCTTGGGCAGCAACATGTGTCGATAAGGAAAATGTTTTTCTTTATCATAAAACAACTAATCGCCAACATTTTCCTCAATTAGCCGCAGGTCAAGAATATATCAATTATAATCAATATGATGAAATTACCGAGTTTGTAAATGGTAATATTGCATTACTCATTAATGATAAGTGGCTAACACCAGCGATTACCTCTGGATTGCTTGCTGGTACGATGCGACAGCATTATTTGAATAATCACCAACTCATCGAGAAAAAGATTATCAAAAAAGATATTTTACAAGCCGATAAAATAGCGTTTATTAATAGTGTACGAGGTTGGGTTGAGATTGAAAATCAGTTATTGAATAAATTGAAACAACAGTTATTGTGATCTGCAATTGAGCACCGAGAACATTCCGTCACTCTTTTGACGGAATGTTTAATAACAATTAATGTTTAATTGAATTTGCAAAGTCTAGCTCTTCATCTTGCCAGCCTTGGGACAGGGCTTTTACCAAAGCATCATAACCATTTGTTGTAAGCGGAATTTGCCGTTTAATAACTTTAGTAACAATTTTACCGCTCTTATCTGTCATAACCCAACGACCGGTTATTATCGCATCACCATTATAATTGCCATGGAAACCATCAATAAAAAGTTTAACCGTTAATGATGGCGTGGTAATTGAATTTGTCGATACCAGATAATTAGGCATAATTTGCGTTAAATCTTGTGATAATCGTTCGGCAAGTTGTTGAGATAATGCCGATACCCATAGATGATTAGTTGCCGTGGTATATTTTATATCATCGGTTTGCAAAACAATTCCTGATTTATTTAAAAAATCGGCCACTTCAATCGACTCAATCCAAATAAAATAATGAGTAGATTGCGTCATCGTTGAACCATGGTTAGCCAAATTACTGGTCAATTGAAAATAGCTTTTATTCGGTACATCAGATGAACAACCAATTATTGCACTGAATAATGTCATCAATAGCATAATTTGTAGGCTTTGAATTAATTTAAACATTATTTATTACCTCTGGCTTTTGGTTCTTGATCTTTTTTATTTGGCGCTGAAAAGATCAATGCATTACTCTTATTATTTAGTGTATTAAGTAAAGGGGTCAATTCATCCATCATTTGCTGAATTTTTTGTAAGCTTTCATTCATTTGAGTATTCAGTTGTGAACCCGGTTGTAATCCTTTCATAGTCTCGTTTAAAGAACGAATAGCTTTCTGTAAATCTTTGGGCATATTTTGCATCTCTTTACTTGCCATAATTTGATTTAAAGATTGCATTAATCGTTCACTTGATTCTAAAGATTTATTAAATTGGGTTATAGTACTATTCAACGGCAGATTATTAAAATTATCTAATAACTGCAGGATTTTTGCTTGTATTTGTGCAAATCCTGTTGATGTAGTTTGGATAATATTATAACCGTATTGATTAGCCAATTTTTTATCATATTTAGACTTTAATTCCGGATAGAAATCTAAATCAATAAATAACGCCCCAGTAAACAGATTTGATGTTTTTAATGATGCCCTTAAGCCATTTTTTTGCTCTTCCATTATTAAAGCCGCGATATCGATCTTATCGTCAACTAATTCAGATAAACGGTCAGGCTCAATTCTAATTAATATTGGTACTTTTTGATTTAGTATTGATTTTTCTTTTAACATTTCGGCAGTGTAAAACGGTACTTTACTTACTGTACCTAATCTTATGCCATGATATTCAACTGGTGCTCCTTCGATTAATCCCGAAATTGAGTCAGTAATCATAATTAAGAATTCTTTATATTCAGTATATTGTGAATCTTGAATCGATTTTTTATCTTCATATAATTTATAGACATCATGTTGCTTGGCTGGTTGACCTAATTTAGCGCCATCCGGTAAATCAAAACTTATTCCTCCTGACATTAAGACATCTAAAGAAGGAACATCAAGGCTTGCACCCCGCGAAGATAATGATAAATTGATCCCCCCCTCTTTCCAAAACCGCACATTTTCGGTAACTAAAGCATCATAAGGTTTGGTAATAAAAACTTGATACTTCATTTTACGAGCATCAACATTAAATTGCGATGTTTCAACATTACCTACATGATAACCACGAAACATCACTTTGGCGCCACGAGGAACAACACCACTTTGATCACTTTCTAAGTTTAAACGAATTCCTTTGATACTCGGATCAGATAACGGAGGATTATCAGATAGAATAAATGGATTGTTTTTAAAACTATGGGTATCATTGCCTGAGGCCAATTCAATATATACCCCAGATAAAATGGTACCAAGACCAGTTACGCCATCCCGGCCAATTTCGGGTTTAACCACCCAAAATATTGAATCATTTTTTAATAATGGTTCCATATCATTATAGATACGACCTTTTATGACAACTTTTTGGTAATCATCAGATAATGTCACTTCATCAACAATACCGACATCTACGCTACGATTTTTTATTACTGTTTTACCCGCAATAATGCCATTTGCATCATTGGCAATTAAAGTAAAGGTAGTGCCGCGATCTGCAAAATGGGCATAGATTATCCATAAGCCAACAATAGCTGTAATTATAGGAATAATCCATATTGCAGAGATTGCTCTGATTTTAATTATTTTTGCTATTTTACTTGAGTTTGCCATAATATTCCTATATTTCATTTTCGAGTTGGCGTTCTGTCCCAAAGCAATCGTGGATCAAATTTTTGGGATGCAATCATCGTAATGATAACGACAGTGGCAAAAAAACACACGCCAATATCTGGGTAAACTCCCATCATTTGTTGATTTCTAACTAAAGAACAAACTACAGAAACCACAAAGATATCTATCATTGACCATTTACCAATAAATTCTACCGCATTATATAATTTCTTCATTTTTAAACAATTATGTTTATTCTTATCTTTTACAGCTAACGCAAAATAACACAGCCAGCTAAGTGAAATTATTTTTAAAATTGGGATAACTACACTTGCTGCAAAAATAACTAACGCGACTGGTACATCACCTGCTTGCCACATATAAATAACGCCATCCATAATAGTCGAAGTTGACGCTGAGCCAAATACCACTGTTATCATGATTCCAAATAAATTAGCTGGAATATAAATAATTAATGACGTCACTAAAAGTGCAATGGTCCACTGTATTTTATCCCGCTCTCTTACTTGACTTTTTTGTTTACATCTTGGGCATTTAGTATACTCAACGGGAACAATTGCATGGCAACAATGACATAATTTTATATTTTGACTAATCCCCGTCATGGCAACTTCTAATGGTTTTAGTGCAAAATTATTTCGATGAATTTCATTCCAAATTTTGCCAGGTGTAAATATAACTAAGGCTTTAATATAGAAGAATACGAATAAACAAAATGCCCAAAATGTGCTAGTCACACCAATACTGCCATAACTCATTAGTTTTACGAAACTAACTAATACACCGGTTAAGAATATTTCAGGCATACACCAATGTTGAAATTTTTCATAAACAATCAGTAAATCTCGTTTTCGGTATTTGGTTAACTTAATCTTTGAACAGAGTAAAGCAATAATAGACAAATTGAGCAATGGAAAGATTAGTACAAATAAAACAAATAGCGCCGAAATATAACTATAATTATCAAAAAAAAGGATTTTGGGGATATCTAACACACTTACCCCATTGACATTACCCACTAAATTAATATCAATAAAAACCACACCACAAGCAACAATCAACATAATTATCGAGCAACACGCATACATTGCTGCTCTAAACTTCATATTGATATTATTTTTAAATAATGTCGTATTACAGCGAGGACAAATAGCTTTGTGGCCGATTGCCACATCAGCTAATTCGATGACCAAATCACAATGAGAACATAGTACATAATCTTGTTTATCGGTGATCATTATATTCCTTCGTTTGATTATATTCTAAGCGGTAAAGATATTTATGATTAGCATAATATTTTGATATCGAAAACTGTCAATGATGGTAAAGTTATATTGTGAGGCAATTAATTTGATACACCAATAATGACTATAATTTACTTTTGATGTTCATCATATCAAATGGTCTTTTTTTATGAAAGTATTACCTCTTTAAATTAGCTTAATTTGATTAAGCTCTCCTCTTAAAGCAGTTCTTTTATAATCCTTTTTTTTTAAATAAGAAAATAGTTTTTTCTTCTGGATAATAAGGAATTACTGAAAAGAATTAATAAATTTTGTGAACAATTTCACAGAATTAACAATTTTATAAATGTTTATAAAAAAAACTTGATACTGTATAACAATACAGTATAATGTCATCCAATATCCTTACTTATTGGAATTTTATTATATGAATGAAAACAAACAACGAGCACTTTCTGCAGCATTAAGCCAAATCGAAAAACAATTTGGTAAAGGTTCAATCATGCGTTTAGGCGATACTCAAACGTTAGATGTTGACGCAGTTTCAACAGGTTCTTTAGGGTTAGACATTGCTTTAGGTATCGGTGGCTTACCAATGGGAAGAATCGTTGAAATCTTTGGACCAGAGTCATCAGGTAAAACAACATTAACATTATCAGTTATTGCGCAAGCACAAAAAGAAGGTAAAACCTGTGCATTTATCGATGCTGAACATGCCTTAGATCCAATCTATGCAGCCAAGTTAGGCGTACAAGTTGATGATTTATTAGTTTCTCAGCCTGATACTGGTGAACAAGCACTTGAAATTTGTGATGCATTAGTTCGTTCTGGTGCTGTTGATGTGATTATTGTCGATTCGGTTGCGGCATTAACACCAAAAGCAGAAATTGAAGGAGAAATGGGCGATTCTCATATGGGATTACAAGCACGTTTAATGTCCCAAGCTTTACGTAAATTAACCGCTAATATCAAAAATGCCAATTGCCTTGTTGTTTTCATTAACCAAATTCGTATGAAAATAGGTGTGATGTTTGGTAATCCAGAAACAACTACCGGTGGTAACGCCTTAAAATTCTATGCATCTGTGCGTTTAGATATCCGTCGTATTGGTGCAGTAAAAGAAGGTGAAGATGTTATTGGAAGCGATACTCGAGTTAAAGTAGTTAAAAACAAAGTAGCCGCACCATTTAGACAAGCAGAATTCCAAATTCTTTACGGATGCGGTATCTCTAAAGAAAGCGAATTGATCGATTTAGGTGTTAAACATAAATTAGTAGATAAAGCCGGAGCATGGTACAGCTACAATGGCGAAAAAGTAGGTCAAGGTAAAGCGAATTCAATTAAGTTTTTACAAGAACATCCAGAAATCGCCAAAGAGCTTGAAACTAAATTACGCGATTTATTATTAAATAGTCCTGCGGTTTTCTCTGCTGATGATGAAGATATTTCAACAGAAGATGAAAGTTTTGAGTAATGGAAAAAAAACTAAATAAATTAATCTTAAATAAAGCTGTGCAATTACTTGCACAGCGTGATCACTCATCATGTGAGCTAACCAGAAAACTAACTTTGTTTTTCAGCAAAAAAATAACCTGCTCAGAAGATGATTTTCCAGAGCAATTAAGCCAATTAAAAACAGAAATAGCAGATGTCATCACCTATTGTACTAATCAACGTTGGATGGATGATAAACAATATATTGAAAAATATATTGCTATGCGTGCTAATAAAGGTTATGGAAAATACAAAATTAGTTTAGAATTAAAGCAACGAGGATTGTCATCTGATCTTAGTCGAGAACTATTAAATACAGCGGATATCAATTGGTCAGAAATTGCGCATCAACAATTGTTAAAAAAGTTTAAATTTATCGACCCTTGTGATAATCAACAAAAACAAAAAGTAAAACAATTTTTGATTGCCAAAGGATTTACACAATTTGACATAAAAACTGTATATAGTATGTTGACTTAAACTACTATAGTCCCTACAATATGAATTAAAAATGCCCATTATATAATAAGCTCTCAAGATCTTTTAATTTTATTCCTTATTACTTTATTAATAGTAACTAGATCAATCGCTGTTTTAAGAATATTTACTTTTCAACTTAAGTTGTAACGGGTATATTACTATGTCTAAAAATTTATCGTTTAATATGGAAGCATAAATGAAAAGCACTACAGAAATTCGTCAAAGTTTTCTTGACTTTTTCCATAGCAAAGGACACGAAATCGTTGCCAGTAGTTCCCTTGTTCCACATAATGATCCAACACTTTTATTTACAAATGCAGGGATGAATCAGTTTAAAGATGTGTTTCTTGGTATTGATAAAAGACCTTATACCAGAGCAACCACATCTCAACGTTGTGTGAGAGCTGGTGGAAAACACAATGACCTTGACAATGTAGGTTATACTGCTCGGCATCATACCTTTTTCGAAATGTTAGGTAATTTCAGTTTTGGCGACTATTTTAAACGTGATGCGATTCATTTTGCTTGGGAATTATTAACCAGTGAAAAATGGTTTAATCTTCCTAAAGATCGATTAACGGTTACTGTTTATGCAACAGATGATGAGGCTTTCGCTATTTGGGAAAATGAAATTGGTATTCCTAAAGAGCGTATTATCCGCATAGGTGATAATAAAGGAGCCCCATATGCCTCTGATAATTTTTGGCAAATGGGTGATACTGGACCTTGTGGGCCTTGTACAGAAATTTTTTATGACCATGGCGATCATATTTGGGGTGGGCCTCCAGGAAGTGCCGAGGAAGATGGCGATCGATTTATTGAAATTTGGAACCTCGTCTTTATGCAATTTAATCGTCTCGCTGATGGTACAATGGAACCTTTACCTAAACCGTCTGTTGATACGGGTATGGGGCTTGAACGGATAGCAGCAGTCTTACAACACGTCAATTCTAACTATGATATTGACCTATTTAAGAAACTAATAAAAAATGCTGCTGAAATCATTCAAACCAAAGATTTAGAAAGTAAATCATTGAGAGTTATTGCTGACCATATTCGTTCTTGTGCTTTTTTAGTGGCTGACGGCGTCCTACCTTCAAACGAAGGACGAGGTTATGTATTACGTCGAATTATTCGTCGCGCAGTACGTCATGGACATATGTTAGGCGCTAAAGATATATTCTTCTATAAATTGGTTAAACCATTAATTGAAGTAATGGGAAGTGCCGCTAATGAATTAGCAACTAACCAAAAATTAGTTGAAGATACGCTTAAGATTGAAGAAGAGCAGTTCTTAAAAACATTGGAACGAGGTCTATTCTTACTTGATCAAGAGTTAAGTAAAATTACTGACAACGTATTACCAGGTGATATTGCATTTAAACTTTATGATACTTATGGCTTTCCATTAGATTTAACCGCTGATGTCTGCCGTGAGAAAAATATCACTATTGATGAAAATGGTTTTAATCAATGCATGGAAGAACAACGAAAACGAGCTCGTGAATCCAGTTCATTTAGTGTTGATTATAGCAATATGATTAAACTTGATGATAAAACTGAATTTTTAGGTTATCAATCTAATGAAGCCTCAGGAAAAGTGATTGCTATTTTCCAAAATGGCAATAAAGTAGAGGCGATCAATGCGGGTGACGACGCTGTTGTTATTCTAGATAAAACACCATTTTATGGTGAGTCTGGTGGCCAAGTTGGTGATAAAGGTGTTCTAACTTCTGCTGATTTAGTATTTGACGTCACTGACAGCCAAAAATATGGCAAAAGTATTGGTCACATAGGTAAAGTTACCAAAGGTACATTAAAAGTTGGAGATGTAGTAACCGCTGCAATTGATGTTGAAATACGCGAACGTATTCGTCGTAATCATTCAGCAACACATCTATTACAAGCAGCTTTACAAACTATTTTAGGTAACCATGTACATCAAAAAGGTTCTTTAGTAAACGACAGTTATCTTCGGTTTGACTTTTCACACAATCAAGCCATTACACCAGAACAAATTGTCGAAATAGAAAATTTAGTTAATCAGCAAATTCGACGAAACTTACCAGTAGACATAGAATTAATGCCTATTGATGAGGCTAAAAACAGAGGTGCTATGGCACTATTTGGTGAAAAATACGAAGATATTGTTAGAGTATTAACCATGGGCGATTTCTCTATAGAGCTTTGTGGTGGTACCCATGTTGATAGAACTGGAGATATAGGTTTATTTAAAATTATTTCTGAGTCAAGTATTGCATCAGGAGTACGTCGTATTGAAGCTACATCAGGTCAAAATGCGATGGAATATATCCACCATGAATCCAATTTATTAAACCAAATTGGCTTATTGGTTAAAAGTGATAAATCAGCTGTTTTATCAAGAATAGAACAGTTACTTGATCAAACCAAAACATTAGAGAAAGCAATTGAACGGTTGAAAGCCGAACAAGCTAGCCAACAAAGTGGGCAATTGCTTAATCAATGTGAAAAAATTAATAATAAAAACTTACTAATTGCTAAAGTCGATAACGTCGAAGCTAAAATGTTACGTACAATGATTGATGATCTGAAAAATCAATTAAAAAGTGGTGTAATTATTTTGGCTGCTGTCAATGATGGCAAAATTAATTTAGCAGCTGGTGTAACCAATGATTTATTAAACATTGTTAAAGCTGGCGAATTAGTATCTCAATTAGCATTAAAAGTAGGTGGTAAAGGCGGTGGGCGGCCTGATTTCGCTCAAGCAGGTGGAATGGATCTTTCGGCGTTACCAGAAGCTTTATCTTCTGTAAAAAAGGAAATCAGTCATAAATTACAAGCAAGTTAGCCAGAAATACTCCTGTGTTGTTTAATTGGGCATTAGTGTATTTCTGTAAAATTCCGTCTTTTTGCCTTATCCGATGGGGGGCTGACGAAGCTATATCTTAAAATTGTTTGGATATATACTTAACTGATATTAGGAGATCTAATGTTAATTTTAACTAGGAGAATAGGTGAAACACTTATCATTGGTGACGATGTTGTTATTACCGTCTTGGGCGTAAAAGGTAATCAAGTCAGAGTCGGTATTAACGCACCTAAAGAAGTTTCTATTCATAGAGAAGAGATCTACAACAGAATTCATCAATCGCAAGACAAAATTGATGAAAAAGTTCAACCCAAAGAGTAATATTGGGCACTAAATAAACAACTAGCACGTGTTCGCAAAAAAATGTTTGACTTATTTTTTGGAGAACGTAATATGTGCGCCACACATTATGATTTTGTCGTTAAAGCAGAGTCATAATGTTTTGGTGAGATGGCCGAGAGGCTGAAGGCGCTCCCCTGCTAAGGGAGTATGCGGTCAAAAGCTGCATCGAGGGTTCGAATCCCTCTCTCACCGCCATTTTTAAAATTAAAATATGCATCCGTAGCTCAGCTGGATAGAGTACCCGGCTACGAACCGGGCGGTCAGGGGTTCGAATCCCTTCGGATGCACCATTTTAAAAACCTAATGTGCATCCGTAGCTCAGCTGGATAGAGTACCCGGCTACGAACCGGGCGGTCAGGGGTTCGAATCCCTTCGGATGCACCATTTTTTACGAACTTACAAGCATCCGTAGCTCAGCTGGATAGAGCACTCGGCTTCGAACCGAGCGGTCAGGGGTTCGAATCCCTTCGGGTGCGCCATTTAAGCATCCTAAACTATTCTTCGATTTATAATAATCAATCAAACAATCGCATTGAATAATAACAACCTTAAAAATAATACCTACACTAAAACAGAATCTACTTTTACTCAATGTTATATCTAACCTATTGCCTATCTTAACAACGTTTAATAATACCAATATAGAACGTACTACAACGATTTTTTAGGTTCACCTATCCCCTACCCTATTCAAAACCCTAACTATGCCTTAAAATGCGTTTTACGCAAGATTAAAAGCTAATATTCACACTTTTAAAGCAAAATAAAATTTGTGCAGCAACTTTAAAACTGAAGATTCATAAAAAGAACATTGAGAAGTAGCTAAATATAATAGCTTAGTTGTTTTATCTACATACTCAATAATAAAATTGAAGAACTAAACAAAACTATTAGCAACACATATTAGTTTAGAATATTGGATATAAAATGTTTTTATTGCAGAAAGGATGTAATGGTTACTAAGTAGTTAATCATGTTTTCTAAATCATAACAACCTAACTCTGTCAGTGCTAATCTCATCACAACATTTCTTTTATTTATTGAGATTCATCAGAAGCTGATAAAAAAATGATGTCGAGGACGACAATCATGAAAAATCATGATTTAAAAACGATAATGTTACAAACGATTATTGTCGTTGCAAAACCTCAACCACGTTTATCACAATTTTCATATTACTCTTAGCAACAATACTTAACAGTAAAGTAACAATAACGAATACAATAGTTATAATGCTTGGAGGAATGAACGATATAACTCGCAATTGATTCCAGCGACAATTGAAATATTTGTTATTTTATCTGGTTATTGATCAATTTATCTCTTGGCAGGTAAAAATTCAAAACGTTAAAGCGATAATATTATCGGTTTAGCAGTTTAATATAAGATATGGTTTACTCTATCCATCACGAATAACAGCCATTCAAAGATTTTCATTTAAAAATGTTAATAAGATCTTTATCAACAGAATATACCAATGGTAATAAATAGCTGATTTACAATTTGATTTACTTTTATAAAAAATAGCAAAATCGATTTAGAAAGTAGTAAATTATCTTTATTGTAAAATTTATTAAAAAATGATCGTTAATAACTTGTATTTGTTATGTCTTTTATTAATAATAGGCAAGTTAAAATATTCGGCAATATAAGCAACAAAAAATAATAATTAAATTTTTATATGGTTAAGATTTGCACATATAAAGAATAATTATTATTTATCCAATTGAACTAAATAGATTTATGAATATCAGTTTGAGTTTTTCGGGTATAGCACTTCGGTTGAATCCCGATATAATTCTAGTATACTAAGCTCACAAATTTCATATTCATCATATTTTTTATTTATATATAACTGAAATAAAAAATTAATCAGATAACATTAATAAACGATAATGGACTTTTTTTATGTTGGACCCAAATTTACTTCGAAACGAATTAGATCTTGTTGCTAGCAAACTAGCACGTCGTGGATTTAAATTAGATGTCGAAACTATTCGACAATTAGAAGAGAAGCGCAAAACATTACAAGTTGAAACTGAAAACTTACAAGCACAGCGTAATGCTCGCTCTAAAGCAATTGGAGAAGCTAAAGCTCGCGGTGAAGATATTTCAGCAGTACGAGAAGAAGTAAACAAATTAGGGGAAAAGCTTAACAGTGCTAAAGCAGAGCTAGATATCCTCCTAAATCAAATTAAAGATATCGCCTCCAACATTCCAAATGTTCCTGATGACTCGGTGCCTGATGGTAAAGATGAAAACGATAATGTTGAAGTGTCTCGTTTTGGAACACCAAGAAGCTTTGATTTTCCAATTCAAGATCATGTCGCTTTAGGTGAACGTTTTGGTGGTCTGGATTTTGCAGCCGGTGTAAAACTTACTGGTGCACGCTTTGTGGTGATGAAATCACAATTAGCTCGCTTACACCGAGCCATTGCGCAATTTATGTTAGATCTGCATACCGAACAACATGGTTACGCGGAAATTTATGTTCCTTATCTTGTGAACCATGCAACCCTATTTGGTACTGGTCAATTACCTAAATTTGCTGGTGATCTATTCCATACAAAACCTCTTGATGAAGAATCTGAAAGTAGTAATTATGCCTTGATTCCTACGGCTGAAGTTCCTGTTACAAATTTAGTCCGTGATGAGATTCTTGATGAAAGTGTTTTACCAATGAAGATGACCGCACACACACCTTGTTTCCGTTCTGAAGCCGGATCTTATGGTAAAGATACTCGCGGTTTGATTCGTATGCACCAATTTGATAAAGTTGAATTGGTACAAATTGTTAAACCTGAAGAATCAATGAAAGCGTTAGAAGAGCTAACCGCTCACGCAGAAAAAGTTTTACAATTATTAGAACTACCATATCGTAAAATTATCCTTTGTACAGGTGATATGGGCTTTGGTTCTTGTAAAACTTATGATCTTGAAGTTTGGGTTCCTGCACAAAATACTTATCGAGAAATCTCTTCTTGTTCAAATATGTGGGATTTCCAAGCTCGTCGAATGCAAGCACGTTATCGCAATAAAACTGATAATAAAACTTATTTAGTACATACCCTAAATGGTTCAGGTTTAGCGGTTGGACGAACTCTTGTAGCCATCATGGAAAACTACCAGCAAGCCGATGGCACAATCAAAGTACCATCTGTATTAGTACCATATATGAATGGTCTTGAATTCATTGGCTAACATGAATTTGTTATATTCGTAATAGCGCTATCAATTAGCGCTATTTTTTTATTAATGTAGGTGAATAAGATGATAAAAGGCGTTGCACTATCAATACTGGCATCATGTCTTTTTGGGTTACTTTATTACTACCCGGTATTATTACAACCTTTATCAGTCGTCGACATTTTTTGTTGGCGGTTATTAACATCTTTTCCCGCTATTGTGGTATTAATTTTTATTGAAAAGCAGTGGTCATCAATATCAGCCCTATTTACTCGAATTAAAAATCAACCATTCCTTTTAGTAGGATTGTTGTTTTCTTCATTTTTACTTACTATCCAGATGTTGATCTTTATTTGGGCGCCAATAAATGGCCATGGATTATCTGCTTCGCTTGGCTACTTTTTATTACCATTAAGTATGGTTGTTTTTGGCCAAATTTTCTATAAAGAAAGACTGAGTATTTTTCAAAAAATTGCCGTTGTTCTCGCCGGTATTGGTGTTATTCTAGAAATCTACATTACTGGTGCATTCTCGTGGGAAACCGCGGTTATTGCCTTGGGTTACCCTATCTATTTTATGACCCGCCGTAAACTACAAATAGAGGGCATTTCTGGAACCTTTTCAGATTTCTTTTTTATATTTCTTGGTTGCCTTATTTATTTTATTCTAAATTATCCTTTCAATCGCGTTATTAGTGATCTATCACACTTTCATATTTTTATTCCAATGCTAGGAATTATTACGGCTATCGCTTTTGCCATGTATTTCGTTGCCAGACGACTATTACCGCTCGGATTATTTGGACTACTAGGCTATGTAGAGCCAGTCTTACTTACCCTTGTTTCAGTATTATTTTTGCATGAATCAGTATCTAGTGAACATATTGTGTCTTACGGACTGATTTGGCTATCTGTTTGTGTCCTAGCGCTTGAAGGCATCCTCTATCTGTTACGGGCGGTGAGAAGGAAAAGATTAAAATAGAAGATTAACAGGCGCGATTTTAAGCGCCTTATTTATGTTGAAGTTTTTTATTTGCTAAATGTTACATAATGTCCGTAACTTTCTATAATTGTTTGGATTCGATCCAACGTTTCTCTTGGTGGTGCTTCTACCCCTTCTAACATATATTTGTCACCAATAGTCTCCCATTTATAGGCACCAAGTTTATGATATGGTAGTAACTCTACACGTTCTATATTTTCCATTCCCTGAATAAATTGACCAAGCAAATGTGCTGAATTATCGTCATCGGTCCAACCAGGTACAACCACATAGCGGATCCAGGTTCTTTTATTAATCTTTTGTAGATATTTGGCAAAATCTAAAACGCGTTTATTAGGAACACCAACTAATTTTTTATGTATCTCATCATTTATTTGCTTTAAATCTAACATGACAAGATCGGTTACTTCCAATAAATCTTCAATAGTGTGATCGAGCTGCCGAGCATATCCATTGGTATCTAAACAGGTATGAATTCCTTCTGCATGACAAGCTTTAAACCATTCAGTAATAAATTCTGCTTGTAAAGTAGCTTCACCACCTGATGCCGTTACACCGCCACCGTTAGGCATAATAAAGCTTTTATAAGTGACAATCTCCTTCATCAATTCATCAACCGTGACTTCACGCCCAGCTTTTAAATCCCATGTATCACGATTGTGACAATACAAGCAACGCATTAAGCAACCTTGAAAAAAGACAATAAAACGAATACCAGGTCCATCGACAGTACCAAATGATTCAAAAGAGTGAATTCGGCCTTTGATGGGTTGTTCAGTTGTCATAATAATATTTTGTTCCATAACAATTCTCTAATAGTTGCTCACATCATTCTTTTGTATATTTTAACTCACTTAAAATTAGCTTACACCAATTGCATCAATTAAATATTAGTTAATATTTATTAATTATAGCGAATTTAGTTAGGCAATATTAGATTGTTATGACAAATATATAAGAATAACACTTATAGAGTGTTATTCTTATATCAAATTTGAGGATTCAATTATGTTGAGTCTTTTTAATTATTATATACAGGCTAGTTTATACAAGAATGGTAACTAGCCATATAAATAATTATTAATTTAAACAGCAACACCATATTGTGATGCCATTGCGGCTAAACCACCAGCAAATCCTTGACCAACAGCTCTAAATTTCCACTCTGAACCATGACGATAGAGTTCACCAAAAACCATTGCTGTTTCTGTTGATGCATCTTCAGATAAATCAAAACGTGCGATTTCTACTTCATTATCATTATTATATATACGAATGAAACTATTAGAAACCATACCAAAATTTTGTTTGCGATTTTCGGCATCATAAATGGTAACGCTAAAAACTAGCTTTTTAACATTATCAGGGATTTGAGATAAGTTGATTTTAATTTGTTCATCATCGCCATCTCCTTCTCCGGTTCTATTATCCCCTTGATGTTCTATAGAACCACATGGACTTTTTTTATTATTAAAGAAAATAAAATGAGAATCCGATAGTACTTTATCATTTTCGTTTAACATAAATAGAGATGCATCTAAGTCAAATTCTTTTCCATCAGTAACTCGTGCATCCCAGCCCAAACCAACCATTGCCACTGTCATAGTTGGTGCTTCTTTTGTTAATGATACGTTCCCACCTTTTACTAGTGATACAGCCATTTTTAATTCCTTCTAACTTTAAGATGCGTTAATACCATATTGAGCACAAACAGAAGCTAAACCACCTGCATAACCTTGACCAACAGCACGGAACTTCCACTCACCATTATGGCGATATAGTTCACCAAATAACATTGCCGTTTCAGTTGAAGCGTCTTCAGTTAAATCATATCGCGCAACTTCGATCTGGGTATCATCATTAACTAATCGAATAAAAGCACCTTCTACCTGACCAAAACTTTGTCTTCTCGCTGCTGCATCATGAATAGTAACGACGAAAACGAGTTTAGCAACATCCGCAGGGATTTTCTCAAGTTTGATTTTAATTGATTCATCATCACCATCGCCTTCGCCTGTTCTATTATCCCCGGTATGTTCAACGGAGCCGTCTGCTGAACGTAAATTGTTATAGAATATAAAATCTGAATCATTACGAACTTTGCCATTTTCAGCTAAAAGAAAAACCGATGCATCAAGATCATAATCTTGACCATCAGTGGCACGTACGTCCCATCCTAATCCGATTAATACATTTTTCATACCCGGATCGGTTTTGCTTAAAGAGACATTGCCACCTTTAGAAAGAGAAACACCCATATTTAACTCCTTGTTTGATTTATTTATATTAACTTATTTTTATTTACTCTTCTGATTTAGAAGGGAATAGCAAACTGGCTATGATGCCGAGTGCTAAAATTGTCAGTACGATAATTAAGCTTGTTGTAGCTGAAATGTTATAACCATGACCCCATAAATGATCAGTTGCATTTAAAAATAATTTTAGCGCAATGAAAAATAATATCACCATTACTGATTTTTCTAAATGTACTAAATATCGTTTTAAAGCATCTAATACGAAATACATACTACGTAGACCTAAAATTGCAAACATCATTGCACTATATATGATCAATGGTTCACGGCTCACGGCAATGACCGCAGGTACAGAGTCAAATGCAAACATAACATCAGAAATTTCAATGACAGCTAAACAGAGAAATAAAGGGGTAGCGAAAATGGTTGCTTTTGCACTACTCTTAACTACTAAATCTTTATTTTCTGGCTTAGCTAACTCCTCGTTAACTTGTTTTTTATTAATAAAGAAGTTATGCCCATAGATTTTAGGCCAAACAGGAAAAATTCGTTTCACTAAACGATAAGCTAAATGTTGAGAATAATCCTCTATTTCTTCATCATTATCATCATTTTTAAGCATCATAACAGCTGTCCAACCGACCACAACAGCAAAGATTAATTCAACATAAGAACCCAAGCTAAGCAGTCCTGTTCCGATGATAACAAAAATTCCTCTGAATATAATAGCACCAATGATTCCCCAATAAAGAATTCGATGCCAATATTTGCTAGGTATTGAAAACCAAGAGAAAATAGCCATCATTACAAACAAATTATCAATGGATAACACCTTTTCTAATGCATAGCCTGTTATAAATAAGCTACCAACTTCTGAACCATAGCTATAGAAAAGATAAACTGCAAATAACAGTGATATGACGATCCAAAATACCGACCATAATATAGCGCTTCTTAAACTAATAACCTTATCTTTTCGATGGGTAAATAAATCGATAAATAAGGCACCTACTAATAAACATACAAATACAATCGTTGTTTGTATTGGAAAACCGAGAAATTTTATCATTTTCATCCTAATTACATATTTACATTGCTTTTAGCTCTAACATAATGTTTTATTATCATACTTATGTCTAGAACTGCCATATAACTGACGTTTTTATACTTTTTATTTTATTATTTTAAAGCAAATTGCAGTGGCGCTCTATAAATTATCTTATTTACGACCTGCTTGCCATCTAAATTCCCAACCGTAAGCTTGAGATAAGTCCTGTTGATCACTAAAGTATCTGTTAAGGCGTTGTATCTTTATTGCTCCTTTATCATTCTTTAAATGCACAATAGCACATAACCTATTTCTGTTATCACCTTCAGTAAGCGGGGTCTCAATTTCAGGTTGCCCAGGTACTTGAACTTTAACGATGGCATCGGTTTGATTCCAATTTGGAACTCCCTCATAAATGAAGGTATAAATAAGTACTTCATCAATCTTATTCCAGTGTTCCCCATTTATATATATCCATTCACCATCTTTATTGGAACCATTACGATCATCTTCCATCAACTGTACATAGCAAGGATAATTTAAAGATCCAAATGTGTTACCTAATGCTTGAATGACGTAAATACTATTATCTTTTAATCGTACAAATGCAGCTAAATCAAGATCAATATTCTTGTTTGTGTTTAAAAAGTTTGATAAAAATCCGCGTTTTTGTTCTTTATTTAACTTATTCCAATTTAGATTTATACCAATCATTCCATAATTATCTTGTTTGGTTAAATTAACCGTAGTTTTATCTTTAGATAAAGATATTTTGTTAAGATTGACTTTACTTGAAGGATTGGGATTATTTACTTGATTGGCATTACTTACTTGATTGGTTTTAGTCTCTGAGGAATTTTCTTCATCAACGATATTAACGCCATAATTCTCCGCTAACGGTTTCAACCCACCATTAAATCCTTGAGCAATAAATCTGAATTTCCATTCCGAATTTCGTCGATAAATTTCACCCATAATTAATGCTTTTTCTTGGCGACCAACAATATCCACTTCTCCGATAGCAATAACTTGATTATTGGCTATAATTTCAATGGATAAATTTGATAACTGACTAATTGGTTGATATTTATCACAAGTAATCGTAAAGGCAACTTTTGTTACATCATTGGCTAATTTTGATAGGTTTACAATAAATTCATGATTTTTGTTTTGGTCTTGTTTCCATAAAATCGAACCATTTTCATTCTTTGGCTGTCCATAAAAAACCATATCAAGATCATCTTTTACCTTATTATTAGCAAATAGTCGAAATGCTGAAGCATCAACTGGTAAACCCGAACTAATTTTGACCATAATATCATTATGGTTAATGACGGTATTTGCACCTAGAGTTAAATTTATCATCTGCCAATCACCTTATCAACAATTTGTGGGTACATATCTTGAATTGTTCTACCACTACAAGGAAAACCTTGTGCAGTAAAGTCCCAGGAACCACCATTACGTTTGAGAGTAGCAATGATAATTCCGGTATGTGAACCTTGCTCAGATAATTTATAGTGAGCAAGCTCTTTGTTATTTTGATCTAAGACACGGCAAAAAGCATTATCCACTTCATTAAATGTCTGTCCTCTGAAGCTATTAACCGTAAATACTAAATATTCAACATCAAAAGGGAGTTTTGGTAAGTTAACATAAATAACTTCATCGTCACCATCTCCTTCTCCTGTCAGATTATCACCACTGTGCAGAACTGAGAGACACTCAGATTCAAGATTACAAAACCAAACTTCATCAATTTTTTTACCTATAACATCTAACATGATGCAACTAGCATCTAAATCAATGGACTTCTCCGATGAAGAAAATAAACTACTTAAAAATCCTTTTTTAGCTTGATTATTACGTCTAACAGGATCCCAACCTAGACCAAAATGTAATTGATTTAATGCTGATGATTCTTTTTTAAGTGAAATTGTTTGATTTTTTTTAAGTGATACCATTTTTTCTCCATTCAAAAATATTCTTATAATAAATAGCTTTTTACGATTAATTTTTATTTAATGAAAATGACTAATTAATCCATACCAAAAGATTGTGCCCTTTCAATAATATCGCTTGCCCAGCGATGCTGGGTAGACGGTTCACACATTGAACCATTAATATTAAATACTCCGCCTTGGGGAACAGATAAAATCTGTTTGGCTTCTGCATAATCATGTTCTGTGACCCGATAAAACTGATTAATGATATCTAATTGAGAAGGATGAATGAGTGTTTTTCCGACTAAACCATGCAAAATATCTAAGGCTACTTCTTTTGCTAATAAATCATTATCTGAAAAATGTTCGCATACAGGCGCTGTAAGATAAAATCCATTTTGGGCGAAGGTTACAACTAACATTTTAATAAGATAGCCAATAGGTCCATCGTAAATGGTCATATTTTTATGACGTCGCAATCGTAGTCCATTCATTAAATCATTACCGCCAATACGTAATAAAAGGATTCGATCACGACAAGGATGAACTGATAATATATCCGATAGTTGTTGCATTTTAACCACATTATAAACATCTGGTGTTTCTAAGGTTGGCATCATTAATAACTGTGTATTTTGTAAAATGGACCACCAATCATTTAGGCAATTTTGATCAAATTTTGCTATAACAAAACCAGCAACATAGGTTAGGTTTAAATTAGTAATTATCCAATTTGCGTTATCGATATTTCTAGGGCGTATAAAAATAAGAGGTACATTTTCATCTGATGTTTGATTCAGATGATCTGTAATATGTAATATACTTTTTAGCAAATTATCTTTAGCGAAGGCAAAATCTTCTACTTTAATCGAATCTTCTAAACAGATAATGACTGATTTTAAGCCTGAATATTTATTATGAATTATAATATCAACAATATTTGGATTATTCGCCGGAATATATAAACTTGAACCAATATTCCAAGGTGATATTTTTTTATTCATCAGAGACCTTCTTTATAATTGTAATTGCTCGATAATTCCCTAAATTTTTATTATCTTCTATAATTTTTATGTTTTTACTTTCGGCCAAATAAATAAGTAGTTTTACATCCGGATCATTACGATCTCGAACTAAAACGTAATCAGGAATTCTTCTTAAAACGGCTCTTGTTGCCTCTGCTATACCCGGCTTAATTCGATTTAAATTAGTAATCTTATATTTTTCAGCAAAATGTTGAATAACTTGTTGACTAATTTGGAATAACTCATGTTTTTTATCGGGATTGAAGCTGACATTTGGTAATTTTGTGGCGTCAATTTGGCGTCGATGTTGATCGACGATATCGGCTAAATATTGACTGCAATCATATTTCTCTAAATGGTTGCATTGAATACAACCATGTAAATCGCCATTTAACCAAATTGAACGAGATATCATTCCTGAAACAGGTGCTCCCATAATACCAAATGGAATTAACCAATCATCATCACTGGCGGAAGCCCAAGCACAACCACAAGGATCCGCCAAAACAATCAATTTTGGTTTATCTTGATAGCCTTGTCTTAAAGCTAAAGACTGCTGAAGTTGATTGGTAATAGCGCCTTTACCAGTCCAGCCATCTACGAAAACAATGCTGTTTTTACCGTGTTTATTTTCAATCCAATCCATCGCAACGGTATCAATACCACGATCGCGAATAATGCTGACACCGTAATGGTAAGTTTCTTTACCAAGATCTTTTAGTGCTCTTTGTAACATTACACCTAGTGGTACACCTGCACGAACTAAGCTTATGAGTACAATCGGTGTTTGAATTTGTTGAGTTAAAAAAATAGCAAGTTGTAATACTTCTTTGGCTAAACGTTGACCTTCTTGTTGTATTGATTTTTCGAATAAATCTAAGTGCCAGCTTGTCGGTTCATCTTCACGACTAATCATTTCCGAATAGTGTTTCTTTCCTGATTGAATTAATTGTTCTTTTATTTCAACAGGTGTAGTTTCCATTTCAACACGTTTTAGTAAAAATTGGACATCACAAGAGGTGTATGATCCTGAAAACGGTTCGATATTAATCATTATTATTTTCCAAATATTGTTTGTTTAATTGCATCGCTGAATTGGCTTTTTTGTGGAATACAAAACCAAGTACAAAGTTGCATAAAACTAAAGTCTGTTAAGCTGTCACCCATTCCTATTAGTGGAAAAGTACCCCTTTGAGTTTTTAGTTTATTAATTAACCATGTTGCAGCTTTGCCTTTTTCAATTGGCTTTGGGATCCAAGCAATATTGTTATTGTTGCGGTGAATATAGAATTGACTTGTATCAAACTTTTGTTGAAGTTCATCATCAAATTGATAAAGCTCAGCAAGCTGATTACTATCACGATGTTTCATAACGAAATAGATAGGAACATCATCATATTCATAATTGATTCTTACCCAAGCATTCAATTTTTGTTTTATCATCATCTGTTCAATATCATGCTGCAATAAAAGTAACTGGCTTCGATAAGGGTGGATATCATGCAAAATTTTTTGTTGCCAAGTAATATCATTTTGTCCTTTAGCATCTAAAATTACTGCACCATGAGTGGTGATTGACCAAGAGGTGAACGGTAATTTAACTCGTTTTATTTCTTCAGTTCCCCGTGCGGTAACAGGGATCACTTCTGCATTTTGTAACATCCAATTGACAAATAAAAACTGCTCATCGCTCATAAAACTACGAGGCGTTAACGAGCGATCAAGCGCAGCTATATGGTTAGGCGAGATATGTAATTCCTCTTGCATTTTCCGTTTAGTTTGGAATAACGTATCATCTAAATCGGTTAATATAACCGGTTTATTGGAGGTCATATCAAGCATAACAAACTACCTCAACGTCAGATGTTATTGCTTTCAATTGTTTTAAAAAACTTTGGTCTATACTGTGTTCTGCGGTTTCAACACATAATAAGATTTTATCAAACTCTTGGTGAGCAATATTGTAAATAAAATTAGGAATACCTTGACCATAATTATCAGTAAAAGAAATCGCTGACTTTATAGCGGAACCTATAGCAATAGGTGAACGTGTTGTTGAACCAAATAATACGTTTGCTCCTTGTTTTTCTAAACGTTCAGCTAATAAAAAAGGTTTCCACAGGAATTCTCCACTACCAATAACTAATATGGATTTATCCGGTTGGACGGCGATTTGCTGTCCCAAATTATCATGACTTTCGTGACTACCTAATCTTCCCCAATCTTGAGGACCAATTATAACGTTATCATTTTGATTGGTAATATTGACCTCTGGCATTGTAGGTGGTGGAGCATTTAAATCTGGCTGCCAAGTCCAATTACCATTTAGCAATGCATAACATTGAACCTCTATGTCAGGATAGCTTATTGGTTCTTGATTCCAATTAACAAGTGTCAAAATAATGATACGTTTTATATTTTTAAAATAATGAGTATTCCACAACGCCTGAATAAGATTTGTAAAAGTGTTTCCTGTTGTCATTTCATCATCAATTAGAATTAGATTTTCGGCATTATTCAAACTGGCGCGCATTGCTTTATCTTGAGGAAGATAGATTAAATGATCCGTGGCATGACTATGGTTTTCTTTAAATTCACATAATAATTCAGCGTTCATGGCATGACGGGTTGATGTTAATAAAAATGCCTTATCAAACTTACTTTTTGCTTCATGAAAAACACCTGCGGCTAATCCAACAGCTGTTTCGGCCATACCGATAAAAATTGCTTCGCCATTAATATTATCCGGTAACATTTGGCTTAGTTCGCGATAACTTTTTCGCATTTTTGCTGGTGATACCGGGATATGTTTACCTAATACTTTACTAACAAATAAAAAAGCTCGTTTTGGATTATTCCTTTCAGCGATATCAAATAATTCATCTGTAGAGAATTTCCCCATTTTATAATTAATAGAAAGGGTTCCTCGTTTTAATGTTTTCTTTAGATTGATCATGACGATATAGTGATTAAGTTGGTTAAATTATTTGGATATTGAATAACGGATGATGTAGAAATAACTTCTGCGTATTTAAAATGTTGTTTATATAGATCTTTAACTTGAGTTTTATTTAGCAAATTTAAATGATACATGACCATTAAACCGGCTAGATTAACCCCACTATGCAAAGTATTGCCAATACCGCCCGAAGGTCTCATATTAATTTCCAGTAATAATGGTTGACCATCTTTATCATTACGTGTTTGAACATTTACTAAGCCATCAGCTTGCATGGCACTTGCACAACGACAGGCAAGTTCAAAAGCCACACCTTCATTTCTAATTATCTGCTTGCTACCATGCTTTTCTCTAGCTATAGCACAGAGAACTTCACCTTTACTAGCGAAAATGTCGACAGACGATTCGGGTGAATATAGATATGGCATTAAAACCATTGGTGTAGGTTGTTCTAAAGTGGCATATAATTGCAGAAAAATATCAGGTCGAATACCTCTTTCTTCCGGATTGGACAAGATTCTAAATGGGGATATATTGTTCTCGAATCGCCAAAATCCCATGCCATAAATACCATGAACTGGTTTAATACATAATTTATCAAAGGGCGGATGAGCAATATTTTTTTGTAATTGTTCAACATTATCAATTAATATTGAAGGAACAACCGGTAATTGCTGCTGCTCCATAAATAGGGCAAAATCTATCTTACTATTTGAAAGCTTTAATAAATCTATATTACTTGCACCGGTAATTAAGGTTACTCCAGTTGCTTCTATTTCATAACGATGTTGTTCATACCAAAGTGCGTTTTTAACAACATATACCACATCAATTTTATATTGGCTAATAACTTCAGTAATAAAGGATAATCTCTGTGTCTCTTCTGAAGGTTCAATAATAGCGAAATCAGCTGTGGATAGGATCTCTTTTCGATTTTCCCGGTGAGAAGCAAAAACTTCGATTTTTACATGATTTTTTTTTGCAAAATCTTTTACCGCTAAAATTATGTCTCGTTGTGATGAAAAGCTCTCCATAAACCAAATTCTAGTTATCATTTTATATTTAATTTCCTTATTCATTCCTTTGGTTAAAATTAAATCAATATTTAAGTAATATTTAACTTAAAGGTAAATATTTTTGCGCTTTATTCGACCACATAAAACCTTTTTTAACTAACTTCAGCATTGGAATATCACCAATGGTATCGCCATATGCACAACTATCTTCTTCTGAGAGATCTGGATAGTTTTTTAGTATTTGCTGGACTTTTTCTTCGCCATAGCAATTTTTGCCTATCATTGTTGGATAATTACCGATATAAGGTGTCGATATAAGTTTGGCGAAACCATTTTGTTTTACCCATGGTAATAGATAAAGATCGATTGATGCGCTCACCAAAATGCACTCATCACCGTTAGCCTTGTGCTTCTCTAGTAGGGCAATTGCTTGCGGACGCATCATTTTAGGTAAAATTTTCGTAACAAATTGTGAAGCAGAATGATCAATTTCTTGTTTTGAAAATTTCGAAAGATAGATTTGAAGTGCTCTATTTTTAACTTCACCACGTAATTCTCGATTAAATAAATACCGACATAATAATGGAACAAGTAAAATAGCTTTAAAGATAACCATTGGCCAACCAACGGTATAAATAAGAAATGGTATTAATGAATCTTTGGTTGTCAGAGTACCATCAAAATCAAAAAAAACTTTCATAACTTAAAAAAAACCCTTTAACATATTCCATGACGTTTTAGGATAGACTATTCAAATCATAATTAATAGATAGATTAATTTATATTTAATATAATTGTTAATTATCCACTAATTGTACGACTACTAATCGTCCCCCATCTTCACGGGACAATAAGATTTGGCGATTATCATTAAGTTCGATTTTATCGCCAATCGCTATTTTTGTTTGGTCGGGCAACGATATCAAATCTTTGATACCTTCATTCACTAACCACCATTGATTATTATGAAATATAAAATAGCCGACCCGTTTTTTTAAATGGTCACTCAGTCTTTCATTAGGCGCGATCAATCGATTGATATGCCAAGGATAGAGTGATTGCCCACTCCAGACCATAAGTCGATGGTCATCAGGTCGATAACTCCCTGCGATACGAGAGGAATAAAGATTTAAAATAGGTAATTTACCTTTGTAAGCTGTGCCACAATAAGGACAAGAAGGCGCGGTTTTACCAGCAAAAACATACCATTGTTGTTCACACTGTTTATTTTGGCATGGTTGAATTAAATCGATAGTTTTAACTAGTGCGGTTTCCCATTCATCAGCAGTAGGACGTTTTAGTGGATCATGTAATCCATCAATAAACGCTCGTTCAAATAATTTAGATAAATAAGGCCCCATAACAGTATATGGAATTTTAGTAGGATCTGCCCATGGTAATGCATCTGGTGAGATTTGATTAGTATTGACTCTATTACTTTTGTCAGAAGGGTGTTCTATAAAAAGCGCTTTTTCACCCATGGTCATTGACTCGTCACGTATCTCATCATTGATATCATGAACTTTCCCACCTCTTAGAGGATGACGAAAAAGCAAATACATATATATTAAAACCGATAATGCGTGCCGATCGGTTGTTATGCTAGGTAATATCCGTTTTGGATCATCTTTATCTAGATGTGCTGTTTTTACAACCTCCGGCGCGATAAAATCTGGGGTACCAACCACATCAGGGGGAAATTTGTCCGGCACAACCAATCCATCAATATCGATAATACAAGCATGACCTAATTCAGGATCAATTAATACGTTTTTATAGCTTAAATCGCTGTGACATAAACCTGTAGCGTGCAATCTTCTTACCGCACGCGATAACTGTAGACAGATTTTTAGATAAGTTAATAATGTTCCTTTTTCACGAGGATCAAGAAATTTATTACGGTTACTGGCACTGGCAAACCATTTACCTTCCTTTTCCCTCCCTTTAATGTTAAGAAAATCATTATTTTTGGAACCATATTTAAAAAAGAAATGTTTATGATAAGTTGGTATAACTAAACCTAACTGTCCCATATGTTCAACAATATCTGTCGGCCAACAAAATAATTCATGCCAATAATCTCCACCTTGTTGGTTAAATATATTTTGGTAATAAGACCCAGTAATCATCTCAATGCGTTCACGAGCTTGTTGATTTGGTGTTTTTTGATAAAAAGCGATAACATAGGATTTATCTGATGAAAAATAAACATTCTTCATCGTTCCTGCGCCAATTATTTCATCAACATAATTAACATGTTTACCGCTTTTAGTTACACAATTAATAATTTTAGCCATATCTTTTATATCTAATATCAATTTAATCTAAGAAATTTACCAAATTACAATTAAAGTTCGGTCATCATGATGGCCTGGAGATGAGAATTTCATCCAATCTAATAACGCCTCTGCAGGATTAACTGGTGTTGCTAAGTATGGATTAAGTTCGTCGATTAATTGTAGCCATTTATCTTTATTATTTAGCTGAAAATCGGTTTCAAATTTAGGATCAGAAATTCCATCGGTCATTAATAGGAAATAATTTATTTCTGGCCATTTTCCTATGCGAATTCGACTATAGAAATCAGCTTCTCGTAAAATAGAATTATCTAAAAAACGTGTTTGTCCTGCAAATTCACCGTTATCTGTGTTTGCTAATAAACGAATATTATCTTTATAGCTAAAGGCGGCAATAGCGCCATCACCAACGGAAAATGTGGCAGCGAATAAGTCATTATCCATTTTTAAGGTTACAGCAATTAATAACGTCGTTGAATATGATTTGAGAGGGCGATTAGTTTTATCCGCCTCTACCTCTAGTTGTTTGATTGCGAGTAATATAGCATCACGAAACCAAGTTTTAAATTGAGTACCAGCGCTTTGGGTAGAAGCATGATCCCATTTTTTTACACAACTTAAAAGATCTTGGTTCGCACTATCTAATAGTTGATGTTTAAGATATTGTCCAACCGTATTTACTGCTAATTGTGACCCTTTTCTTGAATTTTTAGCACTTCCAGCGCCATCTGCAACAATAGTGATATTCCATCCATTAGATAAACTATCAATAAAGAAATCATCATCTCTAAAAGAACCTACATGAGCATGTGAACGGCCTCGGCAACTAGCCGCAGCAATTTTCAGTTGTTCTGTTTCGATAAACTGATGGGCTAAACTTGGTTTATAGTAAATGTCATTTTCATCAGCAGGAATATTTTTCCACAAACTATCAGGATCTGGATTAATGATAATATCTATTTTAGTTGTTTGCGCTACACCGTCTGTAACTTTCCAAATGATATCCAGAGTAAAAGTACCTGATATTGTTGGAGTACCCTCAATGGTATTAGTTTGTTTATTAAAAGTAAGATTTAAATCTGGTTGATTAATTAAAATATTCTCAATAATGATTTCTGCATCAGTATATGGAGAATCAATTTCTATTTTAGCTGAATAGTTATTACCTACTTTCATATTTGGTAAATGAAACCGAGGTGAATAAGATATTGGACTTTTTCTATCGCTGACTAGATTTTCAGATGAATCGTTACTAGTATTTTGCTTCTGTAATTCTTTAAATTTCAATAATTGCACATCTTTTTCAGGTTTTAACTCAAGCCAATGTGTTATAGGGACAACATAAGCTAAAGGCAGGGTAAAATTAGATTGATTATCATCGTTTTGACTACTATTATCCGATTTTAATTGTTGATATGTAGTAGTGATCGTTTCGATTGCCTGATCAATAAGAACCGTAATTGAATTGGTTTTAATTAGTTGTTCTAGCAGATCTTGGGAAATATCAGTAATAATTGCAGAGATAATTTTTTGATAAATATTACCAGAACTCGTCATTATCCTTTCCCTCTTATTACATCAAAATCCTCATCAGGCATACTCATATTAAATTGTAAATATCTATCACACCAAGGACATGTTACTAAGCCAGTATGGTCAATGCATAAAAGGTTACCACATGAACACATTGCAAAAGCAGAAGGATTACTGCAATGTGGACACGTCGGTGTTCCAATTAGTTGGTTAGTATTAACTAATAAGCTTGTTTTTACTTCATCACTCCAATCAAAATATTCGTTATCAATAGGATAACACCCAGTTAGCTGGTATTTTTGTTGTTGATCTGTATAAAGATTGACTACATTATCAGCTAGATTATATTTGATTAAATAGGGACGAGTTGTATTTGAGCATTTACCGACAAGTACCACACAATTTTCATCATATGATTTATAATTCCTAGCATCAGACAAGTTTAATACATTGTTATAATCATTTAATAATGCAATATCTTTATTTATATTTTGACTATGAGAAGAAACGGAAGCCGTAATCCATTTAATGAAATGCGTAAAGTTCTCTTGATGATTATCATTTAATATTATGACTGTTTCTGTTAGTTGATGTAATATACTTATGTCAGTTGAATTTCCTAAGCTTACTGCAATAAAATTAACTTTTTGAGCATATTTTTCTCGCCAAATACGCAATTCATTACCAACTATATCAGTAGGGCGACCATCTGTTATGAGATAAACAATTGGTTTCCAATCACCTTTACGGTCTGGAGTTGTTTTAAGTAATTTATTATCAATTTGATACCTTAACTCACGTAAAGCTGCTCCCAATGATGTTCCGCCACCAATCGGTAACATTGGCGGGTAAAATGAAATTAAATCAATTAAAGGAACAATTGTTTTAGCTTTACCGGCAAATGCAATGATAGAAATATAAACTGTTTCAAGTGCATGTGGATCTTTTCTAAGATCCGTAACGATATCTTGTAGTCCTTTCTTTAATTTATCCAGATTCCCCCCAATCATTGATTCGGAGCAGTCTAGTAGAAAAAAAACGGGTAATCTTCTCATAAAGTTATACTTTTATTTTTATAAAACTAATTGTATTTCAGGCGGAGGGGGAGGCAGATCATCTGAACTAACATTAATACCCGTACTGGAACTTCCTGATGCGACACTGACCGAAATCCACTTAAAAAACCCAGCAAAAGCACTTGAATCTAAGGTTTCTAGGGCAACAATTTGTGATGAAAGTAATTTTAAATGTTCTGTATCTGCTTTTTTTCCGATCGCACAACAAACTATAGAAGCAATGGCAATATTCTTAATTGCTTTACAGGCCTCCGTGTAAGCAAACATGTCTGATGGTTTTCCATCTGTCATTAAGAAAACCATTGGTCGCCAGTCACCTTTTTGTTCACTGTTTGATCGCTTAACATCACGATTTATCCTATTTATTAGGCATTCTAATGCTGCGCCTGTAAATGTTGCTCCCGAACTGGGAACGGATAAATCCTGAAATTGAAATTGTTCTAAGGCGGTTAAAGGGACAATTTCTCGAGCTTCATTATCAAAGGTTATGATTGATATATAAACACTTTCGAGAGCATAGGGATCTTGTCTAAGCGCGTTGAGCATTGATTGTATCCCAACATTAACCGCATTAATTGACTCGCCACGCATTGAACCTGATGTATCAATGACTAGATATACAGGAAGCCTTCTCATTACGAGTACCATTCTATATATGATACAAATGTATCAGATTCACTTGCATTACCAATTGCTTTAAATTGCCAGCCGCTTGCTTCACGATTTAATTCAGCAAAAATCATTGAACGTTTATTAACAAATTCGCTACCGGTTGAAAGGTCAAAGCGTGCCATTTCTATATTATTAGCATCTACTGCACGTATAAATGCATTTTGTATTTGACCAAAGTGCTGTTTACGTTGAGTACCATCATATATTTGTACAATAAAAACAATCTTATGATACTGATCACTTAAGGCATTTAATTTTAAAATAATCTGTTCATCATCACCATCGCCTTCACCGGTTCGATTATCACCAGTAAGCCAAACATTACCTGTTTCATGAATCATATTGTTAAAAAATATAATATCGCCATTGTCTAACGTTTGTTTACCATTTTTTACCATTCCTAATTTGCCAATTTTGCCATTTTTATCACATAAGAATGCGATAACATCTAAATCATAATCTTCATTATTACCACTAAATAATTTTTTGAAAAATCCAGAAATAGATTGCCGATTTTCAGCTACATCCCAACCTAGACCAATTGTCACTTGAGAAAGATCAAATTGACTTTTTGATAGACTAACGCCTTGACCTTTTTTTAAACTAACAGACATAATTTCCTCTCAGATGTAAAATATATATTTTTTGATTATAAAACAATGTTAACTTCAGGTGGTGGTGGAGGTAAATCCTCTAAACCTATGACTTCTTTTCGATTTGATTCAACTTTTTCACTTCCAGTAGAAATACTAGCAGATACCCATTTAAAGAACGATTTAATTGAACTTGAATCGGCAGTTTCCAATTGCATGACTATTTCTGTGATATTTTTTAAAATGGAACTATCAACTGATTCCCCTACAGCACATGCTATAACCATACCTTTCTTCACGTTTTGGAATTTTTTTAACCCTTTTTCCCAATCGTCAGTAGGCATTCCATCCGTCATTATAAAGACAAGAGGTCGCCAATCTCCTTTTGTATCATAGGTTGTCTTAACAACCTCTTTCTCAATACAATCTGCGGTAAGGCTTAATGCCTCACCTAATGATGTTGTACCTGTAGCTACAAGTTCTGGAGTTTTAAAACTTAATAAATCAGTCAATGGTATAATTTGGGTGGCGGAAGTATTAAATGTAATTACTGAAATAAAAGCTGTCTCAAGGGCGTAAGGATCTTGTCTAAGAGTAGTTAATAGAGTTTGTACACCATTTTTAACCGCTTCAATTGCTTCTCCATACATGGACCCTGATGTGTCTAATACAAGATAAACAGGTAGTCTTCTCATCTATTTTTCCTTAAATAAAGAGGGAATTATTATTTATTTAGTATATGTTATTATTTATATAATTACTTAAATGAAGCTTTATATTGCTTTTATCTTATCAATTTATTACTAAATAAATCTTTTATTAATTACCTATTAAAATAAATTAAGCTGATTAACATCATTGCTAACCGCTTAAATACAGTAATTTTATAGTAAATTATCTGTTAACAATTCAAAATCCTAACATATTTTTTTATTCAAAATCTATTAGATTTTTCCATTTATAGCAAAAAATTAATTTTCAATAACTTTTGATGTATCTTGCCCCGAGTATTTTTATATAAAATAAAACTAACCTTTCGATAAAATTTAATTAAATTAATAAGTAATAGAATATTTTATTAGAAATAAAAAAACGGCGTAATTTAATATTACGCCGCTTTAAATTAGTTTAAATTATATCAACGATATTATTTAAGTACGTATTTTACATGGTTGTAGTAAAAGTACGTGTAATAACGTCTTTTTGTTGCTCTTTAGTCAACGAATTGAAACGTACTGCGTATCCAGATACACGAATAGTTAATTGTGGATATTTTTCTGGATGTTCCATCGCATCTAATAATGTTTCACGATTTAAAACGTTAACATTTAGATGTTGACCACCTTCAACTGTAGCTTCGTGATGGAAGTAACCATCCATTAAGCCAGCTAAGTTACGTTTACGCGCATCATCGTCTTTACCTAATGCATTAGGAACGATTGAGAAAGTATATGAAATACCATCTTTCGCATAAGCAAATGGTAATTTAGCTACAGAAGTTAATGAAGCAACCGCACCTTTTTGGTCACGTCCGTGCATCGGGTTAGCACCAGGTCCAAATGGCGCACCAGCACGGCGTCCGTCTGGAGTGTTACCTGTTTTCTTACCATATACTACGTTTGAAGTAATCGTTAACACAGATTGAGTAGGAATTGCATTACGATAAGTTTTAAGTTTTTGAATTTTCTTCATGAAACGTTCAACTAAATCAACTGCAATATCATCAACACGTGGATCATTGTTACCAAATTGTGGATATTCACCTTCGATTTCGAAGTCAACGGCTAAACCATCTTCATCACGAATAGTTTTTACTTTCGCATATTTAATTGCAGATAATGAGTCAGCTGCAACAGAAAGACCAGCAATACCACAAGCCATAGTACGAATAATATCACGGTCATGTAGCGCCATTAATGATGCTTCATAACTATATTTATCGTGCATATAGTGAATTGCATTTAATGCAGTCACATATTGTTTTGCTAACCAATCCATGAAGTGATCTAAACGAGCGAACACTTTGTCAAAATCAAGATATTCGTCAGTAATTGGATCTTCTTTAGGACCAACTTGCATTTTTAATTTCTCATCCACACCGCCATTGATTGCGTATAGAAGAGTTTTAGCAAGGTTTGCACGAGCACCAAAGAATTGCATTTGTTTACCAACAATCATTGGACTTACACAACATGCAATAGCATAGTCATCGTTATTGAAATCAGGACGCATCAAGTCATCATTTTCATATTGTAAAGATGAAGTATCGATAGATACTTTAGATGCAAATTCTTTAAATCCAGAAGGTAATTGTTCAGACCAAAGAATTGTCATATTTGGTTCTGGAGAAGGACCCATTGTATATAGAGTATTTAAGAAACGGAAAGATGTTTTAGTAACAAGTGTACGTCCGTCAACACCCATACCGGCAATAGATTCTGTTGCCCAAATTGGGTCACCTGAGAATAATTCATCATATTCAGGAGTACGTAAGAAACGAACCATACGTAATTTCATAACGAAGTGGTCAACAATTTCTTGCGCTTCTTTTTCGGTAATTAAACCAGCTGCTAAATCACGTTGGAAATAGATATCAAAGAAAGTAGAAGTACGACCAAGAGACATCGCCGCACCATTTTGAGATTTAACCGCAGCTAAATAACCAAAATAGGTCCATTGAACAGCTTCTTGTGCAGTAGTTGCTGGTGCTGAAATATCGAAACCATATTTCGCTGCCATTTCTTTAATTTGACCTAGTGCACGATGTTGTTCAGCAATTTCTTCACGACGTTGCATAGTCATTGGTAAATCAACGCCATTTTCAAAGTCAGCTTGTAATGAAGTGAATTGTGCAAATTTATCTTGCATTAAGTAATCGATACCGTAAAGCGCAACACGACGGTAGTCACCAATGATACGACCACGACCATAAGCATCAGGAAGACCAGTGATTACACCTGATTTACGACAACGTAGAATATCTGGAGTATAAATATCAAATACACCTTGGTTGTGAGTTTTACGATATTCAGTAAAGATTTTTTTAACTAATGGATCTAAAGTTCTATCGTAAGCTTTACAAGAATTTTCGATCATTTTGATACCACCAAACGGGATAATTGCACGTTTTAATGGTTTTTCAGTTTGTAAACCGACAATCTTCTCTAAATCCTTTTCGATATAACCTGCATCATGAGCAGTGATAGTAGAGATTACACTTGTATCAAAATCAACTGGCGTATGAGTGGAGTTTTCAAATTTGATACCTTCCATCACTTTATCCCACAATTTAGTGGTTGCTTCTGTAGCGCCAGCTAAGAAAGATTCATCACCCTCATAAGGTGTGTAATTTTTTTGAATGAAATCGCGAACATTGACATTATTTTGCCAATCACCCTCTTTAAATCCTTTCCAAGCCTTTGCTTGTACTTCATTTAAATTACTCATAGTTATTAACCTCAGGTTTACAAAAATATCTATCTACTCTTACATAAGGGTAAATATTATAAAATCAATGTGGCTTACGTAAATGTAAAGCCCAATTAGGAACGGCGACTAATAAGCCCCCTAAAATATTCCCGATAGTAACAGGAATTAAATTATTTACAATAAAATGCTCAACTGTTAGTGCCTTAAAGGTATCAGGAGCGACCCCGACAGCAGCCCAAAACTCAGGTGACGCAAAATTATTAATTACAATTCCCATAGGAATCATAAACATATTTGCAATGCTATGTTCAAAACCACTGGCGACAAACATTGCCACAGGTAACACCATAATTAGCATTTTATCGAGTAAACTGCGACCTGCATAACTCATCCAAGCCGCTAAACACACCATTAAATTAGCTAATAAACCAAGGAACACCGCTTCGATGAAAGTATGGTGTAATTTATGATCTGCAGTTTGTAAGACATTTAATCCCCACAAACCATTGGCAACCATATATTGCCCAGAAAACCAAATAATTGCTACAAACAGTATAGCACCAATAAAGTTACCAATATAGACAAAAATCCAGTTACGAAACATTTTTACCCAACTTATTCTATGCGTCATTTTAGGTAAAATAGTTAAAATGGTTGAAGTAAATAGATCCGTTCCACAACAAACAACAAGCATCAAACCAAGCGAGAAACAGATACCGCCAACTAGTTTAGCAAGTCCAAAAGCAACGGTTGCTGTACCAGTGGTTGCAGTAATATAGAATACGAAGGCGATGGAGATAAAAACACCTGCAAGAATAGCAGATAAGATAGTACTACTAGGGTGTTTATTAACTTTATAATTGCCAAGTTCTTCGGCGATTTGGGTCATTTGTGCGGGAGAAAACGAGTCCACAAGCTTATCATTACTCAAGTTGACATCCTCAAAAAAACTATGCTTTTATGAGGCGCATAGTATACTCCAAAATTAACGTAGATCACGTTTTTTTTATTAAAAAACTTGAAAACTAAAAAAACATTAATTACTGATTATTTGCGTCGTCTATAAATTAGCCACTTTTGAACATTTTACTTTAGGTTAGAAAAGTGGCTATTGATCATTAATTTAATTATTAGTGATTACCTAAAAGATTACTGACTTTCACCAAATAGTTGCGTGACTCTTGAGAAACATGTGAAGTCACTAATTTTCGGTAAACTTGTTGCGGTGTCATTGAATTAATAATTTTAATGGCTTCATTTCGATCATCTGAAAACGTCCGCAATACACTACCTGCACCACCATTATAGGAAGTGATCATTGCATAGCGTAATGAGATTGGATTTTTGATGCCAGCTAAATACTTAGTTTTCAGTAGGGATAAATAAGCGGTTCCTATATCAACATTATTACGAGGATCGAGTAGAAATTGTCGACTTGGTTCTCCCGATTTTCCTCGAAATATGAAGACATCACGCCCGGAGGTATGTTGTTGTACTTGCATCAATCCTAACGAATCGGTACGACTAACAGCATAAGGGTTGAATGCCGATTCAACTTCGATAATCGCTAAAATTAATCGTTCATCAATGGAGTAACGATTTGCCGCTTCGGTAACTAAAGGTAAGAATTTTCTTGCTCGCTGGTTAATATGATTTGCAACAAGTTTAATTTCAACATAAGTAATATTATGCGATCCAGATGAACGAACGTTCAAATTATTGGCCAGTAAATAATCAGCAAAACTATTCGCCCTACCACTCCAACGGATTGGTTGTCTTTCTTGGTCTAGAACCTGATTATATAAAAAAGGCTCTTCGGATAAATTCTGGCTTATTTTATCTCGCCTTATGATGTCAACCGGTTCAGGCATGAGCAATGTTGAAACAATCGCTTCTTTCAAATTTTCAATAGGCGTATCAGATAGTGTCTCAATGGTGATTATCCCTGAAACAAAGTTGATATGCACTCGAGTTTGTAAATTATCCTCATACTGAACATAATCTTTTGGTCCAGCAATAAGGACCTCTTTAGGTCCCCAGATTTCCTCTATATTATTAGCATACTGACTGATTAAAATATTAAACGCGTTGGTGTCTTTTACATAATAATCTTTGTCAGTTTTTCTGTTATTTGAGCCGGGACAGGCTGTTAATAAACTTACTGAAATGAGTAATGCAAGGATTTTAAAATTGGTTTTCATTGTTAGCTCTCAATTTTCAGGTTTATACCCATCGATCACCACATCTTCACCTTCAAACAAAAACTTAACCATCTCATTTTCAATTTTTTTACGATGTTCTAAATTCATCATATTAAACTTATTTTCATTAATTAACATTGTTTGTTTTTTAAGCCACTCTTGCCAAGCTAACTTAGAAATTTCATTATAAATACGCTTACCTAGCTCTCCTGGATAAAGCTGATAATCTAGACCTTGGGACTCTTCTTTTAGAAAATGGCAATAAATAATACGACTCATATTTATTCCTACTTTATTAACAATTATTAATTAGTTGCCAATTATACCCGAAAATAATTACAAAAAAGAGTAAAATATATAAAATATTTATCACTTTAAGTGAATATAAATTCAATAATTATGAATAAATATTTACTTTACTATCTTCGCAAATAACATAAAATATATCATGACTGTTGGTTAATATAAGGATTGAATAATGCAGCCAGAAATAACAAGAGAACTGTTTGATAAAGTCATTCTCCCGGTTTACTCACCAGCTAAATTTATACCGGTGAAAGGAAAAGGTAGTCGAGTATGGGATCAAGATGGTAACGAATATATCGATTTTGCTGGGGGAATAGCGGTTAATGCCCTTGGTCATTGCCACCCTAGATTAATTAATGCTTTACACCAACAAAGTGAACAATTATGGCATGTCAGTAATGTTTTTACCAATGAACCAGCTTTACGCCTTGCCAAAAAAATTATCGATAATACCTTCGCTGATCGTGTTTTCTTTGCCAATTCAGGAGCTGAAGCAAATGAAGCCGCTTTTAAATTAGCAAGATACTATGCGGCTGAAAAATATAGTCCCTATAAAACTAAAATTATCGCATTTTATCAATCTTTTCACGGTCGCACCTTTTTTACCGTTTCCGTTGGCGGGCAAGCTAAATATTCCGATGGTTTTGGACCTAAGCCGGCTGATATTATTCATGTCCCTTTTAATGATTTAAATGCCGTTAAAGCGGTAATGGATGATCATACTTGTGCCGTGGTGTTAGAGCCTGTACAAGGAGAAGGTGGATTAACATCAGCAACACCAGAATTTTTAAAAGGTGTAAGAGCACTTTGCGATCAATATAACGCCTTATTAGTTTTTGACGAAGTGCAGTGTGGTATGGGACGAACAGGTAGTTTGTACACTTATCAACAATATGATGTTGTGCCTGATATTTTAACTTCCGCCAAAGCACTTGGCGGCGGCTTCCCAATTAGCGCAATGCTAACAACCAATGAGATTGCATCAGTCATGCATCCGGGTGTCCACGGTACAACTTATGGCGGTAACCCATTAGCTTGTGCTGTTGGTTGTGAGGCTTTTGATATTATCAACACACCTGAGGTAATTCAAGGCGTAGAAAAACGTCGGGCAATCTTTATTGAACAACTTGAAAGTATTAATGATAAATTCAAAGTATTTCGAGAATATCGAGGTAAAGGATTACTTTTAGGTGCTGAATTACAACCAAAATTCCATAGTAAGGCTCGCGAGTTTTTAAATG
The DNA here is from genome assembly GCF_003202655.1 of Gilliamella apicola. Classification (GTDB taxonomy): domain Bacteria; phylum Pseudomonadota; class Gammaproteobacteria; order Enterobacterales; family Orbaceae; genus Gilliamella; species Gilliamella apicola_R. Next base: position 86,799 of record NZ_QGLR01000007.1, on the reverse strand, counting down.
TGGCTTCTGAGTGTAAAGTAATGATACTAAATGCTGGGCCAAATGTACTACGTTTTACCCCTTCACTAATCATATCTGAAGACGAAATAAAAGAGGGAATGAACCGACTTAGTACCGCAGTCGAAAAAGTTGTCAATTCCTAAGTTTTTCTATACAGTAACGGCATTTTAAGTGATTAAGTGCCGTTAATGCACTTAAAGGATATTGTTTATGACCGACATTCGACCATTAAATTATGCGAAAACGCATTTCATTTTAAGTGCTCCAGACATTACTCATTTACCAGTAGATACCGGCGTTGAAATTGCATTTGCTGGACGATCAAATGCAGGAAAATCAAGTGCACTCAATACGTTAACTAACCAAAAAGCGTTAGCAAGAACCAGCAAAACACCGGGAAGAACTCAACTAATAAACTTATTTGAAGTTGCAGAAAACTGCCGCTTAGTTGATTTACCGGGCTATGGTTATGCCCAAGTACCAGAAGCGATCAAACGCAAATGGCAAAAGTCTCTTGGTGAATATTTGCAAAAACGAGAGAGTCTAAAAGGTTTGGTCGTATTGATGGATATTCGACATCCTCTAAAAGATTTAGATCAACAAATGATTGAGTGGGCAGTGTCGGTCAATATCCCGGTAATGCTGCTATTAACAAAAGCAGATAAACTGGCTTCCGGCGCCCAAAAAAAACAAGTGAATATGGTTAAAGAAGCCATCTTACCATTTCAAGGCGATATAACGGTTGCACCATTCTCATCACCAAAACGTGTAGGTTTAGAAGCTCTAAAACAAAAATTAGATGAATGGTTTAGCCAACAATAAAGGAACATAATGAATAACAGTGCATTTTCTTTTCAAACTTTAACACCTGAACTCATTTTTAATAGTTTAGCAACTATCGGTATCAACGTTGATTCAGGCCTCACCGCGTTAAATAGTTATGAAAACCGCGTATATCAATTTTCCGACGAAAATCGCACTCGTTATGTCGTTAAATATTATCGGCCACATCGCTGGAATAGATCACAAATTATTGAAGAGCATCAATTTACTCAACAATTATCACAGGCAGATATCTCAGTTATTGCACCACTGATAATTAACAACAGTAGTGTGCATGAATATCAAGGCTATCTCTTTGCATTATTTCCAAGTGTTGGCGCAAGACAATATGAAACCGATAATTTAGAGCAATTTGATTCAGTTGCAACTATGCTTGGTCGAATTCATCAAATTGGCGCAAAACAACCTTTTGAACATCGTCCAACCATAGGTTTGCAAGAATATCTTTACCAACCTCAAGAAATTTTGTTATCTAACGCCATCATACCGAATAAAATCCAAACAGATCTTAACATCATCCTCCGTGATTTAATTAAAACTGTTGAACAACATTGGCATAACGATTGGCAACCAATTCGACTACATGCCGATTGTCATCCCGGAAATATTTTATGGCGGGATAAAGCCATCATGGTTGACTTTGATGACGCGAGAAACGGTCCTGCAATTCAAGATATCTGGATGCTCCTAAATGGTGATCACCACCAACAACAAATTCAGTTAACGAGTTTTATTGAACTTTACGAAGAATTTTTCTTATTTGATAATAACCAATTGAAATTAATCGAACCATTACGAGCAATGCGAATCGTGCACCATCTGGCATGGATTATTCAACGTTGGCAAGATCCGGCTTTTCCTCGTGCCTTCCCTTGGTTGACTGATATTGACTTTTGGCAACAACAGTTAAAACAATTTAACCAACAAATTGAAGCAATTAAAGCGCCAGCATTAAAGTTAATATCAATAATGTAAAACTTAACATATTATTCAATCTTTTTTAGATTCAAAAAAGTGAATAACTCATCTAAATTCGGCGATAATAAAACAAGCTTTTCTTTCTGAATTTTAGATAACTGCTTGATACGATACTCTAACTTCAAGGCGGTAGATCTCTGCCCTACACTCAGCTGGTAAACAACAGTAAGATCCTTGTGTCCTTTTAAATGTTTCGCTCCTTTCCCCATCTGATGTTGATGTAAACGACGAGTTACATCAGTAGTAATGCCGGTATACAATGATTGTTTGGCGGTTCGGATGATATATAAGAACCATATTGAATTGTTGTTTTCCATAAAAATTGATGTTAATCCAATAAACTAACCGGATAATAGTATTAATTTTTTCTACAATGAGATAATTCACTATCTTAATCAAGAAAAATCTCACACTAATTTAAATGATCTATCTGATTTAATACTTCGATACTAAAAATGCCTGGTGCATCAAAATCAGTTTGTTGATAATTTACGATACTAATACTTGAATTACCTAATATAGTCGTTTTTTCTAGATGATCTTGCCATGCGCCTCCTGTAATAACATATATAAGCTGTCTTAATAATGAACCATGTGAAACAACAAGGATATTGCCATGATAATGTTGTTCAACTATGTCCGCTATTACACGAGTTGAGCGATCAAGTAGCTCTTTAAAACTTTCACCTTTATTATCTAATGTAGAATATTTTTGGGCATTCTGTTCGAAATTGATAAAATCTTCATTGGAATAATAATCGGGTACAAATTTTTGTTCCCAATTACCAAAACTAATTTCTCTTAATCCATCATGAAAATCTAAATTAATATTGCGATTAGCAATAATATAGTTAGCGGTATCAACTGCTCTTTTTTGTGGACTCGAATAAGCAAAATTAAAATCTATATTTTTCAAAGCAATTCCTGTTTGTTTGGCTTGTTTTATTCCTTTTGCTGTTAGTGGTGAATCGGATGAACCTTGAAAAAGTTGTAATTGATTGAATTCTGTTTCTCCATGGCGTACAAAATAGATACTCAAATTTTTCAACATAAGACTATAACCTCTAATTTTACTGATCGGTGAAATACTTTTTTATATGTATCGATTTAGTTACATATATAAATAGTGAAAAATAGATCAGAAAATAAACCATATTTATTTTGGTTCCCACTTTATAGGAAGACAAATAAACAATTTCAACAATAGTAGTAATGAGACATAAGATAAAATAAAAAGACAAATAGATAGGTGTCTTAATATTTTTGGTCACAATAAAAAAGATAAGCAAACTAATAAAAGATAAAAGACTTATATAAAGTAACGTAGAAAATAGATCAAATTGAAATTGAGTAAAATTTAAATATAAGTCATAACTAATTGAGAAAAAATTAACAATTAACACGATTAAAATTAAACTAATTGATATTTTTTTCATAATTAACACCTCACTTTAAATTTTACTCTACTAACTATAGAACTTAGGTAACAATTGAAAATCGCTTTGTATTATTATATTTCAGACTTAATAATCACTTTTAAAACTGATTGTTTAGGGTCTGTTGATAAATCTATTGCTTCACTTAATTTATCTAATGGAAATACATGCGTTATCATCTCATCAGTATTGAGTTTTCTTTTTTCAAGAAGATCCAATGCCTCTGGAAACTCATAAGGTGTAACTGAATATGTGCCAATTATTGAGATTTCATCTTTGAAGAAACGACTTGCATCAAGGGTTACTAATTTATTTTTATCAAAACCAGAAAATACAATTATTCGACCAGCTCTTCTTACCATATTAACGGCATCAGAAACTAAAGAGGAGACGCCAGCAGCTATAACAATTACATCTACACCTTGTCCATTAGTTATCTGATTTACTTCACTAATAATATCTTTTTCGGTTATATTAATTGCATAATCACAGCCAACTTTAAGTGCTTTTTGTAATTTATATTCTGACATATCACTAACAATAACTTTATTAGCTCCTTTTATTTTTGCCAATTGAGCATGTAATATTCCTATCGTCCCTACCCCCATAATGAGTACACTATCATCTGGCCTAATATCAGCTTGTTTTAAACCGTGCAAACAACAAGCAATAGGTTCAATCAATGTCGCTTCTTCATCGGTTACATTATCTGAAACTTTATGAGTGAGATGCTTTAAATGTAATTCAGGAATACGAATAAATTCAGCAAAACCACCGGGATCGATATTATTTGTTCTAAATTGCTCACAAATTGTATAATGGCCTTTGTTACAATAATGACATGTAAAGCAAGGTACATGTATTGCTGTGATTACTCTATCGCCTAACTGGTAATTATTGATATTTTTGCCCTTTTTTACGATTTGACCTACAACCTCATGACCAAGAACAGTAGGTTTAGTTACCGAATCCCCCCTTATTTTTTGTATATCCGTTCCACATAAACCACATGCAAGCATTTTAATTAATACTTCATTATCAGAAATTTCGGGAGTAGGAAGATCTTCGGTTCTAAGATCATTTTTTTTATAACATACAGATGCTTTCATCTTAATTATCCTTTTTTAATTTAAACTCTAAACTGGTCTTAAACTCAAAAAATGGTTGGTAATAATCGGCAAATATTTGATGATAATATTCCGTCATTTTAGGATTGGGTATATAGCGGGCTATTGGGTTATCAAATTGAATATGCGCATTTTTATCTAGATAATGATTTTCATACCCTGCTAACATTACACCACCTTTACAAACCGCTTCTTTAATATTACAAGATAGTATTTCCCTACCAAGAATATCTGCTTTGAGCTGTAACCAGAGTGGATTTTTAGCTGCAGCACCAATTACTTTTATAATGGGGTGATGAGTTACGGTTAATTGCTCAATAGTTATAAGTGTATTTTTTAATTCAAAGCATAATCCTTGAAAAATACTTAATAAAATATCAGCTAAAGTCGAGTTTTCCCCCAAACCATACCACAATCCTTTCGAGTCAATATTTCGTTTCGGTGGACCACTTCCGCGTAGATGTGGTATAAATATATTCAGACTATTTTTAATATAATTTATGTCGTCAAGTTTGTTTAAAAGCGATTCAATTAATAAATCAAAATTTTCATCGGTTACCGAAAAAGTGCGCTTGAACCATTCTATGCTATATCCAGCAGAAGGAAGTGATGCATAAAGAGTGTATAAATCATCTTTAACATATTTGCCAAACGATAACTGACTAGTTAAAAACGATTTATTGAAATTTACTTTTTCAAGTAATAAAAGGAGTCCTTCAGTTGTACCTGTTGAGTTTAGAATTTCACCAGGTTTTAATTCAGCAGCAATTGAACCACACATGTGATCATGTCCACCTATAGCAACAAAAATAGGCTGATTACAATTCAGTTTAGTGGATATAGTTGAGGTTAACACTTCTATATTTTTGCCAGATTGAGTAAAATCAGCAAATAGATGATTGATAGCAAAAGCCGATTGAATTTTTTCAGACCAACAATGATTTTTTAAATCATAAGCAAGCGTTCGCGAAGCTAATGAACACTCTGCTCGCTTTTGATTTGTTAATTTATATGCAATATATTCCGCAATGCATAACCATTTAACTTGTTGCAAATTGATATTACAGTTTTCTCTAATCCATAAAATTTTAGTCAAACTATAATTACTATGAATAGGAATACCAGTAATAGAATAAAGTTCTTCATCAGAAAATTTCTGATTAATATCTGCTAAATTTTTCTGTGTTCGAGTGTCATACCAAGTGATACAAGGACCAACAACCTCACCTTCTTGATTGATAAGTACACCTGACTCACCAACACTTGCAATTACGATATTTTTGACTTTTTCTGCATATGAAAGAGAGTTTATGGTTTGAATAAGCCCCTGTTCCAGTTGACTATATAATGCTTCAATATCAAAGTCATAACCATATTTGCTATTAATTTTTGGTGTCGCAAAAGAGTAGCTATCAATCAGTTTTAATGATAGCAATTCAAAAACGCATAACTTACAATTTGTTGTACCGATATCAATGCCGATCGAGTACATATAAACCTCCTTATTTACTTTTCTTTTAATTATCATACTTAAACAAACCCAAAGCGCCCTCAAATAAAATTCTATTTATTCATATGGTTATTTTTTTGGTAACCAATTTTTTGATAGTTTTATCCTTATCTAGATAACAGCAGCTATCAGATTATTTCATTTCATAAATAGGGTTAATTATATTGAGCGCGCTCTTTTTTCTAGGTTATATCCCATGTTTTTTTAGTATGACGATATAAAAGGAAGCAAGTAATAAAGATAATTGGAATTAATGCTAAGGCGATATAATTTCCTTCAAACACTTTTACTGCCCAAAAGCGGTACGGATTACCACCATCTAAGAGGCTTGAAAATTCACCATCAGTTTTAACCGGAAAATTAATACTTCTTGCAATATTAGTAATAATTGGCGCTACTGAAGATGCAACATAAAGATTCACAATTAAGCAAGGTATACCAATTATAAATGATCTAACAATATTACCTCGGCAAGCTAATACTACCATCGAAATAGGCACCCAAATATTGGTTAAATCACCTAAAGGTAATAATCGATTTCCAGGTAAAACAATTGATAAAATTAATCCTACAGGGATAAGTAACAACGCAGTAGATAATACAGATGGGTGTCCAACAGCAACTGCAATATCTAAACCTATATAGAGATTTTTTCTATTAGGGAATTTTTTATTTAAAAATTGCTTAACGGCATCAGATAAAGGTAGTAAACCTTCCATCAATAATTTGACCATTCTTGGCATAATTAACATCACAGCACCTAAATTAATGGCTAGATTTAAAATACCTTTAATATCATAACCAGCAGCAATACCAATTGTGGCACCGATAACAAAACCAATCATCATTGGCTCACCAAAAATACCAAATCTTTTTTGAATGGTTTCAGGATCAGCATGTAATTTCTGTAATCCCGGAATTTTATTTAAAATAAGATTACCTAAAACACCAATAGGAAAGAAAATCACAGATGATAGCGTCGGTAGTGAAATACCCGGAAGCTCAAAATATTTTTGAATCATCGGCGCACACCAATCGGCCAGAACAAAGGTAATTACGGCTGTTACTCCAGCGATAATTAATCCATACATAAAACTACCAGTACTGCTATACACTAAAGCTCCGACAAAAGTAAAGTGCCAGAAATTCCATAGATCAATGTCAACTGTTTTAGTCCAGTTGAGTGTTAACATCACAATATTGATGATAATCGTCATTGGAATAACAAATGGAGCAATTGGCGATGCCCATGCAATTGCAGCTAATGGAGGCCAACCAAGATCAATAACAGGTAAATGAATTCCAGCATGTTCAACTAAATCAGTTGTTGCACTACCAAGACTGGTGCCTAATAAATCGAAAATAACAAAAATACCGACAAATCCCATACCTATCGTTAAAGATGAACGAATTGCCCTACCGACTTTAACACCTAAGCAAATCGCCATAAGAAATATCACAACAGGTAACATCACTGTAGGCCCGAAACCTAATATGTATTGAACAATTTCAAGTAATTTATCAGCCATGATCAATCTCCTTTTAGGATCCTAACGATTTCTTCTAAAAGGTCCTCTTCACCTATAGTTGTAATCAAAGGTACACCATTAATAATCGGTGTTTTCTCCAATTTATAAGAGACTTTAGATGTCACAATGATTAAATCAGCCATTCCATCTTGAGATTGCACGGTTGCAACATCAGATTGAATATTTTCAACTTCAATACCATGTTGCGCGCAATAATTTTTAACTTTTTCTGTAGCAATAGTTGAAGTGGCAATACCACTAGTACAGGCAAAAATAACTCTTTTTTTCATAATACATCTCCTTATTTCAAAATATCTTTTAAGATATTTTTGATTTCAATTTTGTTATTACTTTCAACTATTTTTTGCAAGATCGAATCATTGCCAAATGATGATGCCAATTTCATCAAAAAAGTTAAATGCGTGTCTGATTCCTTAAGTAATAGTCCAAAAACTATGTTGATAGACAAGTCTTCATCAGTTTCGGCATTTTTGAAAATAATTCCTTTTTTACTGGTTAAGATAAACATGCCATTTTTTCTAACAAATTCACAATCTACATGCGGCATGGCAACATTTAGTGTTTTCAATTTGAATCCTGTTGGATGGTTGTTTTCCCTTTGAATAACTTTTTCTAAATATTGTTCGGTCACATAATTATTTTTTAATAATTCATGACTTATAAATTTAAACATCTCTTCACGACTTGCGAATTCTTGGTTTAAAAATATAATATTGTTATCCAATTGCTCTAATTCCATAATTACCACCTATATTGTTATTTTATCGATGGATATTTAATAAATTCATAGATAGGATTTTGTTATAAACAACTTGTTGAACATCACCTTTTGCTTTAAGCAAAACTTTAATCAGATTGTATTCATTATTATTAGCAACATATTGTTTACCAATTGAACTAATATAAGCTCTGCGTAGATCGCCACCTATATTGAGTTTAACTACGTTGTATTGGCTAATTTTTTGTAAAGTTTTATCATCTATTCCCGAACCACCATGAATAACAAGCGATACTGGCGAAATTTCAGAGAGTTTACCTAACAGATCAAAATCAATTTTTGGCTGTTGTTCAAACCCATGGACATTACCAACAGAAACAGCTAAAGTTGCACATCCTGTTCTTTTGACAAATTCTTGAACTTGATTAGGATCGGTTTTGCGATCTGCTTCATTAACTTCATCATCTTCTTTTCCAGTTATTGCTCCTAATTCAGCTTCGACAGGAATATTGTATCCGCCACAAAAGTCGACAACTTTTTTCGTCAATTGAATATTTTCTTCAAAAGGCAAGTGAGAACCATCAATCATAATTGAAGTGAAGCCGGCTTCAACTGCTTGTTTAACATCTTCAAAGGTTTTTCCATGATCTAAATGTAAACAAAATGGTGTTTTCATCGTACTAGCTCGATTTCGTACCATATCAACAATATATTTGTAGCCAGATAACACAATGTTTGTTGGTGCAATTTGAACCATACTTGGAATATTACTTTCCTCAATTGCATCTAATATGGCTAATGTTGTTTCCAAATTTGTCGTATTAAATGCTCCCGCTAAAGTTTTCTGTTTTTTAGCTTCACCTATTAAAGTATACCCATTGACTAATGCCATAACTTACTCCTACTTTCGTCTTAGTGTTGTCCCCAAGTAGTTAACATTTGACTTTAACCAGACATTTCCAAATTCGATTGGATGACCATCATCAAAGAAAACTAATTGTTCTAAATGAAGAACTGGAGATATATCACTAATATTTAATATATCTGCCCGTTCTTTGCCTACCACTCGAGCTGAATAACGACATTCCGAGTGATCAATTTTCTTTTGAGTAATCCGCTCTAATTCATTAAATAAACTATGTTTTGTAAAATCGACATGTTCTATTTCAGGACATAAAGACAAATTGATTCTATTTTCAATAAACATAATTTTTTCGCCATTAACACTTCGTACTCGTTCCATATAAAAAATATTAGAATTAACTGGGATTTGTAATTTGCCGCTAATATATTCATTGGCTTTCTCAACTCGTCTGGTAATCACTTCTGTAGTGAATTTAACATGTTGCATTTCTAGTGATTCTGCAAATGACTGTAAACCATAACCTAATTGATAAGATATATTTTCAGCTTTCACATATGTCCCTTTACCTTGAATCTGTTCCAAGACTGATTCATTAATAAGTAATTCAACTGCTTTTCTAACCGTGCCACGACTAACAGAGAGAATATTCATAATTTCATTTTCAGAAGGAATTCTATCTCCAGACTTTAAATCTTTTCGGTATATCTGATTTCTGATCCATTCTTTCACTTGTACATACAGTGGTGTGCTAGAAAATTTATTTATATGCATTTGTTACCTCAAATATTGGTTAAGTTAAATATACATCCATAGACAACTATGTACAACTATATACATCTATGAATTACTAAAATTGTGAGAAGTATCACAATTTTATATCTTATGGTTGTCTGCTGAACTTGGATAAATTAAGGTTTTTTCTATAATTCTTATTCAATAAGAACATGTAATTATTGAAGAAATAATGTGATCTTGCAATTAAAAAGTAGTGGTTAAATTTATTAATGAAATATTTATAACTTAAAATCGCAAGTTATAAATCCATCTATGATTAATTTAAAAATAACTATTGTTAAAAACTACCACTAGATAAAGCTTTGTTGTTTATTTTAATAGGGTTGATGGATTTACTTTAATGGGGATAATGTTTAAGATAACTTAATTTTTTTGATCTATCTTAGGACGACAAAATTTGAATAACTTTGCAAAAATTATTGAAATTGAACGTGGCAACATGAAATTTTCCTACGTTGAAAACGATGAAATCAATTATCTAGACCTTTTTGACCAATTTTTGGCAGAAGAAGGCCATCATGAATTACTCGATCCAAGTGATAGAATTGAGCGATATACCTATTTAATCGATCACGGTCAAAGCAAATTCATTTTTAAAATTGATGGCGGAGTTGAACACCGCTTAGAGCGTCGTTTGATTGCCAAACTTACAGGTGATTTTTATTTCAATTTAATTCATAAGTTAGCCAAAATCGCTTTAGACAAATGTGATATTGCTTATGAACTTTATCTGGTTGCATTTGATAAAGTGACTAAACGCCATTATATGATTTTCAATTTTATTGAAGGCCGCTCTTTAAAATGGGAAGAGATGAAAACCTATGGTGAACAGATAAAAGACTGCATTGAGAAGTTACATAGCTATAATCTAGTTTCTAACGATGTTCATGGTGGTAATTTTATTTTAACACCTGAAGGTAAAATCAAAGCTATCGACTTAACCAACTCTGGTTTCATTTGGCTAACTAAAGCTAATGATGCCATCGAATTACGCGAACGTTTTGGTATTAAGATAAAAGTACCGGTTATGGCAATGGCCATTAAAAAATTCACTCACGGGTTTAAACGATTATCTCGAAAAATTCGTGGCAAAGAGGATTAATAATGAAAACGAGAGAAGGACAAACTTCTCTCGTTTTCCTGCAAAACCATAATTAATCTAATGTAATAAATAGTCTGTTTTTTGATAGTTTAAAATATTTAAACCCTTCTCTTCTAAATACTAGTAAATCCTTGTATAACCATATAGAATTGAACTAATCTAACGAATAAGGATGAGTTATGAGAAAGTTAATTGGTTTTACTGTACTAGTCACGTTGTTAACTAGTTGTGCTTCTCACAAAATGCTGTCAATCTATCAAACACAAGGTGTGGAGATCGCGCAAAACTCTTCGGGTGAAGATATTATAAATAAATACAGCACTTCTCGTCCTATTACCTTACTTCGTTCTTCATTATCACTCTGTATAGCACAAGAACTTGATAATAGCCCAGTAGTTTTGAACAGTGAAAACTATTTAGGTTCTGCATGGTGGCCGTATTATAATATGCCAACCCAACAGGCAATTACTATCAATGGTGGAGAAACCATCAAATTAGTTGAAGGCAATAACATTGTTGCCAATGCTGTTACTAGTTATCAGTCTCAATCTAAATATTTTGTCAGTTATACTTTAACTACAACCCGCAATGCCAATAATATCCGTTATTTATTTAGCAATATCAAACAAGCTCAGCAGAATACTGGATCTTTTAGCAATGAGGGTTTTGAAAATGTAAAAACCATAGAAAGAGTCCACCCAGATTTAGTTATTGAAGCGCTTAATAACGAAGTGGATAAAATTCAAGCCTGCTTATTACGTTAATAAAATCCCGCTTCTCAATAAAAAATTGAGAAACGTTTTTTAAATCTAGAGCTCGTATGAAATTTTATTAACTTTTAAATCTGAGTAAAATTTTATTATGTTACTTATCTAATATTAGATATTAAGTAAGATCGTTTATCCATAAAGCATAAAAAATAACCATCAAAAAAATCCTTTTTTACTATTGTTTCCATTTACTCGCTTTACAGCAAATAGCGTCGGTCATTTTTGCTAAAAAGACTTTTGGAAAATTAATCAACTGATAACTGATAAAGTAAATTTATTTGAGTCATCAATTTCTAATTTTAAAAGACTACACAAAATGCAGTTGGAACGAGATATATTTATGGTAATTCTTTAAAGGTTAATGCTGATGGTACGTTTATCTCAAAATACTTTGATAATTAGGGTAACTCTTGCTTTACCGGTTCTGAAGAAACATTTGAGAAAATTGATAAAACACATCTAAGATTAAAAATTGATTTATTCACACAAAGGGAGCTTTAAAAAATTACCAACAGATAGCGGATAAAACTCTTCGAAATTTAGGTATTTTTAAAATTATACCGACTATAAATGGCAATCAATTGATTGAATCAAATGACAATGGCAAAACGCGACATTAATAAAAATTAGAGTGTTGTTTAATCAATTTCCAATACTGAAACAAAATTTTATATTGTTTAATTGTTTATTAATCCTATCAAGTGTGAAAACACTAACTCCATATTATTGATAATGGTAGTGGAAGAATTGAGAAGGTATTGCTCAATAAGCTTTGTTAGCTTAGATAAACTTATTTATGAAGGGACGCAAAAGTATGAAAAAATTTTTCATATCACGGATCCTCCTAAGAACTTTCCCAGAAAATCCCTTTTTAGAATAATTTTACTGTCAGCATACTACTATCTAAAAGATACACTAAGATTCAGATGAAACTAAATGAATTTACAATATTTCGTTAATTTATAAGTGTGAATCTATTTTTTATTATGGAGCTATTAATGAAACAAATAATATCAGATTAAATAAAAAGTTACTCATTGATAGACCTGAATAATCTTAGTGATTTATGCTTATTTTGCATTAAAAATTGAACATAGTATTGATTATCATTCTTGATGGTATATTATCACTATCTTTACAATTTAATAAAATCTTTCTAAAACTATGAAACTTAAATTAATCACATCATTACTCATTAGTGTTTGTAGCATCAATTATGTGCAAGCCGTCAATCAAGAGATATCCTCAGATCTAGCCTTACCTTTTAATCATGTTAATGACCGTTACTTCTTAACAAATACTAGTACCGCGCCAGTAACGATTAATGCCAACAATGGGTTAACCGTTAATAGTGAAGGTTCTTTTCATCTTGGTTTTGGTGGTAAAACAGCAACGCAATCACCTTCACTTTCTAAAGGTGATATCAATATGAATATATTAGGGAATTTTCAAATTTATAATGATACATGGATAGGAAAATTCGATACTAAATTTTTTACCCAATACTTAGGTTTACATGAAGATTTTCCATTTGATCCTATTGATCATGATATCAACGTTCATGTTACAGGCGATATTAATGTCGAGTTGAGTGCCGATAAAAAAAGAGGCGGACTGATGATATTAGCAGGTAATGTCATGAGAACTGGTCAAAATACCTCAGGAGAAACCACTGTGACCGTAGATGGTGATACTAACATTCGTAGTGGCGATAACCATCTAGCAGGTACCGCATCAGCACCAGCTCGCTTAACTACTCGTACATTTAATCTAACAGGTGGTGACATTGAAATTATTGGTGCTAGAACGGTATTAGCAACAACCAATGATGATAAAAACCGATCTTCTGTTTTAATTGGTAAAACGGGAAAAATGATTGTGATGCGTGAAGGCACTGTTGATGTCAGTCATGGTGGTAATTTTGATGTGGTTGATCAAGCTATTTTAAGTGCGAGCCGAGGTAATGGATATATTAAACTTGCCTCTGACGGACAATTAAATGTTGGTAAAAATGCTACATTAGAATCATCAAAAGGTTCTTTGTTTATAAGTGATCAAACGAACAATACCTCACAGCTAAATGTTGATGGCACTATAAGTTTTGGTGTCGCTGATAATAAACAACCCAATATAATAAAGGGTGATAAGATTAATGTATCATCAATAGCTCGATTTTCTGCTACTGATGATTTTTTATTAAAAAGCTTACAATATACGTCGACTGATTTAAATGCCGTCGTATTATCAGCAAATAACAGCTTAAAAATTGCCAATATAAACGAATCTGAAACTAAAGCACTTATTCAAAATATCTATGGTGATTTAAATTTCAAGCAATCCGGTAACGATTTAATTTTTGTTAATGCAAGTAATGTGACCAATTTTGCTGATTCCCAAAATGCCAAAGCCGCGACAACAAGGCAAATTTCGCGTTATTATCAGCAAATCGGCACCAATTCAAAAAATGTCGCTAAACATTTTGCTGAAAATTTAAGTAAAGTAGCTTATGAGTCATTATATAATCCAACTCAAAATGGAAATACAAGCTCAGATAAATCAAAAGCAGGTGATTTGAACTGGCAAATTTTAAGTAATATAGCCAGAGGTAATTTAGCCGTTGAATCGAATGGTACTTCGTTTAATTTTAATCGAAATATAGCTGGGCTTTATAATAATAATCATGGTTTACATTTAACCGAAATAGCCCTTAATTCTGTTAATTATACTAAAGCAACTTTAGATAAAAGAATTCGCCAATTTAATCAATCACAAAATATGGATAACGAGTTATGGATAAATCTAACGCGTTATCACGAAAATACTGACAGTAATCATGGCATTTCAGGATATAAATATTCATCTAATGGCTTTATTATGGGATTTGATAAAGCTATAAAAGAAGATTTTTTAATTGGTACAGCTATTGGTTATTCTACAGGAGAATATAAAGATAAAGCTGCATCATCTAATGATTCGGATATCAAACAATATCAAATTCAATTATATTCAAACTACAAATTTCCGACGAATATTTTTACATCCACTTATGCTGGTTATAATTATGGGAAAAATCATCTAAGTACAAATGATAACTATTATAAAATAAAAGAAAAATTTCATAGTAAAACTTGGAATTTGGGTGGAACAGTTGGCTATAATTGGCAAAACATTGAAGATTTGGTAATAACACCAAGTGTAGGATTAACTTATATTCACACTGAAAATAGTGCCCATAATGCTAGCTATAATAATTTAAAGTTAGTTAAATATGGACAAGCATCTAATTCTGCTCTTTTAATGCCTATGAATTTAACCTCAGATTATTTTATTTTAAATAATAAAGATAATCAGCTAGTTTTAACGGGTAACGTAGGCTATACATTCAACTTTAACCGAAATAAGTTTGATAGTGACATCAAGATTAATGGAATTAATGGATTGTCTAAAATGGAAAGTTATGCTCCTAATCGCACAAAAAATCAGTTTAGTTTGGGTACAGGCATTAAATATAAATACAATATTATTGATTTAAATCTTGACTATCAATATGTTGGTCAAAGTAAAAGGAATACTAATTACATTGGTGCTACAGCTAATATAACATTCTAATATTTATTACTAATAAACATTTAGGTGATATTTATTTACACCTAAATGTTCTTCATAATCTTTTTCTAATATTTAAATTTTTAAAACCTTTCAAATTAAATAAATAATTTATATAAATTTCTGATTATTGCTTACATTAATTACAAAATCAGTTAGTTAACTTTCTTATTCTTCTGATTTCTAACTGCATAACTATACTGCATATGTACTATAAAAAAACATAAAGAGGTTTAGTTATGAGCATGCTCCAAGATATAAAAGAAAACAAAATTTATATAGGTTCACTCCCCCTTCCCCTATTTCTAGTTTGTTCCATTATCGTTATTATTGCTGCCCAATTAGATATGCTACCTAAAACCCTAATTGGTGGTTTTGCAGTGATATTGCCTTTAGGTTGGTTTTTAGGAACTCTCGGGCAGAATATTCCATTTTTCAAAAAATTTGGCGCCCCTGCGATATTATCACTTATTGTTCCTTCATTATTGGTTTACTACCGTGTTTTTGATGAAAATACCTTATCAGCAGCCAAGATGCTAATGAAGGATTCTAACTTTTTACTCTTTTATATCGCCAGTTTAGTGTGCGGTAGCATTCTTGGTATGCATCGAGTCATTCTAGTTCAAGGCTTTATTCGAATGATGATACCAATGTTATTAGGAATGTGCTTAGCTGCATTAGTTGGTGTCTCTGTTGCTGTCGCTTTTGGGGATGATTGGGAGCACGCCTTCTTTTATACGGTTTCACCGGTAATGGCGGGAGGAATTGGTGAAGGTGTTTTACAGCTCTCCAATGCTTATAGCAACATCCTTAATCAAGATTATAATACTTTCGTTAGTGCATTAATTCCTGCAACTGTGGTAGGTAACTTTTTTGCAATCACTTTTACAGCAATTATGAGCCGAATTGGTGAAGTTAAACCTCACTTGAGTGGTCATGGTCAGTTAGTAAAAATTGAGTTTGATGGTTTAGCTGAAGCGTTAAAAGATGATAAGACACCACTTGATGCAAGAGCAATGAGTGGCGCAGTAATGATTTTAGCGACGCTATTTATTTTCGGCATGATTTTAGAAAAAGTAACTCATTTTCCTGGTCCGGTTTTAATGATTATTGCAACTGCGGTGGTTAAATATTTTCGTCTATTACCAGCGAGCGTCGAACGCGGTAGCCAACAATGGTACAAATTTATTTCCGGCAATTTTACCTTCCCATTAATGGCTGGTTTAGGTCTGCTTTACATCGATTTAGAAAGTGTGGTTAAAGTATTAACTATCCCATATTTTATTACCATTATTGCGATTGTTTTCACCGTTTCGATGACTGGATTTGTCTGTAGCTTCTTCTTAAAAATGTATCCTGTTGAGGCATCGATTATTTCATCTTGCCAAAGTGGTATGGGGGGAACTGGTGACGTCGCAATCCTTTCTACCGCCAATAGAATGAACTTAATGCCTTTTGCCCAAGTTGCAACACGATTAGGCGGAGCTTTAATGGTAATAGGTACCACCGCACTAATGCGTTATTTGCATATGTAATTTTATACAAAATAGCATCAATTAACCGTTTGATAAACCGTTTGAGATAGATATTGATTTAGTATCACAAAATATCCAAACATAGATTAAATATTTAAAAAGGTAAGCATTATGACAACAGTACAAGAGAAAGCGTTAGCAATTAGTAAACAAATGCACGGTAAATTTGAAACTCATTCGAAAGTGCCGGTTAATTCAATGGCAGATCTTAGTGTTGCTTATACACCTGGTGTTGCTGCGGTGTGCACTGAAATTGCTAAAAATCCTGAGTCAGTTTATGAATATACCAGTAAACGCAATTTAGTTGCGGTTATCACGGATGGTTCTGCTGTTTTGGGATTAGGAAATATTGGACCAGAAGCAGCTATTCCTGTCATGGAAGGCAAGGCAATTTTATTCAAACAATTTGCTAATGTGGACGCCATTCCTTTATCAATTAATACTCAAGATCCAGATGAGCTAGTCAAACATATTGCAGCATTAGCACCTTCATTTGGCGGTATCAATCTAGAGGATATCAGTGCACCAAGATGTTTTGAAATTGAAAAACGATTGCAAGAGCTATTAGATATTCCGGTATTTCACGATGATCAACATGGTACAGCAATAGTGGTATTAGCAGCGCTATATAATGCTCTTAAAGTTGCTGGTAAGTCGATAGAATCGGTCAAGGTAGTGATTAATGGCGGCGGTGCTGCTGGTTTAGCGATCGCCGATATGTTATTAGCTGCTGGCGTTACCGATCTTAAAATTGTCGATAAAATTGGTATATTATCCGAAGATGATCTTTCTTTACCTCCACACCATTTAGCTATGGCGAAAAGAACCAATAAGGATAGACAAAAAGGTACTTTACAAGATGCAGTTAACGGCGCTGATGTATTTATTGGTGTATCGGCTCCGGGAGTATTGAAAGCGGATTGGGTTAAAACGATGGCGGAAAAATCGATTATTTTTGCTATGGCAAATCCGACACCAGAAATATTTCCAGATGAGGCTAAAGCAGCTGGTGCTTATATTGTCGGGACGGGACGCAGTGATTATCCAAATCAAATTAATAATGTCTTAGCATTTCCCGGCATATTTAGAGGGGCATTAGATGCTAGAGCAAAAAATATCACATTAGCCATGCAACTTGCGGCGGCCAAAGGGTTAGCCAACATTATTACACCTGAAAAACTATCGGTTGATTGTATATTACCGAACGCTTTCGAACCTAATGTAGCTAAGGTAGTTGCCGAAAGTGTAAAAAATGCAGCTAAACAATAATGAGTGTTTAAAAATCGATTAAATTAGCTAAAAACCTACTAATACGAAATTTATTAGTAGGTTTTCTTGACTAATCAGTTATGATAGTTAAGTGATCGCTTTTTATACAACGAATGATAATGAGATATTTATTTAACAAATTACCTCTCAAAGTTAAGTTGATAAGCTTAATTTGCTTGGTGTTTATACTTTCGGTTATTGCTCAAAATATTTATATTGTTCATGTGGTGAATAATGAGTATCTTATCAATTCTCGCCAACGCGTCGAGAATATTGCTAATATTATCTCGACATCACAAAGTATTATTGAAGCGATACAGAACCCTACGCCGAGAAATATCGCCGCCATCCAGGCAACCACAGAACAATCCAGAGCTTTAACGCAAACCGATTTTATTGTGATATTCAATATGCAAGGCGTAAGATATTCACATCCTGATGAACAGAAAATCGGTCAAACTATTGTCGGAGGCGATGAACAACGCGCGTTAAAGGGTGAATCCTATACTTCAATTGCCAAGGGAACCTTAGGAGATTCTGTTCGGGCATTTAAGCCAATTATGAATGATAAAAATCAACAAATTGGTGCCGTTTTGGTTGGTCAGACCTTGCAAAAAATTAATCATTTAGCATCAAGAACAAGCCAGCCGATTTGGTTATCCTTATTTGCTTTATTATCAATTGCCATTCTTTTAGCTTATTTATTATCCCGTAATATAAAGAAAATTTTATACGGTCTTGAACCTATTCAGATGGCACAACTGTTTGCTGAGCGAAATGCCATTATTCGAACGGTAAAAGAAGGAATAGTGGTCATCAATCGAGAGGGTTTAATCACTCAGATCAACGATGAAGCGATTAGAATTTTACGCATCCAAAAAGATAAACAAACTATTATTGGTTTACCTGTTGGTGACTTTATTCCCAATACTCGATTATACGAAGTGATGATAAGTGGTAATGCAGAATATGATTGTGAACAAAATATCAATGGGGTAGTGATACTAACCAATCGAACTCCGTTATTCGTTAATGATGCTTTAGTTGGTGCGATTGCTTCGTTTAGAGATATGACTGAAGTTCGTAAATTGGCTGAAAATTTAACTGGGGTTAATCGTTATGCAGATGCTTTACGTTCACAATCTCATGAATTTAATAACAAATTACATGTTATTTATGGTTTAGCTTTTAATGATAATAAATTAGAATTAATTGATTATCTTGAAGAAATTATCGGTAATCAACAAGCTGAATCTAAACTGGTTAGTCAATATATCAAAGATCCGATTATTGCAGGATTTTTAAATAGCAAATTTAGCCGAGCACGAGAACTAAATGTAACCTTAACATTTAACATTGATGGTATTTTAGCGCCAATAATAGATACATCGGTGACCCATAGTTTAGTGACAATACTTGGTAATTTAATTGATAATGGTCTTGATGCAGTTCAATTTTTGGATGATAAACAGATCAAAGTAAGTTTAGTCATTGATAATACCAATTTTGAAATTGAAATTAATGATAATGGTGAAGGTATTTCTGAAAACGATATTCAGTATATTTTTCAAAAAGGTTATTCAACGAAAGGGGATAATCGAGGATTTGGGCTATATTTAGTGTTAGCTAGTATTGATGAGTTAGATGGACATATTCAATTATGTGATTCTGATAATAAAAGAGGGACTTGCTTTAAGGTATTATTACCACTAAAAGAGATCTATAGGAAGAAATAGTCATATGGTAGAAGTATTAATTGTTGAAGATGATCCAATGGTAGCGGAGCTCAATAAAAAATATTTACAGAAACTTACCGGCTTTAATTTAGCGGCAACGGTTACTAATGGAGAGCAAGCACTGCATTTTATTCATGATAACCATATAGATCTGTTGTTGCTTGATGTTTTCATGCCAAAACTGAATGGTCTTGATCTGCTAAAATATATTCGGATTAGTTACCCTAAAATAGATATCATTATGGTGACCGCTGCATGTAATACCAATGACATCCAAACAGCATTACGTTTGGGAGTCATTGATTATATTGTTAAACCCTTTACTTTTGAGAGATTTCGCACCGCTTTAATTTCCTATCAAGAACGAATTAGACTGTTATCATCTGCTGAAATACTTAATCAAAATCAATTAGATGATCGTATTTTTACTAAGAATTTTAATACTGCAAATCGATTACCAAAAGGTATCGATGCGCAAACTTTACAATCGGTACGTAATGTTATTGTCAACTATCAACAAGATTTTTCGATGAGCGATATTATTGAATTAATTCCCTTATCTCGGATATCGGTTAAGAAGTATCTGGATTATTTAGAAGAGTTAGGTGAAATAGAAAGCCATTTAACTTATCTACCAATTGGTCGTCCAGTAAAGCGTTATATTTACCAAAAATAATTAATATTAATTAGTTAGTTATCTATCTTATTACAAATTATTTAAATATTGTAGTAGGTAAACACGTTAGGGTTAAAACTATTTATCTAGCGTTATTTCATCTAAAGATAAACTGAAACTTGGTACAAATATTTCTAAAAAGTAATCCATTTCTGGGGTATTTCGTTCTGACAACGTTTTTTTCAAACGTTGTTCCGCCAGTTTAAACTCATTGTTACCAGCACTAAGTTCTTCAATTGTTTTAAGATAAGCACACAGTGCATCCGCTTGTTTTACAATACTTTTTTCAGTTTCATCATAATAATCGTCATCAATTAGTATTTTAAAATCATCTTGCAACTCTATTGGCAACATATTAATTAGTTTATGCTGAGCGATTTTTTCAATCTTTTTATATTCACAGGTGATTTGTGGATTGTAATATTTAGTTGGTGTCGGTAAATCTCCGGTTAATACTTCAGATGCATCATGATACATCGCCAATAATGCAATACGTTCAGGATTAACATTACCATTAAATCGTTTGTTTTTGATAATCGCTAAAGCATGGGCAACAAAAGCAACTTGTAGACTATGCTCTGAAACGTTTTCTGTTCTCACATTACGCATTAAAGGCCAACGATTAATCAATTTTAACCGCGATAAGTGAGCAAAAAAATGACTGTTATTCATATGATTATCTCATTAATTACAAAATAAAAAACGCCTCCGTTGCGGAAGCGTTAGTAAATTGACTATACGATTTTAATTACTTATGCTAAAACAAGTTGTCTTGTGCCTAAAGCAACTGGAACATTTTGTTCTTCATCAAAGGTTACATATTCCCATGCATCTTGTTTAGCGAGTAACGCTTGCAATAGCTGGTTATTTAAAGCATGACCTGATTTATAACAAACTACTTCACCAATCATATTGTGACCACTCATGTATAAGTCACCGATGGTGTCTAGCATTTTATGACGTACAAATTCATCTTCAAAACGAAGACCATCTTCATTAAGAACTTTATAATCGTCAACCACTATTGCACAATCTAAACTTCCACCTAAACATAAACCTTTGGATTGCAACGCTTCAATATCACGCATAAAACCAAAAGTTCTTGCTCGGCTAATTTGACGAATAAAAGACTCAGAAGAAAAATCCAATTGATAACGTTGTGAACTGTTATCAATAGCTGGATGACGAAAGTCAATAGTGAAATCTAAACGAAAACCACTATATGGTCTTACTTCTGCCCATTTATCACCATTTTCAACACGAACTGTTTCTTTAACTCGTAAAAATTTTTTCAGTGCATTTTGTTCAGTAATACCAGCATCTAACAATAAGTAGACGAATGGGCTAGCACTACCATCCATGATTGGAATTTCGGGCGCATTTACTTCAATAATAATATTATCAATACCAAGCCCTGCTAATGCTGAGTTGATATGTTCAACAGTGGAAATGCGAACATTTTCTTCATTAACCAAACAGGTACAAAGCATTGTATCACGCACTGATTTAGCATCTACAGGAAAATCAACATACGGATTTAAATCTGTACGACGATAAATAACACCTGTGTTCTCTGGCGCAGGACGTAATGTCAAAGTAACTTTTTTGCCAGTATGTAAGCCGACACCAGTTGCTTGAATTGTCTTTTTTAAGGTTCTCTGTTTCACTTTGCACCTACTTTTATTATTTGCTTCTATTACCTATTAGACAATAAAAAATCAAATAAGTTCAATACTAATTAGCCTGCTTACGAATAAAAGCAGGAATATCTAAAATTTTATGTTCTTCTAATGGCGAAACTGCTGGTTCATTAACCACTTTAGGCATTGGCTCTTCTTGTTGTGGTGGTATATGATTTGTTTGGCCAAATAATGAACCATGTTGTGCTGCTGGTTTAGTAATTTTAACTTCAGGACGTTTATCCATACCGATACCAGTAGCAACCACTGTAACACGAATTTCATCTGACATGTCAGGATCAAATGTCGTACCAACAACCACTGTTGCATTATCAGAAGCAAAAGCTCTAACCGTGCTACCAACCGTTTCAAATTCTTCTAACCCAAGATCAAGTCCAGCTGTGACATTAACTAAAACCCCACGTGCACCAGATAGATCAATGTCTTCAAGTAATGGGCTTGAAATTGCCATTTCAGCAGCCTCTTCGGCACGATTATCACCACTTGCACGACCAGAACCCATCATCGCATATCCCATCTCAGACATTACCGTTCTAACGTCCGCAAAGTCAACGTTGATGTGACCGGGTTTAGTAATTAATTCTGCGATACCTTGTACAGCACCTTTTAAAACACCATTAGCTGCAGCAAATGCATCTAATAGTTTAACACCACGACCTAATACTTTTAATAATTTGTCATTTGGGATTGTGATAAGAGAGTCAACATGTTTAGCAAGCTCAGCAATACCTTGCTCAGCGAAAGCCATACGTTTTTTACCTTCAAATCCAAAAGGCTTGGTAACAACAGCAACAGTTAAAATACCAAGTTCTTTTGCTATTTCTGCTACAACTGGGGCTGCACCGGTTCCTGTTCCACCACCCATTCCGGCTGCAATGAAAACCATGTCGGCACCTTCAATCGCACTACGAATAACATCACGATCTTCTTCTGCTGAATTTCTCCCAACTTCTGGATTAGCTCCGGCACCAAGTCCCTTGGTGATATTATTACCGATTTGGATAGTTTGACTAACTTTTATTCTTTTTAATGCTTGTGCATCAGTATTTGCTGCAAAAAACTCAACGCCTTCAATATGTTCAGCAATCATATGCTCAACAGCATTACCGCCGCCGCCACCGACACCAATAACTTTAATGACTGCTGCTGGCTCATCATCTGCAACCATAGGCTCAAACATAACTTATCTCCAAATTTAAGATCTTAGGACATTGTACAGATATCAAGCTACAATGTCTACGAAGTTATCAGATATAATAGCTAAAATTCTTTTTTAAACCAACTGGTGAATTTTTTAGCTATCCCTTTAAAAGATGATTTATTACTATTTTTATTATCATCATTTAATAAACTTTCTTTACCATAATGCAATAACCCCACGGTTGTTGAACAATATGGCTTTTGTACATAATCAGTTAATCCTGAAATATTCAAAGGATAGCCAATACGTACTTGATTTTGAAATACTTTTTCAGCACATTCAACCATGCCTTTAATTTGCGCAGCTCCACCGGTTAAAACAATCCCTGCTGCCAATTGATATTTAAAATTTTGCTTCTTAAGTTCATCTTGTAACATTAGTAACTCTTTTTGCACTAATGATAAAAGTTCTGAATAACGTGGTTCAATCACATCAACCAAAGTTTGCCGTTGCAATGAACGAGATGGGCGTCCACCAACACTAGGTACATCAATGACTTCATCTTTACCAACGAGTGAACCAACAGCACATCCATAACGAATTTTAATATTTTCTGCATCCATTGGCGGGGCACCAAATGCGTAAGCAATATCACTAGTGACGACATTGCCAGCATAAGGAATAACAACAGAATGACGTAATGCACCACCGGTATAAACCGTGACATCCATTGTTCCGCCACCAATATCAATAACACAAACCCCTAATTCTTTTTCATCATCAGTCAATACCGCATAACTCGATGCCAACCCAGAAAAAATAAGTTGATCAACTTTTAAACCACAACGTTCAACGGCTTTCACTATATTTCTTGCCATATCATTATGACAGGTGACCAAATGAACTTTAGCTTTCATTCTTACACCAGATAATCCAATCGGGTTTTTAATGCCTTCTTGAAGATCAATTGAATATTCTTGCGCGATGACATGTAAAATACGATGTTCATCTAAAATACGAACTGACTTAGCTGTATGCACAACATTTTCAACATCTTCTTCTGTCACTTCTTCATCAGCGATTGGCACCATACCAATTTCATTTTGACAGCGAATATGTTTACCAGACAGGCTTAAATAAACAGAAGATATTTGGCAATCAGCCATTAATTCAGCTTGGTCTATGGCTCGTTGTATTGATTTAACGACGGATTCAAGGTCATTTACCCCACCTTTATCAACACCTTTTGATGGACAATGTCCAACACCAATAATATTGACCACACCATCAGGAAGTACTTCACCAACGAGGGCGAGGACTTTGGATGTGCCCACTTCAAGTCCAACAACTAATTTTTTCTCTGTTGTTTTCATACTTCAGCCTTTATTTATTCCTCATTGCGATATTTTTTCGCGTTGCACTGAGATACCGTTTTCATACCGTAAATCAGCAGCCGTTATTTTTTCATCAGCTGGCATTCTTGAAAGAATTTCAGGGAATAATTTGATAAATTGGTAATAATGTTGTTCTATGTTTTCAGTGCCAATTATCAATTTTATATCCTGACTTTCAGAACACAAATCAGCTGTGCATTGTTTAATCATCAATTGCCAAGCATTACGATCATCAGCTATTGCAACTTTAATTTCTGATGCAAACTTATTATTAGCTAACTTTTTAGAAATTGCATCTAACTTAGCATACATTTCCAACATTGATTTCGCTTTACCTTCAGGTCCATAAATTCTTGGTAATTGCAACTCACCCAAACGATCAAATGGTACACTAAATACATTTCCAGCTTCATCAAGTAAATATAAGTCATTCCAGTAAAATGCAGGTTTATATTCCTCTATATAAACAATTAATCTGTCTGGCCACTGTTTACGTACACTTGCTTGTTTAATCCAAGGGTATCGCATAATTTCTTGCTGAATATCATCAACATTTTGTCCTATATAGGTATTTGGCAAACCTAATCCTAAAATCGCTTGCCTAAGATCACCTTCGGTTGTAAATGCATGATCCCCACTAAAGGTTAATTGTGATAAAACCATTTGATCTGGATCTTCCAGCCAATTTTTAACGCAATTTATTGTCCAAACACTAATACTAATAATGATAATAAAGAACAAAAAACCTATTATTTGTTCTAAATTATGAAAAACAAGCAGCTTCCTTTTTTTCTGATTCTCTCGTTTATGTGCTGCTTGTTGTACTTTTTTCATAAAAACAGAGCCAATTAAACGGTTGCTAATTGTAAAATACGTTTAACTAATTCACTAAATGACCATCCATACTCTTTAGCCGCCATCGGCACTAAACTATGATCTGTCATGCCAGGAGCCGTGTTTACTTCAAGTAAATATGGCTTTTGATTCTCATCAAACATAATATCTACTCTACCCCATCCTCGACAACCAACTGCTTTATAAGCATCCAAAGCTAGTTTACGAATTTCTTGTTCTTTCTCATCAGATAATCCACTTGGACAGAAGTATTGGGTTTTATCTGATAGATACTTTGCATCATAGTCATAAAAATTGGTAGCGGGTTTAATGTAAATTGCAGGTAAAACTTCTTCACCAACAATCGCAACCGTAAATTCGGCGCCAGCTAAGAATGATTCAATCATTACGTTATTATCATATTTGAACGCAATATCAATTGCATCTTTTAATTCTTCAGCCTTATCAACTCGTGTCATACCAACACTTGAGCCTTCATGACTCGGCTTAACAAATAACGGTAATCCAAGCTGTGTAACAATATTATCAATATTAATTGCTTGCGATTTATCAACCGTAACATAATCAGCAACGGGTAAACCTAGTGATTTCCAAACTAATTTTGTTTTTAACTTATCCATGGTTAATGCTGATGACAAAACATCGCTACCGGTATAAGGAATGTTTTGATAAGTTAAAATCGCTTGCGTTATGCCATCTTCACCACCTCGACCATGCAAAATAATGAAAGCTTTAGTAAACCCTTCTTGCTTCAAATTGGTTATACAATGATCTTTAGTATCAATAAGATGCGCATCGATACCATTTGCTTGCAATCCAGCAAGAACCGCTTGACCTGATTTTAGGGACACTTCTCTTTCAGCTGAGGTCCCACCATATAATACAGCAACCTTATCAATCATTATTATAAAACCTCTTTTGAAAATAATGGGTTACTGGCTAGTTGACGAGCTACTCGACCAACACTTCCAGCACCTTGGGTTAACAACAAATCCCCACCTTGTAATACTTCTTTCATTATTTCAGGTAAAAGATCTAAATCAGAAACATAAATTGGATCAACTTTGCCACGATTTCGAATTGAACGACAAAGTGAACGACTATCAGCACCTGCAATAGGTTGTTCTCCAGCAGAATAGACATCTAACATAACTAACGCATCTACTTGAGAAAGCACTTGGGCAAAATCGTCAAATAGATCCCGAGTTCGCGTATATCTATGCGGTTGAAATAACATAACTAAACGTCGATCTGGCCAACCATTTCTAGCTGCTTGAATCGTAGCATTAACTTCACTTGGGTGATGTCCATAATCATCAACCATCATAATATCTTGATTATTTCCATATGGAAAAACACCTAATAAGTCGAACCGTCGACTAGTCCCAGCAAATTTTGCTAATGCTTGAATAATTGATTCATCATCAATACCATCTTCAGTTGCAGCTATAATTGCTGCGGCTGAATTTAATGCGTTATGTTTACCTGGCGCATTTAATTCAATTTCTAAATCATCACGATCAGGTCGACAAACTGTATAGTAACTTATACCGCGTTCTTGACGGTAATTTTTAATAACAACATCCGCTTCGTCACTAAAACCATAAGTAATAATTTTACGACCTACAACTGGTAATAATTCACGGTTAATAGGATCGTCATAACACATAATAGCCAAACCATAAAAAGGAATATTACGCAAAAAAGAGATGAAAGTTTGTTTGAGATTTTCAACACTTCCTTGATAGGTATCCATATGGTCAGGTTCAATATTGGTTACTATCGACACCATTGGCTGCAAATGTAAAAATGAGGCATCACTTTCATCTGCTTCAGCAATAAAATAACGGCTACTGCCTAATCTAGCATGTGTTCCAGCTGCTTTAACTAAACCACCGTTAACAAAAGTTGGATCGAGTTTTGCTTCTGCATAAATAGCGGTAACCATTGCTGTGGTCGTGGTTTTACCATGAGTTCCTGCAATAGCAATGCCATAGCGAAAACGCATTAATTCAGCTAACATTTCCGCCCGTTGGATAACAGGAATACGAGCTTCTCTAGCGGCAACAACTTCAATGTTATCTTGAGAAATCGCTGATGAGATAACCACCACGCTTGCACTAAGAATATTTTCAGCGGCATGCCCAATCACTATCTTGGCACCTAATGTTTCTAAATGCTCAGTTACCGCATTTTCAGCAATATCTGATCCACTAATTTGATATCCTTCATTAGCAAGAACTTCGGCAATACCACCCATTCCTGCGCCACCAATACCCACAAAATGGATATGCTTGACACGTTTCATTTCTGGAATGATTGCTCTTAATTCTGCTAATTCCTTAGTATTCACTCTTAAACCCCTAGTTAGTTATTTTTTGTTTAGGTCTTGAAAAGTTATTAGACAATTATCAATTAAATAACTGTATTTTTAAATCTTATAAACTTAATCAGAACATTAGTTAAAATTATAAATAAAATTAGCTATTTTACCACTGAAATCAACGTTTCTGCCACCCTTTCTGTCGAATTTGTAATTGATAAACTTTTCGCTTTTACCGCCATATCAACTAAATCTTCACGGCTTAAGTTTGCAAGTAATTGAAATAAAGAGTCATCATTGAAATCAGGTTGTTCAATAATCTTAGCCGCATCAATATCAGCTAAAGATTTTGCATTCCAAAATTGCTGGCGATCTTTATGCATAAATGGCACAAAAATAGCACCAATACCAACAACTTCTATTTCACTTACCGTTAACGCACCACTTCGACAAATTACGATATCAGCCCAATTATAAGCTTCTTTAACATCAGTAATAAACTCTGTGATTTGGTTTTTTGTCATATCACAGAACTGATAAGATTTGACTACCTCATCTAACATTCCTTTACCCGTCTGATGCCAAACAACAAACTTATCAGACAATTTTGCAATTACTCGAGGCACAACTGTATTGATGACTTTGGCTCCTTGACTTCCGCCCATAACTAATATTCGAATAGGACCTTGTCTATTTTTAAATCTTTCACTCGGATCTTCAATTGTTAATAAATCACTACGTACCGGGTTTCCCACCACTTCAGCATTGGGAAATGCAGTTGGAAAAGCTTGTAATACTTTTGTCGCAATTTTAGCCAAATATTTGTTGGTTAATCCAGCAATGCCATTTTGTTCATGTAATACAACTGGGATACCTAAACTTTTAGCAGCGATACCACCTGGTCCAGAAACATATCCCCCCATACCTAACACAACATCGGGACGATAAGCTTTTAAAATTTTTCTTGCTTGCAAAACGGCTTTTAATATTTTATAAGGCGCTTTTAATAATGCTAGTTTACCTTTTCCACGTAGACCTGATATTTGAATAAAATCTATCTCAATTCCATTTTCCGGTACTAGATGAGCTTCCATACGATCAGCTGTACCTAGCCACCTTACTTGCCAACCTTGTTCCATTAAATAATGTGCGACGGCAATTCCCGGGAATACATGTCCACCAGTACCGCCAGCCATAACTAATAATTTTTTCATTATTTTATCGACCTTATTCTTGCTTGAGTTTGTTGTTGTCTAAACTCAAAATCTATTCTTAATAATATTGCAACAGCAATACTCATTATGATAAGGCTTGAACCGCCATAACTAATAAATGGTAAGGTTAGACCTTTTGTCGGTAACATACCGGATGTTACGCCAACATTAACAAAGGTCTGAAAACCAAACCAAATGCCAATTTCACAAGCTAAGTAGCCTGAAAATTGCGAACCTTCATTTAACGCCCGATAGCCTATTGCCAATGCTTTAAATGTTAAAAAGAAGAGTAAAAACAATAAAGCGACTACACCAATATATCCGTACTCTTCAGAAATGATTGAAAATATAAAATCTGTATGACATTCAGGTAGATAACGTAATTTAAAAATTGAATTACCAATCCCTTGACCAGTTATCCCGCCATTACCAATGGCCATTAATGAAGCAACTAGCTGATATCCAGCGCCGGTAGCATCTTGCCATGGATCAAGAAAAG
This sequence comes from Gilliamella apicola, assembly GCF_003202655.1. GTDB lineage: Bacteria > Pseudomonadota > Gammaproteobacteria > Enterobacterales > Orbaceae > Gilliamella > Gilliamella apicola_R. The sequence continues at coordinate 57,157 of NZ_QGLR01000007.1, read as the reverse complement.
TCATTAAACGAGTTAAACGATAAGATTCAAATATAATAAGCACTACAACGGTGCCAACACCTGTTAATAAGATTGCAATAAATTGCCATAATTGAGCACCAGCAATAAATAATATGCCAATTGTTACCGTGAACAGTACAATCACTGTACCTAAGTCGGGCTGTATTAGTAACAAAATTGACAAAATTGCCAGAACTATCATAGGTTTTAAAAAACCCCAAAATCCGCTTTGTACTTCCTCTGATCTACGTGCTAAGTAACTAGCTAGAAATAAGAATAAAGATAACTTAGAAAGTTCAGCCGGCTGAAAATTAAAAACGCCTAACGGAATCCAACGTGATGCGCCATTAATCGAAGAACCAATTACCAAAACTGCTATCAACATAAAAATTGAAATGATTAATAGCGCAGAACCAAATTGTTGCCAACCCTGCATAGGAATACATAACGCGATACACATTAAAAAGAGTGACATTCCAATTTGAATTAGTTCTCGTTGCGCATAAAAGAAAGGAGCACTCTCACTAAACGCCATAGATGAAGAGGTCACCATAATCAAACCGAAAGTCATTAAACCAATCACCGTCCAAAGTAATTGATTATCAAATGGAATATTTGGATTAACTTTTTTTTTAATCCAAAAGAGTGTCATTTTCTACTCCTTTGCGTATATTCAATAGCGAGTTGTACAAAAAGATTTCCACGTTCAACATAATTTTTAAATTGATCTAAACTGGCACAAGCTGGCGAAAGTAAAACAACATCTTTTGGTGCCACTTTTTTAGCTATATATTCAATTGCCTCAGACATGGTCTCTGTAATGGTTGTGATATCAGGGACTAAATTAGCAAGTAAATTGCGATCACGTCCAAAACAGAAAATTTCAATATTTCTATTTTTTAAATAAGGAACTAAAGGGGTAAAGTCTGCGGATTTTCCATCACCACCTAACAATAAAAAGAGTTTTCCGTTACAGATAACACTGTTTAAAGCAGCTTCGGTACTACCTACATTAGTTGCTTTAGAATCATTAATCCATTTCACATCATTATTTTCAAATACTAATTCAAAGCGATGAGGTAGACCTTGAAAATTAGCAATTGTTTTTAAACTTGAATCACGGGCAATTTTCAAACTATCGGCAATAGCTAATGCTGCTAACGCATTTAGATAATTATGACAACCGATTAATTTCATCGATTTAGTCGATAAAACCGGCTGATTTTGCGCTATTAGATGTTCATAATTCGCATCTAAATGATAATCCCCCGCCATCATTCCAAATGAAACACAGTGATGATGATTGCTAGTTGGTGTGGTTAATTTATCATCATGATTAATTACACAACATTTGGCATTATGATAAATGCGTTGCTTAGCTGCTGTATACTGCATTAATCCAAGAGGATAACGATCCATATGGTCTTCGGAAATATTCAAAATCGTCGCCACTGAAGCTTGTAAGCTTGATGTCGTTTCTAACTGAAAACTTGATAATTCAAGTACATAAACATCATAATCTTGTTTCAATAGCGATAAAGCAGGTTCACCGATATTGCCACCAACACCAACTTTTAATCCAGCTGATTTGACAATATCACCAACCAATGTCGTAACAGTCGTTTTTCCATTGGCACCAGTAATGGCAATAACTTGTTTATTTTTTTGTTGATTTACTTCACGGCAAAAAAGCTCAATATCACCAATGATCTCAATACCTTTTTCGTTCGCTTTTTGCAACTCTGGTGTTGATAAGGCGATACCCGGACTTGCTACAATTAGATCGGCTTCAAATAGCCAATCTACATCTAGATTACCTAAATGATAAATAACACGATCATCTAATTGATCTAATCCAGACGGCGACAGACGAGTATCAATTACTTTCGGAATAACATTCTGAGCAAGGAAATAGTCAACACAGGAAAGTCCTGTAATACCTAATCCGATAATAACAATTTTTTTACCTTGATAGTCAACCATAATTCAATCCTGCTCTATTTTTTATTTAACGTAATTTCAAGGTTAATAAACCAATTACCACTAGCATTAGTGAGATAATCCAAAATCGGACAATAACTCTTGGTTCTGGCCATCCTTTTAATTCATAATGATGATGAATTGGTGCCATTTTGAAAATTCGTTTACCTCTTAATTTAAACGAACCAACCTGTAAGATAACGGATAATGTTTCAATGACAAAAATACCACCCATAACTAACAATAAGAACTCTTGCCTTAATAAAACAGAAATAATACCAAACACGCCGCCTAAGGCTAACGAACCAACATCGCCCATAAAGACCATAGCCGGATAGGTGTTAAACCATAAAAAACCAAGACCGGCACCAATAATTGCAGTACAAACAACCATTAATTCGCCACTAAACTTGATATATGGAATTTGTAAATAGGCAGCAAAATTTACATTACCGGTGGCCCAAGAAACAAGAGCAAAACCAGCAGCAACAAAAACTGTTGGCATAATTGCCAATCCATCAAGACCGTCGGTTAAATTTACCGCATTACCCGCGCCAACAATAACCACATAAGTCAGTAGAATAAACCATAAGCCTAATTGCGGCATAACATCTTTAAAGAATGGGACAACTAAAACGGTAACAGAACTATCTTTACCATATGCATAAAGTCCAAAAGCCACAATTAAGGCAATTACTGACTGCCAAAAATATTTCCATCGAGCAATTAGACCGTCAGTATTTTTGCGTATTACTTTGAGATAATCATCAGCAAACCCAACAATACCATAACCAATTAAAACAAATAAGGTCACCCAAACATAAGGATTACGCAGATCTGCCCAGAGAAAAACTGAAATTGAAATGGAGGCTAATATAAGTGTCCCCCCCATTGTTGGTGTTCCTTTTTTACTTAAATGAGATTCTGGACCATCATGACGAATAACTTGACCAATTTGTAATTTTTGCAACCAATCAATTACTTTTTGTCCCATAATTAATGAAATCGTCAATGATGTTAATAATGCAAGGATAGCTCTTACCGTTAGATAAGAAATAACATTAAAAAAAGTAAAATATTTAACTAAATATTCTGATATCCACACCAACATAATTTTAATCCTGACCTATTTTTGATTGAATTTCTGCGATTAATTCTTCCATTTTTGCACTACGAGAACCTTTAACTAACATAGTTAAGGTTGGATGTTGACGTAGTAACATTAATAAATATTCCACTGCTTTTGGTTTATCAATAAAATGATGACCAACACCACTAAACTGACTAATCAATTCGCTTAAATTACCAACACTAACAACACAATCAATTTTTTGTTGTTTTGCTAATTCACCAATCTGTTGATGATAACTTGCTGCGTCTTTACCTAATTCAGCCATATCACCCACGACTAGAACGCGATATCCTGGTTGAGTTGCTAAAACACGAATAGCCGCTGACATTGAACCAACGTTCGCATTATATGAATCATCCCAAATTAATTGTGTTTGATTTAATCTAACTGGGTAGAGTCTTCCTTTTACAGACTTCGACGCTGCCAGCCCTCTTTTAACTTGTGTTAAAGTTGCACCTACTGATATTGCTAAAGCTGATGCCGCTATTGCATTAGATATATTGTGCTCACCAACTAACGGTAAGCTAATTTCGCTCTCACCAATTGGGGTATGCAATGTAAAAACTGTCTGATCCATCATTTTTATATTGCTGGCATAAAAATCGGCAGAAGAATCAGCTATTGAAAAAGTCCAAACAGTTTTATTTTTCAAATTCTTTAACCATTTATCTGAACAACTATCTAAATTAATAATTGCAATGCCATCATCTGCCAACCCTTCAAAAATTTCACCCTTAGCTGTTGCGACCCCTTCAAGTGAACCAAAACCTTCAATGTGAGCCAAGGCAATATTATTGATTAGAGCACTCTTAGGTTTTACTAAGCGAGTCGTATAGGCAATTTCACCAATATGATTGGCACCTAGTTCAATAACTGCAAATTGATCTTGTTCAGTTAATCTTAATAAGGTTAATGGAACGCCAATATCATTATTAAAATTACCTTGTGTATAAAGTGTTTCACCACACTGCTGTAAAATAGTAGCAGTCATTTCTTTTACTGATGTTTTGCCCGATGATCCCGTTAATGCCACAAATTTTGCCGAACTCTGATCTCTTACAAATTCAGCAATTTCACCTAATGCTATATAAGTATCATTTACCACTATTTGTGGAATATCATCATCGATTTTGTGGTTAACAACTACTACACTAGCGCCTGCTTCAATCGCTTGTTTAGCAAATAAATGACCATCAAATTTTTCACCAACCAATGCAATAAATAAGCATTGATCGGTAATTTTACGTGAATCAGTACAAATTTCTTTAATAATCAATTTTTCATCTTGAATGTGATAAGATGTGCCATTGACAATTGTTATAATTTGTTTAATAACTAAAGGAATCATGATTGATTCTTTACTCCTAAAATCTGTTTTACCGTTTCTTGATCTGAATAATGATGCTTTGTTTTTCCAATAATTTGATAATCTTCATGTCCTTTTCCGGCAATTAAAATCACATCATCAGGTTTAGCTTGAGCAAGGGTTTTACTGATAGCTTGCACTCTATCTGTAATAACTTGTGCATGTTTAGCATCAATCAGCCCCTGCTCGATATCATGAATAATTTTTAACTCATCTTCTGTACGAGGATTATCATTGGTTAATATAATCTTATCGGCAAATTGTTCAGCAACTTCAGCCATTAATGGTCTTTTACCTGTATCTCTATCACCACCACAACCAAAAATCACCCATAATTGGCCTTTACAATGAATACGGCTAGCTTGTAATGCTTTTTGCAGAGCATCTGGCGTATGGGCATAATCAATAATTACTGTTGGACTATTTTTTACCTGTATGACCTCCATACGACCGCAAATTGGCTTAAGATACGATGCCATATTGACGACAGCAAAAAATGGATAATCAAGTGTCAATAAGGTTGCTACAGCTAAGAGTAAGTTAGAAACATTAAACTCACCTAATAATCGACTATGTATAATGGCTTTTCCCCAGCTCGATTCCATATGAATTTGCGCGCCTTTATCATGATATTCTATCATCGATACGCCAACATAGTTTTTTTCCAAGGTTTTCAGGCGACGTAATGATTTAGGTTGACAGGAAACCGCGGTTACGTTGGGTAGTTTTTCAATCCAACGTCGCCCATATGTATCATCGTAATTAATAATTGATTTACCGGAACTTGCTACGTTTTTTTCTTTTTTATCAGCACTAAATAGCGACCATTTTGCCTTAGCATACCTATTCATGGTTTTATGATAATCAAGATGATCTCGGCTTAGATTGGTAAATACAGTTGCGGCACAATGTAATTCTTTTACCCGATTCATCGATAAACCATGAGAAGAAACTTCCATCGCCACAACTTGAACACGTTTTGCTACAAAATCAGCTAAATAAGACTGTAATTCAACTGCAGATAAAGTGGTATTTACTGAAGGTTCAAGATGATTATAAATACCATTACCAATTGAACCTAACAATCCGGCTTTCTTATTTAGTAATGTCACACATTGAGCGATTAACTGGGTAATTGTCGTTTTACCATTAGTCCCGGTTACGCCGATGACCGATAAATGTTTAGAAGGAGAGTGATAAAAATCAGCTGCAATTTTTGATAATTTTTGAGAAAGTTGAAAAACCCTTATTTGTGGAATGATTCTCTGGTTTTTCTGTTTTAAATAATCAATTTTCAAATCATTTGATTTTCTATTGGTTTCAATCAGAACGACCGCAGCACCAGACAAAATAGCTTGAGGAATGAAATCTTTACCATTAACGGTAAATCCTTTAATAGCAATAAACACATCGCCTTTTTTTACTTTTCGACTATCCGTTATTAAGCGATTAAGAGGAAAATCATCTACGGCTAGATTATTGCCACCTAATAATTTATATAAAGTTTTAAATGTGTTGGTTGCCATTGTTTTCCACCTACTAATATACAATCATTTGACCATCAATTTTGCGGTCTGGTTTTACATTCATTATTCTCAACACTCCACCCATAATTCGACTAAAAACAGGGGCCGAAACAGAGCCACCATAATATTGTCCGGCCTTGGGATTATCGATAATAACCACTAATGAATATTTAGGCCCTGTTGCTGGTGCAATGCCGGCGGTATAAGCTAAATATTGATTAACATACCGCCTACCAGATAGTTTTTTGGCTGTACCGGTTTTAACACCAACACTATATCCTGGAACGGCGGCTTTAGTACCACCACCAGTTACAGCAACCGCTTCCATCAATTGGACAACTGTTTTAGCTATTTTTTCACTTACCACCCGCTTTCCTTCAACGGGTTGGGTTACTTTCAATATTGAAACGGGTCGATAAATTCCATAACTACCAATAGTTGCATATGCCCTAGCTAATTGTAATGGCGTAACACTTAATCCATAACCAAAAGAAAAAGTCGCCCGTTCAATATCAGCCCATTTCCTTGTTCTGTCAGCGGCAATATAACCACTCACTTCACCACCTAAACCAAGCTCTGTCGGTTGCCCTAACCCAAAACGGCTGTAAAACTCAACAAGATCTCTTGATTGCATCTGCAACGCTAATTTACTCACACCGACGTTACTTGATTTTTCCAAAATACCGGCCAAATTAAGAGATTTTTGATAAGAAACATCTTTAATTTCATATCGGTTAACCAAAAATGGGCTAGTATCAATAACCGTATTTAAATTTGCTATTTTTTTCTCTAATGCGGCCATCACAACTAAAGGTTTAACTGTGGAGCCTGGCTCAAATGCATCGGTTATTGCTCGATTTCGTAACAAACTATAATCAATTGAAGAACGATTATTTGGGTTATAGGATGGACTTGTTGCCATCGCTAATATTTCACCAGTATGAACATCAATTAACACAGCTGTACCACTATCAGCTTTATTAAATTGAACCGCTTGGCTAAGCTCACTAAAAACCAGAGATTGCAAACGCTCATCAATACTTAACGTCAAATCAGAGGCAACTTCACTATCTGTTCTTTCCAGCTCTTCTATAACTCTCCCTGCACGATCTCGCCTAATAATGCGTTGTCCTGATTCACCCATCAACCATTTATTAAAGCTTTTTTCAATTCCTTCCGAACCTGTTTCACTACCGTTTTGGTCAACATCAGTTAAACCAATTAATTGAGCGATACTCTCTGCAGCGGGATAATAACGTTTAGACGTTTTGGCAAACGATATTCCCGGTAAATTTAATTGTTTTAAATAATCCGCTATTGTTGGGGTAATTTGTTTAGATAGATAAACAAATCGCATCGACGAATTATCCAATTTTTGCTCAAGTGTCGGCATTGGAATATTCAACGTTTTTGCTAACCCTTGCCAACGGATATCATTATGATCAACGCCACCTTTTTCTATAACAACTTTGGGATCAGCCCAAACATCATACATAGGCACACTCACAGCTAGCGCTCTGCCATTACGGTCGGTAATCATGGCTCGTAATGCACTCATTTCTTGATGACGAATTGAGCGTTTATTGGCTTCAGCAATCAACTTATCGGGTTCTATTATCTGTAAAATAGCCAATCGTACCAGTAAACTAATAATGGCTAAAAGAATAAAACCATAAACAAGATAAAATCGAGTCCGGGTATAAACTTGTTTTTTACTATTTAATTTATTCCCTTTATTCAACCTAGTAACTTGTTTTACATTATTTTTTTTAGTTATACTAGTAAACTTCATTATTTACTCTTTATCAAAATAACGGTTTCATTTTGCGGTGTCACATACGACATGCCCAATTGATTTTTTGCTTTATCTTCAACACGTTTTGGATCAGCAAGGACATTTTCTTCAATAACTAAATTACGCCATTCACTTTCTAATACATCTTGTTCGAGTAATAATTGCTCACGTTCAAATAATTGTTTACGAACTTGCTGAGTTGTAACTAATACTGCTCCGGCCGAAATAATAATAAGTACCAATAGCAATAATGAAATTTTCTGATGACCGAACAAATCACTAAAAATTAATCCAAGCAAACTTTTGCTTGGTCTCTTTTGATTGTGTATATCAACACTGGCTCTCGAGAAAAATTCATTGTCTTGGTTATTATTCATTTTTCCTTTCTGCAATCCTCAATATTGCGCTTCGAGAACGCGGGTTACCATATATTTCATTACTGCTCGGCTTAATTTTGCCAAGTGATTTTAATTTAGCATTACCATATTGTTTTATTTGTTGTTCGGTTAGTGGTAAGCCAGCTGGTAAATTAGGGCCTTTGCTCTGTTTACTTATGAATTGTTTCACAATTCTATCTTCTAGCGAATGAAAACTAATAACCGCAAGTCTTCCTTGGTCTGCAAGTACTGACAAACTACTATTTAAGGCTTGTTCAACTTCCTCAAGTTCACTATTTATATAAATCCGAATAGCTTGAAATGAGCGCGTTGCTGGGTGTTTATTTTTATCTTTTTTTGGTGTTGCTTTTTCAATTAAATCTGCTAACTCTAAAGTTCGAGTTATTGGTGAAACCTTATTTTGTTCCACAATGGCATGAGCAATCCGTTTAGCAAACTTTTCTTCACCAAAAGTTCTTAAAACCCATGTGATATCATTTTCATCACTACTTAGTAACCACTCACTTGCAGTTACACCTTTATGATTATTCATCCGCATATCAAGTGGTCCATCACGCATAAAAGAAAATCCTCTTTGCGGATCATCTAATTGCGGCGATGAAACCCCCAAATCTAATAAAAAACCATCTATGTTACCTAACAACCCTAAATTATCAACATATTGATATACGTTAGAAAATTCGCCTCGAATAAAAGTAAATCTTGGATCGGTTATTTGAAGTGCCGCTTGTTCAGCGCGTTCATCACGGTCAATTGCAATTAATTTTCCATGTTCGCCCAACTGTTCAAGAATTAAACGAGAGTGACCGCCACGCCCAAAAGTGCCATCAACATAAATACCGTTTTTTTTTATATTTAATGCCGCGACTGCTTCATTTAACAAAACAGTTTTATGTTGATAATCCATCTTTGTTTACTCTTATTAAATTGTTAGACTTTTCAAATTTTCTGATAAGTGTTCAACATCAGTTGGTAATGCAGCAATATCATCGCTAATTTGTTGATACCAAATCGCCTCATCCCAAATCTCAAATTTATTAGATTGGCCTACAAACATGGTATATTTTTCTAGTTTTGCATAAGTACGTAATGTTGGCGGAAGTAAAATACGTCCTGCATTATCTAAATTACATTCCGTTGCATAACCTAATAATAATCTTTTAATTCTGCGTTCTGCTTCAACAATTGTTGACAATGTTGATAGCTGTAATTCGATTTTCTGCCATTCAGACATTGAATATATTGTTAAACAGGGATGATATAAACCAATGGTACAAACTAAACCGTCAGTCAAAAACTCACGATAGCGAGTAGGAATTGCTATTCTTCCTTTACTATCTAAATTAACTGAGATTGCACCACTGAACATGAAATCACCGTAAATATTAATTTTTATTGTTTTTAAATTATTAAAAAATCAATATATTAATTGAAACCCTATTTTTTACCACTTAACTCCACTTTTTACCACAAAAGTCACTAAAATAATAGACATTTAATCAATTAATTTCTAACAATTTCAAAAAAAAATACTTAAATGAGTAAGTACTAACAAATCGAGTGAAGTGTTCAGAAATATAAGATGGAATGACTAATAGTACTTATTAGATATTGAACTTTGATTTTTTTAAGATAAAAATCATAGTATAACTGATAATATAAAGTACTAGATGATAACTTTGCCAGTTTTTACTGGCAAAGTTGATTTCGTTAAGATGCGGTCCAAAAACCAATTACATTGACTTTATTTTGCTGCAAAATTGCCCGAATCGGCATTTGGTTAATATCATCACCCTTTTCTGCTTGTTCTAATACTTGCATTTTGCTCTCTCCAACTAAATGCAAATAAATATTTTGACTATCTAAAATAGTTGGTAGTGTTAAGGTAATACGGTCGAGTGGTGCTGTTAATGGTGTCATACCGACAACTTTTCGACCAGATTTCATATCCAAGCCAGCCATTAAATTAGCCGCCCCCGGGAAAAGCGAAGCCGTATGACCGTCCTCTCCCATTCCCAAAATTAACACATCAAAGGGCATAGGGATCTTATTTAAGATTTTGTCGGTAATTTCAGCCCCATCAAATGGATTGTCACAACTATTCTTTAAACCAACAAAATTAGCCAATTTAGCCTTATTTTGTAATAAATAAGTTAATACCAATTTCTCATTACTTGCATCATCGGTATCATCAACCCATCTATCATCTACTAATGTAATAAAAACATTGTGCCAATCCAAATCTTGTTGGCTTAGTAGTTTAAATAATGGAATAGGTGTTTTGCCCCCAGATACGGCAATAGAGGCATGTCCTTTATTATTGATAGCCTGTTGCAACTCTTTGACGATATGAGCGGTTAAATCTTCAATCAATAATTGACTATTTGGGTATTTATTTAAGGTAAACATTTTTGAGATTCCTCTATTCAAACTCATGCCATGAATGACCGTCTTTAGTGATCAGCGCAACAGAAGCTACCGGCCCCCAAGTACCTGCAGGATAGGTTTTTGGTGATTCATTATCTGAATTCCACGCATTAATAATTGAATCAACCCATTTCCAAGCAGCCTCAACTTCATCGAGATGAACAAATAATGCTTGTCTTCCGCGCATTACTTCAAGTAATAATCGTTCATAAGCATCAGCACTCTGTTGATGAAAAGTTTCACTAAAACTTAAATCTAACTTAGTTGTTTGTAAATTGTGTGTACTATCTAATCCAGGTACTTTATTTAAAATTTCAATATCCATGCCTTCATCTGGTTGCAGGCGGATAGTTAGTTTATTCTGAGGTAATTGAGAATAAGACTCACTGAATAAATTAAGCGGTAAAGATTTAAAATAAACGACAACTTCAGAACATTTACTTGGTAAGCGTTTTCCGGTTCGTAAATAAAATGGCACCCCTGCCCAACGCCAATTATCAATATCAACACGAATAGCAACAAATGTTTCGGTATTACTTTGCTTATTTGCACCATCTTCTTCTAAATAACCTGGTACATTAATACCATTAACAAATCCAGCAGTATATTGCCCTCTAACCACTTTTTCGCGGATATTCGCTTTATTTATTGGGCGTAACGCATTAAGTACCGCTATTTTTTCCCTACGTATGCTGTCATCGCCAAGGTTGGCTGGCGGTGACATGGCGATCATCGTCAAAATTTGCAAAAGATGGTTTTGTACCATATCACGCATTTGACCCGCTTTGTCAAAATAGCCCCAGCGACCTTCAATACCTACTTGTTCTGCAACGGTGATTTCAACATGGTCGATAGAATTTCTATCCCAAAGTGAAGCAAATACAGGATTAGCAAAACGTAGTGCGAGTAAATTTAAAACTGACTCTTTTCCTAAATAATGGTCAATACGATAAACTTGTGATTCACTGAAAAACTTTGCCACCGAGTCATTAATTTCTTTGGATGATTGCAGATCAAAACCTAATGGTTTTTCCATTACGATTCTGTTTTGAGCTTGATTCAAACCAGCTTCAGCTAATCCTTGGCAAATCGTACCAAATGCATTAGGATGCATCGCAAAATAAAAGATGGCTGGATGCGACTTTTCAAGCTTATCTTTTAATGCATTAAAACCCGCTATGTCATTAACATCTAATTTATGAAAGTTAAGGCGTTGACTAAATCGTTGCCAAATACTTTCATCTAATGGTTCGGACATAAATGTGGTTAACGCATCTTTTGCAACTTCAGTGTAAGCAACTTGATCCCAATCAGCGCGACCGACACCTAAAATTTTTGTCTGCTCTGGTAACTTTCCATATTTTTCTAATTGATATAGAGACGGTAACAGTTTACGCCTCGTTAAATCCCCTTTAGCGCCGAAAATAACTAAATCGCAAGCTGGGATATCAGACATAGGGTTCTCCTAAAATGGTGTAATCTACAATTTATTTTATTATTGTTTGATTATCAGTATACATCAAGTTAATAGAATAAATCATAACAATAGATATTTATCATTTTTAGACTATGATAAAAAAATAAAAGGTCACCATTTTGGTGACCTTTTATTAGAAGATAGTGTTGAATAGTTTTCAACAACAGTCGTTATGCACGAACAAAATCCATGTGAACTAATTTTGGTTTAAATGGATGACGTTGTACTGCTTGAACTTTAACTGCTTTACCGTCAATCTCAATAGTTAATACTTCAGAATAAAATTCTGGTTTTTCTTGCATATTGAAAACTTGGTTGTGATCTAACACAATAGAAATTGCAGGTTCTGTTCCACCATAAACAATTGCTGGGAACTGACCAGCGTGACGCAGGCGGCGGCTCGCACCCTTACCATGCTCTTTTCTAACTTCTGCTTTTAATGTAAACATATTGATTTCTCTTATTTATTTCAAATAAAAAACCAATTACAGGCGACCCAGTAGTTGGCTATAAAATTAGTGCTTTAAAAAGCGCTAGGGATTATAAAGTGTTATGCTAGTAAACGCAATCAAATAATAAGCTTAATAAAGATAAAGTCAGATATGGATTGCATTTACAATATCAAAAAAACTAATGATTAAATAACTTCAATTTTAAATCCATAGGCTGATTTTTGTGTTGCTGTTAATTTTAACGGTTTATTAATACGACATGATTCAACACAAACCATAGATTGATATTCTTCATCGGCAAAATCAGCCATCGCTTTAGCTTTATCAATCCAAGGATTCCAAGTCACGACATCACTTGCATTAACATTGGTTAATTTGATTATTCGTTTACCATCGGCGATAGTTATTACGTCATCGACATTGGTATAAATGCGATCAACTTCTTGATTAACAGTAAGTTGTCCTTGAATTGCTGGTTTATTTTCAACCGGTAAGCGTTCTTGATAAGAATCACCTAAACCTTTAACAATAACATCATGAATATTATTAATACCCAAATAAGTATGTAGGGCACTGGTTGCCTCAAAATCCCCTTGGCAAGATAGTGTTACCTCACAGGTTTGTCCAACATGGATAGTTAACCATACATGAAAAGGTTTTGTGAAAAAACGTTCTGTTTGTTGATTATTGGTTAATGATAACGTGAGATCCACACCATTATTATCTTCTTTGCAAGAATCTAATTGCCATTCAACGAGACGTGCAAAACCATGCATTGGATCGCCTAATTTACCAAACCATGGCCAACAAACTGGCACACCGCCTCTAATTGCCACTTCCTTTTTAAAATTAGCTTTTTGACTTAACCAAATCACGGGTGTAGTTTCTGTTGACGGTTGCCAAAATAATAGATGAGCACCTTGTAACGATACTGCAGCTGAACATGTTTTATGTTTAATTACTAATACAGGTAATTCACCAAATGTACTTTGATTAACTGATGCACTCAATGATGCTCCTGAAGCCTGGCTATCTAAAATCTGTTTAACGATACTCATATTTACTCCTAAATATTTAATTTACATGGCGAACATTGCCTATAATTTAATGCTAATTGTACGCGCGTTATTCGAATTATAAAAACGGAATAAAGGCAATAAAAGCTTTTTTTACTAAATTGGAGTAATATAGCTAGCTATTTCTTATTAGTACCCATACTTTATTTTAAAATTTGAGGAAAGGCATATGTTTGAATATAAAATCCCGTTGAGTTTATATATACATATGCCATGGTGCGTACAAAAATGTCCATATTGTGATTTTAATTCACATAAAATGAAAAAAACGCCCGATTATTCCGCATATATAGATCATTTAATTAATGATTTGAAACAAGACATCATGCTTTGTAATAATCGTACTATTCACTCAATTTTTATCGGTGGCGGTACCCCAAGCCTTTTTTCTGCTGAGTTAATTAATAACTTATTAATCAATATTAGTAAAATTATACCCATAAATCACGACGCCGAAATAACCATTGAGGCCAATCCCAATTCCGTTGATGTAGAAAGATTTAAAGGGTATCAACAAGCAGGAGTTAATCGAATATCAATTGGGGTACAAAGCTTTCAAGCAGATAAACTTATAAAATTAGGGCGAGTTCATAATCCACAAGAAGCCATAGATGCTGGCAAATTAGCACATGACTTAAATTTAAAAAGCTTTAATCTAGATTTAATGCATGGCTTACCAAAGCAAACCCTTGATGATGCCTTGAATGATCTAAAACAAGCAATTGCACTCGCGCCGCCACATTTATCATGGTATCAATTAACTATTGAGCCTAACACATTATTTGGTTCTAAACCGCCTATTTTACCTGATGACGACATGCTCTGGGATATTTACCAACAAGGTCATCAATTATTAACCAGACATGGTTATGAGCAATATGAAACATCAGCTTATGCGAAACCGAATTATCAATGCCAACATAATTTGAATTATTGGCGATTCGGTGATTATATCGGTATTGGTTGTGGTGCTCATGGAAAGTTAACCCAAAATGATGGGACTATTATTCGCACGGTAAAAACCAAACATCCTAAAGGCTATCTAGAAGGACGTTATTTAGAACATTCTTATACTGTTGCAAAAGATGAGTTAGCCTTTGAATTTTTTATGAACAGATTTAGACTATTTGAACCTACACCTAAATCTGAATTTGAACAACGAACTTTTTTACCATTGCAATCCATTGATAAACCAATCTCATTGGCTATTGAAAAAAATTATCTGGTTGAGGATAACCAAAGCTGGCAAATAACTGACCATGGTAAGTTATTTTTAAATTCATTACTTGAAATATTTTTATAAAAATCAGAAAAAATAAATAGTTAAATTTTGTTTACTATTTGTTAACAAAATACATACTAACAATTTAAAATAAGATGTTTATATCTTTACTTACTTTTATTAAAAAAAAAGGCATACTAACTTCGACAATGCATTTATTTCATTGTTTTCCTATTCCTTATGTTTTCCCAATAACCCTGTTATTGGGATTTTTTTTATCTAGCAAATAACAAAAGCCTTGGTGACAAGATTAATCAATTGCATGTTTTGTTAAAAATGTTTGGATTTCCTCAAGTGAAGAGGTTCCTTCCATCGGTCCTAGTTTCGATACCGCTAACGCTCCACTGACATTAGCAAATTTTAATGCCGTTTCAACATCATACCCAGCTAGCAACAAACTTACAAAGGTTGCACCAAAACACCCTCCAGCGCCGGTTGGATCCACTGAGTCTACAGAAAAGCCATCAACATGAAACGTTTTGAGACTATTTTGTTCATCTAACCCATAATAACTCGCCCCTTTAGCACCACCTTTTACAACGATATGCTTAATACCATTCTTAAGTAAAGCTAATATAGTCTGTTGTTCACTTTCATCATTCTGGGTAAAATAGCGAACCTCTTTTTCGCTAGGTAAAAATATATCGGTATACTCCATGATATAGCCAAAAGATTGCTCCATCTCTTGAATATTAAACATCTCTTTGCGTAAATTAGGGTCAAACGAAATTGTTCCACCTTTATTTTTAATTATATCTAACGCTTTTCTCATCGCATCGATAGCGCGAAACGAGTAAAGCGAAGATCCCATAACATGCAAATGAGTACAATCTTTTAACAAATTTTCATCTATATTATTGAACGATAACAAGCCACATGCACTATTAGGAATATTAAAGATAAAATTTCGTTCGCTTTGGTCTTGATAAGTTACAAATGCACTACCTGTATTAGCCCTACTATAAGAGGTGATGCCATCAACAATAACACCATCTTTTTTAAGTCGATTAATGCACATTTTGCCAAAACTATCTTTTCCTACACAGCTAAAAAGCACAACTGGAAACCCTAATTTAGCAACTTGAGAAGCAAATATGGCCGGTGCACCACTTGGATAGGGGCCAACAAATTCACCGGGTTGATCAAAACGTTGATTACACTCTTTTGCTAAAAATTCAACAAGCAATTCACCTACGGCACAAATTTTAAACTCCATCTTAATTATTTCTCCAATACATTATGATAAGTCATAGAATGATTATTTATCGCAATTTGTTTAAAATTAGAATTTAATAATTGATGATGATATTCTGGTACGGCTGCTTTGGATAAAATGGTCACATCTATATTTTTTAATTTACCGATGCTATGGTTATCTGTAAATAAAGATCTCTCTAATAAAAGACCTATGGTATTTTTCGCTTTTTTTAAAATTTGTTGATATATTTCCTTTTGTTCACTATTCTCAATAATTAATTCATTATCTTCACCAATTGCTGCCAATTCGATAATAAAATGTGAAATAGAGTGATTAATATTGATGGGTTCATTATAGCTTTTGATTACATTTTTTTCCCCTAAAAGACCACCGATTAAGATGACTTCCGAATCAGAAAACTCATTAACTAATAAAGCATTTCTAATATCATTCATAATAATTCGCAGTGATTTTTTTTCATGCAAAAAAGGGATCAATTTTCGAGTCAAACTGCCATGCCCCAAAAAAATAGTATCACCATCATTAATATAGCTTAAACAAGCTTTTACTAAATCGATGTAACAATTTCCTTTGGTATTATTAGGATTAATGGGAACAGAATTATGAACTAAGCCTTCAGGGGAAATATAGATCGCCCCACCAAAGGAACGCTTCAAATATCCCTGTTGTTCAAGATAAGTTAAATCTTGCCTGATTGTAACGAGAGAAACCTTTAGCTGATCAGACAATTCATCAACTTTTACTTCTCCATTTTGGCGTACAATTTTTACGATATCTAGTCGACGTTTTAATAGAGTCGAAGATGCTTTAGCCAATTTTCACTTCCTATGTTACAAATAAAAATTAGAAATAAATACCATAATAATTTATCTACATAAAATCAACAATAAACAACAATAGTTTCAATCTATCTCTCTATCATTGTCATAGAGATAAATTGCGATTTGTTATTCTAGGTTAATCGCCAATATTTGCCAAAAAAATAGTCAACAACTTGCATAATTTATTAATAAATAATTAATTTTTGTGATCTAACTCACAATATTGACACTTGATCGACTTTCGTTTGGTAAGCATAATTGTTGCAAATTAGTTTCAATTCGAAAATAAAGGTGTTTATGATTTACTAAAGTTAAGGAGAAGTTGAATGAGTATTATTTCGAGTAATAACATGTTAAAGAAAGCGCAAAGAGAGCAATATGCTATCCCTGCGTTCAATATCCATAATTTGGAAACGATGCAAGTAATTGTTGAAACCGTTGCCGAGTATCAATCGCCGGTTATTTTAGCTGGTACGCCAGGCACATATAGTTATGCTGGAACGGAAAATATTATTCAAATTGCCAATGAGTTATCCAAAAAGCACCATGTTCCATTAGCCGTTCATTTAGATCATCATGAAGAATTTAGTGATATCGCCAATAAAATTAATGCCGGCGTGAGATCGGTCATGATTGATGGTTCTCATTTACCATTTGACGAAAATATTACCTTAGTTAAACAAGTTGTTGAATATGCTCACAGATATGACGTTAGTGTTGAAGCAGAACTTGGGCGTCTTGGTGGTGTTGAAGATGATCTTATTGTTGATAGCAAAGATGCATTATATACAAATCCTACGCAAGCAATTGAATTTGTGAAGAAAACAAATATCGATTCACTGGCTATTGCAATAGGAACAGCCCATGGACTTTATAAATCAGAACCAAAACTTGACTTTGACCGGTTATCAGAGATCCGCTCAGTAATCGATATTCCGCTAGTTTTACATGGTGCTTCTGGTGTTCCTGATAAGGATGTACGTGAATGCATACAACGAGGAATTTGTAAGGTAAATATTGCAACTGAACTAAAAATTGCATTTTCTGATGCACTAAAACAATACTTACTAACCCACCCTGATGCCAATGATCCGCGAAATTATATGAAACCAGCTAAAGCGGCAATGAAACAAATTGTGGAAAAAATCATAACAACTTGTGGTTGTGCCGGTAAGTTATAGGGGGATCATATGATTTACACTCTAACACTGAATACTGCCATTGATATGAATATTCGTTGCCAAGGGTTAAAACCCAATTCAGTAAATCGAACGCTACACACTGAATATAGTCCAAATGGTAAAGCTGTTAATGTTTCGATTGTATTGCATAAATTCGATAAGCCTACTTGTGCCTTAGGCTTTTTCGGTGGTTTTTCCGGAAAATATATTACTGATGAATTAACTAAGATGCAAATTCAAACTATCCCTTGTTTGATCGATGATATTACCAGAATTAATGTTTTTATTAATGATGAACAAAATGAATATAAATTGGTCTCCAAAGGACCTTTTATTCCTGATAATAAAAAAACAGAAATGCTCACTATTATTGAGTCACTCAGCAATAACAGTTATTTAGTTATTAGTGGTAGTTTGCCAAATAATATTGAACCAGATTATTTAGCGTCAATATTAAAAATTTGCATACCTAAAAATATCAAAATAATTTTAGATATTAGTCACACTAAATTAAAAGATTTATTAAGTTATAAACCGTTACTCATTAAACCTAATAACGATGAGTTAAAAGATATTTTTGGTTTTACGACTGATACCACGGAACAAATAATTACCGCATTAGAAAATGTTCATCAGCAAGGAGCACAAAATATTCTACTCACTATGGGTTCAAAAGGACTTTACTTTTCAAACGGTAAAAATATCTGGTTTTGCAACGCGATAACGATAAAACAAGTCAGTTCTGCTTGCGCAGGAGATGCGTCACTTGCGGCATTTCTTAGTGAATGGCTCCCTCAGCAAAATAATTGTCAATTAGCAATGAAAAAAGCATCGGCAACTGGTGCCAATGTTGCCGAATCTGATGGTTTAGGGTTATTAGATAAAGTGAGTACCTATATCAACCAACTCGAAGTGACTCAAATCAAATAAAATGGAAAATTATTATGAAAAAAATACTAGCTGTTACAGGTTGTCCAACAGGTATAGCCCATACTTATATGGCAGAACAAGCATTGAAATCTGCGGCTGAAAAAGCGGGAATTGAAATTAAAGTAGAAACCAATGGAGCAAGTGGTGTAGAGAATCCAATTACTGAAGCAGATATTGCTGATGCAATTGGGGTGATTATTGCCGCCGATAAAGATGTTAATCCTGACCGTTTTAATGGATTACCGGTTATTGAAGTACCAGTAAAAGATGGAATTCATAAAGCGTCTATGCTTATTGAAAAAATAAACTCAGGAGCTGTAGCAATTCGTAAAAGCGCAAAAGATAACAGTCATTTATCAGAAATTCACAATCAACATGCGTCAAAAGAATCTATTGGTCGACAGATATATAAGCATCTCATGAGTGGGGTTTCCAATATGTTACCCTTTGTTGTAGCTGGTGGGGTATTAATTGCATTATCTTTTTTATGGGGCATTTATTCCGCAGATCAAAACAATCCTCAATATAATGAGTTTGCGTCGTTACTAATGAACATTGGTAGCCAAGCTTTCGGTATTATGGTGCCTATTTTTACCGGCTTTTTAGCTTATTCAATAAGTGGCCGACCAGGTATGGTAGCTGGTTTTGTTGGCGGTTTAATTGCAAATATAACTGGTGCCGGTTTTTTAGGTGGTATTATTGCTGGGTTCGCTGCTGGTTATTTAATGCTAATTGTTAAAAGACTGTTAGATGGTCTTCCTCGTGCCTTTGAAGGACTTAAATCAATATTTATAATGCCATTAATAGGGATATTTGTGATTGGTGCCGGCATGTTTTTGCTTGGTGGACCGATCGCGGTTGTAAATAATGGTATGAAAGAATGGTTAGCCTCATTGCAATCTGCTAATCCTATTTTATTAGGTATTGTTATTGGTGGCATGTGCTCTTTCGATTTCGGTGGTCCTATCAATAAAGCGGCTTATGTGACCGGAACAATGCTGTTGGGTGAAGGTAATTACTATTTTATGGCTGGGGTTTCGGCTGCTTGTATTGTCCCTCCTTTTGTTATTGCCTTTTCAACGACTATTTTCCGTGGTAAAGCATTTACAGAAGAAGAGCGTGCCGCTGGTCTTGTAAATTATATCCTTGGTTCAACCCATATCACTGAAGGTGCTATTCCATTTGCCGCCAAAGATCCATTACATGTTATACCCATTATGATGTTTTCATCCGCTATTGCAGCCGTATTAACTTTTATCAGTCACATCCAAGTCCCTGCTCCTCATGGTGGATTTTTAGTCCTTCCTTTAGTCAATAAACCTTTGATTTGGGTTGGCTGTATCTTTATAGGTGCATTAATCGGCGCGATTTTATTAGGTTTGTTGCGTATGCATGAAAAAGGTAAATCAACTGTTGAAAAGTAAAAGGTTAGTGATTAAATATATTTAATAATTTGATTTTTATAAATATATTTAAGTTTTTAAGGAGGATGGATGAACAATATACAATTAAAAGTTGAAGATATAGCTATTATAAATGGCTTGTATAACAAACACGATGCTATATCAGCAGTATCAGAAAATATGATAAAGGCAGGATTAGTAAAGCCTGATTATACGCAATCAATGTTTGATCGTGATCGGCAAATATCCACATTTTTAGGTAATGGTATAGCAATTCCTCATGGAACTACAGATAAACGCGATAGTGTTATACAAACAGGATTAAAAGTCATCTATTACCCTGAAGGAGTAAATTGGGATGAAGACGATAATATTGCCTATGTTGTTATTGGTATAGCGGCAAAAAGTAATGAACATTTAGATATTTTGCGTCAATTAACCACAGCAGTTATTGCTGAAGATACTTTAGCGCGAATTCAATCCGTTAAAAAACCAGAAGAGCTATTAACAATCCTTCAAGGCAACTAATATAACCATCCCATGAGAAGAGACGATGTGAAATCATGGGAGGTTACCTCCAACTGATTGACAATTAATCAATTAAAGCGGTTAATACAGTAAGTTTGTAAACTATAGAAAGAATATTAGGTAGTAAAAAATTCCAGACGATTATTGATAATTGTTTTATTGTTAACCATTTCAAATGAGTCCAAAATGCCTTCCCAAGTAATACCTAGAACAATTAACATTCCTTCAAAATCATAATAATAACGTATCTGATCTTTAATAAAACTATCTTTAAATCTATAGTTATGATTAAATTCATCAGTTAACTCAAACGGATGACCAATCTTAAAATCAAAACCAAGGTAACTTAAAATTTGATTAGCTTTATCAATTAAAAAAGCGTTATCCGTAACTTCTTCAATTGATAATGCCTCAACGCGATCTAAAATATAAAAAAATAGAATTGGATAACCACCTTTTCCTATGCCTTGGACATCAGCATAACTGAAATCTTCAATAGTTTGATATTGATCTGAACTAAAAAAATCATCAATATTGAGCATACTAAATTTTGTTTTATCATACATATCAATTAAATCGCTTTTCTATTTTCCGTTTGATCTTATTCAAACTAGATAATTCAACTATCGCCAAGATTGAAGTTTATTTTCTTTTTAAGATAATTCTTAAATCATCACCCACAGCAACTACCGATTCAAATTGAAATTGGGGAGCTAAAGATAATTTTGTAAGATTAGGTAAAACACATAAATCTTTGGCATTATGCCCTAGCAATTTAGGTGCATAATAAATAATGAGTTCATCAACTAAATCTTGTTCAATCAATGCCCCAGCCAAATGTGCTCCCGCTTCAACCCAAACAGAATTAATTTGGTTTTTGCCTAATTCTGTTAATAATTCGACTAAATCTATCTGATTTTGGGCTGAGGATTCAATAATTAGCTTGGTGTTGGGTTTAATTATTGGAATATTTTGCTTGCGCACTATCCATGTTTCACCCGATTGACTAAAGATATTTTCATTGCCGGTTAATCGATTTTGACTGTCTATAATAACGCGAATCGGTTGTCGAATATTTTCTTGGGGATAAATTTTTCTAATCTCATCAGGTAATTCATCGTATCTAACTGTTAAACTGGCATTATCTTCTTGAACAGTTGCTCGGGTACTCAAAATACAACTGGCTTGCGCTCGATATTGTTGTACATCTTGTCTTGCCACACTTGAAGTAATCCATTTACTTTCACCCGATGCCATAGCAATTTTACCATCTAACGAGGCAGCAAGCTTAAGTTGAACATAGGGTTTCCCTGTGCGCATACATTTTAAAAAACCTTTATTAATCGCTTCGGCTTGTTCATTCAAAACACCAACCATAACTTCAATACCGGCGTCTTTTAAACGTTTAATCCCTTTACCTGCAACGTTAGGATTAGGATCTTGCATCGCAATAACAACCCGTTTAATTCCAGATCTAACAAGGGCATCAGCACAAGGGGGGGTTCGACCATAATGGCTACAGGGTTCAAGTGTTACATAAGCAGTGGCATCTTTAGCTGCATCACCTGCCATTTTTAATGCGTAGACTTCGGCATGGGGTAAACCCGCTTTTAGATGAAAACCTTTACCTATAATCTGATCATTTTTAACAATGATACAACCTACATTAGGATTTGGAGTAGTCGTAAAACGGCCAAGTTTAGCAAGCTCAATAGCTTGCTGCATATAAAATTGATCTTTATCCATAGTCATTGTGTTAAATTGGATTATTTTTGTTGCAACTTAGCAATTTCATTACTGAATTGTTCAATGTCATCAAAACTGAAATAAACAGAAGCAAAACGAATATAGGCAACTTTATCAAGGTTTTTAAGTTCTTCAATAACAAAATTACCAATTAATTTGGCTGGTACTTCGCGTTCACCCGTTGCTCTTAGTTTAGATTTAATTCGCGTGATGGCATCTTCTATTGCATCAAAACTCACTGGGCGTTTTTCTAGCGCTCGTTTTATACCATTGCGAAGTTTATCTTCATTGAAAGGTTCGCGAACTTTATTGCTCTTGATAACATTAGGCATAATTAACTCTGCCACTTCAAATGTGGTAAACCGTTCATTACATTCGACACATTGTCGACGGCGACGAACCTGAAAACCTTCACCCACTAATCGAGAATCAATAACTTTTGTATCATCTGCATTACAAAACGGACAGTGCATAAATATATCCTGATAACGTTTCAACTTACATTACAATAGCCGAAATTAGTCATTTAAACAAGATTACAGCTAAGTTATATATACTCTAAAAATTTGTAAGCAAACTAAATGATAAAAATCCGTCACCAATTTGGTGACGGCAATCAAATTTACCATGTTAATGAGATTAAGAAATCACGCAATTTAGTAAAATCATCCGGCATATAGTGAGAAAGTAATGGCATCTCAGCTCTTTCAGCCAAGGCTGATGGTAATGAGATTGATCGACCAAGGATATCTTCAACCACTTCTTTGAATTTAGCTGGATGAGCTGTTCCTAAAAATAAACCATACTCTCCTTCTTGCAGCTGATCGCGTAATGCTCGGTAGGCGATAGCGCCATGAGGCTCAGATAAATAACCTTTTTTATCCAACTCCTGAACTGTTTTTACTGAAACTTCGTCAGAAACAGCAGCATGTCCTAATGATTTAAGTACCCAACCTTCTCGCTGATAAATTTCTTCGATCCTTGGCCAGTTGTTTGGTTGACTTACATCCATCGCATTAGATAATGTTGCCACAGTTTTATGCGGTTCCCACTTACCGGTTTCTAAATAACGAGGAACAGTATCATTAGCATTTGTCGCAGCAATAAAGCGTTTGATAGGTAATCCCATGGTTTTTGCCAGTAAACCGGCCGTTAAATCGCCAAAATTACCACTTGGTACAGAAATAACTAATTGTTCACGTTGTTTGGCTGTGAGTTGCGCATAAGCTTCAAAATAATAGCAGATTTGCGCTAAAAGCCGACTGATATTAATTGAATTAGCTGAGTTTAAACCAATGGTGGTTTTTAGTTCTTCATCATCAAATGCTTTTTTAACTAAAGCTTGGCAGGCATCAAAATCACTTTGAATAGCAATGGTGTGAATGTTATCACCTAACGTACAAAAGAGCTTCTCTTGTAATGGGCTAATTTTACCTTCTGGATATAAAATCACGACGCGAATATTCGGTAAGTGATAAAATGCATGGGCAACAGCCGCACCAGTATCTCCCGAAGTTGCGGTCAAAATGGTGATTTTTTTATCGGCAGCAACTTGGACTAAAGCTTGTGCCATAAAGCGTCCACCAAAATCTTTAAATGCTAATGTCGGACCATGATAAAGTTCCAAAGATCCAATATCATCTTCTACCGATTTAACAGGGGCAGGAAATTGGAAAGCATTTTGCACTAATCGATGCATATCATTATCGTTAATTTCATTGCCAATAAAAGCGGATAAGATTTTGGCACTGCGTGTAATAAAGTCCATTTTTAATAATGCTTCTATTTCTTGCGCAGAAAATTTTGGCAACTGTTCTGGGAAAAACAGGCCTTGTCCTTTTCCTAATCCTTGTTGTACCGCCTGCGCAAAACTAACCTGCTCGGAATGATCTTTTAAGTTATACAGTTTCATAATGTTTTCCAATAATTTTATACTTTAATTGTTTTCTTTTTGATTTAATCTTATTGTTTTATTTAATAACAATTAACTTAAATCTCTCTTGCACCTTGTGGATCTATTTTACAAATGTGCGTAAAACCATCTTCATTTTGTAAATAAGAACTTTTCAACAATGACTCTATCTGTTTTGCAGTTTCAAGATTATCTGCTACCACAAACATTGTCGGTCCTGAGCCAGATATACCAGAGGCTAATGCGCCAAGTTGTTTTACCTTTTTTTGTGTTGCATCGAAATTAGGTAGCAACTGTTTACGATAAGGCTCGGCGATATTATCAATCAACATTGCCGCAGCAAGTTTGGGTTGTTTGCTATAACAAGCATGTAAAAAACCACCTACATAACGACCATGCGCAACACAATCTGCTTTTTGATATTGAGCAGGTAATATTGCTCGAGCTTCAGCTGTAGAAACTTTAATACCTGGATAAGCCATTACCCAATACCAATTGTCAAAATGCGGTATCGACTCACTTATCACCCCCATTTCATCAAGGATAAGTTGCATTCCACCTAAGTAACAAGGAGCGACATTATCATAATGCACGCTACCAGAAATTCGGCCTTCTAGTTCCCCCATCATGGAAAGCATTTCATATTGATTAAATGGTTCATCAAAAAATTTATTTAATGCCACAAAAGCACCAACGACAGAACAAGCACTTGAACCTAATCCAGAACCAATTGGCATGTTTTTTTCAAGCGTTATGTTAACCGGTAATGTTTTACCCATAGCCTTACAAAAACGTTGCCAGCATTGATAAACAATATTGTATTTGGGATCCTTGGGCAATTTTTTAACAAATTGCCCTTTGCTTGTAAGGCTAAACTCAGTTGCCGACTCAATGGTAATACAGTCACCTAACATCGCCCCACTAATTGGATTGATTGCTGCACCTAAAATATCAAAGCCTACACTAATATTTGCCATTGATGCTGGTGCATAAACAGTTAATGATTTATGACTCATTTAGCCTCCAATTTTTCCAGATGTGGTTCGTAAAATATCAGCAAACACACCCGCTGCTGTAACATCATTACCGGCACCGTAACCACGTAATACTAATGGAATTGGTTGATAATATCTGGTATAGAATGCTAATGCATTTTCACCATTTTTAACTTTATAAAGAGGATCTTCAGCATCTACGGCTTCTATTTTGACACTACATTGATCGCCATCGATGTTAGCAACATAACGTAGAACTTTTCCTTCTTTAGCGGCTTTTTCTGATTTTTCTTTAAATTGTGCATCGAGTTGCGGAAGTTTTGCCATAAACTCATCAATATTGCCTTGAGAATATTCTGCTGGTAGCACAGATTCAACATTAATTTGATCGAGTTCAAGTTGTAATCCTGCTTCCCTTGCTAAGATTAATAGTTTTCTTGCTACGTCGGTTCCGGATAAGTCATCACGCGGGTCAGGTTCGGTAAAGCCTTTCTCTTTGGCCAACTTAGTTGCTTCTGATAATGACATACCTTCATCTAACTTACCGAAAATAAAAGATAATGAACCCGATAAAATTCCGGAAAACTTAATTAATTCGTCACCGGCATTAAGCAGATTCTGTAAGTTCTCGATTACCGGTAGCCCGGCACCAACGTTGGTATCATATTGGAATTTACGCTTACTATTTGCTGCTTCTTGGCGTAAACGAAGGTAATAAGCCATTGAACTGGTGTTGGCTTTTTTATTCGGGGTTACCACATGAAAACCATTAGCCAGAAAATCAACATATTTATCTGATACGTCACTACTTGAAGTGCAATCGACTAAAATTGGATTAAGTAGCCGGTTATTTTTAGCAAATTCAATAATACCGTTTAGATTATAATTGGTTTCACTTTGTTTTATTTGATCACGCCAATTATCTAAGTTAATTCCATCACGATTAAGTACTGAGTGTTTGGAATTAAATAAACCACAAACCCGTAGGTCAATTTGTTTATTTTTAAGCCATTTTTGTTGACGACCAATTTGATCCACCAAGGCACCACCAACACCACCAACACCAATAACAAATACATCTAACATTTTGTCGGTACCGAATAACATTTGGTGAGTCACTCGAACCCCCATTACCGCAACATCATTATCAACCACAACTGAGATTGAGCGTTCCGATGAACCTTGGGCAATTGCCACAATGTTAATATTGGCGCGCGCTAATGCGGTAAAGAAGTTAGCCGATAAGCCACGTAAGGTACGCATGCCATCACCAACCACGGAGATAATCGCTAATTTTTCAATTACTTCAATTGGTTCAAGTAGACCATCTTTTAATTCTAAATAAAACTCTTCACTCAATGCCTCTTCCGCGCGGTACAATTCGGTTTGAGGCACACAAAAACTAATACTATATTCAGACGATGATTGGGTAATAAGTACGACAGAAA
Source organism: Gilliamella apicola (assembly GCF_003202655.1). Lineage (GTDB taxonomy): Bacteria > Pseudomonadota > Gammaproteobacteria > Enterobacterales > Orbaceae > Gilliamella > Gilliamella apicola_R. The sequence continues at coordinate 30,063 of NZ_QGLR01000007.1, read as the reverse complement.
TACCGGCATAGGACATGGCGGAAAAAACCCGTGCCGACATACCAACCATACCTTTCAAACCTGGACCTGATACATTTATCATGGCCATATTATTTAAATTAGTAATACCTTTGACTGGCGTTGAACTATCAATCACATTAGCGCCGATTAAAGTACCTGGAGCATCTGGATTATTGGTATTTTTGATTAAACATGGAATTTGGAATTGCGCAATCGGTAAGATTGTTCTTGGGTGAAGCACTTTAGCACCAAAATAAGATAATTCCATAGCTTCTTGATAAGACATTGTTTGTAGTAGTTTGGCATCTGGCACAATTCGCGGATCACAGGTATAAACTCCATCGACATCGGTCCAAATTTCACAGCTATTGGCACGTAAACAGGCGGCTAATACTGAAGCCGAATAATCTGAACCGTTACGTCCTAAAACAACTAATTCACCCTTTTCATTACCTGCGGTAAAACCTGGCATTAAAATTATATTATCTGAAGGAATACGCATTTCACTGATTCGATGGGATGACTCGACAATATCAACGGTCGACTCTAAATAATCGCCTTGCGCAATTAACATTGCCACAGGATTGATAACAGTGACTTCATGCCCTTTTGCTTTTAGCAATTCTTCCATTATAGCAATCGAAAGTTTTTCCCCTCGACAAATGATAGTGGCATTGATGCTATCCGGACATTGGCCTAATAGTCGAATACCTTCTAACAGTTGTTTGACGTTATTTAACTCATTAAGAGCAAACTTTTTCATTTTTTCATAGGCAAAATTAGGAAGCGCTTTAGCAATACCAGCCAATAAGTCAGCAAAGATTTTTTCAGCATCGTAGATATTGGTTTGAATATCTTGCTTGGCAACAGTTTTTTCGACCATTGCAACTAGATGATTGGTAATTTTAGCGGGTGCAGATAAAACCGTTGCCGTCTGTTCTTGTTTAGCATTATTTTCAATAATCTCTGCTACACGCAAAAAACGTTCTGCGTTGGCAACAGATGTTCCTCCAAATTTTAAAACTTTCATATCACACCTTACTTATTTTTCTAATTTATGCCAATAATAATTCAAAATACCATTTTTAAAAGATATGCATAAAATCAATATCTTGAATTGTTTTTACTTTAATTTATGTTTTAGAATTTTTTTGTTTCACAAAGTAAAAAACCCGCCTTTTTGGGCGGGTTTTTCGATATTTTTTTAAGGAAAAATCAACCCGCCCTATAATTAATAATAGTGCCGGTGGTACCAATAATGCCTGAAATCATCATCATCATCATTTTATTATTTTTCCTAAAATAAACTCTAAACAAAACAGCCCGACATTTTCATGTCAGGCTGTAAATAACTAAAATACCTTTTTGCTGTTTTCGTATTCATTGACTACTTTGTTTAATGCTTGATAGATGCTTTCAGCATTTCGCTTTTGTAATGCTTCATCAAGTATATTGAGATACGATAACATTAATTTTTGATTGTCTTCAGCAAATTGTGGTGAAACTTCCTGATCTTCATATAACATGACATAAGTGCGTGCAAACCCAAAAATCAGAAAGTAAACGGCTGCGTTACTTGGATCTTCTTGGATTAATGTCCTCATAGCCTTACGTAGTTTTACGTACGAATCGGTACCAGGCAAGCTTGTCGCAAATGTTTTTGTTACTTCAGAAAATGTCATTGCTAAAACCTCAATCAAAATCACAAGCGAAAAGAATAGCAATCCATTAACATAAGTGCAAGTCTATTTTGTTTAACAACTCTATTTTTTTATTATTTTTTGTTTAAGGCATTGATATCATTCAATGCCTTTTGAACTTTTGTTTAAACTCCTTTACTAACAGCTAAGCCTGCCGAGGCTTGTGCCACTGGCATAATTTCAATTGAATTGACATTAAAATGACTTGGTGTATTCACTAACCATGAGACAGTATTAGCAATATCTTCTGGAGTGATAAAGTCCACATCTTTATACACCTCAGCTGCTTGTTCGGCATTACCATGGAATCGTACATTAGAAAATTCGGTTCCTCCACACAGTCCTGGTTCAATGTTTGTTACTCTAATTTTTTTACCTAATAAATCTGTTCTTAAATTAGCACTAAATTGTTTAACAAATGCTTTAGAAGCACCATAAACATTACCACCTTTGTAAGGATAAGTACCCGCGACAGATCCAAGATTAATGATGTAGCCACTATTACGTTCAACCATTCCCGGTAAAATTTGATGGGTTAAATGAACTAACCCAATGACATTAGTTTCAATCATTGTTTGCCAATCATTATAGTCAGCTTCATATGCGGGTTCTAAACCTAAAGCTAATCCGGCATTGTTAATTAATATATCAATAGGCTGAAATTCTTTAGGTAGTTGTAATAAAATTGTTTCAACAGAGTCTTTTTTACTAACATCTAAAGTTAAGGGTAAAAAGTTAGCGCCTAACTCTTGTGCCAGTTTTTGTAATTTATCAAGTCGTCTTGCTGCACCAATTACTTTATAACCATCTGCAATAAGTTTTCGACAAATAGCTTGTCCAAATCCAGATGAAGCGCCGGTAACCAAAACAATATTCATATTCAATCTCCTTTTATACTCTTGGTAGTTACATGAGTATACCTTTGTGATATGGAAAGAAAACAACCATAAGTGAAGTGGCAAAATATTTTCAATTAGCTTGATAGCCTAAATATTGGTAAATTTTTGCATAACCTAAAAAAAACCCGCTAAGAAGCGGGTTCATATCGTATATTTCATTTAGATGGTTCTTCGGATGGCTCATCATCTTTCAAAGGAACAATCAACGTATCAATATGGGTATTGTTGATTAATTGACGAGCTGAAGACATTAATTTACTCCAAAAATCTTGGTGATGACCACAAACAACCAGATCAGCACCATATTCATGAATAGCTTCAATTAATACTTGTCCAAATTCACCATTACCAGAAAGAGTATGTGCAATTGGATAACCTGCATCAGCAGCTAATTTATTCAATGCGATATGAGCATCTTCATTAATGCGATCTTTCATATCATTCATATTAATATCAACTAAACCAGTATAAAGATCAGAATAGTTGATACCCACATGAATGAGTGATATTTGAGCATTATATGGTCTAGCCATAGAGACTGCTTTTTCAACAAGAACTTCACTTTCAGGTGATAAATCCACTGCGACTAAAATATGTTTATAAGCCATAATATCTACTCCTTCCTATTTTGATGCTCTAATTAAACTAAAATTTTATACTTCCTTTTTACTACTAAATTAATTTTTGAGCAAGCCAAAAAAGTGACCCAGATAACAATATTGAGATCGGCAAAGTGAGAACCCAAGTAAGCGCGATATTTTTAATCGTTTTACTTTGTACTCCTCCACCATCAACAATCATGGTTCCGGCAACCGATGAAGAAAGAACTTGCGTTGTCGATACCGGCATTCCGGTATAACTTGCTATACCAATAGATAACGCCGTAGTTATTTGCGCCGAAACCCCTTGTGCATAAGTCATCCCTTTTTTACCGATCTTTTCACCAATAGTGATAGCAACACGTCGCCAACCAATCATTGTTCCTACCGCAAGCGCCGAGGCCACGCCGATAATTATCCAAATTGGTGCATATTCGACTGTTTTTAATAAATCATTATTTAATGATTTTAAATACTGCTTATCTTTATTAGATAGATTGGGTTGTTTAGCTACATGCGATACGGTATCAGATAAACATAATAAAATACGTCTAGCTTGTGAACGTTGGTCAACATTAAGCGAGTCATAATCGTTGATTTTGTTAAATAGATTGTTAGCAATACCTAAGGTGATAAACGATTTTGAATAATCACAATGATATTTATTTAAATCATTTTCTGGGATTGCAGTATCTACCGCTGATTGTTTACCAATTACTGAATTAAGATCTTCATTATGAGAGATAAAGTACTCTTCAATATTATGAATCGCATTTCTGGTATTAGTAATCTCATAGGTTGATGCTCCCATATTAACAATAAAGCCAGCCGGTGCAATCCCCATTAAGACTAGCATCAATAAACCAATACCTTTTTGCCCATCATTTGCACCGTGCGAGAAACTTACGCCTGCTGCTGAAATAATAAGCATTATACGAATCCAAAATGGCGGTTTCTTTTTACCATATAGTTTTTCACGCTGTTCTGGCGTCATAAAAATACGTTCTCTTTTTTTACTACGTTTTTTACTTTGTCCTTTACGGGTCCAATATTTGCGTAATAAAAAAATCATTAAGCCAGCGATAACCAGACCAATGATAGGTGAAATAATTAATGATAAAAAGATTTGTATCATTTTAGGAATATTAAGTGCCTCAATGATAGATGTATCCATAATAAAGGCATTGGCCAATGCGACACCAATAATGGCACCAATCAGCGTGTGGGAACTAGAAGCAGGGATACCTACATACCAAGTACCTAAATTCCAGATAATCGCGGCAAATAAAATTGAGAATACCATTGCCAGTCCATGAGCAGAACTGACATTCAGTAATAAATCTGTAGGTAAAAGATGAACTATTGCGTAAGCAACACTCAGCCCACCAAGTAATACCCCAAAAAAGTTAAACATACCGGCCATAAAAACAGCGAGCTGTTCCTTTAATGCTCGAGTATATATTACTGTCGCAACAGCATTGGCGGTGTCATGAAATCCATTAATTGCCTCATAAAAAAGAACAAAAAACAGCGCCAAAACTAATAATATAATGGTAGAAAAGTCTAAATCAGCAAATAGATGAAACATAATATATCTTTCTGTTGTTAATAGCGGCTCTATTATCCTTGAGAATAACCTAATGAGCAAAACAATTTTTACATTTTTCGCTTCGCGTAATGAGAAGCTAAAACAGCACAGATCATTAATTGTACTTGGTGAAAAATCATTAGCGGCAAGATTATTATTCCTGTTATCGACATAGGAAAGATTACACTAGCCATTGGAATACCACTGGCTAAGCTTTTTTTAGAGCCACAAAACACGATGGTAATTTCATCTTCTTTACTAAAACCCAATAATCGTGAGCTATAGGTTGTAATCAATAACACAATTGTTAATAAAATTATTGAATAAACAATAATCTCTACAAGAGATAACCAGCTGACTTTAGACCAAATACCATTCACTACTGCGTCACTAAAAGCGACATAGACAACTAATAATATTGATATACGGTCGGTTTTAGAAATCACACTTTTATATTTATCAACCCATTTGCCAATAAAACGTCTCGATAAATGGCCGATAATAAATGGCAACATCAGTTTAAGCATAATAGATTCAATGGCATCGAGTATATTCATCGAAGCAGTAGCTTGCGTGTGCATTAATACGCCCACTAATACCGGCGTAATAAATACACCTAACAATGTAGAAGCCGATGCACTACAAATTGCAGCAGCGACATTGCCTTTTGCAATTGAGGTAAAGGCAATTGCCGACTGAACTGTAGCCGGTAGGACACAAAGATAAACAAAGCCTAAATAAAGGTCTTGTGATAAAAAAGTGGGGACGAGTACTTGCATCATCACCCCTAAAATCGGGAATACGACAAAAGTAATGATGAAGATTAATAGATGCAACCGCCAATTTTTTATGCCGACAATGATCGCCTCAAACGACAGTTTTGCCCCATGCATAAAAAACAATAGACCTATAGCAAAAGTGGTAAGATTTTCAAAAATAACTTTTGCTTCTCCTTCACATGGAAAAACAGTTGCTGTAGTTACAACACAAATCAAAATCAGCAAGAATGAATCAATTTTAAAACGTTGAAGTATATTCATGATAGTTGTTTGATTAGTTAAAAAAATCGCCACATAAGTGGCGATGTAGCTGTAAATATAAATTATTCTAAGAAACTTCGAAGGACATCAGATCGGCTAGGATGACGTAATTTACGTAATGCTTTCGCCTCAATTTGACGAATACGTTCACGTGTTACATCAAATTGTTTACCGACTTCTTCAAGCGTATGGTCGGTATTCATATCTATACCAAATCGCATACGTAAGACTTTTGCTTCACGTGGTGTTAAACCAGATAAAATATCACGCGTTGCGCTACGCAAACTTTCAGATGTCGCGGCATCTAATGGTTGCTCAAGTGCAGTATCCTCAATAAAGTCACCTAAATGTGAATCTTCATCATCACCAACTGGTGTTTCCATTGAAATTGGTTCTTTGGCGATCTTCAATACTTTTCGAATTTTCTCTTCCGGCATTTGCATGCGTTCAGATAACTCTTCTGGTGTTGGTTCACGACCAATTTCTTGTAACATCTGACGAGATATACGATTTAGTTTATTGATTGTTTCAATCATATGCACTGGGATACGAATTGTTCTTGCTTGGTCAGCAATAGAACGAGTGATAGCTTGTCTAATCCACCAAGTTGCATAAGTCGAGAATTTATATCCTCGGCGATATTCAAACTTATCAACCGCTTTCATCAATCCAATATTACCTTCTTGGATAAGGTCTAGGAACTGTAAACCACGGTTGGTATATTTTTTAGCAATTGAAATTACTAAACGTAAGTTTGCTTCAACCATCTCTTTCTTCGCACGTCGTGCTTTGGCTTCACCAATAGACATTCTTCTATTAATATCTTTGATTTGCTCAATAGAGAGATTCGTTTCTGTTTCAATTTTTTGTAAAGCAATAGTTTGCTCTTCAATTGATGATTCAAACTCTTTTAATTTAGCGGCATATGGGTTTTTACTAGTAGATGCTTTTATATACCAATCCATGCTATTTTCATTACCAGTAAAATGCGTCATAAATTGTTTCTTTGGCATTTTACATTGTTCAACACAGATTCGCATAATAACTCGTTCATGTGATCTTACTCGATCCATCATGCTTCTCATGTTATTAACGAGAATGTCAAACTGTTTGGCTACTAATCTGAATTGTTTAAATACTTCAGATAAATTTTCAATTTCTTGCTGTGCTTTTTGATGAGCACGGCCATATTTTTTGATTGCCGCAGAAGTTTTATCATGTTGCTCTTGTAGTTCAGCAAATTTTGCTCTCGCTACTTCAGGATCAATAGAAACATCATCATCAGCTGAAGAGTCGCTATCATCTTCGCTTTCATCATCACTATCGTCAATGTCAATATCCTCTTCAACATCTTCCAACTCTTCAGGAAGCTCTTCATCAGATTGTTCAGCATTAGGATCGACAAAACCAGTGATAAGATCGGATAAACGAACTTCACCGCTTTCAATTAAATTATATTGTTCTAAAAGATAAGTAATGGCTTCTGGGTATTCAGATACTGAGGTTTGAACTTGATTAATCCCATCTTCAATACGTTTTGCGATATCAATTTCGCCTTCACGGGTTAATAGTTCAACCGCACCCATTTCACGCATATACATACGCACAGGGTCAGTAGTTCGACCTATCTCTGATTCTACATTAGATAAAACTAATGCTGTCGCTGCTTCAACTGCCTCTTCATCTGGAACATTATCAGAAAGTAATAATTCATCTGAATCTGGGGCTTCTTCAAGTACTTGAATCCCCATATCATTGATCATTTGAATAATATCTTCAATTTGATCTGAATCAATAATTTCTTCAGGCAAGTGATCATTGACGTCAGCATAGGTCAGGTATCCCAGCTCCTTACCCCGTATAATCAGGAGTTTTAACTGTGATTGAGAATTTTGCTCCATAAAGTATCACCATTTAGTTATTCGGTCATGTATATTATATGTGCAGAACAAAAATTATTTTTCTACACATACCCTGTATATTTAGTCTTTTTTTGATAAAACAAGTATTAGTGTCGCTAATTCTTTTTTCTCTGCGGTACTTAATCCGGAGACTCTCTCTTTTGCGATCAGTTCATCTTGCCTTTGGGCGAGTATATTATCATATAACTCTTTTAACGTATGTGAAAAAATTGATTCTATCTCATCATCTTGGTAATGGTACTCCCATGTTGCTAAGCGATTAAGTTGTTTATAATATGGTCGATTAATACATTCAGTTAATAGTTGTGCTGTAGTAATATTTGGATATTGTTGGCATAATTCAAGTAGCTCAATAAATATCTCTATTCCGGCTAAGTTAACTTGTCGAATCACATTAATATCTGACACCATTTTAGCTAAATTTGGATATTGGAGTAACAAACCAATTAAAATCCGCATGGTGGTCAATTTCATCTTTGGCAAAGGTGAAGAATCGATAGTTGTATTTTCGCCTTTATTTTGATTAGCTGCGATAAGTTTTTCTATTTGAGATACATCAAGTAATCCTAAATAACGACCTAATTCTTGAAGTAAATTAAGTCTGAAAACTTTTGCCTTTACTTGTTCAAGCAAAGGTATAGCCAGCGAGCTCAATTTAGCTCTACCTTCAGCTGTTTTCAAATCAACTTGTTTTAATAACTCATCAAATAAAAACTCAGATAAGTTTGGGGCTTTTTTTATATAATCTTCAAAGCCATCTTTACCCACTTTACGCACAAAGCTATCAGGATCTTCGTCTTGAGGCAAAAAAGCAAAAGTGATCTCTTTACCATCAATCAAACATGGCAGTAATACATTAAGCGCTCGCCATGCGGCATTTCGCCCTGCATTATCACCATCATAACTAAATATTACTGAATCGGTGGCCCTAAATAGCAATTTAATATGTTCTTCAGATGTTGAGGTACCTAGTGCGGCAACGGCATAGTCAATGCCATATTGGGCAAGCGAAACTACATCCATATAGCCTTCAACCACAATTAATTTATCGGGATTACGATTAACTTCTTGTGCTTCATAAAGGCCATATAGTTGAAAACCTTTATGAAAGATCGGCGTTTCTGGTGAATTAATATATTTAGCGGAATCATTGATAATGGTTCGACCACCGAAAGCGATAACATTGCCTTGTCTATCCCTAATTGGGAACATTATACGTCCGCGGAATCGATCGTATTGATTACCACTATCATTAGTTACCAACATACCCGCACGATCATATAAGGCTAATTCATCTTTGCTTTTAACCACATTTTGTGAGGTTAAACGCCATTCATTAGGTGCGTAACCTATTTTGTATCTGTTGATGATTTCTCGATTTAAACCACGCTGTTCTAGATAACGATGCGCATCCTCAGATGTCGATAATGCTAACTGTTGTTGGTAAAAATCCGTTATCTTTGCCATCAAAGAATAAAGATCGCGACGCTCATTACGAGATTCAATTTGCTTTGCTTGATCGCCTTGATTATTTTCGCTTTCCGTGTAAGGAACACGAATGCCTTGCATACTAGCGATTTCCTCAATAGCCTCAGGAAAAGACAGTCGCTCATATTGCATCAAGAAGTTTACTACCGAACCTGAAGCGCCACAGCCAAAGCAGTAGTAAATCTGTTTCTTTTCGCTTAATGAGAAAGAGGCGGTTTTTTCATCATGAAAAGGACAACAACCAAAATAATTATTCCCCTTTTTTTTCATTTTAACGCGCTTACCTATCACATCAAGAATATTGGTGCGAGCAAGCAAATCTAAAATAAAATCGCGAGGAATAAGACCTTTCATGATAAAATTCAACCATTTATGGCATTACGCAAAGACAACAAGCCGTAGTCATAGTACGGCTTGTTAGAATTTTTATATCAAAAATATAAATGAATTTATATTTTCCGTATAAATATTAATATAGACGAGTGCGACGAGCGTTTTCTCTTTCTAATTTCTTAGCGTGGCGTTTAACAGCAGCTGCTTTTGCGCGTTTACGAATAGTTGTTGGCTTTTCGTAAAATTCACGGTTACGAACTTCAGCTAAAACTCCTGCTTTTTCGCAAGAACGTTTAAAACGACGTAATGCTACATCGAAAGGTTCATTTTCACGTACTTTAATTACTGGCATGTGCCTCTCACCTCAAATTTGGTTAATATCACTAGGGACTAAAAATCAGTGCGCAATTTTACCTCTATTCCATATAACTTGTAAAGTAAAATATCGTATAATTATGCCACTATAAATTATTTGCTAATCTCGCTCTTGAGTCAGATAATAAAACCGTTCAATCAAAAATATAGGTGTTTTTATGTCGACAATCATTACCGGCCAATACCCTCAACGACGCTTACGTCGTAATCGTGCTCATGATTTTAGCCGCCGTTTGGTTGCAGAAAATCATTTAACTGTAGATGATTTAATTTATCCAGTTTTTATCGTTGAAGGAAAAAATATTATTCAATCGGTAGCTTCAATGCCCAATGTTAAACGAATGAGCATAGATGTATTACTGCAAGAAGCCGAACAAGTTGCTAAATTAGGTATTCCGGTACTGTCTTTGTTTCCTGCTATTGAACCTTCGGCAAAATCATTATTAGCTGAAGAAGCATATAACGAAAACGGATTGATTCCCAAAGCAATTCGAGCATTAAAAAAAGCGTTACCAGAACTTGGAGTTTTAACGGATGTCGCGCTTGATCCATATACAACACACGGTCAAGATGGCATTATTGATGATAACGGTTATGTTCTCAATGATATATCTGTCGAAGCTTTAACAAAACAAGCATTAGTTCAAGCCGATGCAGGGGCGGATATCATCGCACCAAGCGATATGATGGATGGTCGAATTGGCGCCATTCGTAATGCTTTAGAGTCACATCATTTTGTTAATACTCAGATAATGGCTTATTCAGCCAAATATGCCTCGAGCTTCTATGGTCCTTTCCGTGATGCCGTTGGTTCCGCGAAAAATATTAAAGGTGGCAATAAAAAAACGTATCAACTCGATCCGGCCAACGCTAATGAAGCATTACAAGAAATTTACCAAGATTTAAGTGAAGGTGCTGACATGGTAATGGTTAAACCCGGTTTACCTTATCTAGATATTGTGCGTAAAGTAAAAGATACTTTTGCGGTACCAACCTTTGCCTATCAAGTATCTGGCGAATATGCAATGTTGATGGCCGCAATCGAAAACGGTTGGTTGGATGAAAAATCGGTCATCATGGAATCGTTACTTTGCTTTAAACGAGCTGGGGCAGATGGTGTTTTAACTTATTTTGCCAAACAAGTGGCGCAATGGCTCAATAACCAAGAGCGATAAAAGTTTTAACTCAACTAGCTTCAACGGGCAACTTACGACTAAGCTTCAGTTAGTTATACAGCAATAAGAGATGCTTCTAATAAGATTAATTTAATCAGAACTATCGAATATCTATAAATTATTAGATAGTGTGAATATGATGAGTTTTACTCACCATATTCATCATATTCACGGCAAAGTATTAGGGTATCTTCAATCAAACGCCTTGCGATCGTGCCATACTCTGGTATTTTAGGTAATTGAGAATAGTGATACCAATTTGCTTCCATCAACTCATTTTTATCGATGGTAATTTCGCCACTCTCGTAATCAGCTAAGTAAGCCATCATCATGGAGTTAGGGAATGGCCAAGGTTGAGAACCAACATAACGAATATTTTTAATTTTTATCTTTGACTCTTCATACACTTCACGAGCGACTGTCATTTCCATGGTTTCACCAATCTCTGTAAAACCCGCTAATACAGTATATAAATTATCTTGATTATGCCTTACATGTTTAGCCAATAAAATTTTATTTTTATTGCGAATAGCGACAATAATGGATGGTGAAATTTGTGGGTAATAACGTTGCTGGCAATGATCACATAGACAACACCATTCGGTTTGACTGATATACATCTCATGACCACAATAACCGCAATATTTATGAGAACGATAAAACTCTGACAACTGTACTGCCCTGCCAGCCATATTAAATAATGATTGATCGCCAATATTGAGTAAAGGTCTAATCGAACCCATTGAATCTTGCATTTCTTGGCAAATCAACCATGCAGTTTGCCCATTCCATTCACCGATTGATTGAGCTAATTTATTGGTAAAACCAAATTCACTCGCAACACCATTAGGAACCTCACCATTAGGCAACCATAATCGGCCATTTTTGCTAACGAACCAGTAACCTTTTTCATTACCTACTAAATTAAATTGTTTTTGTATATTCATCGCATCAATACTCGAAAATTAACTACTAAAAAGGAGGATTTTACTCCTCCTTTTTATCAATACTATTTCTTTTTCTTCTCATGGAGACCTTTTTTCTCAAGCTCCCAGTAAATTACACGTTGCTGTGCAATAGTAAATAAGTTACTTACGATATAGTATAAAACTAGACCTGATGGGAACCATAAAAAGAATACCGTAAAGATTAATGGCATATAAGTCATTAATTTTTGTTGTAACGGATCGGTAACCGGAGTTGGTGACATCTTCTGAATTAAGAACATGGTCGCCCCCATTAATAATGGGAAAATATAATATGGGTCTTGTGCCGATAAGTCATGGATCCAAAGTGCAAATGGCGCATGACGTAGCTCAACCGTGTTACCTAACATATAAAATAGAGACAAGAAGATCGGCATTTGGATCAACAATGGTAAACAACCGCCAAGAGGATTAACTTTCTCTTGTCTATAAAGTGCCATGGTTTCCATGCTCATTTTTTGTCTATCATCACCATAACGCTCTTTTAGTGCCTGTAAACGAGGTTGTAATAACTTCATTTTAGCCATTGAACGGTACTGTGCTCGCGTGAGTGGGAATAAAATACCCCGCACAATAAAGGTGATAACTATTATTGAGAAGCCCCAGTTTCCAATAAAACTATGGATAAATTTTAATAAATAAAACAGTGGTTGAGATAAGAACCATAACCAACCATAATCCACGATTAAATCAAGATGATTAGCCGTTTCTTTCAATTCACTTTGAATTTCAGGACCTAACCATAATTTAGCATTAATTGATTGTGTTTTACCCGGTTGAATAACGGTTGTTTCACCTTTAAAGCCAATTGTCGCTTGGGAATTTTTTGCGGTTGAACGTGAATAAAATAGATTATTCTGATCCTGCGCAGGAATCCAAGCAGAAGCAAAATAGTGTTGCAACATGGCAATCCAACCTGTATTTGTTTCTACTTTTAACGCTTTATCTTTAATATCATCGAAACTATATTTACTATAATTGGTATCAGCACTAGAGTAAGCTGTACCACGGAACGCGCTTAACCCTAATCCGCCACCGCCTTCAGTAACGGCATCTTTTGGTAGTTCAATTGTTTGTTTTAACTGACCATACATTGCCACTTCTAAAGGATTTTTGCTCTGGTTATTTACCTCGTACTGTACATCAATAGCATAATTACCACGATGTAAGATGTAATATTTAGTAAAGGTTGCGCCATTAACTTGATAGGTAAATGGAACTTTTAACTCATCTTGACCATCAGCTAAAACATACTCAGATTGAGCTGTTTGATACACAGGTCTTTTTGAACCTTGGCTAGCATTATCTGGACCATCTTTGCCGGTTAATCCACTTTCAGCAATGTAAATAAAATCCGGGGTTGAGGTTAATAGTTGAAAAGGTGTACCTGAATGAAGAGTCTGCTCATATTTCAACAATTGGGCAGCTTGTACATCGCCACCATAGGTATTAACCGTTAATGACAATACATCAGATTTTATTGTGATTGTTTTACCTTGCGCAGAATCCGCCGATGAATTATCTTCACCTATTTGTTGTGTCAATTGGTTAGCGACTGGCGGTTTTGGTGCATGATCCTCTTCCCAAGCTCTCCAAACTAGGAAAGAGACAAAAAGTAAAGCAATGACTAAAATATTACGTTGAGATCCCATTAGTGTTTTTCTCTATTGGTTTTAATTTTCTTAGGAGGAACAAAATCTTCTCCTCCTTCATGTAAAGGGTGACATTTTAATACACGTTTGAGCGTTAGCCAACCACCTTTTATCAATCCGAAGCGTCTAAATGCAATTATTGCATATTGTGAACAGCTAGGAGTAAAGCGACATTTTGGGCCCAATAGTGGGCTAATGACATGTTGATATAGCTTGATAATAAAAACAAAAACATTAACAATCATATATTTAACTGCATAAACATGCTGTTTAATGATCAATAATAGCTTGTTTAATTTTTTTGTTTTTTGATGATTTGCTGACATAGTTTATCTAATGTCTCAACTAATTGTTGATTATTCAATTGTATAACAGGCTGTTTAGCCATCAAAATAAAATCGATATTAGGAAACTGATGTTGGTGATGACGAAAATATTCTTTAGCTAATCGTTTAATTCGATTACGCTCATGCGCTCGTTTAACCTGTTTTTTGGCTATAGCAAAACCTAATCTAGGATGATTTAGTGAGTTCTTACGTGTAACCAAAGTCAGAAAAGGGGAACCTGCGCGAATAGATTCTTGAAAGACAAGATTAAAATCTAAGGGAGTTAACAAGCGTAACTCCCGAGGAAAAGTGAGTTTAGTCACCCAACTTTTTAACTAGCAACAGTTAAACGAACACGGCCTTTAGCGCGACGACGAGCAAGAACTTGACGACCGTTTTTAGTAGCCATACGAGCACGGAAACCGTGAGTTCTATTGCGTTTTAATACTGATGGTTGAAATGTGCGTTTCATGACGATTTATATCCAAATCTAATTTATCAACAAGTAGTAGAGTAAAAACTCCACAGCATTAATTAAAGAGGTCGGAATTATAGAGTCTATTTTATTTTTCGTCAACGAGATTTTGATACATAAATTGTAAGGACATCATCAAATTAATTAGTACTTTTATTAATCATTAATAGCTAAAACGCGTTTACTTTCTTCACCACCAACTTCTCGAGCTAATTTAGGCACCAAATAACCCGATACCTTTTTGGCCAGTTGCTGCATAATTTGCCTTGCCGTATCATCATCGATTAAAAAATGAGCCGCACCTTGTACTTTATCAAGTAAATGAATGTAGTAAGGCAAAATACCAATTGAAAATAATTTATTGCTTAACTCCGCTAGTACATCAGCATTATCATTAATATTTTTCAATAAAACACTTTGATTCAATACGGTTACATTACTATTCTTTAAAGATTTAACGGCATTGGTAACATCATCATCGATTTCATTGGGATGATTAATATGAGTAACTAATATAATTTGTAAACGCGTTTTGGCAAATAAACGACATAACTCAGAAGTAATACGATTAGGTATCACCACCGCCAAACGGCTATGAATACGTAACCGTTTGATATGTGGAATTTTCTCTAGTTCAGCTATTAACAAAGCCATTTCGTGATCTTTTGCCATTAACGGATCACCTCCGGAAAGAATAATTTCATCCAGTTCGCTATGATCTGCAATATACGCTAATGCTGCACTAATATTTTTTTTATTACCTTGATTATCATGATAAGGAAAATGTCGCCTAAAACAGTAACGACAATTAATTGCACAGGCGGTTTTGGTCATTAATAATGCGCGATTATGATATTTATGTAGCAACCCCGGAACATCATTATGTTGCTCGTCAAGGGGATCTTTACTAAAACCGGGTACATTTATTAATTCTTGCTCATCACAAAGTACTTGCAATAGCAACGGATCTTGACTGTCGCCTTTTTTCATCCGATTGATAAAGGCCATAGGCACTCGTAGCGGAAATTGCTTTCGCGCCTGCAACATCGGTAGAGAAATAACGTTGGGATCTAAATCCAAACAACGATAGAGCTTTTTGATGTCTGTCACCACATTAGCGAGATCAAAAATCCACTCATCTTTATTTGGTTGTTCAACATTTTGCTGTATAATATGGCTCATTTTTGTAATTCAGAATGATAGTTGGAGCTTTTATGGCATCTTATAGTACTAATGAGTTTAAAGCTGGTCTTAAAATAATGCAAGATGGCGAGCCGTGTGTGATCGTTGAAAATGAATTTTATAAACCAGGTAAAGGACAAGCAATCAACCGCGTTAAAATTAAAAAATTACTTTCTGGTAAAACAGTTGATAAAACATTCAAATCAGGTGAATCTGTTGAAGCAGCTGATGTCGTAGATATGAACCTAACTTATCTTTACACCGACGGTGAGTTTTGGCATTTTATGAATAATGATACTTTTGAGCAACTTTCCGCGGATGCAAAAGCGGTAGGTGACAATGCTAAATGGTTAGTGGATCAAGCTGAATGTATCTTAACATTATGGAATGGTCAACCGATTGCTGTGACACCACCAAACTTTGTTGAACTTGAAGTAATTGAAACTGATCCAGGTTTAAAAGGTGATACAGCAGGAACCGGCGGTAAACCAGCAACATTATCAACCGGTGCGGTAGTACGTGTTCCTTTATTTGTACAAATTGGTGAAGTACTTAAAGTTGATACGCGCTCTGGTGAATACGTTTCACGCGTAAAATAATTATTTAAATAAAAGAGGTCGATATGACCTCTTTTTTATAAATGAAATAGTCACATTAGATTTTTAAGTTGAGGAGGTTTTTTGTCACCCCCAACAATCAACAATCAACAATCAACAATCAACAATCAACAATCAACAATCAACAATCAACAATCAACAATCAACAATCAACAATCAACAATCATCTTTCTATTCTTGTGTAATTAACCATTAAAAATCACTGCAAATTTAAATTTATTTTGCTCCAATATAGTTAAGTTGTCGCCAAGACTCATAAACGACGACAGCGACAGAATTAGACAGATTCATACTTCGACTATTGGCAGTCATTGGAATACGAATTTTCCTATCTTGCGGTAATGCATCAAGGACTTTGGCTGGTAGGCCTCGCGTTTCTGGACCAAACATCAAAAAATCATTTTGATGATAATTTACTTCACTATGTGGTTTTTGACCTTTTGTCGTTAAGGCATAAACTTGAGAAGCTAAATCAAGGTGGTTATCAGCCAAAAAATGTTCAAGATTTTTATAACGTTTTACATCAACAAATTCCTGATAATCGAGTCCAGCTCGTCGCAATTTTTTATCATCCCAATAAAATCCCATTGGCTCAATAATATGTAAATTAAAACCAGTATTAGCACATAACCGAATGATATTGCCGGTGTTAGCAGGAATTTCGGGTTCAAATAAAACAACATTTAAAGGTGCAGTCGACACAATTATTTCTCTTAACTGTTAATATTTTTGAAGTGGTAATTCTATCACAATTCTAAGTCCACCTAAGTGGCTTTTCTCAGCTCTAACTGTGCCATTATCCCGAGTAATCGCATTAGCCACAATGGCTAGACCTAAACCTGTACCACCAGATTCACGATCACGTGCCTCATTAGTACGATAAAACGGTCTAAAAATTTGCTCTAGCTCACTCTCGGCAACACCGGGGCCATCATCATCAATAGTGATAGTTACTGTTTTTTGTTGAATAATAAAATCTACATCGATTCGTTGATTTGAGTAACGAAATGCATTCCTTATTACATTCTCAAGTGCACTACATAACGCCATCGGATAACATAAAATGGTATGATTTGTTGAAGGATTATGAATAGAAAACTGTTTCGCTATTTGATTTGCTTCAAAAGCCGCATTATTCAAAACATCTTTAAATAATTCATCTAACTTTTTAAATTCACGAACTTCATTATTATCATGTTGATTTCTGGCTAACATCAGCAAATCGCCAATCATTGAATCAAGTTTTATCGCTTCATTGCTTATCCGTAAAACCTCGTTACTTTCACCCTGTTTACGGCGCAACAGTGAAGCTGCTAATTGTAATCGGGTTAATGGAGTCCGCAATTCATGTGAAATATCCGAAAACAACCGTTGCTGTAACTCTTGCATCCGTTTTAACTCTCTAAGCATATGGTTAAAACTTGCACCGGTTGCTTTATATTCATATGATCCAACTTTTTCTAATTCAGGCCACTGTTGTAGATTCCCTTTAGCCACTTGCTCAGCCACCAATCTCAAGCCTCGTGCTGGCCTAGCGATACTCCAAGACAACCACAGCAAAAAAGGCGAGCTTGCCAATATGGTTAAGGTTAAAAGTAAGAAGGGATGGTCAAAAATTAAGTTAACAAATTGTGACTGAATATCTGATGCAGGTTGCAGTAGATATAATTGATATTCTTCATTAGCATAATGTAGCAAGAAAGGACCAATAATTTCTTGGTTATCATAAATTTGCTTAGCAGGATCATCAACATCATGCGATTTTTCACTAAAACTTTTCACTAAATCGATATTTTGAGTATCCGCGGTAATAATTTGTTGATTTGGCGTAACAATAAATAGCTGTTGCCCCGTTTTTTGATGATTATCCATAACAACAATGAATCTCATCCACCAACGAAAACTATCTTTAGGAATCTTAGTTAAATCTTTTTCAATTGCATTTGCTAATAGATTGCCACTTTCTCTATCTTTATTGGCTAAGTAAGTTAAATTACGAGAATCAAGTTCAGGCAATGCCATAACAAGGCTAAGAAAGAAAGCAATGGTAAGTAAGAATATGGCGAAAATTCTAACGGTTAAGCGATCAAAAATCCACATATATTCTTACCATAACAGAGAAAAATCTAATTCTGCGATAAATCAATATCCTGATCAACAACAAATAGATATCCTTTTGAGCGTAATGTTTTAATCCACGGTAATCCATCACTTCGTGGTGGAAGTTTTTTACGCAAATTAGAAACATGAACATCAATTGAACGAGCTAACGGTAAAAATTCTTTACCCAACACGTTTTCACTTAAATCATCTCTAGAAATTATTTTGCCAGCATTTTCGAGAAGTTGTAATAATATTTGAAACTCAGTGCCGGTTAATTCAATATACTTATCATCAAATAAAACAGATTGTTGTTTACTATTCACAACAAGTTTATCAAAAGAATATTGCGCT
This sequence comes from Gilliamella apicola, assembly GCF_003202655.1. Classification (GTDB taxonomy): domain Bacteria; phylum Pseudomonadota; class Gammaproteobacteria; order Enterobacterales; family Orbaceae; genus Gilliamella; species Gilliamella apicola_R. Next base: position 11,252 of record NZ_QGLR01000007.1, on the reverse strand, counting down.
GATTTTTCACCTGATTTGTTAGCTTGATCATCCCAACGTTTTCTACGCAAAATCGCATTGATTCGCGCAATAAGTTCCTTATCATTAAACGGCTTTAAAATATAGTCATCAGCACCATGCTCAAGACCAATAACTTTGTCAAATTCACTATCTTTAGCGGTTAGGAAAATTACTGGAACCGTATATTTATTTCGCAGTTCAGTTAATACACTTAGTCCATTAATTCCTGGCATCATAATATCGAGTAAAATAAGGTCAATGCTCTCATCAAATTTAGCTAAAGCCTGAGTACCATTATTCGCTATTATAACTTCAAAACCTTCTAGTTCCAGTAATTCGCATAACATTGAAGCAATTTCTTGATCATCATCAACTACCAGCAATTTGTTCATTACGAGCCTCATTAACAAAGAAATTTATCATTTATTACAGCTATCGGTTAATTATGTTGTAGTAATTTCAAAAATATTATATAGCTAAATTGGAACGATACAGTAAATAATTGTTAAGATTTACAGTTTAAACACTTTTACATTACTGAATCCTTGTTCAATCAAATAAAGTGCCTGTAATTTACTCATCACACCTTTGGCACAATACAATAAATAGTGCTTTGACTGATCCAGATCACCAAATTGTGTTGCTAATTTATAAAATGGTATGAGTTTAACTTCCACATCAGCAACGACCAGTGGATTATCTTCTTGCTCTTCTGGCGAACGAATATCGATTATGACTTGATTATCTGTTAATGTTGTAACTGTATCAACTTGTGTAATTGTATTATCCGTTTGTTTAGCAATTTCACGAATATCAATATTTTCAGCTTCTTCAACAGCTTTATCTAAAATAGAAAAGTCAAAATTCTGTTCTTCGGCTTCTATTTTTTCTTTAACCGCTTTTACGGTAGGACTTTTCGATATTACCCCGCAAAATTCAGGCATAGTCTTAGCGATATCTTCCGTACCTATCTGACGCGCAAGATTAATTATCGTTTCTTTATCATGGGTGATAAGTGGACGTAACACTAAAGTATCGCTTACGTTATCAATTAAACGTAAATTAGTTAAAGTTTGGCTTGATACTTGCCCTAGTGCTTCTCCTGTGACCAGCGCTTCAACATTATAACGCTGTGCAACTTTAGACGCGGCGCGTATCATCATCCGTTTTAGAATAACCCCCATTTGCCCATCATCAACTTTTTCAAGTATCTCTCCGACTACATCTGAAAAATCAATGGCGATAAAACGAACCTTATGGGAGCTTCCAAATCTTTGCCACAAATAATGTGCCATCTGTTTTACGCCAATTTCATGCGTTTTTCCACCTAAATTGAAAAAGCAGTAATGGACTCGGCAACCCCGACGGATAAACATATAACTCGACACCCCAGAATCAAATCCCCCAGAAATAAGTGAAATGACATCTTCTTGAGTACCTGTTGGAAAACCACCAATACCAGCATGACGTTGTTTAACTAATAAAAGTTTATCTTTATCTATTTCAAGATTAACCGTTACATCAGGTCGTGTTAATTTTACTTTAGCTGTGGCAACATGTTGATTAAGTCCTCCGCCAACATAACGTTCCACTTCAATTGAAGTAAAGTCATGTTTACCACGTCGCTTAACTCTGACACAAAATGTTTTATTCTCAATTAAAGGCGCATAGTGATTGAAAGCATTTTCATAGATATCATGCAGGTCAACAAAAGAAAACTCTTCCACCACTAATATATGATGAATTCCAGGAATATGGGTTAATAACTCTAAAATTTGATTTTCACTATCTGCAACTTTAGGACGAACTTCAATAAAATCCCAATGACGGATGACCGCAACATCATCAATTGAATGCTTTAAAATATTACGAATATTACTGGTTAATATTTTAATAAAACGTAAACGAACAGACTCACTTTTAATGGTAATTTCAGGAAAAAGTTTAACAATAAATTTCATACAACAGCATTTGCTTAACTAAAAATGGCGACATTATACTGATTTTTCCTTAAAAACGTACAATTGATTATGATAAATACAGAAAATAACAAAATCTACTTGCTTGTTGCTCTCTCTTTCGCTAATATTTCGCATCAATAAATTCTGTTGTATAACATAAAAATTGACAGGTTGAAATGTACGAACTTTTAATTATAGGTTACTTAATTATTGCACTTGCGATAGTCGTTTTAGTGCTAATACAGCGCGGAAAAGGTGCTGACATGGGCTCATCTTTTGGGGCAGGTGCATCTGCAACACTATTTGGCTCATCCGGTAGTGGCAACTTCCTTACACGCACAACCACAATATTAGGTGTATTATTTTTTGTGTTAAGTATTCTTTTATCCAATATTGGAAGCTCAAAAACTATTAGTTCAAGTGATGAGTTTAAAGATATTGGCGATGGTACAACCACACAACAAAGCACAGAAAGTTCGGAAGGTAATAAACAAGTTATTCCAACTACTGATCCAGTTATACAACCTCAGAATATCAATCCGACATCTGATATTCCAGAATAAAAACGGCGCCGTGGTGGTGAAATTGGTAGACACGCTATCTTGAGGGGGTAGTGCTCTAAGGGCATGCGGGTTCAAGTCCCGCCCACGGCACCAATTCAATATTCATTAACATTCTTTTAAACCCTGCAAAGCACACCAAACCCAGTAATAACAAGCCTTAAAGTCTATTTTATTGCCCATTAAGTATCAGTAAGGTACATTTACAACCAAAAATAATGGGGGTATATTTGGGGGTATAATTAAATACCCTATTATTGCGTACCCCCAAAGGTGAAAAATGGCTGTAAAAACTACTCCCTTAACTGACACACAAATAAAAGCATTAAAAGCCACTAGTAAGGATAAAAAGTATTTTGATGGTGGAGGTCTTTTTTTGTTAGTTAAACCGACAGGGGTTAAATTATGGCGATTTAAATATAAAAAGCCAATATCACATAAAGAGACATTATTATCTTTCGGTAAATACCCAGAAACATCGCTACAACAAGCGCGAAAACAACGAGATGAAGCGCGAGAATTAATAAAGCAAGGGATAGATCCACAACATCACAAAGCGGAACAAGAACAACGTAAGCAAGAAGCTTGTAATAATACCTTTTACGCTATGGCTGAGAAATGGTTCAAATTCAAAACAGAACAAGGTTTAGAAGAACAAACGCTCAAAAAGGCTTGGCGTTCATTAGAAAATCATGTTTTCCCTTATATAAAAGATATTCCAATAAACCAAGTAACAGCTATCAAAGCGATTAACGCATTACAGCCATTAAATAACAATAATAAATACGAAACAGTAAAAAGAGTTTGCCGGCGAATTAATGAAATAATGTATTATGCTGTCAATATGGGAATTATCGATAATAACCCTCTAGCCAAAATCACCGACGTATTTAATAGCCCGAAAGTAAAAAATCAGCCAACTATTCCCCCTACTGAGTTACCGCAGTTCATGCAAGCTTTAGCTATGGCAAAGATTGAATTGCAAACTAGATGCGTGATTGAATGGCAGTTATTAACATTAACGCGACCAAGTGAAGCCGTAGGGGCTAAGTGGGAAGAAATTAATCTAGATAAAAAATTATGGAGTATTCCTGCCGAACGCATGAAAATGGATAGACCTCACAATATACCCTTATCACCGCAAGCAATAAAAATACTTGAGATAATGAAATCTATTAATCATAAAAGTGAGTTTGTTTTCCCAACAGCAAGACCGCCTTATAACAAGCCAATGAGCAGCCAAACCGCTAACATGGCAATAAAGCGCATGGGATACAAAGATAAGTTAGTTGCGCATGGATTAAGAGCTTTAGCTAGTACCGCTTTAAACGAACAAGGCTTTAATTATGATGTCATTGAAAGCGCGTTATCGCATGTAGATAAAAACGCAGTAAGGCGAGCCTACAACAAAGCAGAATATGAACATCAAAAGCGTATTATGCTTGACTGGTGGGGTGACTTTGTCGAGCAAGCAAGCCAAGGAAATGTCTCACTATCAGGTAACCGCAATTTAAAGCTAGTTAATCATTAACCATATCGCGCTATTCATACCGTGCCCCATATTAGGGTTACGATAAAACCGTAACTCAAATTTGAGTTACTCACTTCAATAACTTCATATTAAACCACTCCTCATATCTGAGGGGTGCTTTTTCAAATGTCACCCTTTACCTATGCCAATCATTAGGTTGTTTTTATTCTTACCTCCCCATAATCTTAAACTTTTAATATAAAGTGTTCACTACTATTCACCAATCTAATATTAATTTATATATATCAATATATTATATACTTATTATATATATTTTTTGGTGTTCACTAGTATTCACTACTGTTCACTACTATACACATTATTAAAATAATCTTGATCCTGTAATTAACTAATTGAAATATAAATATATTTATGTAGCGTTATTTTCTCATTAAAATAAAATAATTATTAATCATAATGTTAAGTTAGGGTGATTTTAAGGTTGATCCAGGGCTAGTATTAGAGGAAAAGAATAAATGCTCTATGGTGATTTCCACCATACAGGGAGATTACTGAAAAGGTAACATTAAAAAAAACTAAAAAAATCGGGTTAGCGTTAAAATGAATGAGGGTAGGCGGTTTAGAGCGTATAAGGTCGTAGGAATTTACTCCCCCCTCCTCTTGGCAGGTTTAGTGAATTTTTGGACACGTTAGAAAGCAATCTAATAATTCGCCTTATTGGATTATAATAGCCTTATTATTAGTAAGTTAGGTGGTAATATGGCAGGGCGAAAATCAAAGATAAAGGACATGTTAGAACTTATCAAAGCACGCCAAGAAGTCGAGTTAATTAATAAAGGCTTAAAGGGTGAGTTTAACGCAAGTATTGCTAAATTGATGCTTGCTAATCATGGCTATTCTGAAAAGCAGACATTAGATCATCAATCTATGGGAAATAGCATTATAGCCAAATCAAAACCAATGCGCATAGAACTAGTATCGCCACCATCAAAGAATTTAACCGCCTGACAAGCAAAGAGCATAAACTTGTTACCTGCTCAAGTTTTAGATGCTCAAATTGAGCCACTTCATATGGAATTTAAATACCTAAAAATCTATTTAATATAGGTATCCAAACAAGTATCCAGTAAAAAGGTATTTAATAAATGGATACCAATTTAATCATAAAAGGCAGTTATCTTCATAATAAAGACAACTTACAAATCCCTTTCATGGGGTTGAATTTAAAAAACCCATCAAAGAGCTTACAACTATCTTGCTACCGTGCGAGCCTGATATTTTGATGTAGCGCGACGGCTCAAATATTTATTATTATCTTTTATTAAATCTCTCATTTACCTATCCTCAAAATATTATTTTAGTCTGCCAATTTTATCATAAACACTTAACTGTATATAAATACAGTGCTATAATGTATATTACTGTATATTAAAGTATTATTTTCGCCTAAGCTGATGCCAGAACATTAGCAAACCTAACGAACTGGCGCAAATTTTTTTAGATCGTGAAAGGTGGTATATGGAACATATTTACTGTGATGATTATCCTAATGTTATGCATTGGAAAGCTGTACAAGAATTTACTATAGAGCAAGCGTCTTTATTATTGGCAGGATTAGATCCCTTCGATTTTAAAGAGGGATTAGATTCAGTAAAACAAATAAATCATTCTAGATGGAAATTAGCTCATGGCTATGCTCTATCGTTAGAAACCTCTATCAGAAGGGGAATTTTAACGCCAATTATATGTGCTAAATATGTATATAATGAATTTCTAAATGAGATGAGCGCCACAAAGATAGATCCAAATGATAGAACAGAAACAATGTCTTATCGGCACACCATAATAACAAGAAGTTCCTTAAATCAATGGGTCACTAATGAAAATGTTATCTTAGTTCTTCCATATCGAGCTAAAAAAAACCCTCCCCCTATTATTCAAGAAATCAGTATAGAAGATAATAATATAAAAAAATTACCAAATAACACACAGCACTCTTCCGAAGGATTGGAGTTAACACAAGAGATAATTGAGCAATTTTGGTCTACTTATGATACCGAAAATAAACAAACAGCTCCAACAAAAAAAGAAGTAATTGATTATTTAATTGGTAAAGGAGTATCTAAAAACTTAGCAGAAGCGGTTGATATAGTATTGCGTCCTTTCGAATTAAGAAAAGTAGGACGAAGAAAGGGGTAAGCCTATTTACTGTATTTTCTATATAAATGGATAGGAATACTTTAATTAAATAAGTTACTACTATTAAAAAATTAACCCACCTATTTTAATTATACCATAATGCTACAGTTACCTTGTTTTAATAACTTTTATAACGAGGTAACAAATGACAAATGCAATCCTATCCAGAAGAGAAGTTAAAAATTTACTTCACTTCAAATCTGACACTAGTCTTTATACGCTAGAAAAGAAAGATAAAACCTTTCCCCAAAAAATCAGAATCGGCTTGCGTCGCATTGGGTATCGCGCTGATGAAATTTACTCTTGGCTTGAATCTCGTAGAGTAGAACGTCGAGAGGTGGCTTAATGGTGATAAAGCAAAACCCTTTATATCGCGAAATGATAAAGGGCTAACACTGGAATAATGACGCTTCCAATGATAGCCAATCTCGCGATAAGTGTCTAGCTAAAACACCAAATTAACTAATTGATTTTAAAGCAAAGCGAAAAAATTCGTTACGGTTTCCCCTTGCCTAAATTTAGCTAAAAGGGGGAATTTTCTGACACGTTAAGAGAGATGAAAAATGACAGATTTAAGTATTAAAAATAATGATATTGAATTGGCGCAATCCAAATTTGACTTAATCGCCACTAATAAAACGATTAATAATTTAAGGACACGTTAGAGGGCTAAATCATGACTACAAGCTTATATAACAACCTAGCAATACAGATGTATACCCAACCCTTAAATAATCTCCCTGTGAATCGCTACGATGTAATTTTTCGACACGTTAGGAAAGATTTTTCTACTATCACTACGCGCGCGCGTATGCGTCGGAAAACTCATTGCATGGGGTTGAATTTTAAAAAATGGTTTTGCATGTCCATAAAAAGAAAAATAAAAAAACAAATACCACTTTTTGGTGGTATTAAGCTAATGCATTATTTCTTGTTTGGTTTGTTTAATTTTTCGCGACAAGCAGCAATAACCCAAGCAGAAAAGTTGGTATTCTCCTTTTTGGATTGCTCGTCTATTTTTTCTATTAGTTCGTGTGGAAAGCGGATATCTTTACGTTTTGACTTACTGGTTTCATTTGCCATATTGGATATTCATAAGTTATTAGTACGGACAATATACACTAAAGTAAAGAATAAAAATAGTGTTGACATGTACGGACAAAATAAAATATATTGTACGGACACATTAAATTTTAACATTTTAATAAAAACAATAGCCCAAAGAGTTCGCACCTCAATGAGCTATCTAACCACAAACATTAAACGGAGTAATGCTATGGCTAATAGTAATGATACCCTATGCCCTAAAAATGGGCAATATGACCTACCTAACCTTTTATCTGTCTTGAATTTATATCAGGCTGATATCCAACCACAAAACTTATTACACGCAAAAGCACACTTAGAGGAACTTAGACAATCAATTCTATGGGGAATCGGTGCTATTGGTAATTTGTTATTTTGGGCTTCTGAATGTGAAGAATATGAGGAACAACAATTTAAAGACGATACACGTGACATTGGTTACCTGTTAGCACAATTAAAAAACGTTGTTTGCTTTGCTTCCAATCAAATTAATTTACTTGACGATAAACTTAATCATAAGGAAGTTAACGATAATGAATAATAACAATAAAATAACCGCAATCCACCATATCATCGTTGATTCAACTATGGCGATAGTAGCAAGTCTGTTTTTAATTGAGCAGATTAACAAAAATGATAGTCAGGTATTTATTCATGAAGGCACTAAGATTGATATTAACAAAGATTTAATTGTCTTAGGTTTAGATATCAATCTTAAGCAATGCTTGATTGAGGATTTCGGAGAAAAGGATGGATTAAATCGCACTTATGGAATGTTGAAAGATATGTACACAGAAAGCGCAGATAAACCTATTTCATTAACCCCATACGGGCAAGAATTACTTTCAACATTGTTTATTGATTTAGCCGAAGATATCAAAGCTGAATCTAACGGGACAATCCATTAAGGGGGCGGTAATGAGAATAAATGAAATTACCACTCAAGCGGTAGGTAAATGGCAATCAATCTTTAGTTCATTAGGTATTGATGTGGGTAATGGCAAACATTGCCCCTGCCCTGTCTGTGGTGGTAAAGATAGATTTAGATTTGATAATAAAAATGGGCGCGGTACTTATATCTGCAATCAATGCGGTAGCGGTGACGGCTTAGAACTTATCAAAAACTATTATCATTATGATGCGAAAGAGGCGAGCAGTAAAGTAGCCGAATGCTTAAATTTAAGAAACACTTCCACAAGCTCGGATTTGAAATCCGACCTACAAAACAACATACCAGAAAATCCTGTATGTAAAAAGGTTAATTATTTGCTAGCTAAAGCAATATTAGGTCAATCGGATTACCTCACTGAAAAAGGGTTAACGTTCGATTTAACCTTGCTAGATGATGGGCGTATCTTTGTCCCTTTGATTAATATCAACAGTGAATATACAGGCGGTCAATTTATCGAGCCAAACGGAAATAAGCGCTTAATGAGAGGCTCAAATAAGAAAGGTGCTTTTATATGGGTTAGCCCAAAATTGGGCAGACCTGACGAGGTAAGCAAAGAATTACTCACAGCTACCGAGATTATTATTTGTGAGGGTTTAGCCACAGGGATATCTATAGCGGAATTCCGCCAACAGTCTATTGTTATATCCGCTATTGACGCAGGTAATCTTATTCATGTAGCTAAAGACCTTCGTGAGTTAAACCCTACCGCTAAAATCATTATTGCAGGTGATAACGATATTGGTCAAAGCCCTAATACGGGCTTAGCTAAAGCAATAGAGGCAGCTCAAGCGGTAAATGGTTATTACTCCGTTCCTGATACAGATTATAAATGTGATTGGGATGATTATAGGCAACAATTTGGAAGCGATAACGCTTTGGCTCATTTTAATAAAAACCTCATAAAACCAGAGTTATCCACCATGACAAAACATAACATGCAAAACGAGTTATCAAGCATGAACCTATCGCAAATGGCATCAAGTCAACGCGCCGAACTGCTTAATCAATATTATGATAATAACCTTGCGATTAATCTTACTACCGATGAAATCTATCACTATCAAGATAACGCATGGCAACCTATAAGCGATAAACTATTAATGCGAACACTAGCCGATTTATTCACCCAATCAGGCGAACCATTTAACCCTATGCGAATTAGCTCAGCGGTTGAATCGCTCAGGTTATCTTTACCTGTAATGGGAAGTTCTCAAAAGGATTTAATTTGCTTTAAAAATGGTGTTTATGAGCTGAAGACACAAACTTTCAGACCTCACAATAAGCAAGATTGGTTATTGGTGAGTAATGATATTGATTATTACCCCGCCAAAGAAAATGAATCTTTTGATACTCACGCGCCAAACTTCGCTAAATGGCTAAAAAGAGCATCAGGCAATCAAGATAAGGCTAAAAATATCTTAGCCGCGCTATATATGATATTGGCTAATCGTCATGACTGGCAATTATTCTTAGAGGTTACAGGCGCAGGCGGTAGCGGTAAAAGTGTTTTTGCTGAAATCGCAACTATGTTATCGGGCAAGAATAACACTGTTATAGGCACAATGGAATCACTGGAAAAGGCAAGAGATAGGGCCTTAGTAGTTGGTTACTCTCTTATCATTTTACCAGACCAACCGCGATATATGGGTAGTGGCGCAGGATTAAAAGCAATTACTGGCGGTGATGAAGTCGCAATAGACCCAAAACACAAACAACCCTATTCTTGTAAAATCCCTGCGGTAGTCTTGGTTATCAATAACGAGGCAATGAGATTTAACGAGCGTAACGGCGGTATATCACGGCGTAGAGTTATCTTTCACTTTGGCGAGGTCATCCCTGAAAAAGAGCGAGATTTAAACTTGGTTAGCAAAATAGAGCAAGAACTCCCCTCAATTGTGAGGTTGCTATTAAATGAGTTTACCAGTCCAGCAGAAGCTAAAGAAAGACTACACCAGCAACAACAATCAGATGAAGCGACGGCGATTAAACGCGAATCTGACCACTTGGTAGATTTTTGTAGTTATCTTGATGCGCTTGATTATCCCAATGGTATGTTTATTGGCAATATGGGAATAATGCCCTTTAACCCCCGAAAATATTTATATCATGCTTATATTGAATACATCCGCAATACAGGTTTAAACAATCCGCTATCACTAACGCAATTTGGCACATCGCTTAATTATGCAATGAAAGAAAACGGTAAAGACTACATGCGTAAAAGAGCAAATAAAGGGATGAGGACCAACGTAGAGCTTAATATCAATACTAGTCAAGATTGGCTACCCAAAGCCGAAGAACTAGCTCGTAGTTAATATTTGTTAACCTATGAACCGCCTAATTTGGGCGTTTTTTTGTTGTTCGCTTATGTAAGATAAGATACATTAAATGGGTATTTTCTTATAAATAAAAGGTTTTAAAATTGAGTAATTTATCTCTCGATGAAATTTTATCGCTTTATAGATTTAATCAATATTATGGTTCACCATCAGAATATTTTTATTCTAGTGGCCTAATAATTGATTGGGCTGAAAAACAAGTTATGCAAGGTGATGATTCAGAAATACTATTGATTATTGCTTCTTTGGGACTTGATAAAAAAATAGATAGCGATGAGGTTATGACGTACTTAAAAAGATATCTTTCCGAAAAAAATATTTCTATACCAAGCACTGATGAATCCCCTAATGATTTTGGTAAAAATCATTAAGTTAAGGTGGATACACATCTTGTCATATGATCAAATGGTTTCGCGAAAAATCAATAATCAGACAACAAGATGTGCGAACTCGATATTTTACACGACTCTCTTTACCAATTCTGCCCCGAATTACACTTAAAACGACTCAACAGCTTAACGTTGGCTTGCCACGCATTACTTGACTGTAAAACTCTCACTCTTACCGAACTTGGCCGTAACCTGCCAACCAAAGCGAGAACAAAACATAACATCAAACGAATCGACCGATTGTTAGGTAATCGTCACCTCCACAAAGAGCGAC
>NZ_QGLR01000006.1:0-119901 GCF_003202655.1 Gilliamella apicola | reverse complement strand
GTCGCTCTTTGTGGAGGTGACGATTACCTAACAATCGGTCGATTCGTTTGATGTTATGTTTTGTTCTCGCTTTGGTTGGCAGGTTACGGCCAAGTTCGGTAAGAGTGAGAGTTTTACAGTCAAGTAAGGCGTGGCAAGCCAACGTTAAGCTGTTGAGTCGTTTTAAGTGTAATTCGGGGCAGAATTGGTAAAGAGAGTCGTGTAAAATATCGAGTTCGCACATTTTGTTGTCTGATTATTGATTTTTGGCGAAACCATTTGATCATATGACAAGATGTGTATCTACCTTAACTTAATGATTTTGATAAAAATCATTAGGGGATTCATCAGTACCAAGCATTAATTATAGCTGTTTAGTTTTCATGAGACTTTTTAGCCAAAAAATTATGATATGTAATAGTTTAGAAGATATTGGCGATCTTCTTCATAGTTTTGTATTTAAATATATAGAATTTGGAAACAGATATTTTCATAGAATAAAGCACTATTGGCTTTTTATCTATTATGATTACTTTGATATGTATGATGGTCTTAATTGTTATTGTGCCGAAAAACAACTTAGTGAAGCAAAACGATATACAAGAATAAAAGCCTTAGCAAAAAGATTTTATTCTTTTTTAAATAATAAAGAAATGGTGGAATATTTAGCTAAACATATATAGTTAGATCTAAATTAATCCATTATTTATCTTGTGGTGAACACTTTAAGTGTACACTTGTGAATAGTAAATCATTAAGTGTTCACCGCTCAAACCCTTTTATAATAAGGCTTCAAGCAAGTAGTGAACACCGTGAACACTTTTTTATAAAATTTTATTTTTATGGGGGGAGGTATAAAAATCTAAAACATAATTAACGGATACCGCTCACCTAGATAAATTTTTACACCGTCAAAATTCTAAAACCAATTTTTAACCTTTCAATTTGGCAAGATTAAAATACCTAATATTGGGGATCAGTTTTTATTTTGGGGGTACAAATGGGGGTACGGCAAACAGAAGAAACAAACACAATGCTTTATGAAAAATGATTTAAACAGTGCTTTTCAAGTCCCGCCCACGCACCAATTCAATATTCATTAACATTCTTTTAAATCCTTTAAAACACATCAAAACCAACAAATATAAGGCTTAAAGCCTATTTTGTTATTCATTAAGCATCAGTAAAATACATTTACAGCCAGAATTTTTAGGTAAATACTTAGGTAAACGAATACAATATACCTAAAAAAAACCGTATACCTAAAATCATTATGGCAAGAAAAGCTTTACCATTAACTGATACACAAATAAAAGCAGCTAAGCCAAGAGATAAAGATTATTCTTTATTTGATGGTGGCGGTATATATCTATTAATCAAAGTGAATAACGCTAAGATTTGTTGTTTTAAATATACGTGCCCTTAAACCCCAAAAGGGAGATTAATAAGTTTTGGCAGTTATCCCGAGGCTACATTACAGCAAGTAAGAAGGTTTAGAGATGAAGCGATAGAACTTATTAAACAAGGTATAGATCCTCAAGAATATAAACAAGAACAACTAAAATAAGAAGCTAACAAAATACTTTTTACACTCTTGCTCAAAAATGGTTTAGATTGAAAACCGAACAAGGATTAACTACCTTTAAGATAATGAAACTATTAATCATAAAAGTGAGTTTGTGTTCCTTATTGCTAGATCTCCCTATAACCAACCAATAACTAGCCAAACCGCTAATATGGCAATAAAGCGTATGGACTAAGAGCTTTGGCAAGCACCGCTTTAAATGAATAAGGCTTTAATTATGATATTATCGTAAGCGCATTATCATCACAAGTTGATAAAAATGCAGTAAGAAGAGCTTACAACAAGGCAGAGTATGAACAACAAAAACAAATCATGTTAGATTGCTGGGGCGATTTGGTCGAGCAAGCCAGTAGAGGGAATGTTTCCTTGTCAAACAATCGTAATGTGAAGATAGTTAATAGTAGTTAGTGCACTCAATTTTAAACACAACCACTTAACCACCTAATTTGATTGAATTTTTATATCCATACTGCCATAATTATAAAGTTTTATCACACGGTGTTCACAAATACTATTAGCATTTACTATTAAAAAATCTTTTAATATTGATTAGAATTGACTATGTTTCATGTAGGCACCTTCATGAAGAGACTTCTTATAAATATCTATCAAATTGTTAGCTAATTTAATCGCTTCTATATGGGATCTCCCAAGGAATAAATATATGAATAATGGAATAGTAAATAAGCGGATTGAAGCTGCAAAAATATTAGCTATGAATTCAATTGAAAATGTTATTTGTCCTGAATGTCATCAAATTTTTTTAAAAGTACAAGATGTAGCAATAAATTTGATAATTGAAAGGCATTTAAGTTGCGATATATGCGGTGCTTATAACGCTCTGAGAATCAATTTAAGTAAAAAGTAATAAGATAGTTTCAATCAAAGATAAACTGTCGATGATTGATTATAGTGATTTTTATTTATATTATTTAAATGAAAAATGATTAATGTTGATTATATAGCATATATATATAAAAAGAATGGAGAGGTAACATAATGTCACTTGATATAGTTGATGCTATTACTGGCTGTTTTGATCTTATGGAGATTGTATTTTCTAAAGTGCGTAAGCTAGTATATATTTTGATAATCCCTTTTCTTAGTTTTGTTTTTTTTTATTTATTTAAAACAATAAAAACCCCATATGGTTTGGAAGATTATCTTTTTTTAATATTTATATCTTTTATAGCAGCTAATGTTTTTTTGTTACTTTTTGTTTTGATAATCACCTTTTTAATTTGGTTAGTTAAAAAAATTTACTCCATAATTAAATCCATCTGCTAACGGTAATTTTTTATTGTAAAATAGTAACAGGTAAGGGGGGGAAGTAAATCACTATCAATTTTTATTTTAGGACAGTCCATCTAATCAAAATTTTATACCCGTGAAAAATCAAATTTAATTTAAAATAATTGGCTGATAAAAATATCCAGTTTATGGAGTTACTTTTCATAATGAGAGTACTTTTTAGGGTATATTTTTAACTTTTAAAAAAATACAGTAATAGTAATGCTCCTGACTAAATAAATCAGATCTCGCCCACGCACCAATCTAATCATCAGTAAACATTCTTCTAAATCGTTTAAAAATATCAAAACCAAAAAACACAAAGCTTATAGCCTATTTTGTTATTCATTAAGCATCAGTTGGCTACATTTGCAAAGAGCATTTTTAGATTTATTCTTAGGTGTACTAATACAATATACCTAAAAACCTTATATCTAAAATTATCATGCTAAAAAAACTTTATCATTAACTGACAGACCTATAAAAGCAGCCAAGTCAAGAGATAAGGATTATTCTTTATTGAGTGGTGGCACTATGTATCTTTCAATAAAACAAATACCTAAGATTTGACACCATTGGACGGTAACTTCCAGCATTTAAAGTTATATTGTTACTATAAAAGATTACAAAAAAGCATTAAAAATCGCTTTCATAGAATTGTATTTAACATCATGATTAATTTGATAAATTTAAAGTTTCTTGAATCAATAGTAAAGGCTACTTAATTTACAACCATTTGATTTTATTGGTTAAAAACAGCAAAAGCTAACTTTGAAACAATACTTTACATTGGTTTACATAAAAAATCAGATTGCTATGGATATAGTATATAAATTTGGATATATTGTTTAGTGTATATTGTATAGAATCTGTTCCATATTCACAATTGATATAGAAACGACACTATCAGGATATAAGATGATTGTCATCTTATCATAACAACAGCGAAAACTGCAGAAAAAAACCAGTGTATTATTATTTTTGTAAAAGAAAAGATGGTAAAGAATATAGAAAAAATACTGATAGTAACTTAATTGAGGTTGAAAAAAAGTTATGATAATTTTTATCTGTGTTTGCTATTACTGTTTAGCTATAATTGGATGCTTTTTCCGTTATTATTTTTCTAAATTTACCCGTGAAGATTTTATTTATAATAAATCTTTAAAGGGTAAAAGAATATGTTGCATTATATATTATTACTTTGTATTAGCTTACACTGCTTTTATATATATTTTAATAAAGGAGGGAATGATAAAAAGTATTGTTATTCTAATTTCTACAACTTTAATTCTAGTTTTGTATGTAATTTTTGTTACATTTTTAGAAGATGTTTTAGATGATTTAAATAGCAGAAAAAAGAAAAGAAAATAAAATTTGTCATAATAATGTCTTATTATAGAGGAAAATTATAAATAATGATTATTCAATGGATTGGTTTTATTTTTTTATTTATATTTAATTTTTTTGTGTGGATTTATTTTTACTTTTTTGCACCAACAAATTATCACAATAAGATATCATTAACTCTTGTACGTATAGGTGCTGCCATTTATTACCTTTTGGCGCTTGGTTATAATTTTTATATGCTTTGGCTCAACGCGGTACATTTAAAGCCTCATCAAGATAAAATTTTAGTTATTTTCATCTGTTTCGTGTTATCAGTCAATATACCTTTAATTTGTTACTTTCTTGTTTCCCTGATCCCTCTGCCCAAAAGATAGAAATATTGATATTAACTTAATTGAGGTTGAAAAAAGTAATGATAATTTTTATCTGTGTTTGCTATTACTGTTTAGCTATAATTGGATGCTTTTTCCGTTATTATTTTTCTAAATTTACCCGTGAAGATTTTATTTATAATAAATCTTTAAATCGTAAAAGAGTATATTGTATTGCATATAATTATTTTGTTTTAGCTGTCAATCTATTTATATACATGTTAGTGGATGACGGAGTTATAGAGAGTGCGTTTATTGCATGGTCTACAATTTTCATAGGAGCTTTGTATATATTTATAGAAGATCCTTTAAGTAGCAGAAAAAAGAAGAGAAAATAAACTTTATCATAATAATGTCTTGTTATAGAGGAAAATTAAAAACAATGATTATTCAATGGATTCTTTTTATTTTTTTAATTATATTTAACTTTTTTGTGTGGATTTATTTTTACTTTTTTGCTCCTATAAATTATCACAATAAGATATCGTTAACTCTTGTACGTATAGGTGCTGCCCTTTATTACTTTTTTACATTTGGTTATCAGTTTTATATGGCGCGGCTGCGTGCGATACATTTTGATCCACATCAAAATAAAATCTTATCTACGTTCATTAATTGGGTATTTGTAGTTAATTCTATTTTAATTATTTTCTTTCTTGTTTGCCTGATCCCGCCTCCTAAAAGATAGAAAATCAGATTTAATGGATTATTGAGCTATATACTTTATCAATTTTAGATACTCTTGTTTCAATGTATGGGAAAGTCAAATTTATTCCTAAACTAAATGGATTTGATAACTCAGTATTTAAACTGTTTTATTATAGATTAATAACTAAAAATTTAATAATTTTAACAAGTAAAAAATAATTATCTAATTAGTATATATCAAACAAATCCATAATTAACAATAATTTGTAACATGTTTAAATATATGGTACCGTATGTAATTAATTGTTGTAAAAGAAGTATAATTATTATTTTTATGCGTTCAATACGTAGCCATTTTAATTGTATATAGAAATTGTTTTGATTGAATCAGTGATATAAATTAGTAAAAAGTAACAATAATTTAACCTCACTTAAACGCTACATTGCAATTATAAAAAATGCTACCTATTTGATTATTAGATCATTTAATTATGAATAGGACTATATATTTATGTTAACTACTTTATTTTTAATTTTTATAGCAATTTTAGTGTGGTTATTTTTTGCATATAATAAACTTAGACGTTTAGCTGAAAATGTTAAACAAAAACAATCGAATATATATGCTACCGTCAAAAAAAGACATGATATCGCTCAACGACTTTCAGATATAGCTTCTAGCTATGGTGATCATGAAAAGTTGACTCATTTAACTATTACTGAAAGCGATAGTATCGATAAAGCCAATATCGCTGTCTCAGAGGCATCACATTTAATAGGCAATGTGCAGATGCTTGCTAATAGATTTCCTGATTTAAAAGCTAACACAACATATCAACAATTAATGGTTCAATTAGATGAGATTGAAACGACAATTCTTGAAAGACGTGAAGCATATAATGCTGCTGTACAACTCTATAATTCTACTCGTGGTAGTATTCCTCATCTATTTTACGCCTCTAAATTAGGTTTTGTTGAAGCCACCTATTTTGAGATGGATGAAAATGGTATGGATCAATTAGTATTTTTTAAAACTGATGATGGAAAAATTTTAAGAGATACCATGGGTAGAATGGCATCAGCGGCTAGCGAAAATGTAAAAAGAATAAAAAACAAAATCAATGATAATACAGAAAAAGATTCACCAGATAATCAGCAGTAATTAATTTAACAACGATGGGCATCTTTCTTATAAAAAAAGATGCTCTTTTTTTGATGGTTAATTGACAGAAATTTTATCCCTCCTCCCCACCCTTTCCTCCAAGTTTCATCTATTTTATTCATAAATATTTTATCTATTAGTTAATCTTCTAATTAATTTTAAATGACAATTATCTTGATTTATTGTTTTTGTAAAGATAATTGAGAAGTTTATACCATCTTACCCACAAATTGATATCTAGAATGGTTTAACCATTTTATTTTCTAGAGCTCCTCTAATAGAGAAGATATTTTCAGTTGATTATCTTGCTGATTAGTTTTGTTATTTATGTAGTATCTCTTTTATCCGCTGATAAACCTCTTTACTTGTTTTGGCGGTTTTTATCTTATCAATGTTACTGAAAGCTTCGCCTAATTTAATGAGCTCTTTAAAAAGTTCCAGATACTCAATATCAGATTTTTGCGAAAAAAAGAACAATAAATTCACTTGCTCACCTTCGTCAAAAAAAATGCCATCCTTAGCTACTAATAAGCTAATACCATCTCGATACACTTCAGATGTTTTGCCGGCGTGGGCTAAAGCTACACCGTGACTGATTATGATATAAGCGCCATATTCTTTTACATTATCAATGGCTTCAGTAAGATAATTCTGATCAAAATATCCATCTTTAATTAATTCTTCGGCGGCTTTTTTCATCGCTAGCTTCCAATGGAGTTTTTGATCAGAAGTATAGATATATTTTAGTTTTAACATATCAAGCAATACTGGAGAAGGCGAACTATTAGAATTAATATTTGATTTTTCAAGTAATAATTCTATATTTTCATTAAGATAGGCAATTTTGTGACTGTTTGCCGATTTATAGACGGAATAAAGTTTTGCCAATATTGGATATGCATTCCAAGGCTCTATTTCATTCTGTTTCTTTTTAATATTTAATCGTTGGATTTTATTGATATCGTCAATGGTTATCCAAGGACTAACCACAACTACAGGTAAATTACACTGAGGAATTTTGACAGTTGAAATAATAAAATCCACATTATTAAATTGTCCTTTGGCTCTTTCAATTTGTTTAGTCGTCATTGTATCAACCACATTAAAATTGAAATAGTTCTTAATTTGGACTTCAAGATATTTACTGGTCGCCATACTACCTGGACATGAAATAATTACATTGAAAGGATCCATATTTTGTCGGTTTCGCAAAATAGCCGCACAAATATGAATAATAATGCTATTTTTCATATTGGTATTGAGTGAATATTGTAAATATTTTTCTAATATCAGATATTTATTCTCAGCGATATTTTTTAATCTAAATATTTCTGCTACGCCATAATCTTCATTGATGTCAAAATCAATATCGGTATCATTCCAATTATGCATACTTTTTATATGCGATATTAATGACTTAATTAATAAATCATCCGATTTTAAATCGATATCAATTTCGCTGCTGATTGCTAATAAAAAATGGCAAATAACGCCATAGAGTTCAAAATCATTAATACTTTGGATCTGTGGGGACAGTTGGCTGGCCAGAATAATTCGTTCAATATTAATAATCTTGTCATCGGTAATATCTTTATAATCAAGTTTATTCATTACATATTGAACAATTAATCCTACCGTATCTAGTTGCAACTCTTTTTGCTGTTTGTTGGTTTTAACGGCATAAGGCACCTGAATCATCCTATTTATCAAAACAAATATACAAATTGCAACATAATGAAAGCTTTCTTTGGCAAAAATCATATTATTATCTTTTGCATAGGACTCCATATAAAATGCGACATCAGCAAGCGAATACTTAAATCCGGTTAAGTTAATAATCAATTGTGGAAAAAACGTTTTTTCAAAAGTAAGAGATGGAATTAAATTATTAAAAATATCGATTAAAAGAAGTGTGATGTTTTCTTGGTTATCAACAACAATTTTTATTCCTTTTTTACTTTTTGATTCGAATATAATGTGATGTCTTTTTAAATATTCATCTACATTTTTACAATCATCTACAATAGTGTTGCGTGTCACACACATATCATCAGCTAACTGCTGCATAGCAAAATAATCTTGTTGGTAAAGTAATTTAACGATGATATAAATTTTCCGTTCATCTAAGGACATACGGTAATAGTAGGTATTGAGTTGCTTAAAAATATCTTGCATAGAATGGATGCTTGAATGACCAATAAATTTCAATGTCTGACCATCAAACTCTATAGTAGATTTTAATTTAATAATTTTGATGTAATCTAATATTTCTTGAATATCATTCCTTAACGTTTTTTCCGATTTATGCCAACCTTCCATCAATTTGTGAATAGTTAATTCTTGATGAGGATGCTCAATAAGTTTCTGTAGTATTTCCATACTGCGTTTTTTCATATCATCACCAGCCTAAGAAAAAAACGATCCTTGATTTAAAACGTTGATGGCCAATATTTCATTGGCCTAATTATTTATGATTACTCAAGGCTTGCATGTTTATTAGCCATATGCTCATTGGCATTTGATTGCTTGTCGCTGATGATTAAAATAATCGTATCAAACATAATTAATAGCATTTGTTCAAATAAACTACCCAATGGTTGCACACTTACTTGAGAAGTCGTGAATTTTGTTCCTGACTCTACCACCAGATCAGGAGATTGTAATTTGCCGAGTGTTGAACTAGGTGTGGATGTAATAGAAGCAACAGCGACCCCTTGCTTTAATGCCGATTCAACCGTCAGATTGACTGTGCCAGTTTCACCTGAAGCGGAAGCGACGATCAATAAATCACCTTTTTGAACGGCAGGTGTTGTTGTTTCGCCAACCACGTAAGCAATAAAACCCAGTTGCATTAATCTCATAGCAAAAGCTTTCAGCATTAATCCGGATCTTCCCATACCATAAACAAAAATACGTTTATGACTTTCAACTTTTTTAACAAAATTGTCGATGTCTTGTTGATTTAAACAATTAATAGAACGATTAAGTTCATTAACAATGATTTGTGCTTGCATATCTTCATCCCACCTTTAACTAAGCAATTGTCCTGCCACCATCTAATAATATGGTTTGCCCTTGGATATAGGAGTTATCTTTATTCGCTAGAAATAACGTTAAATTAGCCACATCCTCGATGGTACCTAAGCGACGTACAGGAATTTTCTCTAATACTGCATCTAAGCTAGCTTGAGTGGGATAATTAACACGCATCATTTTTCCAGAATCGATAAGTCGCGGAGCAATAATATTTACATTTACCCCTTTGGGACCAAGCTCTTTTGCCAGCCCACGCATTAAACCTTCCCCGCCGGCTTTAGAGGCTGGATAAGATACCCCTCCTCCAGTGCCACTAAGTGCAGAACCTGAACTTATATAAACTATTGACCCTTTATTGGTTAGAAAGTCTTCATAGAAAGCTTTGACAGTATAAAACAAGCCACTTAAATTAATATTTATGGTTTTTAACCACTCCTCAACAGAAATATTGTCGACTTTATTTGCATAAGCAACGCCGGCATTTAAGACTAAAATATCAATTCGGCCAAAAGCTTTAAAAGTTTCTTCCCTTACTTTTAGCATTGCATCACTATTTGATACATCCGCTTGGACAAAAATAGATTTAACATATTTTTGCGATAGCTGTTCAGCTGTTGCTTTTCCTTGGGTAGAATCAAAATCAACAATGACAGTATGTGCGCCTGCTGAGGCAAATTTTTCCGCAATACCTTTGCCTATTCCATTAGCTGCACCTGTGACTAACACCACTTTATTTTTAAAGTTTTCCATTTGTAATGCCCTCAAAATTTATTTCGCCAACGCTTGTCGTAAACTGGCAATATTTTCACTAATATTTCCGTTAAATAGATAACCACCAGAAACATATACATTGGCACCGGCCTCATGACAAAGTTTGATGGTTTTATTATCAATGCTACCGTCAACTTCCAGATCTATAGCTCTATTACCTATTAGATTGTGAACTCGTTTGATTTTTTCTAACACCGAGGTCAAGAAATGTTGTCCACCTTCTCCTGGGTTGACTGTCATTAGTAAAATCATATCGATATCATCTAAAAGATATTTAATCGAATCTTCGCAAGTACCGGGATTTAAAACTATACCTGCCTTAATTCCGGCTTTTCTAATTTTCTGTAAACAACTTAAGTGTCTTGTTGTGGCTTCTTGATGAAAGGTTATAATATCGGCACCTGCCGCGATTATGGCATCAAGATGAACTTCAGGATTTTGTACCATCAAATGAACATCCAAAGGCAGTTTAGTCATTTTTTTTAAGGCGCGAATATGATCAGCGCCAAAAGCTATTCGTTCAACAAAATGCCCATCCATTACATCAACATGTAACAATTCAATATGGCTATTTTCCAGTTCAGCTAGTTGTATTTTCAGAGATCCAAGATCTGCTGCAAAAACTGATGGCGAGATTTTGTATTCTCTCCTCATTTATCATTCCCTCCTGCATCAAAATATAATTCAAGTAATGTTGGCACATTTTTAATCTCCTCTTTTTCAAGCCGTAATATAAATTCGGCTTTGGAGAAACATTCCATCATTGCACTAAGCATCGCTAAATGGTCATCACCATTTTTAATAGCTAAATTAAAAATATGGCGTGTTACTATTGACTGGGTATCATCATCTAATCGATGGAATTTCACCGGTTGATCCAACCTTAAATAACAGACACCACTGGTATTAATTAGATCAGATTGACAATGCGGTATCGCGACAGGGATCTTGGTATCAAGACCTGTTGGATATTCATTCTCACGATTGATGCAATCGATATAGAAATCCTTTTCAACAAAACCTGCTTGATAAAGCGCGTCTCCACAGAGTTTAATCGCTTCGTCTCGTGATGTTGTGTTCCCTTCAATAGCAATATATTTTTTTAATTTTGGCATCGTTTAAATACTCTTTAATTGTTTATCCAATATATTTGCGGTTTAGGCAAAAAGTTCCATAAATCTGTGAATTAATGAAACTAAAATACTACCCGGATTCCATCCAAAATGACCGCCATCAGTAACCATAGCATTGGGATTATGAGTAAACAGATCTAAACCGGCATACTTCATCATTTGGGTTGCTTCCGGCGCAAATAAATTGGCGAAATAGCAAACAAAGAACATGCAAATAATTGAACAGACCGTACTTCTAAAAACATTGCCTTTACTGGCAAGTACGATCATTGGCGTTAGGTAACAAACCTGAGCTAATAAACCTAGAGGGAAAAACGTCATATTGGGAATAATAAAAGCAAAAGCGATAACAAAAGGAATTGTCATTGCGGTAACTGTAATGCAAGCAGGATCACCTAAACCTAATGCGATATCCATTCCAATATAAAACTTACTATCTTTATCAATATGTTTTTTTATGAAAGCTGTGGCTGCATTACCAATTGGCGTCACGCCCTCCATCATAATTCCTACCATACGAGGAATTAAGATCATTACGGCGGCAAATCCCATACAAATAATTAAAATTGTCGAAATATTTTGACCCGTCAAGATACCTAAAAATGCACCGACGAAAATACCAATAAAAGTCGGATCGCCGAAGATACCTAATTTGCTTTCAATTTTACTCATATTGATTTCAAGTTTGTTAAGACCTGGAATGCAATCAATGACTTTATTAATAAATAGACCAAGAGGATAAATAAATGAAACAAATGCTAGTGTGGTACAGGTAGTCCCTTCCAGTCCAAAATATTCTTCCCATTTAGGCGCAACCCATTGGGCACAAAATAAGGTGATAATAGAGAGTGATATCGTGACAATTACACCAATTAGAATACTATCGAATAAGGCTATAGCTAATGCCCCAGGAATCATAAAGTGAATAAAATTCCAAACATCAATATTGATCACTTTAACTATTTTCAATTTAATCAATAAGATATTTATTAGAATAATAACAGGTATACAAAATACTACCACTGGGATTGACCAAGCCGCACCACCTATAGCGGCAAAGCCGACATCAATTGTGGTAAATCCAGATCCCATTGCTTCATAGTGAGCAATAATTGGACTAATGGTGGACATCAACAAATTAAGTGCTAACACTAAACCCTGAAAACCAATACCAACCATCAATCCTGATTTAATTGCTGGCCCTATTTTCATTCGAAAAAAAAGCCCTAATAACGCTATCACAATAGGGAGTAGTACTACTGCCCCCAATTCAGAAATGGTATGAAAAAAACTGACAAAGAAATCAACCATGATTTTATCTCCTTACTCGTTATTTAATAACTCAGTACAAATTTGAATCAATTTTTCTTTGGTTGTTTCGACATTAACCCCAGAAACTAGATTAAAAACATTTAAGTGATGAGTTTTCAGCGGTTTCTTATAATTTGCAGTAGTTAAAATCAAATCGACATCATTCTGTTTTGTTTCTAATTCACCTAAACTGCATTTGAAAAGTTTTGCTGCTATATTGGTTTCTTTTAAAATCTCCTTAATTGCGTTAACAGCAATGGTTGAAGTTGCAACGCCACTACCACAAGCAACCAAAATATTTAATTCTTTCGCCATACTTTGCCTCCAATTCCTAATTAAAATTTAAATCGGTAATGATTTAAAAAGTGCTCTAGTTCCGTTGTTAAAAACTATCCCATAGATGAAAAAATGGGTAAAGCCAACTTTATTTCCTCAAGTTGGAAAGAAATTGTGCTAATTATTGAAAGGAAAATAATGAGATGAATGTTGGATGTTTGAAGAAAAGCCGTTGATGGAACTATCTAACATATTGACTTTAAACAAATTTTTATTAGCAATAAGACGAATAAGGTTAATCAAAAACCCCATTGCTCAACTTTTTGTTAATTAAAACTGCTTACTGTTTTTTTAGTTGATGAGCTGTCTTATAA
The DNA here is from genome assembly GCF_003202655.1 of Gilliamella apicola. Classification (GTDB taxonomy): domain Bacteria; phylum Pseudomonadota; class Gammaproteobacteria; order Enterobacterales; family Orbaceae; genus Gilliamella; species Gilliamella apicola_R. The sequence goes on along the minus strand of NZ_QGLR01000006.1, from coordinate 106,618 downwards.
TACTGTTTTTTAAACCGCAATAACGCTAATTGTTCGTTTAATAACGTAATAGTATCCATTAACGTCTTTTCTTGTTGATTGATGATAGCTAAACGTTCATCTAACGTTTCGTCACCTTGTAAGCAGAGCTTAACATAGTGTTGCACATCTTTAATTGACATATTGGCGTTACGTAAACATTCAATCAATTTTGCCCATTGTAAATCGGCATCAGAAAATAACCGTTTTTCATTTTGATCGCGTTGTAAAAATGGAAATAGATTAAGTGAGTCATAATACCTAAGCGTGTGGGCTGACAAGCCTAATAGTTTTGCAGCTTTAGTCACCGAGTATTTAGGTGTTTGGTTTAGTTCACCATTTTGGGCTATTGATAAAATACAATCATTAATATTTACCATATTTATCCTTATATAGTTATAAATCAATTAAATAGAGTGTTAATTATGATGTGTCTCTAAACTTGACTTAGAGTTACTCTAACCATTATAGTTCACGCCAATTGTTAAGAAAAGTATGGGAGAAATGAACGTGAACCCAAACAGTATAAGAAATTTTTGTATTATTGCCCATATCGATCACGGTAAATCAACACTGGCAGATAGATTAATTGAGATGACCAATACTGTCTCTGAACGTGATATGAAAGAGCAATTATTAGATAACATGGATCTTGAAAGAGAACGTGGAATTACTATTAAGTTGCAAACTGTACGTATGTATTATAAAGCATCCGATGGTATTGAATATGAATTAAACCTAATTGATACCCCAGGTCATACTGATTTTAATTATGAAGTCTCACGCAGTTTAGCCGCTTGTGAAGGTGCGTTATTGCTTGTCGATGCAACACAAGGCGTGCAAGCACAAACCATTGCTAATTTAAAATTGGCTCAGGAGCAAAATTTAACAATTATTCCGGTAATCAATAAAATCGATATGCCTAATGCCGATGCTCAAAGTGTAATGCAAGAACTTGAAGAACTTGACGGCATAAATTTAGATAAGGTGATTTTAGCCTCTGCTAAAAGTGGGGTTGGGGTTGATAATATTTTGGCATCAATCATTGAAAATATTCCTGCACCCAAAGGTGATCAAGAAAAACCGTTGCAGGCATTAATATTCGATTCTCACTATGATGTCTATCGAGGTGTTGTATTACATGTGCGCATTTTTAACGGCTCAATCCATACCGGCATGAAAATTAAAATGCTCAAAAGTGATCTTGAGTTCGAAGCATTGCAAGTTGGGGTATTTTTACCCGCGATGAAATCGGTTGATGCACTTATGGCAGGTGAAGTCGGATTTATTTCAACGAATATTAAAATTGTATCCAATGTAAAAGTTGGTGACACTTTAATCGATCCTAATCAACCGGATACCGAAGCCGTACCCGGCTATAAAGAAGTTAAACCAATGGTTTATGCTGGGTTGTTTCCTATAAAAAATGAAGACCAAGAAAAATTGAAAGATGCGGTGGAAAAATTATCGCTTAATGATTCGGCTTTCATTTATAAACAAGAAAATTCCATGGCATTAGGGGCTGGTTTTAGGTGTGGTTTTCTCGGTATTTTACATATGGAAATTATTCAAGAAAGGCTTGAACGAGAATATGGTATCGAAATTCTCTCTACCTTTCCGAGTGTTGAGTATCGGGTAACGTTAAAAAATGGTGAGATGCTTAGCGTTAATAATCCTATGTTACTGCCAAGTTTTGAAAAGATTGCCTACATTGAAGAGCCTTTTATTGATGCTGCCATTATCATTCCAATGGAAAATATTGGTGAAATAATGGAACTTTGTCAGGAAAAACGGGGCATTTATGTGGATATGGTTTATCTGAATAATAAAATGGCAGAGTTAACCTTTAAATTGCCTATTTCGGAAATTGCCTACAACTTTTATGATTCTCTCAAATCGATTACCCATGGTTATGCATCAATAGATTATCGTGATCGAAGCTATATTGTCTCTGATTTGGTAAAAATGGATATCTGGTTGAATGATGAGATTGTCGATGCGTTTTCTTTTATTTTGCCACGCGATAAAAGCTTTGAACGAGGCAAGCAAATTGTGCAGAAGATGAAACATGTCATTCCACGTAAACTCTACCCAATGCCGGTGCAATCGGTAGTTGAGAATAAAGTTATTGCACGCGAAGATATTCCACCATTACGCAAAAGTGTTACCGGGCGCGGCTATTCCGGCTCAGCATCGAAAAAGAAAAAGATAGCTAAAAATATTAAGGAAAATAAAATTAGACAACGTAAATTTGGCGGTGTTGATATTCCTCAAGAGGCCTTTCATGCCGTGTTGGATATTCATTAATGATGTAGGCTAGTTGAAATTAACCATTGCTTACATAATTAATCAACATTAAATAACAATTTCGCCGGCATTTGCCGGCGAAACTGTTTTTAGTCAGTAATGACTAAGCAAAGCCTTTCAAGCCAACAACATGTACGTGTTCTTGGTTGTTGATCACTTTACGCACTAATTTATAGGTGGTACCTTTTTCCGGGCTGATATTTTCTGGAGCGGCGATAATAAGTTGCATTTCTAATCGTTCACAAAGCTCAAAGAGCGTCGCAATCGATTTAGCATCCAGACGTGCCGCTTCATCTAAGAATAATAAGCGACATGGCGAAATATCCTTATTGCGCAGACGTTTAGACTCTTCTTCCCAACTTTGAATAACCATTAATAGAATGGACATCCCCGTACCAATCGCTTCACCGGTTGATAATGCACCACTTTCAGCGCGTAACCAACCATCAGCGCCACGATTAACCTCAACATCCATCTCTAAATAGTTTCGATAATCGAGCAACTCTTCACCAATATTTTGCGCTGTGCGTTGTCCCATATCGATATGTGGATTTAAGCGCTGATAGAGTTTAGCTAATGCTTCTGAGAAGGTAATACGATTATTACTAAACAGATCTTGATGCTCATTTTGTTCCTCAGCTAAGGCTGCGAGTAATGAAGAGTGAGCTTCTCGGATACTAACATTTAAACGCACCCCATTAACCTGACCAAATGCCACCTGCTGTAGGCCTTGGTTGAGCATACGGATACGGTTTTGCTCACGTTGAATGGTTTTACGAATAATGTTGGCCACACTTTTTGAGCTAATTGCCAATTGCTGTTCGCGTGCAGTGAGTTCCTCAGTTAATCGAGATAACTCAATTTCCATTTGCTCAATAGCCTCAATTGGATCATCAGTTTTAACAATATCCTGACGGATTCGTTCACGAAGATGTTTATAAACCGCAATATAAAATTGAACTTTACTTTCTGGTCGCTTAGGATCTTCTGATAAGCGTAACGCATCACGTAAATGTTCATTATCATTTACCGCTAAACGTAATGAACCGAGCGCCTTATCTGACATTGAGCGCAATTCATCAGCGCTTAAATAAGCTAATTCGCGACGATGTAATCTTCGTTCAACACTATTTTCTTTGACTAATCGTAAAACTAAGCACCACGCAGCTTTCGCGTCCACAACTTGTTCACGTAACTGTTTATAATCACGTAGTGTTTGTGTTAAACGTTTTTGCATTTGGGTCATTTCGCTTTCACACATAATCAATTGTTTTTCAAATGATGTACATTGCTGACGATTAGTATTAAGTTTTTGATGAATTTCATCTCGGCGAATGCGCGCGCGCTCTTCGGTCACGGCATCGGCTTTAACACCAATTTGTTCAATCTCTTTGTGTAGCTCATTAAGCATATCGCGTTTAGTTTCATATGCACTTTTAAGCGATGCTAGCGTTTGGTTATATTGATTATATTTATCTTGGTACTGCTGCATCTGACTACGTGCTTCATTGCGTTGTGCTTCCACCACTTCGAGCCGAGAACGTAGTTTTTCATTTAGATCACTATTTTCATTTAGCATACCTGCCGAATCTTCATAACTAAAATGTGCACGGCGTTGCATGACTTCAGTTAAAGCAAAAACTTGTTGACGAATAGTCTGCTGTTGATTCTTGATGGTACTATATTGCTCACGCAGTGACTCATTTTGCTCTGGGTCACTTTGCAACACAGCAATAAGCGGTTCTAATTCTGAAATAGTATCACGATTACGGTTAACATATTGCGCAGCTTCTTGCGCTTCAATGACTTGTTCGCGTAAATCATCAACCCGATCAGCTAAGTCATCATCAGCTAATAGATGCATCTGAGCAACCAATCGATTGACCGTAGCTAACTGCTCTTTACAATTTGCCACCTGTTGTTGGTTTTGTTTATCAATGCTTTCTTGCGACAATAATTGCCGTTCGATTTCATTGCGTCTGGTTGTTAGTTTTTGCGCTTCAGCTTCGGGATCAATATCAAACGCTACTGATAGGTATTCACCAATAAACTGGCCAACATTTTGCTCAATACGTTGCAATTTTTGCAGATCAAACGAAATCGTTGCATAATTTTCATGTAGTTCATCACGTTCAGCTGATAATTTTTCCAGATGAATTTCACGGGCAGCGCGTCCAAATAATGGCACTTTAGGGAAACTTGAGAAGCGCCATTGGCGATCACCGGTTTTAACCAGAACAGATTTATCCATCTCTTCACAATCAAATACGCTATCATCAAATGAGGATGGATCGCCTTCGATAAAATAGATATCTTCCGGATAGTCTTCTTCACTACTGGTCAGGCTTTCAAGTTGTGCTTTAACTAACGATAAATCCGGTACCACAATAGCTTGTCTTGATGGACCATATAATGCGGAAAAGTAAGGTGCATCATCAATGGTGACATCTTCATAAATTTCAGAAAGTAATACACCATTGAATCGTTCGGCTAAAGCGGATAAACGACTATCATCAACTCCACTTGGTTGATTAAGTTGCTCTATTTGTGTATCAAGTTGATTGCGTTTGAAATTTATTTGGTCACGTTGAGTAACAAGCGTGCGCTCTTGTTCAAGCAGTTGTTGTAAATGCTGAGTAACAGATTGACTATTAGTAAAGGTCTGTTCTGTCTGCTCTTGTAATGCAATAAGAGCATCTTGAGCTTTTAACCATAATGGTGCTTTTTGCCGATATTCACTAATTTTAGTTTGGATTTGCTCAAGTTCTTGTCTAAATTCAATCCGTTTTTCACTTGATTCATTAGCAAGTTCAGCATTTTGATCCAATTGAACTTCAAGTTCTTGTTTAAATTCATCAAGTTCATCATAATTGAGTTGACGACCAAGGCGCTTACAGAATTGAGTTAGTAATGATTCAGCTTCTTTTTGTTCAAAAAAGCGTTGCTCTAATTCTTCTAATTGTTGTTGTAGATGTTCAGCTTGCTCAGCTTGGTAACATTGAGAAGGCCACTGCTTTAAGGCTTCTCTTGCGGCATGCCATGCATCGCTTCGCAGCACATCACCAACCAATTTAACCACCAGTTTATAGGCTCTATCGAATTGACTAATTGCCGCATCAGAAACACTAACTCTTTGTTCCAACTCTAATAATTGTTCAGTAATCTCTTTTTGTTTTTCTTCAAAAACTTCATAATGATCTTCAACATTATTGATAGTTAAGTTAGGTAATTGACATAATTGTTGGGCATTTTTTAACGCTTGAATTGCTTGCTGATATTGAATAGCGCGTGTTTGTTGTACATCCAAAGCTTGTTGATAATCAGCTAATTGCGTTTTTATCTCATCAACTTCTTGTTCAGTTTGCTCAACCCGATCGCGATAGGTTTGATGCTGTTCATTTGCTTCAATTACGACTTCATTTTGCTCTTCAAGTTTAACGTTGAGCTCATCTAAATCTGCTTGATAGCGGTCAATTTTTTCTTGTTGACGTAGAGCAGTTTGCACCAAATTAAGATGATCATTCGCCGCTTGAAGATCGGTCTCTAAATCCCCTTGCACATCTTGATATTCTTTCAGCTCTTTGGCCATTTCAACTTGGCGGTACTGATTACTGATAAGCTGTTCTTGGGTTTTAAACATATCGCGACGTAGCCCTAAGACCGATTCGATATGTACCCGACGCTCATTAGCATGACGCATATAATCAGCCGCAACATAGTTGGTCGATTCAGTAATTAGGTGTTTGAATAGATCACGATCGGATTGTGTGACACGAATAGCTTCCAGTGTCATGCGATTTTCACGTAGGGCGGCTTCCATATCTTGGAATGCTTTTCTAACGCCACTATTTTCTGGTAATAGATAATCACGTAATGAACGCGTAATGGCGCTGGAAATCCCACCGTAAAGTGAAGCCTCAATCAGACGATAATATTTACTGCGATCTGATGAAGAACGCAAACGTTTAGGTAATACGCCAAAATCAAACATCACTGAATGGTAATCAGTGATAGAGTTAAATTGTTTAAAAATAGCGCCTTCGGTTTTTTCAATTTTATCTTTTAACTCTGGTAAAGACAAAATTCGAGCTTGTTTGTCATTTAAGCGTTCAGTCACTAATTCAGTCGGGCGAATACTGACAGGTAAGCCTTGAATTAAGAAAGGTTTAATATCAACCTTTTTATCACGACCGGCAACTTGCTGTAAACGCACACCACAAATAATCCGTTGATTTCGAGAGTTAATGACATCAAGCATGGAGTAACACACCCCTGGTTTTAACTTACCGTGTAAACCTTTATCGCGTGAACCCGAGGTTGCTCCTGCTTCTGTAGTATTTCTAAAATGTAATAAAGTTAAATCTGGAATTAATGCTGTGACAAATGCGGCCATAGTGGTTGATTTACCCGCACCATTACCACCCGATAGGGTAGTTACCAGCTGATCGAGCTCAAACGTTCGAGCAAAAAAACCATTCCAGTTAATTAAGGTTAATGAGTGAAATTTACCGTGTCTCATCATTATTCAATCTCCTCATTAACATCTTCATCTTGTTCTTCACCATTATCATCATTTAACATCAGTGATGATTCAATTTTAATCGCTTCACCATCGCGAATCAGGCGTAATTGCGCCTCTTGAGCATCATCACTGCTACGCACATCAGCGCCAAAGCGGAAAATTGATTCATTAATCCGGAAACGACTACTATCATTACCGACGATAAAAAAGATCATACCGAGGCGACGTAGTCGATTGAGTGAGGTTTTGACTTTATCAAATAATTTTTGGCGATCTAAGTCAGAACCTGTAGAGCGCTGATTGACTATTTTCAATAATTTACTTTCATCAGCTAATGACACAAGTTCTTCAAAGAGTTCTTGTAAGGTAAATATACCCTCATGAACTAATCGTTCTGGACTTAGGTAGAGATAACATAATACTTTACCGACTAACATATCCAGTTCAGATAATACCGAACGTGGAATTAGCGTGGTTGAGCGCGGACGAAGATAGAAAAATCCTTCTGGCGCACGAATAAGTTCAACATTGTAACGTTGATAAAATTGCTCAAGCTCTAGTTGAAAATCCATTAAAAAAGCATGATTATCAAGCTCATCGATGCCAATATGACGACCGGATCTTAGTTGACTATCAAGCTCAGGAAAGAGCCGGTTAGCGATAGCTTGAGCCAATTTAACAGGCATATATTTATCAATTGACGCTTGAGAACTGCTTGCAATACGTCCCATAACTTCATCAAGATGATGAGCGGTTTGTTCTATTTCTAAATCTTTAGTATCTGTTGATGACATGTGCTTGTACCTTAGCTCCATAATCGTTAATAGGTTTCCATTCGGCAGGAATACCAAGTAAATCACTTTCGGCAACACCTAATCGAATAGCCTGATCAATAAACAATCTAGCAATATCAAAATGTTGTTCTTGTGGGAATTGAGCTAAATAACTATGAATAGCAATACTCATATCAAGTGGTTTGTTTTCCTGTTTGAAGACTGATAAATTTTGTTCAATGTGTGCAATAATATGTTCTTGAATTTCTTGAATCATTTCAAATTCAAGCTCAGATGGTAATTCACCCGTCACTTCTGCTTCATGCAGTGCTAATTCCTCATCACGCATATCAAGCAAACGTTCAGCGTTTGCAAAAGTCAGTGCCCATGGTGAGTCAAAATAACCTTGAATCGATTTGCGTAAGCGTTGTGAGAACACGCGATTCTTATCTAAGTCAATTGCGGTACGGATAAACTTATGAATATGTCTATCATAACCTATCCATAGATCGATTGCTTTTTGTCCCCAGCCAATAATTCGATCGAGCTTTCCTTGCAGATCAAGCACTATATTGTTAATTTTATCCAGATCAGGATTATCTAATGTGGCATCTTGTATCAAAAGCAAACTTGCTTGTAATTTATCACCCGCAGCTGCCAATGTGTCTTGCAATTCACGCAATGTTTGCGATGTTTCCGTAAGTAAACCTTCACAACTACTAATGGCTGCTTGCCAATCTTGGCTTAATAACGCGGAGATATTCTGTTTTACTTCAGTTTGTTGCTCATCCATCACTCGTTGTGTGATATCGATACTGTCAAAGATTTCAGCAACTGAATATTTTAATGGGGCAAAAACATTACGATGCCAATGTAAATCATCACCACCTTCAAGCGCTGCATCTGCTGCTCGTTTTAACTCTTGAGCAACAATAGAAAGCTGGATTGATAAGCGTAAGGTTGAAAATTCTCGTTGACGAATATAGTAATCAGAAATACCGATTCCCAGAGGTGTCAGCCGATAAATGGAATAACCATCCGTCATTTCGCTAGCAAAGCGAGTTATCAAGCGTTGACGCACTAAATCATTAATAGCATTGTTAGCACGAACAGCAATAGTATCTTCGCTTTGCTCAAAGATTTGTGAAACAAATCTGAAACCATCAATCAATTCAGATTCAGTCATTTCGCCATCAAAGCGTTCACTATTTAATACAGCAATCGCTAATAAAAAGGCCAATCGCTCAACTGGTAAAGCAATCGAAAAATCATTCTTTTTTGCCCAAGAGACCAGTTCTGGCACTGATTGGGAAAAATCGATCATAGTGATTCCTTAATAAAGATGTCTAGCATAACGACATCTCAAATAATATGAGAAACACAATATATTGTGTTGTGGACAAAATTATGTCGATTATATAACAAATCCCATTAGTTAAAAATAGCCAACTTTAGGATTTATTATTAGATGTGATAATCAAAACTTAATTTCCACCAATACGGCTATTACTATGATAAAAACGGCCTAATTATTATCCAATTACCTCTATATTTGCATTGACTTCTATAAATATAAGAACAATAATGATTATCATTTTCATTTAAAGAGATAGAGGTATCTATGCGTAAAGTATTGTTATCCGTTTTATTGGGGACTTTAATTGGTTTAATTTCACAATCCGTAACAGCACATGGTATATGGATAGCTAATCGAGTCGATCAAAAACAGATTGTTTTAGGTGAAGGGCCATTAGACAATGGTTATCATCCTGAAAGCGTAAAACAAGTTAAAGCTTATAATGGTGATTGGTCTGTACTGCCTGTTTCTAAAAAAGTACATAATAACTTTGTAACTATCGAAGCTGCTAATGAAACTGCGGTTGTAACAGTCGATTTCGATTATGGTTATTGGACCAAAAATTCGGAAGGTAAATATGTCAATTTACCGATGAATGAAGTTAAAGGAGCTAATAATGGCACGCACGCCATAAAATATAGTGTTAACTATTTATCATCCGTTAAGCAACCTAAAATGATACAAGATATTCCGCTGCAAATTGTGCCTTCTGTTGATCCAACAAAATTGAAGCGTGGTGATAGTTTACCAATTACTGTTTATAAAGATGGAAAACCGTTGACCAACACTGCGGTTATTGTTGATGTGGTTAATAACTTAGATAAAACAGTGAAAACTGATGATAAAGGCCAAGCTACTATTATAGTGCCAAATCAAGGTCTAAATGTTATTGGTGTTGAAATTGGTTTTCCGCTTAAAGATAATCAATTAGCGACACAAGATAAATTCTTTACCACTCTAGTTTTTACCCTAATTCCTGAAGAAGATTAAATTAGCAATAAAAAACGGGATAATAGTCCCGTTTTTTATTAATTCTCTTACTGAACTTCAGCATTGAGCGGACGCGGTATTAGGAAGCTAGTAACTAAAGCTAACACCGTAATGACTAATCCCAAGAATATGCCATTGAAGTAACCATCAACTGAGTTACCATTTAGCATTTGAATTGCTGGCAATAGGGCAAAACTCAATCCGGCACCTAAATTAAACGCCCCAGCATTCATGCCCGGTAAGAATCCAGGATTCTCTTTAGGTGATAAAACAACGCCTAATCCATTTAAAATGATATTGGCCATACCTGCATAAAAAATACCAAGTAGAATAACGCCTAGCGATAAAATAGGTAAAGAGTGAATGCCATAAAACATAATAATCAAAATACCAATAATACAGCCGACTAAACCAAATTTGAGCACTTGGTTATACCCCATGGTTGGTGCCAATCTTCCTGAAAATGGTCCCACAAACCAACCGATTAAAGCATAAGGTGTGAGAAAAATTAATGAGGCCCAATCTGCTTCTAGTCCAAAGCCAATCTCATGATTTTGTGCAATTGACATTACTAAACCATTAACAATAGCAAAAATGCCGGTCATGGTTAATGTGGTAGTTAATAACAAAGCCCAAGTAGCGCGTTTTTTCAAATGGTGGGTGGTAACTAAAGGTTGTTTATTTGTTTTTTCAACCTGCCAAAATAGTATAAAACATATAATAGCAAACAGTGTTAACCCTATAACAATCAACCAATTTGCATTACTTAGTTTACCCGCTTCGTTAAGAGCAAGTAATAACGCAGCTATAGTTAGAACAATGAGTAAGACACCTAACCAATCCATTTTAGTGCCTGCCGATGGTTTAGATTCGGAGGCGAAACGATAAACCAAAACAGTAGAAATTGCGGCAACAATAGCAATAACCCAAAATACAGACCGAAAACCGAAATACGTAGCAAGTAAACCACCTGCGATAGCATCAACCCCAGCAATGCCACCATTTACGGCGGTTATTATTCCCATTAACATGCCATATTGTTTAACATCTTTTACTTCAAAACTTAACATTAATAAACATAATGGTACTACTGGTCCCGATACCCCTTGAATAATGCGCGCGACATATAAAACTTCTATATTAGGCGCAATAGCAGCTAACACAGTACCTAATGTCATTATAAGTAACATACCGGTTAATACTTTTTTTCGTCCTTTTATATCACTCAATCGAGGTAAAAATAGTGAAAATAGTGCAGCTGCTGTAAAAAAAGCGGTTTGTGATAACCCAACAGCAGCATCATTAGTTCCTAACTCTTTTGCTATAGTTACTAATACAGGGCTTAACATACTGGCATTGAGTTGGAAAGCAACACATGCTGCTAGTAAAGCGACCATTAAAGCCAAGATTTTATTTTTTTTCTGGCTTAAATCTGCCATATTTTACCTCATTAAATATTTTTATTGATCTACATTTGAACTCTAGTAATGACTATATACGAATAAGATGCTTTGCTATATATCCAATCAACACGCTTAAAAAATAAATATTTTCAATATGTTATACGTAAATTAACCCCAGCTTATTGATATATTGATATGCTTTACTAGATTAGTGATGTTAACTTTTTTAATTATGACTATGCGGTATTAATTAAAACTGAAGTTAAGATTGTTAACATATTGGTTAACAAACGAAAATTTAGTTAAATAAATTACACGCGAGTTGAATGGGTTCAAATCTAATTAACATTTAGCTATAAAATTAATATTTAGCTATAAATAGAAGAAAACCCATTTTTGGCAAACAGATGAGTTCTTAACGATTATTAAGATAGTTCACTTTTAACACAAACTATTCACACTGATTACAAAAGAAATATTCTAATTTCAATTTTCAGATTTAAAATCCACTTATTATTAAATTTAATATTAAGATTTCGATAATAAAAAATAAATTACCTACTCGCACTGACGGTAATTTGTGCTAAAATCGACGCTATGAATAATCTTTCTTAACATAAGGATGTAACGCAATGCATATCGGTATACCAAAAGAACGGTTAGCCAATGAAGCTAGGGTTGCAGCAACGCCTCAAACAGTTGGTCAACTGTTAAAACTTGGATTTACAGTTTCAGTAGAACAAGGTGCTGGACATGCTGCTCATTTTGAAGACCAAGCTTTTATTGATGCTGGAGCCACAATTCAAAACACTAAAGATATTTGGCAAAATGATCTTATATTAAAATTTCATGCACCTTCTGATGATGAAATCGCTTTAATGAAAGAGGGATCATCAATCATTAGTTATATTTATCCAGCTCAACATAAAGAGCTTTTGGAAAAGCTTGCCACTAAAAATATCACTGTAATGGCTATGGATTGTGTGCCTCGTATTTCACGAGCTCAATCACTCGATGCTTTAAGCTCAATGTCTAACATTGCTGGTTATCGCTCTGTTATTGAAGCGGCTAACCAATTTGGTCGATTCTTTACTGGACAAGTAACTGCTGCTGGTAAAGTACCACCAGCAAAAGTATTGGTAATTGGTGCTGGCGTTGCTGGTCTGGCGGCGATTGGTGCGGCAGTTAGCTTAGGTGCGATTGTTCGTGCTTTTGATACTCGCCCAGAAGTTGCCGAACAAATTAATAGTATGGGTGCTGACTTCTTAGAATTAGATTTTGAAGAAGAAGCTGGTTCTGGTGATGGTTATGCTAAACAGATGTCTGCTGCGTTTATTGAAGCTGAAATGGCATTATTTGCAGAACAAGCCAAAGATGTTGATATCATTATCACTACCGCATTAATCCCAGGTAAACCTGCACCAAAACTTATCTCTAAAGAGATGGTTGAATCAATGAAACCAGGTAGTGTTATTGTTGATTTAGCAGCCTTAACAGGTGGCAACTGCGAATTAACCAAACCAGGTGAAGTATTTGAAACAGATAATAATGTTAAAATTGTTGGTTACACAGATTTAGCCAACCGTATGCCAGCTCAAGCATCGCAATTATACGGAACTAACATTGTTAATTTATTAAAATTACTTGCCAAAGAAAAAGATGGAAACATCGACATCAATTTTGAAGATGTAGTGATTCGTGGTGTAACTGTAGTTAAAGATAAAGAAATAACATGGCCTGCGCCTCCAATTCAAGTTTCTGCACAACCTCAGAAAAAAGCAGCTGAGCCTATTGCTAAACCTGAACCTAAGCCAATGCAACCAGCCAAAAAATATGGCATTTTAGCTTTATTGATTATTGCTTACTTCTGGCTAGCAAATTCAGTACCTGAAAGCTTCTTAGGACACTTCACCGTATTTGCATTATCATGTGTAGTTGGTTATTACGTGGTATGGAATGTTACCCATTCTTTACATACACCACTAATGTCAGTTACCAATGCGATATCTGGTATTATATTAGTTGGTGCAATACTACAAGTTGGTGATGATAATGGCTTAACTACGGCAATTGCCTTTGTTGCTATTTTAATTGCTAGTATCAATATTTTTGGTGGATTCTTTGTTACTCAAAGAATGCTAAAAATGTTCCAACGTGGCAAGTAAAGGAGATTATTGATAATGCTTAGTCAAGGAATCATTCAAGCAGCTTACGTAATTGCTGCACTTCTTTTTATCTTTAGTTTGCGAGGACTATCAAATCAAGAATCAGCCAAATCTGGGAACATTTATGGCATGATTGGTATGGCAATTGCACTTATTGCTGCTGTAGCAAGTATAAAAGGCGGACTTCACTGGATCATCATTGCAATGATCATTGGTGCAGTTATTGGTCTCTACCTTGCTAAAAAAGTAGAAATGACTCAAATGCCAGAACTCGTTGCCCTACTCCACAGTTTTGTTGGTATGGCTGCTGTTCTTGTTGGGATAAACAGCTTTTTAGATCCACACGGGGTTCCAGCGAATGAAGTAACAATTCATTTAGTTGAAATTTTTGTAGGTGTATTTATCGGTGCAGTTACTTTCTCAGGATCAATTGTAGCCTTTGGAAAGTTAAATGGAAAAATTAGCTCAAAACCATTATCTCTCCCAAATAAACACTATCTAAATTTAGCAGCAATAGTTGTATCAGTTATCTTGATGTTTACATTTATCAAGGTAGAAACTGGCGCAGGTGCCTTAATTAGTTTACTTATCATGACAATTATTGCTCTAGTGTTTGGTTTCCACCTTGTAGCATCAATTGGCGGTGCGGATATGCCAGTTGTTATCTCAATGCTTAATTCCTATTCTGGTTGGGCGGCAGCAGCGGCAGGCTTTATGTTACAAAACGATCTTCTAATTGTAACTGGTGCGTTAGTGGGTTCTTCAGGTGCAATCCTCTCTTATATTATGTGTAAAGCAATGAATCGTTCATTTATCAGCGTAATTGCGGGTGGTTTTGGGAGTGACGGTAGTTCATCAAGCTCATCAGAAGAAGAACAAGGTGAATACCGTGAAATGCAACCAGTTGAAGTTGCTCAAACTTTAAAAGAAGCTCGTTCAGTGATTATTGTACCAGGTTATGGTATGGCTGTAGCTCAAGCTCAAGGTGCAGTAAGCAATATTACTGAAAAACTTCGTGGTATGGGTATTGAAGTCCGTTTTGGTATTCACCCAGTCGCAGGACGTTTACCTGGCCATATGAATGTATTATTAGCCGAAGCCAAAGTTCCTTACGATATTGTATTAGAGATGGATGAAATTAATGATGACTTCCCGGATACCGATGTTGTTTGGGTAATTGGTGCTAACGATACAGTTAACCCAGCAGCTGAAGAAGATCCAAATAGCCCTATCGCAGGTATGCCTGTTTTAGAAGTATGGAAAGCCAAAACAGTCATTATTTCTAAACGTTCAATGAATACCGGCTATGCTGGCGTGCAAAACCCACTATTCTTTAAAGAAAATAGCTATATGTTATTTGGCGATGCCAAAGATAGTGTTGAAAAAGTGTTACAAAATTTATAATGATTTTACTATTATAAATATGCTAAATGAACTGCGACTTTTGTCGCAGTTTTTTTTGAGCATTAATTTTTATTATTTGAAAATGTATCTGACAAAAAGTTAACTACAAGATGAGTAATTTCACTATGTATTTCACTTCTCTGACGAATTCCTCCATCTTTACAAATAATTCCTTCACCTTGTTTTTCTTGGTTTAATATCTCTATTGCATTAGTTTTACACATTTGGATAAAACTAAAATGCATTGCATCCGGAATAGTAATATAAGTGGTAGATGACTTTGCTAAAAATTGTTGAAGGTAGCCGGATTCAAGTTGAACATTTGTATCATCAAGATCAATACCTGCACCAATAATAAGAGAAGGTATTTTAATTTCTTGCAAGCTTTCAATTGTAAATCCTCTTGTCAAACCGGCATCTAAAGATATAAAAGCTTTTATTCTTGGGTCTAACATACTTTTATTCAGCTCTGAATTTGCTAAACCAAGTTCAGATAGCAAATGACAACCTTTCAAATAAGAATGTATCTTACAATCCTGATTAAATAAATTAGTCGAAAATCTAGCGCCAGAAAGCGCAATTACAGACCAACCACCAAGAGAATGCCCTATAGCGGCAATCTGATTAAAATTAACAATATTTGAAAATGTTTGATTGCCAATTAAAGCCTCAATTGTTTTACTTAAATCTTGTGGACGTAACCATAGTTTAGATGATTGTTCAATATTACGATCAAATATGGTTGTTCCTGGATGATTTGGAGCAGCAACAATATAACCTTTTAAAGCAAGTTCATTAGCAAGCCAACTTAAATTTTGCCAACTTCCACCATAACCATGTGAAAGCAAAGCTAATGGATATTTAGTCGTACTGATTTTCGGTTCAGCATCAGGAGTAACATCATGACCATAAAAAATAGCATTTTCAGCTATAGTAACAGCGCCATGTTTATTGTTAATAGGATACCAAACAGCAATATCAAGCGGTCTGCCATCTTGGATATCATAGTGAATTCGCTTAAAACCAATATATTCTGATGCAGAACAAATAAAAGGAAAAAATAGAATAATAAATAAGTTCGTTAATCCTAAAAGGAATTTAGCCATGACATCCAACTTAATAAGGTTCTTTTTATAGTAATTTGAAATATTATAATAAGAAATAGCTTAAAGCCATGATAAAGTGAAGTGATAAACTTTATTTATAATAATTATTATAGTTAAATTCTAAATTAAAATTCGGTAATAAATTAACAACTTGAAAAAATCATTTTTTTTCAAGTTTTACTTGTTCTTTATGATAAAGGTAATAAGCCCCTCGGGAAACCATTCTAAGTTGAAAAATAAGATCTTCAATTAATTTTTGCCGTTGAATAATATCAAAATCAATAGCTTCTGCCCCGGCATTAAAAGCAATAGTAACCATGGCTTCCGCTTGTGCTTCATTATAATGATGTGGCATTTGATTAGCATTATCTAAATAATCGACCAACTCCACAATAAAGTGCTGAATTTCTCGTGCAATTGCCGATCGGAATGCTGAAGATGTTCCTGCTTTTTCTCTAAGCAATAGCAAGAACACTTTAGGATTTTTATCAATAAATTCAATGAATGTCGTTACTGATGTTCGAAGAACACTCCCACCTTTTTCAATACGCTTTCTGGCTTGGCGTAGTAATTGCCGGAGTGTTAAGCCACTTTCATCAACCATCGCTAAACCTAACTCATCCATATCTCGAAAATGTCGATAAAAGGAAGTGGCCGCGATGCCCGCTTCACGAGCAACCTCACGCAGACTAAGACTTGCAAAACCTTGTTCCGCGTTAAGTTGATTAAACGCAGCATCAATTAAACTTCGACGCGTTCTCTCTTTTTGCTGCGCTCTAACTCCACAGGTTTTAACATTTTTCATTTTTTAATTCAGCACTATAAAAAATATAAATTATTTATTCGTTTGTCCTAATAATCGTTCTTTTTCAGCAAATACTTTTGGCATATGATCTCGAATGGTTTTCGCAATTGTTTCATAACGCGCACGTAAAGGCGAACCTGGTCGATAAATTAGGGCTATACTTCGTGTTGGAACCGGATCAGTACACGGAATATAACAGATATTATCTCGAGTACGTTCATTTGGAGCGGCTAATTCAGGAAATAAGGTAATTCCACGTCCTGCTGATATCATACTTCGCAATGTTTCTAAACTTGTTGCTTTAAATTGTTTATCTTCGTCAATTCCTACCTGAAAACAATACCCCATCGCATGTTCACGCAAACAATGACCATCTTCCAACATTAAAAATTTTTGACCTTTTAAACTGGAAAGTTTAACCGTTGGTTTACTGGCTAGTTCATCATTTGCCGGCACAGCTAAAAACATTGGTTCATTAAATAATGGCAGTTCAATAAATTGTGCGGTTTCTTTTACTTGAGCGATAATGGCACAATCCAATTTACCACTTTCAAGTTGAGCAACAATATTAGCGGTTTGCGCTTCATGTAGATAAAGTTCCAGTTGTGGAAAAGATTCATGTAATACGGTAATGACATGTGGTAGCAAGTAAGGTGCAATAGTTGGGATTAAGCCAATATGCATAGGACCGGACATCTCTTCACCTTGACGGCTAGCCATCTCCTTTAATATCTGAATATTACGTAAAATCTCTTTGGCTTGCTCAACAAGCATCATACCTGTTTGAGTAAATAATACTTTACGACTAGTGCGTTCAAGTAACATTACACCTAATTCATCTTCAAGCTTTCTAATTTGACCACTTAATGTTGGTTGACTAACATTACAAGCATCAGCTGCTTTACGAAAGTGCCGAAATTCAGCTAACGATACAAAATATTCCAAATCACGAATATTCATAGAGTCCCCAATAAGTTATCAGTTAAAGGTTATGTTTGCGAAATAAAAAAATAGAGATATTAACTATTTTATTAAAATTAATTTATAAATAAGTGCAATCAAACTAATGAATCATTTAAAACAAAATTTAAAAACATATTGATTAAAATCTTATTGTTTTATTTTTCTAAATTAATCTAGCTAATTGTACTATATAAAGTACTATTGTTGATAGTTATGTTCAAAAAATCAAACAGATTATTTAATGATTGCGATGTAAAACGCACTATTCTACATGTTATAGCCTTTCTAAGAAAAATGGAAAATTAAAGTAAACTAGGATATAATCGCGCGCTAGATTACTATATAACCATATTCCTATATAACCATATTCAATAGAGGTGCGCTATTTTTAAACAAGTTTCTCGCTTTTATCGTAAAATGTTCCATCACCAAGAACGACAAGAGTCGCACTATATTTCCATCTCACGTAAAGAGCATAATATTTCTCATAAAAATATAAGCGAAAATGCGTTAAAAGTACTATATCGATTAAATAAACAAGGTTATGAAGCCTACTTAGTTGGTGGTTGTATTCGTGATCTTCTTTTAGGCAAAACACCTAAGGATTTCGATATTGCGACCAATGCGACGCCTGAACAGGTTCAAAAGATTTTCCGTAATTGTCGCTTAATTGGTCGACGTTTTCGTTTAGCGCATATTATGTTTGGTAAGGAGATAATCGAGGTTGCTACCTTTAGAGGAGAGCATGATGATCAAAGTGAACAAAAAAATATCTCAAAACGTTCACAATCGGGGATGTTATTGCGTGACAATGTCTATGGGACAATAGAACAAGATGCTGTTCGTCGTGATTTCACGATGAATGCACTTTATTATAATGTTAAAGATTATACTATTCGTGATTATTGTGGTGGCTTAAGTGATTTGCAAAATGGTATTATTCGATTAATAGGCGATCCACAGACAAGGTATCGCGAAGATCCAGTCCGGATGTTAAGAACAATCCGTTTTGCCGCAAAACTTAATATGAACATTGAGTCTGCTACTGCTGAACCAATAAAAAAACTTGCGCCATTGTTAAAGAATATTCCTTCTGCACGTCTCTTTGATGAATCGTTAAAATTATTGCAATCAGGGTACGGTTACGATACCTATATATTATTAAAACAGTTTAACTTATTTGAGCAATTGTTTCCTGTGGTTGAACGTTTATTTATACAAAATCATAATGGAAACGTGGAAAAAATAATTGCTCAAGTATTAAAAAATACAGATTATCGAATAGCCAATGAGCAACGTGTCAATCCTGCTTATTTATATGCTGTATTTTTTTGGTACCCAATTATAGAACAGACACAATTAAACTGTGTAGAAAGCGGTTTGCAATATTATGACTCTTTTTCAATGGCAATTAATGATATATTAAGTGAGCAATGCCGCATCATTGCTATACCAAAGCGTTTGACGGCAGTAATGAGTGATATTTGGCGCTTACAATTGCGAATGAAAAAACGTGAAGGGAAACGTGCTTTTGTCATTTTAGAACACCAAAAATTCCGTGCAGCTTATGATTTATTAGAAATGCGTGCTTCAGTTGAAAAAGGTGAACTTTTAGATTTAGCTAAATGGTGGGATGAATTTCAACATGTATCATCTGAAAGGAAAATTGCCATGGTAAAACAACTTGGTAAATCCAATAAGCGATTTACTAAACGCTAATTTTTTCATTCGCACTTTTATAAATAACCGCTATAATGTTGAAATAAAATAATCATAATTAAACTCTGATCATTAATGAAAAAATTACCGCTTTCTCGTATTGCTATAGCTGTTACATTTTCCTTATACAATTGTAGCAACCAAAGTTATGCAATAGGCTTATCACAAAATGACGCTACCAATCCGCAGTGTCTTATTGATGTACCAAGATTTGATCGACCAATCGTTCGTGAAGATATCAATCAATTACCAATTAATACTGAAGCAGATGAATTTGAGACAGTTCGCACCAATCTAGCGACTTATACTGGTCATGTTAATGTTACACAAGGTAATCGCACTGTTCTATCGGATAAAGTTACGATTGATTCTAATGATGCAAATAATCGAATGGCAATATTAGATGGCAATATTACTTATCAAGATAATTTGATACAGGCAAAAGGTGACCATGCATTAATAAATCTTAATAATTATGATTCCAGTATGAATCCAAGTGAATACCATCTAGTTAATAAACTTGGACGCGGTGATGCTGATGAAGTTAAACTTGAAAAGAATCGCTATATAATTCTTAAAAATGGTAGTTATACTTCCTGTCCAATAGGTGATAATGCATGGAATATTAAAGGGTCAACCATTATCCATGACAATGAAGAACAATTATTAGAAATTTGGAATGCAGTATTTAGAATAAAAAAAGTTCCTGTTCTCTATTCGCCTTATTTACAATTGCCAACTGGTAATAAAAGACGTTCTGGATTATTAATACCTAATTTTGGCTACGATAGCGTCGATGGTATAGATTTTTCATTACCTTATTATTGGAACATCGCCCCGAATTATGATGCAACAATAACACCAAGAATCTTACAACATCGTGGCGTACAATTACAAACCGAATTTCGCTACTTAAATCAATTAGGATTAGGGACTTTCTCTTTTGACTGGTTACAACATGATAGTCAATACAGTGAAGATAGGAAAAAAGCCACCAACGGTAATAAATATGATAATAATCGTAATCGATGGTTATTCTATTGGAAAAACGATGAACTAATTAACTATAATTGGCGTTTCATTGCAGATGTTACCCGAGTGAGTGACAACCAATATTTAACCGATCTCAATTCTAAGTACGCATCTCAAACAGCTGGATATTTAACCCAGTATTATAAAGTTGCTTATAACGATGAAAATTGGGATATCGCTTTAGGTTACAAACATTTTCAACCATTCCACTATGATATTCTTTACCAAACTCAGCCACAATTAGATATCAACTACTACAATTATGAGCTGGGACCATTAAAATTTAAGACATTCTCTCAATTGTCACATTTTATTAATTCCACAGAGAATGAACCTGAAGCTTGGCGAGCCCATATTGAACCAACGGTTAGTTATACGGCGAATAATTCTTGGGCAAATTTATCTACTGAAACAGGGTTTATGGCAACCCATTATAATCAGAAAAACATATTCAAATATAATAAGGAACACGAAAGTCAAGGAGTTAGATTAGACCGTAATGTAAATCGTTTTATACCTAAATTTAATATTGATGGTAAAGTTATTTTTGAAAGAGATGTCGATTTGATTGATGGCTATAGCCAGACACTTGAACCAAGGGTGAAATATACTTATATTCCTTATCGCAATCAATCAAATATTAGAAGTTATGATTCAACTCTTTTACAGGCTGATTATATTGGTTTATTTAGAGATCTGACTTATAGTGGTTTAGACCGTATTGCATCGACCAATAAACTTGCCAGTGGTGTCACGACACGTTTTTATAACAGTAATAAAATTGAAAAATTTAATATGTCTATAGGACAAATAACTTACTTCACTAAATCGAAAACGGGTGATCATAATAATGATTTAGATAAAAATTCTGATACCGGTAGTGTCACTTGGGCTACCGACAATTTCTGGCGAATTAGTGATGATATTATTTTCCGAAGTGGCCTTCAATACGATACGCGTATAGATGCTATCTCACTGGCTAATACAACGTTTGAATTTCGACCGTCGAGCGATAAATTAATCCAATTATCTTATCGTTATGCTAATCGTGATTATATTGATACGGTAGACGATAGATATAAATATTCCGCATATAAAGGTTATAAACAAGATCTGTCCCAAGCTGGAATTATGGCAAGTTGGCCACTATCTGAAAAATTTAGTGCTGTGGGTTCTTATTATTATGATATGAAACAAAAGCAAATTTCAGATGGTTTTATTGGCATAAATTACAATGATTGTTGTTGGGGAGTAACCGTACAATATGGTCGTAAATTGATTGATTGGGACAATATGGCACAAATAAGTAAATATAAAAATAAACTTTCAATTATCTTTGAACTTAAAGGTTTAGGTATTAATCGAGATACAAAAGCCAAAATGTTAAATTATGGAAAATTACCTTATACAACAACATTTGAATAAACATACTGATAAATTTATTAAGATAAATTCAAAATCGCAACAACATAATGAGTTGATTAAATATGAAATTATTAAAACTTTTTATTGCATTAAACTTGAGTGTTAATTTAATGCTTTTTACACCTCTTTCCGCAAATGCAGCACCGAAAGTGGTAGAACAAGTTGCTGCTGTTGTTAATAATAACGTCATTTTAGAAAGTGATGTCAGTGACATGCTAAAAACCATTAAAGCCAGTAGCGATCCAAGTTCTTTACCAAATGATAAAATACTTAGACAGCAAATTATTGATCGTTTAATTATTGAAAAACTTATTTTACAAAGAGCAGCTATAGCTAAAATTACCATTAGTGAAGATCAAGTTACTGCAGCCATCGAGAATATTGCTGATGAAAATGGTATGACAATAGATGAACTAAGAAGCCGATTATCAACAATGGGAATGAGTTATAGTACATATCGGGATCGAATTCATAATGATATGCTAATTGAACAAGCGCGTTTACATGAAGTTAGAAACCGAATCCAAATCTCGGATAGAGAAGTAGAAAATTTATCTAAAACAATGGCTAGTCAACCAACCAGAAATATTGATGTCAAAATAAGTCATATCTTAATTGCTATTCCGGAAACGGCTTCGAAACAACAAATTGACAATGCTACCAACAAAGCTATAGATATCATCAACCGAGCTAAAAAGGGTGAAAATTTTGCTAAATTAGCAGCCTCTTTTTCTAATGATGACCTCGCCTTGAAAGGTGGTGCTATGGGATGGAAAAAGATAAATGAGTTACCGACAATTTTTGAAGAACGACTTATTCGCGCACCAAAAGGAAGCGTTATAGGACCAATCCGTTCAGGTGTTGGACTGCATGTATTAAAAGTGGACGATACTCGTGCTGAAGCACCACAAAAAATCACACTTCAAGAAGTTAATGCGCGCCATATTTTAATTAAAACCAATGTATTAGTAACGGATCAAATAGCTAAACAAAAACTCAACGATCTTCGTAAAGCTATCATCAGCGGGGCAACAACGTTTGCGGCGGCGGCAAAAGCTAATTCTGAAGATACCGGCTCAAAAGATAGTGGCGGTAATTTAGGTTGGAATAGACCTGAAATTTATGATAATGGATTTAGAATTGGATTATTAAAATTGAAAAAAGGTGAAATCAGTCAACCTATAAAATCATCTTATGGTTGGCATTTAATCCAACTAATTGATACAAGGCAGACTGACGGTACTAATTTAGCGAAAAAAGATCAAGCTTATCGACTTATTTTCAATCGTAAATTTGCTGAAGAAGCACAAGTTTGGGTTCAAGAGTTAAAAGGTGATGCATATATCAAAATTACAGGTGAAGGCAAGAATGAATAATCGTGTTCATCAAGGGCATTTTGCTCGTAAACGATTTGGTCAAAACTTTCTACACGATAATTATATTATTGAAAGTATTGTAGCCGCCATACAACCCAAGCAAGGTGAGGCCTTAGTCGAAATAGGTCCTGGGCTTGCCGCATTGACAGTACCTGTAAGTAAATTAGTCGATCATCTTACGGTGATTGAAATTGATAGAGATTTAGCTAGTCGATTAGTTGAAAATCCTTTTTTACAAAATAAAATCAGTGTAATTGAGCAAGATGCATTAAACTTTGATTTTAATCAGTTATCCGATACATTAGGTCAGCCATTAAGGGTGTTTGGTAATTTACCTTATAATATTTCAACACCATTGATGTTTCATTTATTTGAATATGCTCCGATCATCACTGATATGCATTTTATGTTACAAAAAGAGGTAGTTAAACGTTTAGTTGCTGCGCCTAATAGTAAAGATTATGGTCGCTTAAGTGTCATGGCACAATACTACTGTCAAATTATTCCTGTTTTAGAAGTACCACCTACTTCTTTTAAACCAGCACCTAAGGTTGATTCAGCTGTAGTTAAACTAATACCTTACAAACAAAAACCATATTTAGTTAATGATATTAAAGTGCTGTCACGTATTACTACTGAAGCATTTAATCAAAGACGTAAAACCATTCGCAATAGCTTAGGTAATTTATTTACGGTTGAGCAAATTAGTGAACTTGGTATTGATCCAAATTTACGCGCCGAAAATTTGACGGTAGAACAGTATTGTCTATTAACAAACGCTTGGAAATAACCTTATGGCAAACCTTATAATTGGTGATATTCATGGTTGTTATGATGAATTAATGCGGCTACTTGAAAAAGCAAGTTTTTCGTCATCAGATACCTTATGGTTAACTGGCGATTTAGTTGCTAGAGGACCAAAATCACTTGAAGTTATTAGATTTGTAAAACATAACAGTGCACAAATTAGGTTGGTTTTAGGTAATCATGACTTACATCTATTATCGATTTATGCCAATGTTTCACTATCGAAAAAGAAAGATAATCTTGACGAACTCATCCGTGCCGAGGATTTCGATGAATTAATGAATTGGTTACGCAAACAACCATTAATTCAAATAGATGAAAAATTAAAGCTAATTATGACTCATGCCGGAATTTCGCCCCAATGGGATCTTGAAACATTAAAAAAATGTGCTCTTGATCTCCATGTGGTGTTAAGCAGTGACTCATATCCCCTTTTTCTTGACAAAATGTATGGTAATTTTCCTGATGAGTGGTCAGCAGAGTTACAAGGATTAGACCGATTACGCTATATTGCCAATGCATTAACCCGAATGCGTTATTGTTACGAAGATGGAAGGCTTGATTTTTACTGTAAAAATCAACCAGATGAAGCACCTTCAAAATTAAAACCTTGGTTTACATTACCCAGTAAAATTCCTCCAGAATATAGTATTGCTTTCGGCCACTGGGCTGCGTTAAATGGCAAAGGTACTCCTGAAAATATTTACGCACTCGATACAGGGTGTTGCTGGGGTGGAAAATTGACCTGTTTGCGTTTTGAAGATAAAAAATATTTCAAAAAGAAAAATATGGAAACTAAAAGTTAAAAGTAAAAAAACAATTTAAGGGTTATCTTATTATGTCTGTACTATCTGTTATCAAATCAATTTGGAAAGTTATTAACTTATTCAGAGAAATTTTTCTTAACCTTGTTTTTTTAGTTATTATCCTTCTGATTTTTAGTGGTATTGCCTTAATTAAAGAATCACAAAAACAAGACATAATACCTCAGTATGGTACATTAGTTATGGATCTTGAAGGGGTGGTTGTTGATAATTCGCTTTATAGTGATGAGATGTACCAATTACAAAATAAAATATATGGTAAAAGAGTAAATCTATCACGTGAAAATAGTTTATTCGATTTAGTGCAGAAGATATCACAAGCGACATCTGATCCAAATATTAACAATATGGTGCTAAAATTAGACAATTTTGTTGGTGCAGATATGAGCACTTTGCAATATATTGGTAAATATTTAGATAAATTCAAAGCAGCAAATAAACCTATTTACGCTATTGGTTCCAACTTCAACCAAAGCCAATATTATTTGGCTAGCTATGCCAATAAAATTTATCTCACCCCATTAGGCGCTGTTAATGTATTTGGATTATCAGCAAATAATTTATACTACAAAACATTATTAGATAATTTAAAGATTAACACCCATGTTTTCCGTGTTGGAACTTACAAATCAGCTATTGAACCATTCATCCGAGATAATATGTCAGATGAAGCGAGAAGTAATGCTTCTCGATGGTTGAATTTAATGTGGAATAACTACCTGAATGACATTTCCGCAGAGCGAAAGAAAGCAGCAACACAATTAGTCCCTCCAGCCGATAAAATGTTATCCGAACTAAAATCGGTTAACGGCAATATGGCTCAATATGCTTTAGCAAATGGGTTAATTGATGCGATAACTTCTGAATTTGATTTTGAACTCGACGTTAAAATAAAACACAAAGTCAGCATATACAATTATCAGCTTAAGGACGAAGTCGAAGAATCAAATAAAGAGCCTAAAATTGCTGTTGTATTCGTAAATGGCACCATTACCGATGGTGCTAATAATAGTAATATAGCCGGTAGCCAAGATATTGTTAAACAACTAAGAGATATTCGCAAGAACTTAAATAAAAACAACATACAAGCTGTGGTACTTAGAGTAAATAGCCCGGGAGGAAGCGTTGATGCTTCCGAAGCAATTCGTAGTGAATTAGAGACTTTACATCGATACCAGATCCCTATCGTTGTTTCGATGGGTGGAATGGCTGCTTCAGGTGGATACTGGATATCAACCGCTTCTGATTATATCGTTGCTAGCCCAAATACGATTACGGGTTCAATTGGAATTTTTGGCATTATACCAACTTTTGAGAATTCACTTTCACATATCGGGGTTTATAATGATGGTGTTTCAACATCTCCATTGGCAAATAGTAGCTTAACACAAAGTTTATCTGCTGAAATGGAACAATTTATCCAAATGAATATTGATAGTGGTTACAGTACTTTTATCTCTTTAGTTGCAAAAAACCGTAAGATGACGATGGAACAAGTCGATCAAATAGCTCAAGGCCAAGTTTGGTTAGGCTCCGAAGCAAGTAAAAATGGCTTAGTGGATAAGTTAGGTGATTTTGATGATGCTATTGATATGGCTGCAACATTAGCCAATATTTCTGATTACCAAATAGATTGGCAAAAACCGGAAGGAAGTTGGTTCAATGCGCTTTATTCAGATATGATTGCAATGATGCCAAAATCAACAGCTGAGGTATTTTTTGAACAGATCCCAGAAGTTAAACACATCAAACAACAAATATCAGTATGGGATAAATTCAAAGATGCACAAAACCGTTATATATACTGTTTAAATTGTGCCGATATTAGATAATAAAAAAATCCACCTCAAAGGTGGATTTTTTTTATTTTTTTGTCTGGAAAAAATAACGCATATTATCCATAGCCATTTGAATCGTTTTATAATTAGGCGTCTGCTCTACTTGATTATTATGACTATCATAATAATGGCTAATACCAAGACGATTAACAAAATAGATATTATCTTCGGTTCGAACAGCATAAGAACTATAATTCGACATTAATAACCAATCTCGATCTAATATCGGGCTAAACAAATCATAGCCTGTCGAGTAATCACTAATATCATTTTCGACATGTAAATAATGCCGCATTATTGTTGGTACTACATCTTCATGGCTAGTAAATTTATTTATATTATCGCTCATGTGTTGAAGATCTTTCGCCCCAACAATAATAAAAGGAACTTTAGTTTGTGCATCAGTGTAGTTACCATTATGCCCCCAAAAACCTAGTTTATTGTCATTCATTTCTTGTGAATGGTCACCGGTAATAATAATCAAGGTATTATCTAATGAACCAGACTGTTTGAGTTCATCATAGACTTTTTGCAGTAAAAAATCATCATAATAGACACTTTGTTTATAGCGATTAAAAATTGGTTCAGGATCGGTATCGTTACTTAATGTCATGTAATTAAGTTCACCGACTGGTTGGAATTTTATGTCAAAGTTATTAGGAAAATCATAAGCATGTGGAGCATCATAAAATAAGAATGAAAAACTCGGTTTAGATTGATCTCTAGTTTTATACCAATTTAGCCAATCCTCCGTTAACTGTTTATCCCGACTCGATGCTTTACCGTCTCTACTACTAATTCTTAAATTTTTGATAGTCAAAAATGCCGTACGATCAAATTCAGGGGCAGTAACTTTGGCTGAAGTAAAGATACCAATATTATAATTTTCTTTTTGCAAAGTGGTTATAAATAATGATGGGATTCGGTTTCTTAAAAAAGCATCCCAATACGTGCCGGGAATACCATAAAAAAGTCCAAAAATACCAGTTCGAGTTGCATTGCCTGTTGAATAATGATTATTGAAAATTATTCCATTATTCTGTTGTACAAAATTGTAGGTATTAGGAGAGATTTGTTGACTAAAAGTATCAAATCGCCAAGAATCCAAAACAATAAACATGATATTTGGTGTTGTTTTATTACTAGGATTTACTAACAGTTCATTTTTAGGATAATGGATAGTGGCATGTAGGTTATCCTTTTCAAGGAATGTTTTATGTTGACCGGATTTATCAAAAATTCCCATTATCTTTTTTGAGGTAAATGGACGATATAATGGAATATATTCTTTAACAATCATAATAGAAGAATAACCATAATAGAATGCCACCATATGGACCAGATGACTAATAAAAAAACAACTTAGAAGAAATAGTGTCGAAATGACTAATGTTTTAGAACGAACATTGCGTTGGTTAAACTTTTTATCTAACAGATAAATAATCAAATATTCTATCCCAAAAGATACCAATATTAATATAAACACTAAAACATAAGTGATAGTTGAAAAATCGACAACTTGCCCAGAAAAAACCATTGAGAGTACCGACTCATTAATATGAAATCGATATTGTTGGAAGACAATAGTGTCAATGTACAATACAATTTGTAATAAACTAAATATAATTGCTAGGCAGCTATTACTTAAAACTCTTTTTATGCAAATGAGAGGAATACATAAAATGAAAAGTAATAAATAAATCGAGAAAAAATGCCCTAATACGGCAAATAGCGAAAAAAGCCCCCCATCCCAACTAAACGATGCACCAGGTACCCAAAAATATCGGATAGCAATAATAGATGAAATAAAAATATTTACTAATACGAACGAATAGAGTTTTTTCATAGAGAGCCATCGACAAAAGAGATTTAAAAGCTTTTAATAATAGCGATTTTTCTACTTAAAATTGCTGCTTTCCTTAAAATTTTTAACAAAAAAAGATAAATATGTAGAGCTTAATATAAATTTAACAAAAAGGGCTCTTTGCAGAGCCCTTTGTAAATATAATGATCGGTTGGTTATCTACGATCTGCGAATATTCGTAGTAACATAATAAATAAATTGATAAAGTCGAGATAGAGTGTTAATGCACCTAATATCACATAACGTCTAAACATATTTTGATCATCTTGTGATAAGTTGACACCAAATTCTTTAAGTTTTTGCGTATCATAAGCGGTTAATCCGGCAAAAACAAAAACACCAATATAGGTTATAGCCCACATTAGAGGTGCACTTTGCAAAAATATATTAACTAGGGAGGCGATAACAATACCAATTAATCCCATGA
Source organism: Gilliamella apicola (assembly GCF_003202655.1). Lineage (GTDB taxonomy): Bacteria > Pseudomonadota > Gammaproteobacteria > Enterobacterales > Orbaceae > Gilliamella > Gilliamella apicola_R. The sequence goes on along the minus strand of NZ_QGLR01000006.1, from coordinate 77,493 downwards.
ATAAAAAGCTACCTAAACCAGATAAATTACGTTTAGTGGTATAGCCATAAACCGCTAATGCACTAAACATTCCAGCGGTTATAAAAAAGACACTGGCAATGGAAGACGACGTATAATAAAGAAAATATATAGAAAAAGTACAACCATTTAGAACTGAATAAAGCATAAATAAAGTGGTTGCTGTAGCACCAGATAAACGGTTAATCATTCCTGAAATAGCAAAAACCAAGCCAATTTCAGCAATCAAAAGCACCCACATTATACGCGCTAAAAACATAACAAGCTGATAATTATTTGATGCAAACCAAGCAACAAATGCAGTTAAAAGTAAACCAACAGCCATCCATCCATACACATGACTCATATATGTTTGGATGCGACTACCAGTCTGTTCTATAATTGAATCATTCGGGTTATAACTAGACATATCCTTCCTCTTATAAAAATAACATAACAACCGTATTATATATTAAATAAGGATTAATACCATTTCTTCAAGGCATTTAAATCGGATTCCTTTGCTTTTACCCAATTTTGCCCGCTAACAGTCTGTTCCTTCTTCCAAAATGGAGCCTCATTTTTTAATATATCCATTATAAACTCTGTAGTTGCAAAAGCATCACTACGATGAGCTGCACTCACACCAACAAACACAATACTTTCATTGGCATAAATTTTACCAACACGGTGGACTATCGCAACTCGATTGATCGCCCATCTACCTCGGGCTTGGTTGATAATATTACCTAACACTTTTTCAGTCATTTCAGGGTAGTGTTCTAACGTTAGACTAATAACTTGATTTTCAAAACTACGCACCTTGCCCATAAACGTCACAACTGCACCATCTGTTGGTGATTCATAAAGCCAAGTGATCAATGAATTCACATCGATGGGAGATTGGTTAACTTGGATAATATTCATATTGTTAACCGCCTGTTACTGGAGGGAAAAAGGCAATTTCATCATCCTCTTGAATAATATAGTCATAGTTAACTAAAGTCTGATTGACTGCACATAATACTGTTTTTTCTTTTAATGCTAATGACCATTTATTACCACGCAAACTCAACTGTTCTAGAAGTTGAGATATTGCCATTTGATCTACCGCTAATTCAAGTTTATCAACCCCAACCAGCTCTCTAGTTTGTGCAAAAAAAATAATTTTATTCATACTATCACTGTGTTATTGCATTATATTCGCCCGATTTACCGCCAATTTTATTGAGTAATCGAACCTGATTAATGATCATATCTTTTTGATTAGCTTTGCACATATCATATATTGTTAATGCGGCTACCGAAGCGGCAACTAATGCCTCCATTTCAACCCCAGTTTGACCTGTTAACCGGCAAATAGATTCAATCCTAATACTATGATTTTCAAATATGGGTTCAATATTGACTTCTATTTTACTCAGAAGTAGTGGATGACAAAGTGGAATCAAATCCCATGTTCGTTTAGCTGCTTGAATACCGGCAATCCTTGCTGTGGCGAAAACATCGCCTTTATGATGTTTTCCTTCAATAATCAGATTAAATGTTTCCGCATTCATTAAAACGATGGATTCTGCCCGAGCTTCTCGTAAAGTTGACTGTTTTTCAGAAACATCAACCATATGAGCATCACCTCTTTGATTTATATGTGAAAATGAGGCTGACATTTTTATTTACCTTTAAATATTATGTTGTAGTTTATTACTAAAGATAGCAAATTTTGTATATGGATACTACTATCCTATAAATTATCATATAAATAAAGTTTTTATATAGTTCACTTAGATATAATCAATTTATCTGCGTAAGTTTTGCGAGTTAAATAAAATCTGCGTACAATAGCAGTTTTTAATAATAGTGATTGTTAATGCTGATTGCTCATGTAGCCTTACCGGTACCCCTTTATCAACTGTTCGATTACAAACTAACCTTACCTGCTGAAATTGGTATGCGGGTTAAAGTGCCTTTTGGTAAACGGGAGATGATTGGTATCATCGTTAAAATTGATCAGCACACAACTTTCGATATTGAAAATTTAAAAGCAATTACCTCAGTTATCGATGGCAAAAAACTCTTTTCGCAACCAATTTGGCAATTATTAAATTGGGCGACAGGTTATTATCATTTTCCAATTGGTGAAGTCATGTTTCATGCCATGCCTGTTCTCTTAAGGCAAGGTCGCCAAGCGATTAATGAAGGCGTAAAACAGTGGCAATTAACACAGCAAGGGCAACAAATTGATTTAGAGCTGTTAACAAAAACCCCAAAACAAAAGCTATTATTAGCTTCACTTAGAAACAATGATTTAAAACAAAGTAATTTTAACCCCAATATTTATCAGGAATTACAAAAAAAACAGCTTATAGAATTAGTCTATCGTCAACCTGAAAAAATTTGCTGGCAGACAAATTATTCAACCAATCCAGCGTCAATCCAATTAAACGATGAACAATCTAACGCTATAGCGACGATTAATCAACAAAATAAACAATTCGCTGTATTTTTACTTGATGGCATAACGGGTTCTGGCAAGACTGAAGTTTATCTGAATATAATTGCAGATGTTTTATCACAAGGGAAACAGGCTTTAGTTTTAGTTCCGGAAATAGGTTTAACTCCACAAACAATTAAACGCTTCAAGCAACGCTTTAATGCTCCTATTGATATTTTACACTCAGGCTTAACCGATAAAGAACGTTTAGAGGTTTGGTTAAGAAGTAAAGATGGTGAAAATGCCATTGTTGTTGGCACCCGCTCTTCACTTTTTACGCCATTCAAAGATTTGGGCATCATTATTATCGATGAAGAACATGATAGTTCGTACAAACAACAAGAAGGATGGCGTTATAATGCTAGAGATTTGGCAATTATTCGAGCAAAAATTGAAAATATACCTATTGTATTAGGATCGGCAACGCCTTCTCTTGAAACCATCAACAATGCACAAACGCACAAATACCAACAACTCAAGCTGACACAAAGAGCCGGTAATGCCAAACTAGCCAAACAATCTATTTTGGATATTCGTGGCATGGCTCTAGCTTCGGGATTATCTCAACCACTAATAGAACAGATAAGAGCACACTTACATAACAATAATCAAGTTATGTTATTTCTTAACCGTCGAGGATTCGCACCATTAATTATTTGTCATGATTGTGGTTGGATTGCCGAATGTCCACGTTGTGATCGCCCTTATACTTTTCATAAAAAGCAAAATAAATTAATTTGTCATTATTGTGATACACCAAGAGAAGTACCCAAGCAGTGCCCTAAATGTGGTTCCACCCAATTATTACCGATTGGATTTGGAACTGAGCAACTTGAAAAACAACTTAATCTGTTGTTCCCCAATATAAAAGTTACCCGTATTGATCGTGATACCATAACTAAAAAAGAGGCATTGAATAGCTATTTGCATGATATTCATAAAGGTGGCGCCCATATCTTAGTCGGTACGCAAATTCTGGCTAAAGGCCATCACTTTCCTGATGTGACATTAGTCGGCATCGTTGATGTTGATGGCGCCTTGTTTTCAAGCGATTTCCGGGCAACAGAAAGATTCGCACAAATCTATACTCAAGTTTCAGGTAGAGCCGGTCGTGAAACCAAAGCGGGCGAAGTTATTCTGCAAACCTATCATCCACAACATCCTTTATTAAACATTCTACTGACTCAAGGCTATCCGGCATTTGCAAAGCAGACTTTACTTGAACGTCAACAAACTTTATTGCCTCCATTTAGCTATCAGGTACTAATCCGTGCTGCCGACCGTAATAACTTACATGCCCCCAAATTTTTGCAGCGCATTCATGATTGGTTAAAGGCGAATTATGACCATAATTTATGGCAACTTGGCCCTATGCCTGCAAGTCAACCTAAAAAAGCTGGCTATAACCGTTGGCAATTATTATTGCAACATACTAATAGGCAATTATTGCAGCAAATATTAGATAACCTACTAACAGTTGTTGAGCAGTGGGATGATGTTTCAAAAGTAAGATGGAGTATTGATGTTGATCCAATTGATAATTAGCAATATCTTCCAACAGCTTCGCTGTTGGAAGATAGAATATTTATAAAGTAATTTTTCCTATATTTTTATCAAGTGTTGCTTGGCCAATTCCTGAAACCTCCTTTAATTGTTCTAGCGAAACAAAAGGCCCAAATTTTTCCCGATACTCGATGATTTTCTGAGCTTTACTCATCCCAATACCAGTTAATACTTTACTTAACTCTTCAGCGGTTGCCGTATTAATATTAACTTGTACAACTTGTTTTTGCTCTCCTTTGGTTGTGATATCGGATTTTGAATCAGCAAAACTTCCAGTTGAAAAAAATAACGATGTGAATAAAAGGCAAAATAATGTAAAAATTTTCATTTAAATTAACTCCAAAATAATTAAGCAACTAAATTTGCATAATCACTATCTCATGGAGTTAATAAGATAAATTTTAATAATTACAAAAATGCGAAAAGCCACCAAAGTGGCTTCTCTTTTATTTAGATATTTACCAAATTTCTTTGATCTTGATCACATATTTGTATCTGGCATAATTTCAATTTTCGCTTTAGAACGAATATCGTTGCTAAGATAATAATAAGTATCTGCCATAGATGCTGGTAATAGTTCTGCTGAAATATCTTGATATTCTTTTGGCGTATTAACATTAACTAGCCTTACAATATAGGCAGTATTATTTTCTAAAAATTGGACTTTAAATAAATCAGATTTAACACCTGGAATTGGTAGTTGCATATTAAAAATCATATCTACTACTTTTTTATCTAAATCTGTCGAATCTCTGTGTAAAACATATTTCTTACTGAAGTTTATTTTATCTGAGTTTCTATTAGTATTTAATTCAGCCAATAAGTTATCAACCGTTTCTTTGAAACGATTTTCAACTTTATCTTTAGTGAGTTTTTTATTGATGGTTTCTTTAACTTCTTCAAATGGCGCTATCCCTTCAGGACGATAATCTGTTACTTGAATAACAAAACTATAACTGCCATAATTTCTTTCAATTGGAATTAGATCCGATATTTTATGGGTCAATTGCCCATCATTGAGCATCTCTTCACTAAAGACTAAATCACTAATTTCAGGATGAAACATGATCGAATTTAAGTCTTTATAGCTTGTCCAATCTGTCTGTACAACACTAAGACCAGTTTTTTCAGCCAATTCTTCCATCGATTTAGGTGACTGAGTTAGCGTTTTTTTGATTTTGTTTTCAATTGCAGTAAATGCTTTTTGCAATTTTTGCTCAAACAAATTTTCTTCAATTTTATTTTTTGCGTGATCAAAGCCCATAGATTGAGATGCTTGCTTACCATCAAGTTTAATGATAACAAATCCACCATCAGTCGCGATTGGTTTTGAAATTTGATTAACGGTTTGCAAGTTGGCTTTTTTGAAGAATTCAGGCAAAGTGTCATCATCAGCAAACCAACCTAATGATCCATTCTTTCCGTAGGCAGAAATATCATTATTTTGATTAAGATCTACTGCTAGTTTTTCAAAATCAACTCCCGAAGCTAACTCTTTAACAACTTTATCAGCTTGTTCTTTATTTGTTACAAAAATGGCACTAAAAGCTTTTTTTGCTGGATAACTATAATTTTTAATATTTTTTTCATAATTTTTTCTGATTTCATCATCAGTAACTTTTATGTCTTTTGCAACGATATCCTTAGAAGTATAGATATATTTTAATTTGACTCTATCTTTTCTGAAAAATTCTTTTTGATGTTCATCATAATATTTTTTTTCATCTTCTTCTGTAATATTGATATCTTTCAGATCATCTACAGAAGAATCAACCATAGTAGCATAAACATCTCTTGTTTGATTTTTTAACATCGCAATTTCAGAATCTGATGGTAACACAAAACTAGATTTTACCAAGGCATCCATAACCTGCTCTTGTTGTAACGATGTCCTTAATATTTCTGCGTAACTATCAGGGGTAAAACCGTTTACTTTAAGTAAATTTAAATAATTTTGATTATCAAATTTACCATTTATAAAAAACACTTTTTGTTGTCTAATATAATTTCTTACTCGTTCGTTACTGATTGCCGCATGAATTTTTTGAGAAAATTGATAAGCTAAATAGTTATCTATTTGCTGAGCTAATACATTTTGCCGTATTTCTTTATTAAGTGAGGCATCACCACCACTAGTGTTACGCAAAATTTGTTGTACCTGAGCTTCAAAACCAGTTCGACTGATACCGTTGCCGTCTACTTTTGCAATATATAATTGCTCATCATTTGTAGCATTACCGCCACCAAAACCCAGAAAGCCAACGCCAGTAAAAATAAAACATAAAATAATAATTGCAAAGATTATTTTAACAACAAGACTGTTCGCAGCAGTTCTAATTGTTTCCATCATAGCTCGCCATTCTCCATACACCTGAAATTGAATTTCGCAAGTATAGCATATTTGCCTAAATTGGCTATTATCTAATTAAAAGCCGATAAAAAAAAGCCAACACAAAGTTGGCTTTTTTATTGTTTGATCTAATTTAATCGAGTTGAAACATTAGCTGTATTTTTGATCTTTTTAACCGTTTTTTTTGTCGGTGACGCTATTTTTACGTTTTGGTTAACTGCTTCAATACCAAATGGGTTATTTTGCAAAGCAATCACCAAAACATCATCTATCCACTTAACCGGTCTGATATCAATTTCAGATTTAACATTTTCTGGAATCTCTTCGAGATCTTTAACATTATCAATCGGAATTATAGCTGTTTTGATGCCACCGCGGTGAGCAGCTAATAATTTCTCTTTTAACCCACCGATTGGTAATACTTCGCCTCGTAAAGTAATTTCGCCCGTCATAGCAACATCTGAACGCACAGGGTTACCAGTTAAAGTCGAAACCAAAGAGGTACACATAGCGATACCTGCACTCGGACCATCCTTAGGTGTTGCGCCATCAGGAACATGCACATGTATATCACGTTTTTCATAAAAGTCGTTATTGATTCCCAACTTTTCAGCTCGTGAGCGAACAACTGTAAGTGCGGTTTGAATAGATTCTTGCATCACGTCACCCAATGAGCCGGTATAAGTCAACTTACCTTTACCAACAACACTCATTGATTCAATCGTTAGCAGATCACCACCAACTTCTGTCCACGCCAAACCATTAACTTGACCAATCCGATTTTCACTTTCAGATTTTCCATAATCAAAACGTGGCACACCCAAATAATCTTTTAGATTATCTTGCGTTACGCTTATTTTTCGTAAACGGTTATTTAAAGCAAGTTGCTTAACAACTTTACGACAAATTTTGGCTATTTCTCTTTCTAAGCTTCGTACACCTGCTTCACGCGTGTAATAGCGAATAATGCTAATTATAGCTGAGTCATCAATGTTAATTTCATTCGCTTTTAAACCATTATTAGCAATCTGTTTAGAAATTAAATGCTGTTTAGCAATATTCAACTTTTCATCTTCGGTGTAACCGGATAGCCGAATTACTTCCATTCTATCAAGTAATGGGGCAGGAATATTCATTGAATTAGCTGTTGCTACAAACATGACATCCGATAAATCATAATCGACTTCTAAATAATGGTCGCTAAATGCACTATTTTGCTCAGGGTCAAGAACTTCTAATAACGCAGAAGCTGGATCACCACGCATATCAGAAGCCATTTTATCGATTTCATCTAACAAAAATAGCGGATTTTTAACCCCAACTTTAACTAAACGCTGGATTAATTTACCTGGCATTGAACCAATATAAGTTCTACGATGTCCGCGAATTTCAGCTTCATCACGGACGCCACCTAATGCCATACGAACATATTCTCTTCCTGTCGCTTTAGCAATTGATTGTCCTAATGACGTTTTCCCTACTCCCGGAGGCCCCACTAAACATAAAATTGGCCCCTTAACTTTATTAACTCGCCCTTGTACAGCCAAATATTCTAGAATTCGATCTTTAACTCGATCAAGGCCATAATGGTCTTTATCTAAAACTTTTTGCGCGTCATGAATATCCTTTTTTACTTTACTGCGTTTATGCCATGGAACCTGTAACATCCAATCAATGTATCCACGAACGACCGTTGCCTCAGCAGACATAGTCGGCATCATCTTAAGTTTATTAAGTTCAGATAATGTTTTTTCCTTGGCCTCTTTTGGCATTTTCGCCTTAGTAATTTTTAAGTTTAACTCTTCATATTCGTCAAGCTTATTATCGATATCTCCTAACTCTTTATGTATCGCTTTGATTTGTTCATTGAGATAATATTCTTTTTGCGCTTTTTCCATTTGTTGTTTCACGCGTTGACGAATATTTTTTTCTACTTGCAACAAATCAATTTCTGCTTCCATTAATGAAATAAGCAACTCAAAACGTTTTTCTAAATCAGAACTGACTAAAATTTCTTGTTTTTGTTCAACTTTTACAAATAATGTTGCGGCAACAGAATCGGCTAATTGTGATGGTTCTTTAATTAAATGAATTGAATCAACAACCTCTTGGGTCACTTTTTTATTAAGTTTGGCATAATCGTCAAAGTTTGATAATAGTACCCTTATCATTGCTTGGTTAACTTTATCATCCTTTTTCAATTCTTTTAGAGGTTTGATGTTTGCGATTAAAAAATCATCTTCTTTTCGTTCAAGAATATCAACTATTTTAGCACGGGCAACACCTTCAACGAGAACCTTTACTGTACCATCAGGTAATTGAAGTAATTGTAAAACATTGGCTACAGTTCCTACTTCATACAAATCTTCAACATCAGGGTCATCTTGCGAAGGGTATTTTTGTGTTACAAGAAAAACTTGTTTATCCATCTCCATTGCACTTTCCAGACAACGGATTGATTTATTACGACCAACAAAGAGAGGAATTACCATGTGCGGAAATACAACAACATCACGCAATGGTAAAATAGGCATTATCATTTGTTTAGTTTGTTTTGTCTTCATTTTGTTCTCTCGGTAGTACAAACTTATCATTCTTATATTGGGGCAATTTTAAGATATTCAAGCTCATCCTGTTATGTTTTAAATAAGCAGTACAAAGATGTACATGCATATTCCACTCTTTTGCAATTAAATGCTACTTACTGTAAATAGCACTCTTCACTTGCCTATTATGCAGAAAGTTCTGTATCTTCACTAAAAATTAATTTAGGTGATTGCAAATGATCTACCGTATCTTTCTCAACAAGCACTTTTTTAACATTATTCAATGATGGTAAGTCATACATTGTATCTAATAATATATTTTCAACAATTGAACGCAAACCTCGAGCTCCTGTTTTACGCTTCATTGCATTGATTGCAATTGCGTCTAAAGCTTCTTGAGTAAATTCCAGTTCTACACCATCCAATTCTAATAAGGCTTTAAATTGTTTAGTTAAGGCATTTTTAGGTTCTGTCAAAATGTTAACTAACGCATCTTTATCTAACTCTGCTAATGTTCCGATAACCGGTAATCTACCAATAAATTCAGGAATAAGACCAAATTTAACTAAATCTTCAGCTTCTATCTGGGCTAATAACTCAGATTCTGTCGCTTTATTTTTTGAGCTTTTTACATCAGCGGCGAAACCAATTCCGGTATTTGTAGATATTCGATTTTCAATAACTTTATCCAAGCCACTAAATGCCCCACCACAAATAAAGAGGATTTTTGATGTATCAACTTGCAAAAATTCCTGTTGAGGATGCTTTCGTCCACCTTTAGGTGGAACTGAGGCAACCGTACCTTCAATAATTTTTAGTAAAGCCTGCTGAACACCTTCACCTGAGACATCTCGAGTGATAGATGGATTATCCGATTTTCTAGAAATCTTATCAATTTCATCAACGTAAATGATACCACGTTGAGCTTTTTCTACATTATAGTCACAACTTTGTAATAATTTCTGAATAATATTTTCGACATCTTCACCAACATAGCCTGCTTCGGTCAATGTCGTTGCATCAGCCATGGCAAATGGAACATCTAAAAAACGGGCTAATGTCTCAGCAAGTAAGGTTTTTCCACTACCTGTAGGGCCAATTAATAAAATATTACTTTTACCTAACTCTACATCACTACGATTAGAGTAGCTACGTAAACGTTTATAATGGTTATAAACAGCGACGGATAATACTTTCTTAGCACGCTCCTGACCGATGACATATTCATCAAGATGGTCTCGAATTTCATGCGGTGTCGGTAACGGTTTACTAATAAATTCTTCATGAGAGAGAAAGCCTTTTGTCTCTTCTTTTAAAATATCATTACATAAACCAATACATTCATTACAGATATAAATAGATGACGGTCCAGCAATTAATTTACGGACTTCATGTTGACTTTTCCCACAAAAAGTACAATAGAGTAATTTTTCTGAATTTTCTTTATCCACTTTTTTCCACCTATTTAGTTTTAAGATCGTTTACTGTATATGGCGTCAACCAATCCATATTCAACTGCTTTCTCAGCTGACATGAAATTATCACGATCTGTATCCTTCTCAATTACACTAATATCTTGTCCGGTATGTTTTGCCAAAATATTATTTAATCGACTTTTTACCTGTAATATTTCTTGAGCATGAATTTGAATATCTGATGCTTGCCCTTGAAATCCACCTAGTGGTTGGTGAATCATAACTCGAGCGTTAGGTAAGCAGTAACGTTTACCGTGAGTTCCTGCAGCTAAAAGTAGCGATCCCATTGAACAGGCTTGTCCAAGACAAATTGTACTTACATCAGGTTTAATAAACTGCATCGTATCATAAATAGCCATCCCAGCTGTGACAACACCACCAGGAGAATTGATATATAAGTAAATATCTTTCTCGGAGTTTTCTGCTTCAAGAAAAAGCATCTGTGCAATAATCAAATTGGCCATATTATCTTCAACTTGTCCAGTCAAAAATATAATTCTTTCTTTTAATAATCGTGAGTAAATATCATAAGCTCTTTCGCCACGAGAACTTTGCTCAACAACCATTGGAATCACACTCATGTATGGTTCTAAAGGCATCTTCATCTCCTAATTAAACAAAATAGCCCAAACAATTGATCCTTATTTGGGCTTATAATGAATTTTAATTAAATAAGTGACAAGCTGCTGCTTAAGCAACTTGTTGATTCATTAATTCTGAAAATGAATAAGTCTTCTCTGTCACTTTTGCACTAGCTAATAATAAATCAACAACTTGATCTTCTAATGCAACAGAACGGATATTATCCATTGCTTTTTTATCTTTACGGTAATAATCAACCACTTCTTTAGGATCTTCATAAGCAGTTGCTATTTCATCAATTAAAGATTGTACTTTCGCTTCTTCAGCTTTTAATTTGTTACTTTCAATAATTTCGCTGAATAGTAATCCAACGATGACCCGACGTTTAGCTTCTGCTTCAAACAACTCTTTAGGTAGATCCATTGGTTGTTTAATATTTCCACCAAAGCGAGCTACGGCTTGTTGACGTAATACTTCAACTTCGCGGTCAATTAACGCTGAAGGAACTTGAATATCATTATTTTTTACTAAACCATCAATAGCTTGTGTTTTGATTTTATTGCGAATTGTTGCATTAAGCTCACGTTGCATATTTTTGCGTACTTCTGCCCGTAAACTTTCAACTGTTCCATCAGCAATACCAAATCTTTTAACTACATCTTCGGTAAGTTCTGGTAATTCAAGTTCTTCAACTTTGTTAAGTTTAGCTGAAAATACCGCTGGTTTACCTTTTAAATTCTCGGCATGGTAATCTTCTGGGAAAGTAACATTAATGTCAAATTCATCCCCTGCTTTGTGACCAATGATGGCATCTTCAAAACCTGGAATCATTCGGCCTTGTCCTAGCACAAGAACAAAATCATCAGCTTTACCACCTTCGAATTCAGCACCATCAACTTTACCTAAAAAGTCTAGCGTGACACGATTTTGTTCTTTTGATTTCTTTTTAACAATTTTCCATGTACCTTGTTGCTTACGTAAGGTTTCAATCATAGTTTCAACATCAGCATCTGCAATTTCAGCAACCGGTTTTTCGACTTCAATTTTATCTAAATCTTTAATTTTAATCTCAGGATAAATTTCAAATTCAACAGTGAAAGTATAATCTTCGCCGTCTTTATATTCTTTAGGCGTATAAATTGGCGCACCGGCTGGATTCAATTTTTCTTGAATAATAGCATCGATAAAATTACGTTGCATTAAATCACTTAAAGCATCTTGTAAAATAGAAGCACCATAACGTTGTTCAACAATTTTTAAAGGTACTTTGCCTTTACGGAAACCATCAATACGTACTTTTTTTGCTGTATTAATAAGTTCTTTATTAACCGCTTTGGTAATATCTTCTGATTTTATTGTAATTGATAAACGACGGCCCAAACCTTCTGTTGTTTCTACCGAAACTTGCATCTTTATACCTCGGAATTATTAAATATATTTGCTCATCATTAAAAATTAATTGAGCTAATTAAATTTACAAAATAGGAAAGCATTATACCGACCGTAATCGTCTACGTCGAGACATTTAATAGCTTCTTCTCAAGTGCTTTCAAACGTTTATTCATTTCATCAATATGCAAAACTAATGAAGCTGTTTTACGCCATACTTTATTTTGTTGCAATGGAATACCGGATGAATATACACCAGGTTCGGTAATTGGTCGCATAACCATACCCATGCCGGTAACCGTTACTTGATCACAAATTTCCATATGTCCGTTAATAACGCTCGCACCACCAATTAGGCAATGACGTCCAATCTTTAAACTACCCGCCATAATAACGCCACCAGCGACCGCTGTATGATCACCAATAATATCGTTGTGGGCAATTTGACACTGATTATCAATTATTACGCCATTACCAATAATAGTATCATCTAACGCACCACGATCTATCGTTGTTGATGCCCCGATTTCAACATTATTACCAATCACTACTCGACCTAATTGGGGGATTTTTATCCATTTACCTTTATCATTGGCATAACCAAATCCATCAGCTCCAATAACTGTCCCTGACTGAATTAAGCAATTTTCACCAATAATACAGTTATGATAAACAGAAACATTAGCCCATAATTTAGTGCCAGCACCAATCTTAGTATTTTTACCGATGAAACAACCTGGACCAATAATACAGTTATCAGCCAATATCACATTGCTTTCAATAACCGCATTAGCGCCGATTGATACATTGTTACCTAATTTAGCAGACGAATCAATAACCGCAGAAGGCGCGATATCTTTAGCTGGGTTTGGTGTGGTATCTAGGTATTGTGCTAATTTTGCATAAGCAAGATAAGGATTGTTAACAATTAAGGCGGCACCGTGCCAATATTTTAGGCTATCTTCAGTCATTACTACAGCTGAAGCTTTACACTCTGATAGATTGCTCTGAAATTTTTTATCTGCCAAAAATGTAATTTGCCCTGATACCGCCCCTTTCATTGATGCAATACCTGTGATGGGTAAAGTCCCATCACCGTGTAATTTAGCATCAATATGCTTAGCTAATTGTTCTAAAAGACAAGCAAACATTATTTCTTAACCTTCTCCAACACTTTATCTGTAATGTCAACAGTATCAGAGGCGTATAAAACTGTATCTGATCTTAAAACAAGATCAAATTTTTCTTCTGCAACAATTTTTTTAACTGCTTGTTGAATTTTCGCTAATAATTTACTAGCTTCTTTTGCTTCACTTTCACGATATTCATTTGAAAAAGCGGCAGCGTTATTTTGAAAATCTGCAATAGTTTTACTTAATTTGGCCTTTTCAGAAGATGATAAAGTTACCCCTTCTTTCTTTAAACGTGCAGCGGCATCATTAGCAAGTTTTTCTTCGTTTTCTAATGATTTTGCTCGAGCTTCAAATTTTTGAGTTAATGCTTTACCAACCGCTTCTCTTTCTGGCATACGATCCATTACAGATTTAATATCGATAATACCAATTTTAGTTTCAGCATATACAAAACTCGTAAAAAATAGCGCAATACTGATACCAATAACAGACATAATTTTTTTCACTTTATTCACCTATGTGTATTTTAGTTATAAACAATATGGTATTACCATGTTGAACCTATATTAAATTGGAATTGCTGAGCCGAATCACCACTATATTTCTTCAATGGCTGTGCATAAGAAAATACCAATGGACCTAATGGAGACATCCATTGAACAGCAAGACCAGTTGATATTCTAATATCAGATGGCGAACTATAATCCGGAATATTTTTGCCTTTTAAATCCCACTCTGTATCCCAAACTGTACCCGCATCAAAAAACACTGATGTTCTAATACTATCTGCATATTTTTCACCCGCAAATGGCGTAGGAACTATTAGTTCTGTACTTGCAAAGACTAATGCATTACCACCTATTGCATCGTTAGATCTGGTGCATTGAGCTGAATCTTCTAACGTTTTACATCCAGTTTTATTAAAATAGACCGCTTTAGGGCCGACAGTATTGGCTTTAAAGCCCCGTAATACTGTTGAACCACCGGCATAGAAGTTTTCATAGAAAGGTAGTTCTTTGCCACCAAATCCACCGCCATAGCCTAATCGGCCTCGAGCTAAAAAGACCCAATTGTGATCTGCATCGATAGGATAATAATAAGATGCATCACTCACCATTTTATAGAATCTATTTTCAAATATTGGCGTTGTTGCTTTTAAATTAGCACTAAGTCTTAGACCATCTGTTGGGAAGTAACCACGATCTAAGGAGTTATATGTCCAATAGGCGTTTAATAGCAAATCATTGGTGTCATATGAATATGATTTACTTTTATTTTTCATATTCTCACCCATAGAATCAAAATAGCGCCACATATTATATTGTGGTTGCATATCGGTTAATTTATGATTAGCATATTCAGCACCAAAGCGGACAAAGTTATTTTCGCTAATAGGGAAACCTAGGTTAGCAGTCGCCCCCCAAGTTTTACTTGAATACTCAGATTCATCATCATCACTATCAGTTTTATATGTATTGTAGTAGACACTACCACCTAAACTGACACCATCAACGGTAAAATAAGGGTCAACAATCGAAATAGAAGCCGTTTTATCACTACTGGTGGTATTAATATCAAATGACACACTATTACCCGTTCCTAACCAGTTATCTTGAGAGATACCGGCATTAAAACTTACACCACTGTCTGAGCCGACACCAACACCAAATTTAATACTACCGGTGTTACGTTCAGCTACTTTATAAATGATATCAACTTGATCATCAATACCCGGAACTCGTTCAGTATTGGCTTCAACACTCTCAAAGAAGCCAAGTCGGTTTAGACGTTCTTTACCAAGTTCAACTAAGCCGTTACTTAACCATGAACCTTCCATTTGGCGAAGTTCACGACGAACTACGCTTTCGCTAGTTACCGTATTACCAACGATTTTAATATTTCGCACATAAAAACGTTGCCCCACATCTACTATCACTACCAATTTAACGGTATGTGTTGAATCATCCATTTCCGGTTGAATAGCAACGTGAGGGTAGGCATAGCCAAAATTAGCAAGCAACCGTTTGATATTATCTTCAATATCGGTAATTTTTTTACCATTATAAAGTTCACCTTCAGTCAGCTTTTCTTTGGCTATGTTTTGGATTTCTTTTTCATGACCAGCAAAGTTGCCTTTAAAATCAAAACCAGATAACTTGTATTGTTCACCTTCATGAATATTAATCGTGACATAAATACCTTTTTTATCTGGAGTTAAACTGACTTGTGTTGACTCAATATCAAATCTAGCATAACCACGATTTAAATAGAAGCTCTGCAACTCGTCTAAATCTGATGCTAATTTCTGTTTTTGATATTTACGATCACCCATCATATTCCACCAAGGTACATTGTCGCGTAGAGAAAAGCGTGAAATAAGCTCTTCAGATGAAAACGCTTTTGCGCCCACAATATTGATTTGATCAATTAGAGCAGATTTACCCTCGGCAATAACTAATTTGAGATCAACTCGGTTACGAGATAATGGTGTCACTACAGCTTTGATTTGCGCATTATATTTACCCACGCTATAGTAAAAATCTTCTAGCCCTTTTTCAATCCCTGAAAGCATTGTTCGATCTAATGCATCACCTTCTCGAATGCCGGTGCTATCTAAATTTTTCTTTAACATATCATCTTTAACAGATTTATTACCTGAAAAAGTTATACTGGCAATCGTTGGGCGTTCTTGCACATGAATAATTAACTTATCACCATCGCGAGATAGCGTAATATCATCAAAATTGCCGCTAGCATATAATGATTTGATAATACGACCTAAATCAGATTCATTTACATAGTCGCCAACTTGAACAGGCATTTCAAGCATTGCAGCGCCAACGGTTACTCGCTGTAAGCCTTCAAATTTGATATCTTTTACCACAAAATCATCAACACAAAATGCATTAGAACTATATGTTACTGTGGTACCAAACAACATAGATGCTATAAGTAATTTATTTATTTTCATTGTATATATTTATAACCTCATCCCATTACAGTCGTAAAATATCATTAAATAATGCAATTCCCATTATTACCATTAATAAAACAAATCCGATTAGAAAAAAACGCTCTTGTGTTTTATTTGATAAGGCTTTTCCTTTTATCATTTCAAAAAATAAAAAAAGCAACTGCCCGCCATCTAACATCGGTAATGGAACAAGATTGATAACCCCTAAATTTATACTAATAAAAGCTAGAAAACATAAGTAAGGGGTAAATCCATAACTTGCTGTTTGCCCTGCGCTTTTTGCTATTGTTATTGATCCTGATAAATATTTTAAACCAACAACACCTGTTACTAATTGGTAAAAAGAACGGAAAGTAAATTCTGTTTCTAACAAGGTTCTTTCCATCGCCTTACCAAATCCATTTAAAACATTATACTGCTTAATTACTACGTCTGAAGTCGGATAAAAACCAGCCACACCTTCACCATTTTTATTTATTGTGGGTTGAAGTGTTAGCTCTACATCTTTATTATTCCTATTTACCTTAATTTTTATGGTTTCAGCTTTTTTTATCGTATCAGTAAAATCTTGCCAATTTTGATAAAGATGATCATTATAACTGATAATTTTATCACCAACTTGTAAACCAGCCTGAGCTGCTGCCGAATTAGCGACAATTTTACTTATAATTGGATAAATTTCCACTTGTTTAGGTATAAATCCAAATGCAGCAATTGCTGATTCCTTCTCTAAATCAAAACTCCAATCGCTAATATTAACATTTCGGCTCACTGCTTGTTGACGATTATTGATAACCGAACTATCTATATAGGTAACATTAATATTGTTTTTACCTAAAGCCGAAATCAAAGCAACTTTTACATCATTCCAACTATTTATCTTTACTTTATCTATCATTTTTAACTCCGCCTCAGCGGGAATATGTATAGATGCAGCTGGAGTTGCCGGTATAGTATTTTTTATTTTAACGGGGTAATCGACTACTCCCATCAAAAAAACAATCCAATAGATAATTAACGCTAAAACAAAATTAGCAAATGGCCCAGCAAAAATAATCGCGGCGCGTTGCCAAATCTTTTTTTTATCAAAAGCTAATTTTTCTAAATTGGGTGATAATTCAGTTGTTCTGCTATCAAGCATTCTAACATATCCGCCTAGCGGAATCATAGCAATAACTAACTCGGTTCCATTTGAAAACCTATGCGACCATATTTTTTTTCCAAACCCAATTGAGAAACATTCTACTTGTACTTTACATAGCCGTGCGACAAAATAATGTCCAAATTCATGTACTGTAACTAATATACTGATAGTGATAAGAAATAACAACAGTGACCAAAGCAAAATCAGCAACCTTTTAGAATAAATGCAAAGATAATGCAGTAAATACAGGAACTGCCGCGGTTAAACTATCAATACGATCTAAAATACCACCATGTCCGGGAATCAGATTGCCACTATCTTTAATGCCAGCTTCACGCTTAAACATACTTTCGGTTAGGTCACCTAATACCGAAACTAAAATAGCCAATAGTGAACTAATTAAAAAATTGATAAAGCTAATAGCAAAATAACCGGTTAAATAAACTAGCAAACAAACTAAAATAGCTAAACTAACTCCACCAATAAAACCTTCTATCGTTTTTCCTGGTGAAACTTTTACAGCTAATTTATGCTTGCCTATCGCCCGCCCAGCAAAATAAGCCCCAGTATCGGTTGCCCATACTAACACAAATACATAGAGCAACCAAACCGCACCAGTATAACGATCAATATCATAATTGATCGATCGTAATTCAAGCATACTAATATAAAAAGGTATTAAGGTAAAAAGCGCAAACAACAGCTTAATTAATATTGATTTAGACCAATATTTTGCTGATTGAGGGTAACTAATTACTAATAGCAAAGCAATTAACCACCAAACGATCGATAGGCAAATTATATAAGTATATAATTTACCTTTAAGTGAAAGGTCAATTGGTATCAGATAAAGTAAAGCTAATAAACTAATGATTAAAACCATAAAGATAGCTTTCTGAGTTTTTTCTACCATTCCTAAAAAATGGCTCCATTCCCAAGTAGCTAATGCACAAACAGCAATGATCAAATATGAAAATATTGATAATGGTGCAAAAAACAGTGCAATAATAACCAAAGGAATAAGTACGATGGCAGTTAAAATACGCTGGATTAGCATGGAAGATCCTCATTTAGAACGCCACCAAAACGTCGTTCTCTAGTATTAAAAATATTTATCGCTTCGTCAAATGAAGCTTGATTAAAGTCAGGCCATAGTATATCGGTAAAATACAATTCTGCGTAAGCACTTTGCCATAATAAAAAATTACTTATTCGGTATTCACCACCAGTACGAATAATTAATTCAACTTCTGGCAAAGTATACATACAAGTCATTGAGGAAAAATAATCCTCATTAATATCTTGAGGTGTTATTTTACCATCTAAAACTTGAGAAGCTATTTTTTGAGCAGATTGCACAATATCCCAACGACCGCCATAATTAGCGGCAATATTCAAGACAAGTCCAGTATTATTTTGAGTTAACCGCTGTGCATTAATAATAAGATTCTGTAGATTTTGATTAAATTTAGATATATCACCAATAATATTTAGCCGAACATTATTTTTATTTAAATTTTTTATTTCACGATTTAATGCATAAATAAACAGCGAAATTAATGCCGAAACTTCATTAGCTGGCCGCTTCCAATTTTCACTACTAAATGCATATAAGGTAAGCACCTTGATACCTATTTGGGCAGCATGAGCTACAATTTTACGTACTGTTTTTAAACCGGCTCGATGGCCTGAAGCTCGCAATTGATTTCGTTGCTTAGCCCATCGACCATTACCATCCATAATAATCGCCACATGGTTAGGAATATATTTTTGTTGTGTCATGTAAAATCTCGTCATATCTCAATCATATTAATGATAATTTCGATAATTCACTAAATCAACGGGTACCATAAACAACAATCGTCTTACCATGCGCTGAAATTAAATGTTGATCTTCAAGCATTTTTAAAATTCTTCCAACGGTTTCACGCGAGCAACCAACGATTTGGCCAATCTCTTGGCGGGTAATTTTTATTTGCATGCCATCAGGATGTGTCATGGCATCAGGCTGTTTGGTTAAGTTCAATAATGTTTGGGCAATACGGCCGGCTACATCTAAAAAAGCTAAATTACTCACTTTTTCAGAAGTAACTTGCAATCGACTTGCCATTTGACTAGCGAGACGCATCAAAATATCTGGATTAACCTGAACCAGTTGCTTAAATTTTTTGTATGAAATTTCGGCTACTTCACAACTGGTTTTGGCTTTAACCCAAGCACTACGCTCTGTTCCTTCTTCGAAAAGGCCTAACTCACCTAAAAATTGATTTTGGTTCAAATAAGACAAAATCATTTCATTACCTTCATCATCTTTGATTAATACCGCTACCGCTCCTTTTAAAATATAATAGAGAGTTTCGGCTTTTTCACCTTGATGTATAAGGGTGCTTTTTGCTGGATATTTATGAATATGGCAATGAGATAAAAACCACTCCAATGTTGTATCTGATTGCTGTTTACCAATCATTATTCCTTCCTCTCCATTCAAATTACTACGCTAACACTATAACAAAGTTACTCAATAAATCATATACTCGATAAAACGATTTTAATCATTATTTTATATATTTAATATCTATTGTCTCGTATAATTCAGACCAAAAAATCGCAGCTGAACCATCCATTAAATGACGTTTTACATCATTAACTTTGTCGGCAAGAGATTTTTCTTGTTCTCCGTAATCTGTACCTTCGCGTAAAACAAAGTATTCTATAAGATTAGTTAATGTATCAGGATCTAGGGTTTGCCAAGGAATAATCATAGTTAGGTTAAACCAGTTAACTTATAATAGTTTGAGGAAGCAAGATGATGATTAGTAGTGTACATTAATGATTAACTAAAAAAAACCACTCAATTGAGTGGTTTTGATTAGTTTCGTTAAAATCATTAACGTGCTTCAACTTGAAGCTGGAATCCTTGGATACCTGCTTTATACGCTCCACCATTGAGAGAGTTATAAACTGAGTTATTAGTTCCTAATTCGATTATTCCCCATTTGTGAGTTGAATCTACACTTACCCCCTGAGTCACGTTTTCTGTAGTATTAGCGGCGATTCCGTCAGCTGTTCCGGTTAATGACCAAGTAAAGGTATATGCTTGTGATTGATCGGTATCTGTCGGGCTAGTTTCCCCTAAGTCTGGATAGGAATTACCAACATTTGCCTCAGAAGCCGTCCACACAACAGCAGCTAACTTATCGCCATATTTTGGAATTAAAGCAGGATCGGTTGTACCTGCAGAAACAGACCTATCAGCTAGGTTCTTATCCCAAATTGGCGTACCTCTAGCATCTAATTTAAAGATACCCATTCTAGTTGCATCTGATTCGATAGGACCGATTGGGTTGTCAGGATCTATTTCACCTGGTCCAGATTCATCTATTGTAGGGACTTCCTTACCACCAATAACAACAGGGGGATTTGTTTGCCAAATATTACTAACCTGCAACCATTTATTTTCTCTTGGAGTACCAAATGGAGTAACTTCTTGAAGTGTAAAACCAATGATGTTTGCACCAGCCATTGCCGATGTGATTTGAAAATAGATATGTCCATCTTCACCAGTGTTCCTAGATTGTGCGTTAACATCGACTTGAACCCAAGATGTGTCTCTGAGCGTTTTTTTATAAACAGTTAATGTGTTTGCTACGCTGTGATCAGTATCGTTATCCATGTCGCCATCGGCATCTTTTAATTTATAAAAAATATGAATATAATTTCCGACTTTTGCGTGCACTGTGTTACCAATAGCTGTGTTTCCAGCTTCATCATTAGTGATACGAACAAACATTTTTCGTTGTTGAGTACCGTCTCGATTATAAATCACGGGTGCATTACCCTGTATCGGTGCATTTGCCACTGCCGGGCTAAAATCAGCATAGGCACTAGTTGCAGCATAGCCAGCTAAAAATATGCCTAGCGCTACTTTTTTAATTGAAAGATTTTTCATGTTTAACTTCCTATTTTCATTAATAAATTAACATGTTGTATTTTTTATAACAACAACATTTTTATGGTGTTTCAGTATCAATCATCTTCGATAATTCAAAGATTAATTTAATTTTTTAGTCGCAATTTGTAACTTAAATCCTTGGTCACCGGCACATGCTGGTGATATTGTTTGTTGGCTCAAATCATAATTTGTAAAAGCACCATCTTGAGCTCCGGCGACAGCAGCGATACTTGTGCCTCTCGTCGCATAACTATTTATATTTTCCGGAATGGTATAATGCGCATCCACCCCCATACTTACATTAAACCACGGCCCCTCAGGTTGTTCAATAAAGCTTGGCAAGGTCGTTGCAACATTACTTGGACAAGCCAAACTATTAGTACCGACAAGTGACCAAAGAACAAATAGATCGATAATTTCCACCGTTTCGGTATCATCGATGAAAGCTTTAACAAAATATTCAGTGCCAACATTCCAACCATCAATACCTGGTTCTAAATTAAGATAAGATCCATTTTGTTTGGCAACTAAGGTGCCATCGGCACGATAAACTTTAATGTAACCTGGTTCACCACCGCCAAAATTAACCGATGCTTTATTAAAAGACGTTCCGTAACCATTTAAATTAATCGAAAAATCAACTAAACCACTAAAGTTTGAAGCGACATCCATGGTATAAGTGTCACCAAGCGCAGTAAATCCATATCCGGTTGCTGCATTTGCGGAAACATTTTCGCCCTTTTTGACTTTTTCAAAAGACTTAACTATGACACAACGGGTCGAGCTAGGACATCTTCTTACATTACCAGACGTACCATCAATTAAAGCTACTTTTTTACCATTACTCGTTGCTGTCCATAAATCAACTACCGAGGATTTAAATGTATTATCTATGCTTGCCATTAGTGATTGGTCACTAAAACCAACATATCCATCGCCAAAGTTACCACTTTGGGTTGGCGTTGAAGGAGTAACCAAACTGGCTAATAGTGTTACATAAGTCAAACCATCAGCGGTATTATCGGTATAAGTTGATGGATTATGTACTTCATCAATTACCCAGACACCTACTTTACGAATATCCAAATTAGGTAACACATCAAAAGAAACTGAATTAGATGTTGCTGTTTTACCTCTAGTATCCTTGACTGTCACCGCTAAAGAATAAACACCGTTAGTGCTAGCTTGCAGTTTATTACCATTTTCATCCAAATATTTAGGTGCAACGATTTTCCAATTTTTGACATCAGCTGGCGGAGTTAACCAGTTAGAACTGGTACATGTCCCTATCGCAGAACATAAAAATCCGCCATTAAGATCGATATCTTGCATACTACCTGACCAAGTTACACTTGATACTCCTTTACCATGACGAACACCGATAGCTAGAGCATTAGTGGACCCCTCAACTAAATGAAGTGATTCCAGACCTAAATCAACAACCATTTGTTTTTCTTTATATTCAAGAACAATATAGTTATTACGATCAACTAAATCATAGCGGCTGCCTTTTAAAGAACGCGTAGCTTGAACCATATTTGGATCTAACTGATCTTTTAATGGTGTTCCAATATGATAGTTCATGGTCAACTCAGCTGATGTCGTTTTTTGACCACCTTGCCCTCGTTTATGTTGGGTTTTAAATGTAAATAAAGGTACAGGTGTATAATCGACGCCAACCGTCAACGCTTTAGGATTTTTTTGCAAATTATCTTTACCAAATAAAGCAACCTTATCACCATAGTATTGTTCATACATAAGTGATCCACCGAAATGAGGATATTGAGGCAAATATCCTTGGAAACGAATATCAAATCCTCTAGCTGCGCGTTCGTAAAAATCATCAAAATCTTTCGAATCTTTCCAATCAGATAATGGATTATAGTAGTTAGCAGATAACTTCATGTAATCAGTCCAAGCCTCAAGACCAAGACCTAAACGGTTATGTGATCGTTGGAAGTCATGATCAAGAAAGACGTTATAACCCAATAACCATTTATTATTGGCAACATCCCAACGTTGACCAATACCAAAGTTACCGATATGTCGATTTTTCTCATGTTCTTGGAATGATAATTGGGTAAATATCAATGTTTTTTCTGTATCGATCCAAGGACTAAATAATTTAACGTTGAGATTGCTCAATTCAGCCTTGTCACTTAAATCAAATTGTAATTGTGCTGTACCAAAGTGCCCTAAAAAATTTTGCGTGGCATCACGTACGGGAACAATAACTTGTGAATTGATACTATTCCTAACATAATTTTCGGCATAATCTTTACCTTTATTTTTCAAATGACCGGCAATACCACCGTTTTCTGCTGAAGTAATGTTTTTCCAATCTTGGGATGCAAGGGTTTGCAAAACGGTAGCCACCTGACTAGCTAATGCATCTTTATCCTTCTTTACATCATAACTATCATCAGAACCTAGTGTTGGTAAATTTGCATATTTATCTTTTTTACCTTTATTTGCAACAATCGCCGGTAGTAAAGGAGAGTTTTCCGGTAAAACTAAACGTTCATCAACTTTGACTATATCTCTTTTATCAAAACGACCAGCATTCATGGCACGTAATTCAGAAATCGAAATATTGCTCAACAATGCAATTTGGTACAAACTCCGTTGTTGGTTATTCACCATTTCACGAACTTTTGTGCCATTTTTCAGCTCAATGATTTTATTGCTATCAATAGCATTTGTTAATTGTTGTTGGGTATCAGTTGCATAAGCAGAATTCCAACTTAATATAGCTATTACAAATGCTGGGATCAAGCCTAAATTATAATTCTTTCTCACCCTAGTCGTTCCTTATATTTCACCAACAAAAAACACCAAGGCACTATATTTATATATATTACCGAAATGTTGATAAAGTTGTTATTATTAACTCTAGTGTTTCAGATATGCGTTTTGGAATATTAAATATTGTTGCATACCCATTAAAATTTCTTTACAAAATAGTTAAATTCCCTCGAATTCTATTACATAAATGTAATTTATCAAAATGTTTTGTTGTTTTTTTTTAATTTTTTTTGTAAAGACGACTTTTTTTTGATATTTATCAATTGTTTATGCTTATGTTTTTTTTATAAAAAATAGAATTATTATTCATTAATTATACAAATATGACTATTTCGTAATGAAAAAATTAGATAATAAGATGATCGTAAACTAGAATGTTCATGAATGAACTTGTTACTTCAAGTTCATTCATGATTATTATATTGTAAAGTTGAAAATCAAAATTAATATTGACCTTCATTGTAAATTTCTAGATTTTCCGATTCTCTATTTGGTGGGATAGTCTTATTTTCTGCTCTATGATGCTCTAAAGCATCAAAATAATTAGCATCAATTCCTTCAGTAATATATTTTCCATCAAAAACAGAGCATTCTAAATGATGAATTTTAGCGTTTTGTTCCCTAATGCAATCAATTAAATCTGAGAGATCTTGAAATATTAGTTTATCTGCGCCAATTGCCGTTGCAATTTGTTCAACAGAACGATTGTAAGCAATGAGTTCACTAGCCACAGGCATGTCAATACCATATACATTAGGGTACCTAATTTCAGGAGCGGCAGAGGCTAAATAGACTTTTTTGGCGCCAACCGAGCGCACCATTTCAAGTATTTTTTCTGATGTTGTTCCGCGAACTATAGAATCATCAACTAAAAGGACATTTTTACCTTCAAATTCAATACGATTGGCATTTAGTTTTCTTCTTACAGAAAGTTTTCGTTCCGCTTGGCCTGGCATAATAAAAGTCCGACCAACATATCGGTTTTTAACAAATCCTTGACGATAAGGTTTATTTAATATTCTGGCAATTTCAAGCGCGGCATCACACGATGTTTCAGGAATAGGAATAACTACATCAATATCAATATCTTTCCATTCTCTAGCAATTTTTTGACCCAGTTTTTGCCCCATTAGTATGCGAGATTGATATACCGAGACACCATTCATTAATGAATCTGGCCGTGCAAAATAGACATATTCAAAGATACAAGGATAATATTGAGGATTATTGGCACACTGTTTGGAGTAAAGTTGTCCATCTTGAGTAATATAGATAGCTTCACCTGGCTCTACATCACGCATAAATTCAAAATCGAGAATATCTAAAGCAACACTTTCTGATGCAACCATATATTCTGTTTTCTGATTATCAATTACTTTTTTACCTATCACTAAAGGACGAATACCAAATGGATCACGAAATGCAACTAGACCATGTCCAATAATCATTGCCACACAAGCATAAGCACCTTTAATAATTTGATGCACTTGATTGATCGCGGTAAAAATATTATCTGCAGTTAATGGATAAGTCGGGAATTTATCAAGTTCACTTGCAAAAATATTAAGTAATACTTCAGAATCAGAGCTAGTGTTAATGTGGCGCCTTGCTAATTCGAATACCTTATCACGTAACTGTTCAGTATTGGTTAAATTACCATTGTGAGCCAGTGCAATACCATACGGTGAATTTACATAAAAAGGCTGCGCTTCAGAAGGACTTGAGCTACCCGCTGTAGGGTAACGAATATGCCCTATTCCTAAATTACCTTGCAAACGCAACATATGCTGTTCTTGAAATACATCTTTAACTAAACCATTTGCTTTACGTAAGCGAAAACGATTTTGTTCATCGATGGTTACAATTCCTGCGGCATCTTGCCCTCGATGCTGCAAAACAGTTAAAGCATCATAAATAGATTGATTAACTGTACTGCATCCTACAATACCAACAACACCACACATACCAAAGTTACCTCAAAATTATTTAACTAAAAATGAAGACGAATGTTGTATAAGGTCAAAAAACCAACGAATAATAATTTGAAAATGTGGAATTAATAGTGATTGCTCCCACTCTAAAGTTTGCGATAACGGTGTAAAGGTATCAACAAAAAAGAGCACAGCCGCCACCACTAAAATACCTCTTATTATACCTAAATAAACACCTAATACCCGATCTGTACCGGATAAACCTGTCTTTTGCACAAATTGACTAATAATATAAGTAATAATAGAACAAACAATTAATGTAGCAACAAATAAAATAGCGATAGCGACAGCAATACGAACAACATCACTTTCAAAATAAGTTAAATAACGAGTAATGTACATGTAAAAACGACTGGCGATAAAGAAAGCTAGTACCCAGCTTATTAAAGATAACGATTCTTTAATAAAACCTCTAACGATACTAATCAGTGCAGATAAAACGATCACACCAATAATCGTATAATCAATCCAATTCATCATAATAACTCCTAGTTTTATATTAATATTTTTATTTAAATCCTATACTTATAAAAAGTAAAATAATTTTTAATTGGTAACAATCACACCTTTCAATTTGGTTAAATTATTTAAGTCACTGATCAACTGTTCAGCTTGCTCTTTTTTAGCATAAGGACCAACTTGTAATTTGATTAATTGATCTGGTCCTGGATTGCTTGGAATAACACTAACGTTATAATTATTTAATCTTAACAAGGCAACTAATTCTTCAATTTTTCTCTTATTTTTCAATGCACCAAGTTGAATCATATATGTTTTATCTGGTTGTTCAGGATTTGTTATAGCATTTGAGGTTGATGGGCTATCATCAATATCATCAATATCATCAATACTTTCGGGTGAAGCTAAAGGGCTGGTATATTGTGATGAATCAGGAGTATATATTTGCTCCGATCCATTATTGAAACTGCCATTAATCACTGACTCATTTTGCGTAATAATCTCTTGATTTTGTTGATTAACTACTTCTGATTGTAAAATCGATGAGGAAGATGGATATAAATTGGATTTGTCAGTAATAATAATTGGTGCAACTATCGCAACGACTAACAAAAAAGTAGCAAAACCAATGAGTTGGTTTCTAACTTTATTCACAGTAATTTTAGTCTTCTTTCGATTAGTTTCCATGCTTACATTTGCCTAGTTGCCTAATTCATTTAAAACGGCAGATACGGTATAAAATGAACCACAAACGACAATAATATCATCTTCTTTTGCATCTTGCATGGCCTTTTGATATGCATCATAAACCGTTTCAAAGGTTGTTATATTTTTTTGTCTATCATTTTGTAAATATTGCGCTAACACCTCTGCATTACATCCACGCTCACCATAAAGTGAAGCACAATACCATTGGTCAGCATTTAATAACGATAAGGTACTTTTAATATCTTTGTCTTTAAGCATACCTATAACAAATCTTACCTTGCCATTATGAGATTGTTTCTTCTTTAAAAATTCAATTTGCTTAGCTAAATAGCTAGCTGCATGAGGATTATGGGCAACATCAACGATTACCATTGGTGATGTTTGTATAGTTTGAAATCTGCCGATTAAACTTGCTTTTTCAAGACCTTCTTTGATTTGATTCTCAGTAATTGGCAATGAAGAGTAGCCTAATGCGGCAATAGCAGTACATGCATTGGCTAAAGGTATATTAGGAATAGGTAACTTATTGTACTTTTTAAGCGGAGATATAAATTGCCATGATGAATTATCAATTTGTTGATAAGACCAATCTTTATTTACAGTATATATAGGACAATTCACGCTGTTAGCAACATCTAAAATAGAGGGTGGTATTTCTGGCTCACCAACAACAGCAATACTTTTCGGTTTAAAAATACCGGCTTTTTCTCGACCAATACTTTCTCTTGTATTTCCCAAATATTCAACATGATCAATACCAATTGTGGTAATAATCGCGATATCAGCATCAATAATATTGGTGGCATCAAGTCTTCCGCCTAAACCAACTTCTAAAATCACCACATCTAATTGAGCATGTTTAAATTGATATAATGCCGCTAATGTCGCATATTCAAAATAGGTTAGAGAGATATCTTGTCTCGCTTTTTCAATTTCAACAAATGCATCAACGGTATCTTGTTCTTTTGACTCTTGATTATTTATTCTAACCCGTTCAGTAAAACGCAATAGATGAGGAGAACTATAAACCCCGACTCGTTTATTAGCAGCAAGTAATATCATCTCAAGCGTGCGACAAGTCGTTCCTTTGCCATTAGTTCCCGCCACTGTGAAAACATAAGGTGCCGGTTGCAAAAGATCAAGCCTATCTGCAACTTGTTTAACTCGGTCAAGTCCTAAATCGATAGTACTAGGATGTAACTGCTCCAAATAACAAAGCCATGTCTCAAGATCAGACATGGCATCAGGGGTTTTAATTTGCATGATTAATTAAATAGTCTCATCATTTACGATATTATCAAAAGGTACAGGGAGTTTCATTAATTTAGCTAATAAACCTGCAATTTTTGGGCGCATATCTCGACGATGAATAATCATATCAATTGCTCCTTTTTCGAGTAAGAATTCGCTACGTTGGAACCCTTCAGGTAATGTTTCCCTTACTGTTTGTTGAATTACTCTAGGACCAGCAAAACCAATTAACGCTTTAGGCTCAGCTATATTGATATCACCAAGCATCGCTAAGCTAGCCGATACTCCCCCCATTGTCGGATCGGTCATAACTGAAATATATGGCAACCCTTCGTCTTGCATTTTGGCTAAGATAGCACTGGTTTTTGCCATTTGCATTAAGGAAAATAATGCTTCTTGCATTCGAGCGCCACCACTAGTTGAAAAACAGATTAACGGGCATTTATCTGCAATGGCCTGTTCAGCTGCTCGTGTAAATAAAGCCCCAACCACAGACGACATGGAACCGCCAATGAAAGCAAACTCAAAACAGGCAACCACAACCGGAATACCCAGTAATGTGCCCTTCATTACTACCATCGCCTCTTTTTCATGGGTCTCTTTTTGAGCCGCGGTTAAACGATCTTTATATTTTTTAGTATCTTTAAACTTTAAAATATCTTTGGGAGCAAGTTCTGAACCAATCTCTACATCCGATCCTTCATCTAAAAAACGATATAAGCGAACACGGGCAGGAATATGCATGTGATGATCACATTTTGGGCAAACTTCTAAATTACGGTCAAGTTCGGCTTGATAAATAACTTGCTCACAATTACTACATTTGGTCCAAACACCTCCTGGAATATTCGCTTTTTTATGATCTGACGATATATTATTTTTACTCAGAATTTTTTCAATCCAGCTCATTATAATTCTCTCATTCGGTACTCTTTTCAATTAACGACACATTGTATAATACTTTGCAATAATTCTTAATAGTTGTTTTTATTTTTATCGCAATTTGCAAAGAAACGTTAAATATATTAGCAATTTTTTTAAAATATTATTGTTTATTACTTATAAAAATTTGATTTAAAACAAAACACCATAGACATGGTTGATTATTTTGATTTAACATTTTTCAATAATAATATATTTAATATGACCTTAAAAAATTATTGGTATATAATTAACTGAGAATCGTTTTCCATTTTTTAGATATAAGGGGTTATCGATGGACAAGGAAAAATCAGCCGCACCATCATTTCAAGATGTACTAGAATACATTCGTTTGTCACGCCGTTTAAATAAGTTAAAACGCGAAATTTCAGATAACGAAAAAAAAATTCGTGACAACCAAAAGCGTGTGTTGTTACTTGAAAATTTAAGTGATTACATTAAACCTGATATGACTTACGAAGAACTACAAGCTATTATTGCTAACATGAAGAGTGATTATGATGATCGTGTTGATGATTATATAATCAAGAATGCTGAAATCTCTAAGGAAAGACGCGAAATCAGCAAAAAAATGCGTGGCTACCGCTCTAATTAATTTATTCGATAGCGCCCTTGTTAGAAAGGGCGTTATTATTTTATAGGCAATAAATTAACCACCAGCAAGTTTAACTTTAAATCCTTTATCTTCTAATAATGATTTAAGTAGTTCGCGTTTATCACCTTGAATTTCAATTTTGCCATCTTTGACTGAACCACCACAACCACAACGTTTTTTAAGATCAGCGGCTAATTGCATCAACGAAGAATCGTCTAAATCAAATCCTTCAATAACGCATACCCCTTTACCTTTACGACCAGCTGTTTGACGGGAAATACGAATTATGCCATCACCTTTAATGCGAGGCTTAACAGCCTGTTTAGGAATAATTCGACCTTGTTCAGTTGAATAAACAATAGCGTTATCAGACATAATTATTAGCTCTTGGTTACATCAAGGGTTGATAAAATAGCTTGCAATGCTTTAGCTGGCTCTTCGGCTTGGGTAATCGGACGACCAATCACCAAATAATCAGAACCGGCTGCTTGTGCACGTTGAGGCGTCATAATACGGCGTTGATCATCTGCGGTTGCTCCTGCTGGGCGAATACCAGGTGTTACTAATTTAAATTCACTGCCAAGTCGTGTCCTAAAGCTTTGTACTTCTTTGGCTGAACAAACAACACCATCAAGTCCACAATTCCTAGCAAGCAATGCTAACCTTGTTGCTTGTTCTAATGGAGATGAATTAATCCCTATTTCTTTAAGATCTGCAGATTCCATGCTAGTTAATACCGTGACAGCAATTAATAGTGGTGCATCTTTTCCATATTGATAAAGCGCATCTTTTGCAGCTTCCATCATACGAACGCCACCACTTGCATGAATATTGGTCATCCAAACACCTAAATCGGCGGCGGCAGCAACTGCCTTCGCGACCGTATTAGGGATATCATGGAATTTAAGATCTAAAAAAATATCAAATCCTTTTTGTTTGGTTTTTTTTATAAATTCAGGACCGGCATGAGTAAATAATTCTTTGCCAATTTTAAGACGGCAATCTTTGGGATCAACCCGATCGATAAAATTCCATGCTGACTGAGTATCAGAAAAATCAACTGCAACAATAATTGGAGATGACATAACTTATTTGTTCCTTTTTAATGATATATTCTATTTTTTCTTTTGAATAAACTCTTCTAAATCAGTATAAAAAATTCTAGCACTTTGTCTATACCCTTGTAGAGTTTGATGCACTAAATCTGGACGGGCTAATCGGTTACTTCGCCATTCTTTAATTGAATGAGGTCCGCCCATAGCCGCTTGCCAATCCCAAAATAATGTTCTTTCTGATTTAGCAACTTGTTTTTGAGTATTCATAATTTTTGCAAAAGATTTAGGAAAACTCTTATCATTAATCATAGTATCTGGCGGCGTCATCAATAAAATGACTGCGTTGGGTAATGATTTACGAATGAGATGAATATTATTCACTAAGTTTTTGCGATAAACATTAACATCTAAGGTTTCGTCAAAACTTTCATTAGTACCGTATTCAAGAATAACTAAATCACTGTTTGACGAAGATAATTCATCTAACCAATCATCACCCCACCTTTGCCATATACTTTGCCTTGCTCCATTAGTCGCAATCGAAGAGACAATAACACCAGGTTGTTGCTCGCGAGTTAACCATATGCCACCAATTTCAATATCACGACTGCCTTTAATGGTAAAAGGCGTTTTGGTAACAAATGAAACAGTTTGCCAAACATCACTTACCGGGAAATAATCAATATCTATTTTTTTATTATTAGCATCATATATCTTTAACAAATTAGGGATATATTTTAAGGTTTTAAAAGTCAACTTTACTTGCCAATTTATACCGTTTAAACCTTTGGGAATTATTTGTAAAGTAGCTGAATCCCTAGCTGGTTTAGCGATAAATCCACCCATGGGAAAATCTAAATTCTTTAATGTTCGACTACTTAATACATCCCAGTTTTTAGATTTCCAATTAACTAATGCGTGACTTTGGCCTTTTATTGCCATAGGTGTAATCCAACCTATGCCTGCATCACCATATTTTTGTTGCATTAATTTTCGAAACTCACCTGTAAAAAAATCAGCTGCTGAATGCGAATCCCCAAACTGAGTAATATTTATAACTTGATTACTGTCTTGATTTAAAGCTAATGATTTTAATCGTTGTGCAAATTGTTTTGCATTTGGATCACCATAGTCAACAACTGTAGATAGTGTACTAGTTTTACTTTCTGCTACACTGCATCCTACCGATAATGTGATAGTCATTATAGTAAGAATATACTTTAAATGTTTAATCACTATCGTCACCCTCTAATTGTTTAAAAATGATTTTTTCCATAATCGCTTTAGCCAAAATTTTTTGCCCTGCGGTAGTGAAATGGACCCCATCATCTACCCTAACTTTTATTTTATCTTTACCTGATTCAATAAAATTACTATATTTTTCATAAGTACAACCTAATAGTTGATTCGTTGATAAAAAATGTTGTTGTGTCTTCTCTAATTCAGATTGATACAGCGTATTTAAATAAATCATTCCTTCATTAAGTTGTCGTTTGCGCATACAAGGGACAGCCAGCCAAAGTACCTGAACATCATGTTCGTAAGCGCTATTTAAAACCATTGCAATACGTAATCGGTATTGTTCTTCCCAAAGCTCAGATTTAAATTTTGCGTATTTAGCATAACCTTTGACCGGGAAATCCCAAGGATCATTTGGTCCCCAAAAAACAACAAGTAACTTTATAGCAGGATCGGCCATCAGATTATCATTAATAGTTTTTGGCCAATTAAAAGCGTTTGGATAAGCAAGACCAGTACTTTGTTTACTTAGATCTAAGCTTTCTACTTTATATTGTTTGAATAACATTTTTTTAACATAAGGTGCAACACCTTGCATTAATGAGTCACCAACGAAAAAAACTTTATCATTTTTAGTTACCACAATCGGTAATGGCTCATGAATCAAGGGTATATCTTGATGATCGATTTTAGGCGATTCACTTTTAACGACGCTACTTTTCTTCTCTGGTAGTGGTGGTATTTCAGCCGCTTTTCTATTTAATTCCGATCTTTTTTGCTTAATAACGTTCAACTGTTCATTAATTTTGTTGTGTTTGATAATTTTTGGGGGGTTATCGCTCCCATCTGATGAACTTATTACGCTGTTTTTTGCCGATTGATTTGTTAATGATTGGTTATCAATAGTATGGTTAACATCACGCTGACCATTAGTCGCATCCTTTGGCGTTAACGAAGTAATTTCTATCAACTCCTGAGAATCTTTTTGCTCCGTCTCTTGAGTAATACTTCCGGTATTAAATATATCTGAATGATAGGTTTGTTGGCAATAAATTAATATCGAATTGTAATAAATTGCAACTAAAGCAATTGCAGTAACCGATAGCAAAACAAAAATATATTTGGATGAAAGTAATGCGTCATCACTTATCAACGCTTTTGATACTTTAGCTTTTGATACTTTAGCTTTAATCTTAGGCTTATGCTCTGTTGATTGTTTTTGTGTACTATTTTTTGATAAATTAACTTGTTGCCCATTTTTTTTAGGCTTATTTCTTCGTCTATTTTTCAATAATATTTTTTTAGATTTCATGTTTATTTTGTTTAATAATTAGAAATTAGCGTAAATAAAATTTGGTACGCCAGAAGGGGCGAAATAGATAGTTAGCCATAAAATAAATATAAATATGATAGGCAAAAAACCTCTATTTGTTCTACTAAGTTGTAAAGTGCACCAATTAGGAATATTTTTACATAGTGGATATACTAAAAATATGACACATATACTTAAAAATGCCTCAGTATAATGTGAATCAATTAAAAAATTCTGACTTAACGCCGTTAAATAATCTAATGCATCAGGCAAACTTTCACAATAAAAAAATAGCCAAGTAAAACAGATATAATGCCAAGTGATGAATCGTGCAATAATTGGAGAGCGTTGAGTAATCCAACCACGTCCGGTATAACGATCTAATACATTAAGAACAACAATTCCAACTCCATGACACGCACCCCAAATAATAAAATTAATGCCTGCTCCATGCCATAAACCTGACAATAACATAGCGCACATAACATTGATTTGCGTGCGAATAAAACCACGCCGGCTACCACCAAGAGGGATATAAATATAATCGCGAATCCAATGAGATAAACTAATATGCCACCGATCCCAAAATTCCCGCAGATTAAAAGCTAAATAAGGAAAGTTGAAATTAATTGGAAGCCGAAAACCTAATAATAAAGCAATTCCCGTCACAAGGTCAGTATAACCAGAAAAATTTAGGTAAATTTGCATGGCATATGCATATAAGCCTACTAATAAATCAAGAGTACTATATTCTAATGGGTTTGAAAAAACAGGGGTTACCCAGTTTTCATTAATTAATCCGCCCAAACAATAAACTTTTAAAACCGCCAACATAATTAATGTAAATGCCCGATACGGTTCTAAAACCTCTCTTGGTTGACTAACCGCAATTTGCGGAAGGAACGTTTTTGCACGATTAATAGGACCAGCAATAATACTTGGAAAAAATGATAAAAATAAGGCAAAATCCCAAAATTTAGCCACCGATAATTCTTTCTTTTTTATTGAAACCAAATAGCTTACCGAATGAAACGTATAAAAAGAAATGCCGATTGGGATAAGAACGGTAATTACTGGTAATAAAATCGATAAATTTAAATAGTTAAGTAATGACTGTAACTCATATCGAAAGAAATCAAAATATTTAAATAACGCTAAATTGATAATTGCTGCACTCAATCCTAAAATCAACCAACATTTAGCATAGCGTTTCGAAGTTGCAATCATTACTGAAAAGAAATATATCGCGCAGGTATAGATAAAAAGGATAACGGCGAACTGTAAACTATAGCTAGCAACAATAAGATAACTTGAAAGCAAAAGTAATGTATTTTGGAGTTTTGGTAATAATCTAAAAGCCCAATATATCGCAAAGAAAACGATAAAAACAAGACCAAATTCAATCGATAAATAACTCACTGCATTCCTTTTTTACGTAAATATATCGTTGTTCTAAAACTTCATTACTCAATAAAGTCTACTTCTGATAGCCAATTAGTTGAGATTGTGCAAGTACATTGTAAACCATCAACTCTTTATTTAACCCTGCCACTGATAGCAATACTTTTCTAGCTTGCGACCACAATTGATAAAGTGAGGTAATCTCATCATGGCTTTTGGTGGCTATGAATCTTACTAATGGAACTTGATCGCGGTTAACAATATATCGGCCAACTTTCTGTTTAGCTTTTAATGCATCACCTAACAAGGCACAAAACCAAGTGATCCGTTCAAGAAAATCTTCATTATTAAATGTTTTTGCTAATTGCCAGAAATTATTTTCGGGCAAAAGTTCTAACAATTTTTCACAAAATAATTTCCGTTGTTGCCATTTTTCTGGTTGCAACAAAATAGCCGCATTTAGTGGTGCATTTTCACTCAATAATAAAGCAGTGGCAAGCTCATTATCACTGTATGAATGACTGTGTTGCTTTTTTAACCAATTAATGGATTCTTCTAATTCTGGTACTGCCAAAAAATAGCTAAAACATCGGCTATGAATTGTAGGTAATAATTGACTATTATGCTCATCACTCAAAATAAAATAGGTGTTTTCTGGTGGTTCTTCTAACGTTTTAAGCAACGCGTTTGCTGCCGCTTCTGTCATTAAAGCCGCATGCTTAATCCAAATTACCTTATTACCACCCTGTTGTGATTTTTCGTAGACTTTTGTTGAAATACTACGTATCTGATCAATACTAATTGATTGTTTGCCCTGCTCATTAGTTATTAGGTAATAATCAGGATGATGTTGAGATAACAACAATTGGCAACTATGGCATTGACCACATGGTTGCAATTGTTGTGAAGATTGACAAATTAATCGATTAACTAATAAGTTAATTAACTCTTCTTCACCACTTCCTTGAATATAGTTGATTAACAGAGCATGATGAGCACGATGATTGACAATCATATCTGCTAATTGTTCAAAAGGTAATTTAAGCCATGGATATGTATTAAAAATCATAAAATTGAAACCTAATTAGTTAACCATGCATTCAATGTTGTTTCAATTTGAGCGGTCACTTCTGCAATTGATTTAGCTGCATCAATCGTAACAATGGTGTTATCTCGCTCGGCTAATTCTAAATAACGTTGACGAATTCGCTCAAAGAAAGCGAGAGATTGTTGTTCAATGCGATCCAATTGCCCTCGTGATCTTGCTCGTTTTAATCCAAGTTCTGGAGAAATATCTAAATAGAGCGTTAAATCTGGTTTAAAATTGCCTAAAACCTGAGTTTGTAAGGTCTCGATAAAAATGCGATCTAACTCTCTGCCACCACCTTGGTAAGCTTGAGTAGATAAATCGTGCCGATCGCCAATCACCCATTTTCCTATTTTCAGTGCAGGCTTAATCACATTCTCAACCAATTGAATACGGGCAGCATACAACATAAGTAATTCAGCTTTATTAGTTAACGGTTCATTATCTAAACCATTTTTAATAATATTGCGCAATGCTTCAGCAATAGGCGTACCGCCAGGTTCGCGGGTAAACTGTAAATCACAAATCTGATGTTGATTCAAAACACGCGCAACGGTATTAATTGCCGTCGTCTTACCTGCGCCTTCTAAACCTTCAATGACAATAAATTTACCTGCCATACTAAATTCCTATATGATTGCTAATGAAATTACGATTAATGTTGCCTATTGTACGCTATTTTTGATAATTATTTTAGCGTCATGCAAAATTACCTATAAAAGTACTTTTTAGGTACTATCATTACTCAATATTTTCTAATAATTGGCTATTTTAATACTGGCAATTAATACCCAAATATTAGTCAATACTCCTATCTACTTAGCTCCCTCGTAATATTGTTCAATATCTTTTTTGCAACAAGTTGTTGAAGATCTTTGTGATATAAAAACAATTTCAACTAATTATAATCAAATCGTTCTTTTGTTATTGAACAAGGAGGCATCCAATGCTAACGGAAAGACAAGTTTTTTTAACTAACCTTTTAATAAAACAAAATGGATACAAAACGGTAAAATATTTTGCTCAATTACTTAATGTTTCAGAAAGAACCGTTCATTCTGACTTAGAACAAATCAGCAATAGTTTATTAAATAAAGGGTTTCAGTTAGATAAAAAATCAGGTAAAGGCATCGCATTAAAAAGAACAGATAAAACAACTACTGATCGAAAAATAAGAACGATTACGTTAGCTAAATTTAGCCGTCGAAAAGAAATTATTGAGTTGATGCTATTTGAAGAAAAAATAGTTACTTTTGAATACCTCTCCACATTATTTTCTGTTAGCAAATCCTCTATTGAGCAAGATCTTAAGTTTGTAAAACAATTATTAACGTCGAATAATAATCTACAAGTGGTTAGTGATGCCGGTGGAACCCGCTTATCTGGTTTAGAAAAAGAAATTCAGAAAGCTTACTTAAATTTTAATTTTTTCGTTTTTGAAGCTAACCTTGGTATTTTAGATGATGGCGATGAAAGACTTGCTATTTTAAGTCACTACTATGGTGAACAAAATGTAAAAACTTGTTTTCGAGTTCTCTATTCACATGTCCGTTTTGATAATAACTTTATTGCTGAACACTACATCTTCAATGTATTAAATATGCTGGTTATTATGGTTTACCGAGCTCAAAAAAACCAACATATTGACGATGCTATTGCGATAAACGATAACTCGCAAATATTCCAAAATAATGCTAAAAGCATTTTAAGTAAAATCTCACTAAGACTTAACTTCACCTTCAGTAATGGCGATATCAATTACTTAGCAAAATACCTACTTTCTAATCGAATCGATGTATTTTCATCAGATAAAAATAATACCTTATTGGTAGACAGAATAATCTCGAATGTTGGTTCCTCATTATTTATTGATTTTCGAACAGATAACAAATTACGGGATTACCTAATACAACACATGCCGCCAATGTTATATCGATTAAGGGAAGGTATTAAAATTAATAATCCATTTGTAACACAAGTTAAGCAAGATTTTCCGGTGTTATTTAATATAATTTGGATTATTGCCAGTAAATGTGAAGATGAATTAGGTGTATTTTTTAATGATGATGAAATTGGTTTTCTCACAATTCATTTTCAATCAGCAATTGAAAGAGCAAAACATAGCAAAAAAATATTAGTCGTTTGCCAAAACGGCATCGCCACCACTGAACTACTAGTCAATAGAATTACCAGTGTATTACCCTCTTTAACCACAATAGAAGTAGCATCTGTTCATGAATTAAATGCTGATGTATTAGCCAATATTGATTTGATTATCTCAACAATAAATTTAGCGATTGACGGTGTCAAAGTTGTTGTCGTTTCTCCATTATTAAGTGAGCAAGATATCCAAAACATTTTTAATATTTATGGTGAACATTTTGTACTAAATGATCATGTTCAAGAACACAAACACTCCTTTTTATACCTTATCCACTATTTGGAAAAAGATACCCTCTTCTTAAACCAAAATTTTAACTCTAAGGAAGAGCTGATAAATGAGATTGGTCAAAAACTTGTAACACAACAGATCGTTATGCCGGATTTTATTCAAGGCATGATCGTAAGAGAAGGATTAGGTGCCACAGAGTTACCTACAGGTGTAGCGATACCTCATGGTAATCCTAAATTTGTCAAACAGACAAGAATAGTCATGGTTACCAATTCTAAAGCTATCAAATGGAACGACAATTTGGTCAAGATGATAATTATGATCTGCATTTCGGAAAAAGATATTAAGAATCTGAAAAAAATCCTCTCTGACATCTATCTGTTAGTAAAGAGCAAATCTCTTATTAATCAATTATGTGAAACACCGAATCATCGTAAGTTTATTCAATTTATAAAAGGGGCACAAGATGAATATCTCAGCAAATAATGTGATCCGTAATGATATGATTTTTTTGAATAAAAAAATAAATTCAAAACAAGAGGCATTACTGTTTTTGACTGAAAAAGCACAGCAAGTAGGCATTATTAATACGCAAAATGAATTTTTAAATAAAGTTTTAGATCGCGAAGCAATCGTATCCACCGCCGTTGGTTATCAAATAGCCATGCCACATGGTAAAAGCACTGTGGTACAACAACCTTTTGTCGGTTTTTTACGAACCACCGAGTTATTTAATTGGTCTGAGCAAGACAATGAAATGGTTAACATGATTTTTCTTATCGGAGTGCCCGAAGAAAACGAAGATAACATTCATTTAAAAGTGATATCCCAATTAAGCAAAAACTTGTTGAACGATTCATTTCGAGAGCAATTAGAAAATCTTCAAAACAATACTCAAATATATTCACTATTGAGTTCAATTAATAAAAATTTATAAAAGGAGTCATCATGAAAATTGTTGCAGTGACAGCTTGTCCAACTGGGATCGCACATACCTATATGTCGCAAGAAGCAATTGAACGCGAATGTAAAAAACGCGGCCATCAAATAAAGGTTGAGACACAAGGTAGTATGGGAACTGAGAATAAATTAAGTCAAGAAGAAATTGATGCTGCGGATGTCGTCATTTTAGCTATCGGCATTGGTATTGATGGCGAGGAACGTTTTGATGAAAAACGTGACAACGGCAAAGTTATTGAAGCAAACCCCAGTTTGGTAATTAAAGATCCGGGTAAATTTGTAGATCAAGCGGAACAATTATAAAGCATAGGAGGCAATCTATGTCAAAAGTTAATCTTATATTAAAAGATATTCAAAAAGCATTTAACACCGGTGTTTCGTTTATGTTGCCGGCAGTTGTAGTTGGCGGGATATTTTTAGCCATAGCCCTATCGAGTGGCGAAGCTGGTCAAAATGGTATGCAGATAACCAACAAATTCATGAAGAATCTGAATGATCTTGGGGTAATTGGTTTCACTATGATGATTCCCCTATTATCTGGTTATATTGCGTACTCATTAGCGGGTAAACCAGGAATTGTACCAGGCATGATATTAGGTTATTTAGCAAATACCCCGGTCGGAGATGAAGCGATAAAAACCGGATTTTTAGGTGCCATGATATTGGGTGTCGCTTCTGGCTACCTTGTTTGTTGGTGTAAAACTTGGAAAGTTCCAGCAACCATCAGAACAATCATGCCAATTTTAATTATACCGATTTTTGTTACCTTCGTATTAGGTATGTTTTACATCTATGTAGTTGCCCAACCAATTGGTTTTGCGATGAATTGGTTGGTTAGTTTTTTAAGTAGCTTACAAGGTAGTAGTGCCATCTTATTAGGATTAATTATCGGGGCAATGACTGCGGTAGACATGGGTGGCCCAATAAATAAAACAGCAACTGCATTCACACTATTTTTAATGGCAGAAGGTATTTATGGACCTAATGGTGCACACCGAATTGCCGTGGCAATCCCGCCATTAGCTATGGCGATATCAGTATTTATTGATCGCAAAAAATATAGTGCTGAGGAGCGTGATCTTGGATTCCCAGCTTTCTTTATGGGACTCATCGGTATTACCGAAGGAGCAATTCCTTTTGCCGCAAGAGACATGAAACGAGTATTACCGGCAATTATCATTGGTAGTGCAGTAGGTGGCGCTTTAGGCATGATGAATGGTGTTGAAACACTTGTTCCTCATGGTGGTTTAATCGTCTTACCGGCAGTAAATGGCAAACTTTGGTTCTTCCTTTCTATGTTTATTGGAGTAGCAATCTCTGTCTTAATTTTACACTTTACCAAACCAAATATAGAGCAAACAGATAGCAACGTTTAAGTTAAATGGAGAAATAAAATGAACAAATTACCGATCAAAAAATTAGTTGATGGTCTATTAAAATTACAAGACACAGGAGAAAGTGCTGTAATTTTAGGTATAGGCCCAATGTCAAAAAACTGTGTACAAGCCGCATTAGAATTATCGAAAGAAGATGACTATCCGATAATGTTTATTGCTAGTCGTAATCAAGTCGATGCCGACGAACTTGGTGGTGGATATGTTAATAATTGGAATCAATTCACATTTGTAAAAGCAGTAAAGGATGTCGCCGCTTCAATCAATTATGATAACTTATGTTATATTTGCCGAGATCATGGCGGTCCATGGCAAAGAGATAAAGAACGAAATGATCATCTTGCTGTTGATGAAGCGATGGAATTAGGTAAAAAATCATATATTGCAGATATCGAGGCAGGTTTTGATTTATTAATGATTGACCCAACTAAAGATCCAATTGAAGTTGGTAAAGTCATCCCACTAGAAACCGTTTTAGAACGAACTGTCGATTTAATTGAGTTTTGTGAACAACAAAGAATCGCTAGAAACTTACCAGAAATTGGCTATGAAGTTGGAACAGAAGAGACAAATGGTGGCTTAACTTCAACAGAAACTTATGAAAAATTTATCCTAAAACTTAAAGAAGAACTAAACAAACGTAATTTGCCAATGCCAACCTTTATTGTCGGCCAAACCGGAACTTTAACCAGAAAAACCGAACAAATTGGTACATTCAACTTTAAAAATGCACTCAGCTTAGCAGTTATGGCTAAACAATATGGAGTGGGATTAAAGGAACATAATGGTGATTACTTCGATGACGTAACATTATTAGAACACATTCCTTCAAATATAGCAGCATCAAATGTAGCGCCACAATATGGTACACAAGAGACACGAGCTTACTTAAATCTAGCTAAGGTTGAACAACGATTAAAAGAGCAAGGTTTAATAGAAAAAGCTTCAGCCGTTAGAGAAGTATTATTAGAGCATGCAATCAAATGTGAACGTTGGAGAAAATGGATGGTTGGCGAGCAAAAGAATTTAACCATTGCCCAAATAACCAGTGATCCTATTTTAGCTGATGAAATACTTGATATCGCAGGTCACTATACTTTCAATGATAATGAAGTCAAAGCAGAAATTGAAAAGATGTATGCTAATTTGAAAAATAATCATATTGATGGTCAACGATATGTGATTGATTACATAAAAAGACCAATACGTGATTATGCTGAATCTTATAACTTAAAAGGTGTAACCTCTCGTATTAGACGAGTGTTAGCATAACTCCACTCAACTATTATAAAAACCAATAAACACACCGCGATTATAGTGGGTTTATAAAATCAATGGTAAAAGTAGGCAGTGTTAAATATTAAGCGTTTTAGTGTGTAAAACACATCATACACACTAAAACATTTTTAATAATTATTTTAGCTCAACTAAAAATTATCCATATATTTCTTATAGTAAATAAAGTTTACCAATCCCCCTCTTTTTAAAGAACATGCTATTACCGTTGGATAATTATTGAAAAAAATATTTAGATATACAGCTAAATTTATAAATCATTTAATCAAAATTATGTAAAACACATTAAGGCGTATAGACCGCTATAGTTCTATAGCTATAGGGAACTCCAACAAATAGATCTAAAGCCTCTCCACCACGCACGGTATATCCCTGTGCCTACAGGGAACTCATATTGACGATTCTTTTCTTTAAATCATTATACGGTATATCCCTGTACCCACAGGGAACGCCTCAGTCATTACGCAATACCCAAAATCATCTGCGGTATATCCCTGTACCCACAGGGAACGCGTGATTATGATGAAAATTTGCTAAAGCTGGTTCGGTATATCCCTGTACCCACAGGGAACGCTCAACAGCATTCTTGCTGTTATAGTTATCAGGCGGTATATCCCTGTACTCACAGGGAACGCGACG
This sequence comes from Gilliamella apicola, assembly GCF_003202655.1. GTDB lineage: Bacteria > Pseudomonadota > Gammaproteobacteria > Enterobacterales > Orbaceae > Gilliamella > Gilliamella apicola_R. The sequence continues at coordinate 34,371 of NZ_QGLR01000006.1, read as the reverse complement.
ATGAAATTGCATATGATGAACAATACAACGGTATATCCCTGTACCCACAGGGAACGCTACAATACGACCCATAGAACAGCGGTTTCGAGCGGTATATCCCTGTACCCACAGGGAACGCATCACTAATGATTATATGCTGGTTATCGAAGGCGGTATATCCCTGTACCTACAGGGAACGCCAAATTCAGCTCCGCTATTTACCCCAGAAACTCGGTATATCCCTGTACCTACAGGGAACGCTTCAAAATATTCAAACTCAACAGTAATTTTACCGGTATATCCCTGTACCTACAGGGAACTCTCGAGTAAATACTGCGGTGCATCGATATCAAACGGTATATCCCTGTACCCACAGGGAACGCCTAAATTGACGCCATTCACTAGCTGAATAAACCGGTATATCCCTGTACCCACAGGGAACGCTGTTAATGATTACCGCGAATTACTGATGTCCGCGGTATATCCCTGTACCCACGCGAGTTTGAAGATGACTCAGTGGCAGATAAATCCGGTATATCCCTGTACCTACAGGGAACGCTAATTCATCAGTTGAATAAACGCCTAAAATGACGGTATATCCCTGTACCTACAGGGAACAGGGAACGCATAGACGCAAAGATAAATTAAAGAATAATATTCGGTATATCCCTGTACCTACAGGGAACGCCCAGTTCAATATTTTTTGTTTTATATTAAACACGGTATATCCCTGTACCTACAGGGAACGCAGAAGTATAGGTTGAGCCGTCTTGTGTTTTAGCGGTATATCCCTGTACCTACAGGGAACGCTTTAAACAGTGTTCACATTCAAACATTGTTAACGGTATATCCCTGTACCTACAGGGAACGCCCATATGGTCTTCTTATACTGAAATTTATGATCGGTATATCCCTGTACCTACAGGGAACGCTTTTGATGAACAGGAATTACAAAACTTGTCTGCGGTATATCCCTGTACCTACAGGGAACGCGTTCGCTTCTTTTTCAATTTGGAAAACAAGACCGGTATATCCCTGTACCTACAGGGAACGCTAAAGGTCTACGATATTCAAAATACCAATAATCCGGTATATCCCTGTACCTACAGGGAACGCTAAAGGTCTACGATATTCAAAATACCAATAATCCGGTATATCCCTGTACCTACAGGGAACGCACGAATATATTTACTGCTGGCAATAAACGCAACGGTATATCCCTGTACCTACAGGGAACGCCTTGCGGTGGAAATGTAAAATCGGTTATATCTCGGTATATCCCTGTACCTACAGGGAACGCTAACGCGGGATTATAATTATCGCTTGCATTATCGGTATATCCCTGTACCTACAGGGAACGCTTCAAGGTAATCCTTTTTTTACGGAGTTCGCACGGTATATCCCTGTACCTACAGGGAACGCCCAATCAACTGACTGTATGGCTTGTTTAATTTCGGTATATCCCTGTACCTACAGGGAACGCAAAATTTAATGGATGAGCAATGAAATGGAATTCGGTATATCCCTGTACCTACAGGGAACGCTACCGCCGTTTGTATTAATTTTTAACATTTCACGGTATATCCCTGTACCTACAGGGAACGCGATAATATCGGTATTTTCGAAAACAATTGTCCCGGTATATCCCTGTACCTACAGGGAACGCTAACAACATTTAAATTAGCACCTTGCATACCTCGGTATATCCCTGTACCTACAGGGAACGCCCACCGGCAATACTGCTCAGCAAGCCCTACGACGGTATATCCCTGTACCTACAGGGAACGCCGGATACAAAGTCATACAAATCGCTAGTTTTTCGGTATATCCCTGTACCTACAGGGAACGCTTAATACAACAACAATTCCACCATTGGTTGTACGGTATATCCCTGTACCTACAGGGAACGCGTTATTATTTTGCAATTCCCCTTTAATGTAAACGGTATATCCCTGTACCTACAGGGAACGCGACTTGCGCAAATCTTGGAATGTCAAAATTGACGGTATATCCCTGTACCTACAGGGAACGCGTACCATTACTTTTATCTAACCCCTGTAAATACGGTATATCCCTGTACCTACAGGGAACGCATTTGTTTCATATTCCTCTTTTCCTTCATATTCGGTATATCCCTGTACCTACAGGGAACGCACCGCAAGGCCCCGCGGTGCGTATGAGCGATTCGGTATATCCCTGTACCTACAGGGAACGCTGACAAAAGCGTTAGGGAAATTTGCGAATAAGCGGTATATCCCTGTACCTACAGGGAACGCCTAGCCGTAATGGTGTTAATTTTTCCTTTAACCGGTATATCCCTGTACCCACAGGGAACTCCGATACGCCATTTAGGAAAACAGGTAATCCGGCGGTATATCCCTGTACCCACAGGGAACTCGAGAATTATGAATGTAGATTCGGGTAACGAAACGGTATATCCCTGTACCCACAGGGAACTCAATATCACGAAAAAATTAGAAAACAAAATGTGCGGTATATCCCTGTACCCACAGGGAACTCCTATTTATCAGAAAGAGTTCGTCGGTGGGACGCGGTATATCCCTGTACCCACAGGGAACTCTCAAATTCATCAATATTTAAAACGCCCTCAACCGGTATATCCCTGTACCCACAGGGAACTCTATCGGCATAAATTGCCTGCTTAGACTGTTCGCGGTATATCCCTGTACCCACAGGGAACTCTCCAGATAAAAACAATTGGATGGATGGAGGTGCGGTATATCCCTGTACCCACAGGGAACTCCATTAACCGTGATTTTATCATCTGAGGTGACGCGGTATATCCCTGTACCCACAGGGAACTCATCAGGTTTGTAACTACCATATTCTATTTTTACGGTATATCCCTGTACCCACAGGGAACTCGTCGTTAACTTTTATCGGTAAATTGCCGTACGCGGTATATCCCTGTACCCACAGGGAACTCTGCCCCTATTGGATTTAAAGATTCAACTGATGCGGTATATCCCTGTACCCACAGGGAACTCTTCACATACATTAATCAAAGAAGTATCAGTATCGGTATATCCCTGTACCCACAGGGAACTCTTTGGATTTAAATCGTTCAAGCGATATATTGACGGTATATCCCTGTACCCACAGGGAACTCTAAATATCGATTGCTATTTTTCTTAACGAATACGGTATATCCCTGTACCCACAGGGAACTCAACGACTGGAAAAGAAACACATTTTTTAAATACGGTATATCCCTGTACCCACAGGGAACTCCAGGCAAAAGCCAGTGAATTGAACGGCAAGAACGGTATATCCCTGTACCCACAGGGAACTCAAACGTTACACGCCAAAAGAAATCGCCAAAGCCGGTATATCCCTGTACCCACAGGGAACTCTTGGGGATAGTAGAAAGATGGCAATCATAGAGCGGTATATCCCTGTACCCACAGGGAACTCTAAAAGATGAAGCGCAGTAATACCATGTCTACCGGTATATCCCTGTACCCACAGGGAACTCAACATTTAATGATAATAAAAATTCAACTAAATCGGTATATCCCTGTACCCACAGGGAACTCACAGGCACGTGGCTAAACTCAACCCAATTCAACGGTATATCCCTGTACCCACAGGGAACTCCTATGATGATTATTCATCACTACAAGAAACTGCGGTATATCCCTGTACCCACAGGGAACTCTTACAATGTAGATGTTGCACATGGTACTGTTAACGGTATATCCCTGTACCCACAGGGAACTCAATAGTTAAACCACTACGACCCATTATATTTGCGGTATATCCCTGTACCCACAGGGAACTCTCTAAATATAGATATTTGTTTTATATAATATTTTTTAGTTAGTTAAAATCTACCAAATTTTTCTAATTTTTAAAGAACATTAACCTATTGATTTTCAATAGGTAAAAAAGAGACCAACCTTAGTCCATCTAAATCTACCGGAACCCTTCTATTTGCGCCATAAGTTTGGAAGTCAAATCCTGACTCAGTATTAGTCGCCCAAGCAAGGACAACATTGCCTTCCTCAGCAAGTTTAGTGATTTGTTGCCATAGCATTTCTCTTATTGGTCTTGATATATCACCGATATAAACCCCGGCTCTAATTTCAAGTAACCAAATTGCTAAACGACCTCGTAACCTAGGCGGGACATTTTCAGTTACTACAACACACATACTCATTTTTAGCGACTCCTAAAGCCACTGTCAGCAAGAGATTGAGGTTCTGGGATAGCTGGTGGTTGGGCATCATCTGGAGCTGGGGGCGGTTCAATTCCACCAGCAGATAAAACTTCTTCGATAAGCGGAATTAATATTGCTAATGTTTTTTGGCTTCTAAAAATTTCACGGCAGGCCACACGAACTTCCCGATCGGGATCAGCTTTGTTTTTTGCAGCTATTTCAAAAGCTTTAGGAACAACGGTATCAAATTTAATAATATCAGCAATATCATAAACAAATGAGAGTGGTTTTCCACTATGCACAAATCCGATTGCTGGAGCATAGCCAGCAGCCAAAACAGCTGCTTCGGTGATGCCATATAAGCAAGACGTGGCAGCACTTATACATTGATTAACCGTATCTCCTTTTTGCCAATCTTTGGGATCGTATTTTCTTCCATGCCATTTAACATGATAACGTTTAGCCAGTAATGAATAAGTTTCACGTACTCGCGATCCTTCAATGCCTCGTAACTGTTCAATAGAGCGACGACTCGGTGCCGGTTCACCAAATCGTAACTCAAACATTTTTTTGACCACTTTTAAACGTAAATCATCATCTAAAGCCAATTTAGCTTGATAAAGTAGTTTATCTGATCTTGCCCCACCTGGTTGACCCGATGAATACATTCTGACGCCAGCTTCACCGACCCAAACGAGCAAAGTGCCAACCGTTGCCGCTAGTTTGATAGCGGCATGAGAAACTCTAGTTCCGGGTTCTAACATTATGCAAGCTATCGAGCCCACTGGAATATGCGTTCTGATGCCGGTTTTATCAATTAATACAAAGGCTCCATCTAGAACGTCAATTTGTCCATATTGCAAAAAAATCATTGACGTTCTATTTTTTAAAGGAATCGGATTAAGGGGAACATAAACCATTATCGCTTATCCTATTGATAATGTTTTAGCAAAAATAAACCACAACCAAATCCTTTACTTTTACCAACTCCTTGATAGATGGTATTTAAAAATAAGTCAACATCCATTACGGTTAACACCCCTTGATAATCAACACTGCTATAAGTAATGGGTTTAAGATTGCTTTTTTTAATAAATTGCTCTTGGGTATAATTAATTACTGTGCAATCCAGTTGTTGTCCATCAGTTGTTGATAATGAAAATCCTCTGGATTCACTCTGTTTAATTAACCAATTTATGGCAGCTTCATTCTGACGAATTTTTATCTCATTATCTAAACCTTGTTGTTTAGCCAGATATTTAGCATTCATCATCACATCACTACGCTTACCATTTTTAAACACCACTGGATTTGCTCGCAGGGAAAAAATCAATTTCATACCAACGGTTAATTTTGGCTGGTATGGTTTAGTTTCTACTAAAAATAGCTCATGATTGGTTAGCGGTGCTATTTCCGATAATAGATAGTATTGATAGCCTTTGCCAATTCTCTCTTCACGAAATAAAAAGCAACGTTTTTCTTGATTAGGAAAGAGTTGCCATAACCATTGATGAATAGCATAAGGCCCAGAATTTTGCATTTTCTGTTGCATAACATAAGGAAGTCGATTTAATTTTAAAGTAACTCGAGAAAAATACATCTATTCACTCCCTTTCAAATGGCCGGAAAACTGCTGACGATCATTAAATTGCCAACGGTGACGGCTTATTGGTTGATCTTGACGACGCTGAATTTTAATTACCTCAAAGTGATCTTCTTGATTGGCCTGTTCCCAATAATATTCATCAGCAATACCTTTTAATAGTTTATCAATAACCGGATCTTGACGATGACACTCTTGATAGTGTTTATCGGCAAAACTAAAAGCCTCACGCAATGTTCCTTGATATAAGATAGGCGATAACGGTAACGATAAAGGTGAGTTTTTTCTTCCTGCGTATAAGGGAAAAACAGGTTTAAGTAATGCTTGCTGAATTTGCTCTAAACTATAAGGTGCATTCTCAGTCTCAGTCATGACTATTTGATAATAAACGTCATTATAATATTCACGCTGTGATAATAACGTCTCTAGTTCAAGAGGGTTTTGTCGTATTTCATCAAAGCGTGTATACCAGACTTGCTTTTTATTAGCCCGAGGAGCTTGGACGGTATGAAAATCTCGAAACCAACTATTGTTAGCAATAAAAGGACGAATCGCAAAATGATAATGCTGATTAAAATGATCAATCTGATCATCATCACGACGAATGCCGAGTGCAGCCGAAACTAATCCCAATAAAGCAGAGCGAGAGGGAATAATATTGCTGTGGCGAATTTCGCCAACAGCAGGTTCGCCCCAAGAGGTAAATGGGGCATAAATCTGAAAAATAAGATGGTTGATCATCTTGTCCGCCCCCCTATTTTTGCGCAACAAAATCTAATGCAGCACTAAGGGTTCCTTCTCCAGTTTCACTATTGAGAACATAGCGACTATCAGCACATTGACCATAAACTTTATCAAATTTATCTCGTTGCTCTTCCAAACGACTAATAGCATCATTTACCATATCTTGACTACGAATTGGATTAAAATAAGCTACCGCTAAAGAGCGCGGTTGTTGACTTCCTTTTTCTATTAAAAGATAGGAAGTATATGCTCGTGAAGCAAAACTATTTTGCATCCCTGTTGGTGCAACTTTGGCGGCTGATTCAGTTAAAGCTTTTAAGGTTTTTTCAACCAATGCTTCATCACCATTTAAATTTTCGAGAAGTAAATCTCGGCTGATACATACATAAGTATAAAACAGCGCCGAAGCAAATCCACGTTCGCCCAAATGCGCTGAACCAGCATCAACATCATTATTATTTAAATCATCAACAGCAGTAAAAAAATCATCCTCAATGGTTACCGTACTTACGCCTAATGCATGAGAAACTTGGCAGGCAGCTTCAATATTAAATGCCGGGCTATCAGCTAACATTCTGCCAAATAAGGCAATATCAATACTACTATTTTCTTTACGTAATAATTTAACTTCATCATCGCTAGGTTCGCGTTTTTCACTAATTAGTACATCAACTAATTGTTTAATTGCTTGCTGTTCATTGCTACTAATATGTACCAATTGTTCAATTTCTAAATTACTCAATGGATCTTTTGGTGATTTCTCATTTTTGACTTTACCAAACTGATTAGCTATTTTAATTGCACTTTCTTTAGCTATTTTTTCAGATATACCATTATCAATCAGTGGTTTGTATACCCAATCTCGAGCAAAACGACGTGAACGAACACCAATATGATCACTTAATGATTGATAAAAACAGTCAGAAGTACGCCACGCTCTTTTTAAGCTTTGTGACGAAATACGCAAACGGTCAGTATTTCCCATTTTAGCGGTTTTTGGTCGACCTAAATCATCACGGTTTAAGTTTGAGGGTGCATAAGCGGTTAATAGATGTAATTGAATAAATGTAGTCATGATGATTATTCCTTAGTATTATTTTTAGTTGAAAAATAGTCCATAGCCCAACGAGTAGAAAAGCGTTTAAGCGGATTAGTATTAGCTGGCCAGTTGTGTTCACGAGCATACCACTCTTGCATCCATAGAAAGATGCCATCAGCAAGGGAAGTTAGATTAACGCCTTTTTCACCGCGCAACTTAACGGCACGAATTAAACGCTGACAAAATTCTTCTGGGGTTTCACTATTAAGAAGACGTTCAAATCGCAATTTAGATAAATAATTACGTTCTCCGCCTTTTACTTTTTCACTCAGTTGCGCAGCAAATGGTGCCTTATCATTATTTAACTCTGCAAAAACAGCCACATTAACCAATATCTGTAATGCATGATAATGAATATCCGTTTGCGCTAATTTACTGTCGTTATTAAGAAGTTTATTAGCTAAAATCGTGTAGCCATCCTGTAGAATTATTAATTCAGACAATGAAACCCGGCGTAATTCAGCACGTAATTTTCGTCCATTGTAATTAATACCATTAAATTTACATTGCCGTTGCTGCAACATAGAAAACCATTCATCGATAATCTTTTTGTGGCTATCATTTAAGATCATCAGCTTTTTTTGGATAGTGTCTGACATGTTGTTCTCCCTACATGCAATCAAGACGTTTTATTAAGTTTAATCTTTTTGATATTTCTAAGTTTGTTAAAATCTTTAAGTAATTTTTCTCTGGTTGTAATTTTTTCGGAACTTATCATCTGTTGATCTGGGTCAGAAAAAGCAGCTTTATCATAGATTTGAGTAATATATTTTAATAAGGTATTTGTCCAATCTAACAACAGATGAAAACGCCCATTCGGATTCTCTTTTTCTTTGATAAGTTGTTTAACAAATTGGTAAAAAGGTATTTCTGTTTCTTTCCAATAAGCAATATCAACTGAACTGGACTGTTTATTGATAGCTGTCAAGGCTTTACGCTGTAATGATAAAACGTCTTTGCTAAATTCTAATGCTTGTTCAATCAGCTCTTTAAGATCGCTGTCAGGATCAGCTAATGCAGGATATACCGGAAAAGTGTGTTCATACCAACAGCGTGCCTTCATATTGTCAAAATCGTATCCAAAGCACCACAAGTGATATTTTTCAGCAGATTTCAATCCTCGATTATAATGAACACCTACCACCTGAGCTGATTGGGTTTCATCATTAGTGCTAACCATGCCTAGCCAATCGCGGTAAATTAACCCACCAGGTTGTCCTTTAATCGCAATGGGTGCATTTGTTTTGCTATCAGTTCGATATGGTGATAAAGGATGGCGCCAGTTTTGGTATTGAACACCATAATTTTTAGTTTGATAATGGCTAATAAGCTCAGACGACTCTTCGCCACAAAGATCACAATGGCCTTGTGTTGTATTTTCAAAATCGAGCTCAATGCGACGAGGCATACCCCAAAATGCTTGACAACAATTAGCTTGTTCAGGAAATACACTTAAATTTTTTGGCGATTCACTGGTTATGGTTTTGTTTAACCATGGGAAGACAGTTTCATCATAGCATTGTGGTTTTTCGTCATCATCCAGTGGCATTACATTTAACCATAATTTTTTCCATAATGGTGTTGAGGTGTTTAACTCTGGCATGATTAAAGTGGTAATTGGTCCACCACCTCGCAAACTTACTCGATGCCCTACCCCACCGGCAGGTGCATTAGTTTGTAAAGTAAACAGAGCTATAACCGCACAATGAGGACAGATAGCGTTAACAAAATCCCGCTTAATAAAATGGTCGGTATTTTTCTTGAGTGCATTTTCACCCGGTGCTTCAACCAATAAACCTGAAATCGGCACTTTATTACCATTTAATGGCGTAAAGTCTTGCATAAACGCCGGTTTAGCTTTACCAAATTGCATTGCCGGTTTAACTTGTTCAAATGCCTTATCAAGCTGCGATTGACTTATCCCCTCATCCCAATAGTCTGACCATTCATATTTATCTTCAGGGGAAAAGGTGGTTTGCAGTAAACCAATAAGGAATTGATAAGCCGCACCTTGAAAATCGGGTCTAAAATAGGCTAAATCAGCAATGGTTTCGTCAACTAACTGGCTGGGTTTAATTTTACTAACATGACCATCAAAATAAACAACAGGAATCCATTCGTGGTCTAACAGTGATAAAGAAGACAATTTATACTCCTTTTTTAGTTTGCAATAAGTAAAATAGAGATTATTTCGCTTATCGGTTTGAGTTTAAATTACTTAAGTCGATATGAAACTGACTTATTGATTTCAAAGTTAAAAACAAACGATCAAATTTCTTGATCATCTATTGCATTTCTTAATTCAATAGTCTATCGATTTTATGGTAATTGCACTTATTTTGTAGAGCATTACATATTGATAATAATCTTTATATTTTGTAATCATGGTACTATTTGTCATTTCAATTCCTTATATTAATAGGGATAAACCAATAGCAAGTGATAATTAAACTTAGTTCCCCACTCTCGTGGGGATTTTTATTCCAAAGTCGGATGGGTAGAAAATTACAATTAGTTTAACAAAGTTCTCTCTTCAAAAATGTGAGCTGAGTTGCTTTTTTTAATTTTTTGTTTTTTATCCACACTCTCTATTATTTGAGTCATCACTATTGCAATGTTATTGCTGTTAAGCCAACGCACTTTCTGCCTAGTGTTATTACCTTAAAAACCGATATTATGCAGAACTTTAATTTGACGGTTTAAATCACTTAAGGTTTATAATACAAAATTAAACATTAATCGCTAAAACGTTAATTACAAAGTAGTGTTACTCACATTGAGAAAGTTATGATTAAGAAAAATAATGATAATTATCCAGCAAATAATAATCTAAGTATTAAAAACGGAAATCAATCCGAACTCACACCTTTACCGGCAAAACAGCGGTTATTTTTATCAATCATTGATAAATTAACCGCTTTTTCCATGATTTGGGTCAGTATGGTTTTGATGTATGGGGTTATTTGCATGTACACGAATGCCATGGGGCAAGATGAGTTTTATCGTTTTATCTTTTTTTTACAAAGCCCTTTAGCTGTTATCATCAATGTTATTGCATTATTACTGGCTTTGTTTCACTCGATTAATTGGTTTAGGCTGATAGCTAAAGTTGTTTTTAAGCAAACTACGCATAAAAGGGGGCAGGTATACTTATTAATTATTGGCCTCTGTGTTGTAACGCTTTTACTTTCCTATTGCTTACTATTATCGATTATTAAATAAGTGGTGTTTGATTAATGAAAAACCAAAAAACTCAACCAATAGCCTCTGATTCAAAAGTGGCAAAAGGATTATTTGCTTTAGGTGGACTTTGGGCAGCTATTTTTGCGCCAGTAGTGTTAATCATTATTGCGTTTATTATTCCTTTTGGTGACGCAATAACCCGTTCTTCCATTCTTAAACTCGCTAATACTCAATTAGGTAAACTATTTTTATGTTTAATGATTTCACTACCGATTTGGTATGGATTGCAACAGATTCTAACTTTGCTTCATCAATTCAACATACACCCCAAGCGAGAAAAACTACTTACTTACGGTTTAGCATTAGCATGGACTGCCCATGCAATTTATATTTTATTTGTAAGATAAAACGAGAATGATGATAATTCATTGGCGTTATCCAGTACACTTTTGATAACGCCATTTTAAGATTGATTAATAATAGGTAATTTGTCGAATAATATTGGTTTGTTTGTTTTTTCTATTTTGTTTTGCTTGTGTTGCACTAAGCCAATCATTTTTTTCATTAAAGGTTAAAAATTGCGTTATATAATTCGATGTATCTTTACCTACCATTGAATAGGTAGATTGAATTACATTTAAGCGATTGTTTGTATCAAATTGGTAAGAAAAATCACTTTCATTTCTGGTGTTATTACTGTATTGGGTTGATACTTTCGCTAATTGATGGTTCTGATAACTAAATGCGTAAATCGAAGCTCCTTTTTGCTCTGTTCCGATCACATCTCCATTAGCATTCAACTCATTTAACCGCCATTGAACATCTTTAATAACCAAACAATTGTTGTTATCAAACTGATAACTGTCGTTCTCAATAAAGGTAAAATCGGGTGCCTTTTTTATCTGTTCTGAGGCGACAATTCGACCTTGTTCATCCATTTTGAATTGAATCTTACCATTGGTTTTATCTTCAATATCTTCAATTACATTTTGCCAACCAGACTCATTTTTTTGCAGATGCTCAAAATAAAGTTTTTCATTTTTATCAGAATAAAGGTCGTAATGGCTTTCAATAATTAAGCCATTGGGATCGTAATTTAAACTATGTTTGGCAATTGAACGAATAGCACCGGTATCCGATGTAATTGTCGAGGTTCTAACTTCTTGTTTTATACCTTTAGCTTGAGAATCAATAAAATCTAATATTTTGAAAATATAATTATTGGCGGCAACCTTGTTTTGCTCAGGATCGTCAGAACATGTCAACGCCATAACATTTATTGAAATAAATGATAAACATGAGGCGGTTAAAAGTCGGAATATTGTCTTTTGCATAATTAACCTGTTAAATCGTTTACTAAATTAATTTTTTAATTATGGCTTATATTTCTGCCATAACCTTATACCTTTATTTTTTACGCATTAATAATGCGTCTTCCCAATTGATCTTTTGATCTTCTTTTTGTTTAGATTCTGTTTTTTGTGTTTTTTCAAGAATATTAGCATGAATCAAGGTTTTAGTTGACTTTCTTGGTGGTTTATCTAAAAACGACAGTAAATCTTTGGTATATTCGGTTTCAGGCGTATAGTAGATTTTTTCACGTAAACCTTGCTCAACAACTTTACCTTCTTTCATAACAATAATTTTATGACAGAAAGAGTAAACCAACGCTAGATCATGACTAATAAACAGATAACTAAGGTGATGTTTCTCTTGTAATGATTTAAGCAGATTAATTATCTGTTTTTGAATAGTATGATCTAATGACGAAGTTGGTTCATCTAAAATTAATAATTCTGGTTGTAGAATTAGAGCTCTTGCGATGGCGATTCTTTGTCGTTGTCCGCCAGAAAACTCATTCGGGTAACGAAAACGCATTTGCGGATCTAAACCGACCTCTTGCATAATATCAATCACCGCTTGTTCTCGCTCGGTTTTAGTCAGTTTTTTATGAGTCTCTAGACCTTCACTGATAATTTGTTCCACATTAAAGCGTGGGTTAAGTGATGAATATGGATCTTGAAACACAACTTGAATTCGGCTACGAAATGGTAATAATTTTTTGGCGGATAAATTCTGTATAGAATGACTATCGAAGCAAATATCACCTTGTGATTTAATTAAACGTAAAATTGCAAGTGCTGTGGTACTTTTACCTGAACCGGATTCACCAACAATACCAACTGTTTCACCTTGATGAACGGTAAAGCTAATGTTATCAATAATTTTTTTCTTTTTACTTCTAAACAATCTTTTTTGTGCGACAACTTCGACATTGAGATGATTAACACTAAGCAATATACCTGGCATATCCGGTAAAGGAACCGGCTCACCGCTAGGTTGAGAACTCAACAATGTTTGGGTATATTCTTGTTGCGGACGCAAGAATATACGCTGTTTATTATTGAATTCAACAATTTGGCCATTTTGCATAACCGCCACTTTATCCGCCAGTTTTTTAACAATGCCCAAATTATGTGAGATAAATAACATACTCATATTCAGCTCTTTTTTGAGTTCTTTGAGTAGATCAATAATTTGTGCTTGGACAGAAACATCTAAAGCGGTGGTTGGTTCATCTGCAATTAATAATTTAGGGTGAGTTAAAATGGCCATAGCAATCATCACCCGTTGTCTTTCACCACCAGATAACTGATGAGGGTAAGCGGAGAGTTTGCTTTTAGGATCTTTGATACCAACACGATCAAGGTATTGTAAAATTTCGCTACGAGCAACATTGCGTCGCATACCTCGATGTAGTGATAATACTTCATACAGTTGTTTTTCAACTGTATGCAATGGATTAAGTGATACCATTGGCTCTTGGAATATCATGCTAATCTGGTTACCGCGTATTTTACGTAACTCTTTCTCCGAGGCATGTAGTAACGATTTATCCTCAAAAATAATATCGCCAGATGGATAGATTACCTGCTCTCTTGGTAATAGCCTTAATATCGATAGCGCGGTAACACTTTTACCGGACCCAGATTCACCAACTAATGCAACCGTTTCTTGTTCGTTGATATCGAAACTAATATTTTCCACAACTTGACTTTGTAAGTGTTGACCGGTTTTAAAGGCTATATTTAAATCAACAATAGATAGTAAAGGAGAACTCATTTATATACTCCTTTGTTTGGATCAAATGCATCTCTAATTGCTTCACCAATAAAAATTAACAGTGACAATAATATAGAAATAACTAAGAAGGAACTAATACCTAACCAAGGTGCTTGTAAATTATTTTTTCCTTGTAGTAACAATCGACCCAAGGATGGCGAATCAATTGGTAAACCGAATCCTAGAAAATCTAGCGCTGTTAGCGTTGAAATAGAACCACAAAGAATAAATGGTAAAAATGTTAATGTCGCAATCATCGCATTGGGTAACATGTGACGAAGTATAATTTTACTATCGCTTACCCCCATCGCTTTGGCCGCTCGAATATAATCAAAGTTACGGGTGCGTAAAAACTCTGCTCGGACAACACCAACTAACGCCATCCAACCAAATAACACTGTAATTGCCAATAACCACCAAAAATTAAGTGGTAAGATACTGGCAAGGAGAATAATCACAAACAGCTCGGGTAATCCACTCCAAATCTCAATAAATCGTTGCCCCAACAAGTCAACTTTACCACCATAATAACCTTGAATTGCACCGATTAACACCCCAATAATTGAAGTGAAGAAGGTCAGAAAAAGAGCAAAAAACATCGATATTCTAAAACCGTATGCAATATTGGCTAATACATCAAAACCAGCATCGGTGGTACCTAACAGATGGGTTTTAGATGGCGGAGTAGGAAAAGTGCTAGATGTATCATGTATCAAAGTATTATAGGTATAATGGAATGGTGGCCAAACTATCCAACCATCATCTTTAATCTTGTTCTGCACGGCAGGATCTAAATAATTAGTTTGCGTTTGAAACTCGCCGCCAAATTCGGTTTCAGGATAGAAATTAAAGATTGGTAAGTAATAGTTATTTTGATATTTAATCAATATTGGCCGATCATTAAAGATAAAATCAGAGAACAGGCTGATTATAAATAATATTAAAAATAGCCATAACGAAAAATATCCACGTCGATTGCGTTTAAATCGTTGCCAACGTAGCTGATTAATTGAGTAGTGCGTAGTCATCAATTGCGAGCCTCAAAGTCAATGCGTGGATCGATTATCATATAAGATAAATCTGATAAGAGTTTGGTGATAAGTCCTATCAAGGTAAATATATATAATGTGCCAAAAATTATAGGATAATCACGCTGAATAATCGCTTCATAACCTAAAAGCCCTAATCCCTTAAGTGAAAAAATGGCCTCAATCAGGACCGAGCCAGTAAATAAAATTCCAACAAATGCAGCAGGAAAACCCGATACAATAAGCAAGGTGGCATTACGGAAAACATGTTTATAGAGAATTTGCCTTTCACTTAACCCTTTCGCTCTAGCTGTAACTACATATTGTTTACGAATTTCATCTAAAAATGAGTTTTTGGTTAACATAGTTAATGTGGCAAAACCACTCACCACCATGGCAATCGTTGGTAAGCAAATATGCCAAGCATAATCTTTCACTTTGCCCCAAAAATCTAACTGTTCAAAATTATTGGAAATCAACCCTCGAAGTGGGAAAATATCCCAATAACTACCGCCAGCAAACAGAACAATTAATAACACGGCTAATAAAAAGGCCGGTATTGCATAACCGATAATAATTAACGTACTTGACCAAAAATCAAATCTTGAACCGTCTTTAACCGCTTTACGAATCCCTAATGGGATGGAGATTAAATAAACAATTAATGTACTCCATAACCCTAATGAAATAGAGACTGGTAAACTTTTGGCAATTAGACTTAATACCGATTCACTTTTAAAAAAACTGTTACCAAAATCAAATTGAATATATTGTCGCAACGTATTGATATAGCGTTCCCAAATCGGTTTATCAAAACCATATTGTTTCTCTATCATTGCCACAATTTCTGGATCTAGACCACGCGCCCCACGATAATTTGATTCTTTTCTTTGTTCTTTCAATATTGTTGGGCTACTTTCACTGCCTGGTAACAATACCTGCCCAGCCTCTGGTCCATTTTCTATCATGGCTAAAGCTTGGTCAACCGGCCCACCGGGGGCAATTTGCACGATAAAAAAGTTGATCGTCAAAATGATTAGCAAGGTTGGAATAATCAGCAATAATCGACGGATAATATAATTGAGCATATTAGTGTTCTCTATTCTTTGACAAGCTAGCCGCTTTATCTGCATCATACCACCAGCTATCAATGCCTATTGCATAACTTGGCTGTATGGCTGGCTGACCAAATTTATTCCAATATGCATAATAGGTTTTACTGTTATACCACATTGGAATCATCGGATATTCTTGGGTCAAAATGCGATCGAGTGCCCGTCCAAGTGGTATTAATTCACTTTGATTGCCAACATTTTTCACTATTTGAGCAATAATCGAATCAATCGCCTGATTATGTAGTCCGGAACCATTATATGAAGAATTTAAATATTCGCTCCCCCATAAAATCATTAAATCGGAAGAGGGATAATTTACCGCACTATAATTACGAGGCATCATATCATAATCACGTTCACGCATCCTGCGAGTTAATTGCGCATAATCTAATGAAGTTATTTTCATTGTAATACCTAAACGCGCTAAATTTTGTTGAAAAGGTATCGCATATTTGATGTCTTCACCAAGATAAGTTAATAGCTCAAATTCAAAAGGTTGCTGGTTTTGGGCATTAATCAGTTTTCCGTCTTTAATAATCCAACCGGCTTCTTGCAATAATTTAGCGGCGGTTAATAAGTTATTGCGATTAAACCCTTGTCCATCACTTTTCGCAACCGTATAGGCTTCATCAAACGCTTGCTCGGGAATAATATCTTTATAAGGTATTAACCATTTGAGCTCTTGCTCACTCGGTTTATCTTTTGCTGCATAAATAGTATTTTCAAAAAAGCTAGTTGGTCTTTTATAACTATCATAATAAAATGCGTGATTTAACCATTCAAAATCAAACGCTAAGGTTATTGCTTGTCTAACTCTAACATCTTTAAAAAAATCTTTTTGCAAATTAAACGCTAACCATCTAGTATTTACCGCGGTTTCCACGTTTTTTTCTTGTTTTATAATATCTTTTGCGTCAAAATATTTTCCTTGATATTGCGTAAACCAGTTTTTCGGTTGCCCTTCACCGCGAAAATCGTATTCCCCTGCTTTAAATGCCTCTAAAGCAATACTCGTATCCATATAATAATCAATACGTTTTTCATCAAAATTATCTAAGCCTTTATTAACAGGTAAATCCTTTGCCCAATAATCAGGATTACGCTTATAAACGACATACTGCCCCATTTTATAATCACTAATATAATAAGGGCCACTACCAACAGGCGGGGTACTTAATGGCTCAGAGAAATTATGATTTTGCCAAAAATGCTTAGGAATAACCCGCATACTACCGACAAAAGAGAGTAATTTTTCACGATCGCTTTCCGGTAATTCCACTCTAACCCGATAGTCATCTATCGCTTTAACATTTACCCCTTTGTTATAAACTCGATATTGTGAAACACCTTCAGTCATAAATTTATGAAAAGTAAATTCCACATCATGGGCAGTTATTGGCTTACCATCTTGAAAACGGGCATTTGGATTAATAAAAACTTCAGCCCAACGATAACTATCTGAATAAGTAATTGAAGTTGCTATCAGTGGATAAAAGCTGGAAATATCATCAGCGGTTGAGGTAAAAAGTGAATCATATAACGAATCCGAATAATGTTCCGGTGCGCCACGACTAGCAAAACGGTTAAAATTATCAAAAGTACCTATTTCATGTAGTTTGATAATTCCACCTTTGGGAGCATTAGGATTAACGTATTCTAGATGGTCAAAATTTTCAGGATATTTTGGATCACCTAGCAACGAAAAAATAGTTTTATGGTAAATATGTTCGACTGGTTGACTAGGTTCAATGCTTTCAATCGGTTGAACGGTGTCAGTGGTTAACCTAGACTTTACTGTTGCTTCTCTAGGAAACATAATATTCGGTTGTTTTTTGGCATAAACAGTCATTGAAGTCATGAATAATCCACCCAAGCAGCTTGAGATGAATAATTTTTTCATATTTATTTTTCTTTGACTGTTCATCCTAGTTTAGTTCCTGTTTTATCATTAAACTATCAATCTGCGATTTTACTTGATTTATTAGAAAAAATTAAATTATCTAAAATATTGAAAATAACATATTGAGAGTTAACTATTTTGCCAAACTTCAATCGAATGAGCAAAACCTAATTAATAAACTTAATAAGAATCCTGAATTATAACATTAATAGTTATCAATATTTATTCTAAGATTTATTTTTTTAAAAAATAACCAAATATTTTATAGTGATGAATTTGAATTGGGAGGATTAATTGTAAAAAAATTGAGATGATTTTTTGTATAAAAATTTAGCAATTTAGTCGATATTCTTTTATTATTTTACCTTCAATGGCGATGCTCAGCTTAATATTTCTGACTATTAGCGGTTAAAAATAAGGATATCCATTTTAATGAATCAATCATTTTATCAATATTGGGGAAAGTGCCAACAAAGTGATACTTCAGAGAAGTATCATCTTCTGGCTTATCATAATTTAGATGTCGCGGCTTGTGGCTATTTTATTGTTAAAAATAATTATTTCAATTCCGCTGAATTATTTGAACAACTTGGTTTCTCATCCAATGAAATTGAAAAAGCTGCCCTTTGGTTTGCCTATTTTTTAGCTTGGCATGATATTGGTAAGTTCGCCAATGGATTTCAGCAATTATTTCAACATAATAATCCCAAACTGGTCGCTCCTGATCCCTCTAAAGGTTATTTCAGTCGGCATGACTCACTTGGACACTGGTTATGGAAAGAATATCTAATTGAAAAATCTGAAATTCAATTAGAGCAGTACAATAATAATATTAAAGATATATATGATATCTGGTTATTAATTATGACTGGTCATCATGGAAAACCACCAATATTAGAGGCTAAAGGAAAATTATCATTCAACGCACACGATAAACAAGCATCACTAGACTATATTAAAGCGATTAATCAACTATTTATTGTCGATGCTAAATTAACCTGTTATCCGACCAACTTTTTTGACAAAACCTTTCGTAAAAATCTTACTAAACTAAGTTGGTTATTAGCTGCCATAACAGTTATCAGCGATTGGTTAGGTTCCAATGAGCAATTTTTCCCTTTTTGTTCAAAATCAATGGAGTTATCAGAGTATTGGGCAAACTATGCACTCGCCAATGCTGAAAAAGCCGTAGCAACTTTACCTAAAAGGTCCTCGATTACTCCTTTTAAAGGTATTAAAAACCTGTTTCCATTTATAGAAAAGCCGACACCACTACAACAACAAGCACTATCCTGCCAATTAACCAATATTGGACCTGAATTATTTATTATGGAGGATGTCACCGGTGCCGGTAAAACCGAAGCATCCATGATTTTGGCTCATCGATTAATGGCTGCCGGGAAAGCACACGGTATTTACATCGGTATGCCTACGCAAGCAACCGCTAATGGTATCTATCAACGAACAGCAAAGGTCTACGGCCAATTGTATCAAGCCGACAGCCATCCATCACTGGTTTTGGCTCATGGTGCAAGTTACATGAATCCGAATTTTACTCAAACAATAATTAATTTAGATAATATTAGTCAGCAAAAATATCTTAACAATGATAATTCAGCCAGTAGCGAGTGCAATGAATGGTTTGTCGATACTCGTAAAAAGTCATTACTGGCGGAAGTTGGGGTTGGTACGTTGGATCAAGCATTGATGGCTGTAATGCCGTTTAAACATCAATCGCTGCGATTATTAGGGTTGCGTCATAAATTACTTATTTTAGATGAAGTTCATGCTTATGATAGTTATATGGTAAAACTATTAGAATCATTATTGCATTATCATGCATCGCAAGGTGGCAGTGCAATTATTCTTACCGCGACTTTACCATTTTTTCTGCGCGAAAAATTGCTTAACGCCTTCTATAGTGGATTAACATCAACACCATCATCTTTAACAGTTAATACAGATTTACCCTTTCCTTTATTTACTCAACTAAATCAAAAAAGCTTAGTCGAACACGCAATAGCAACAAGGGATGAAGTAAAGCGACAAGTTAAGATTGACTGGATTGATAATATCAATTCCGGTATAGAAAAAATAAAGAAGGCAATTGAGCAAGGGAAAATTATTTGTTGGATAAAAAATAGTGTGGCTGATGCCATTAGTTTATATCAACAAATAAAACAAAATTTGCATCTTGATACTAAGCAAATTTTGCTATTTCATAGTCGTTTTGCTTATTGTGATCGTTTGGCTATCGAGCAAAAAACTATCGAATGGGCGGGAAAAACTTCAAATAACACCATTCGCTCGGCAAAAATCATAATTGCGACTCAAGTCATTGAGCAATCATTAGATCTTGATTTTGACGAAATGATTAGTGACATTGCACCTATTGATCTATTGATTCAACGTGCTGGGCGTTTACAACGACATGTGCGAGATAAACACGGAAATATCAAATCAGCCACTCACCAGAATCAACCACGTGATGAGCGAAATCCACCTATATTGACCGTATTTGCGCCAACATGGCAGGATGATCCAAGCGAAGATTGGCTAGATAATCCAGAATTTCGCAATACTAAATATGTTTACGCTAATCATGCCTATTTATGGTTTACCCAACGGGTTTTACGTGAAAGAGGTGTTATAACAATGCCTGAAGAGGCGAGACTACTTATAGAAGCTGTTTATCGCCATGATCTTGAACCACCAGAAGGTTTACAAGAAGCCTTTTATAAAGCATTAGGAGAACAACTAGGACAAAGTTCACAAGCTAAAAGTATTATATTGAATTTTAATAAATGCTATAGCCGTGAACAGTTCAATGGTGAATGGGATAAGGAAATTGAAGTTTCAACCCGTTTATCAAAAGATAATATTGATCTTTATCTAGCATATCAACAAGATGGAAAAGTTATTCCTTACTGTAGTAGTAACGAATACGCATGGGAACAAAGCCATGTTACAATTAGTGCATCTAAATGGGCTAGAGTTAAAAAAGCCGTCCGACAACTTGATGAACAGCCTCTAGAAAAATTGAGACAACAAATTCATAGACCAAATGCCATTATTGTGTTAATTGAGCCAGAAAAAGAGCCCTCTTTTTATTCTAAGGAACTAGGCTTTTATCTAAATTAATTTAATTCAAAGTTAAATATTAATAATTTTAACTAACAATAAGTTGAGTGAATTTTATACAGAAAAATCGGTAAAAAATTGCTCCCTTATATTTCAATTATAAAACAAATGGTTATAATTAGAGTGTTCCCTATACACATAGGGATAAACCGTATTGAGGTATAGCTCGTTGCATGATGGCTAAGTGTTCCCTATACACATAGGGATAAACCGTTTGGTAATTTTAACATTTCCATAATTCTCTTGTGTTCCCTATACACATAGGGATAAACCGGTTATTCACTTTTTTATAGAAGGTACAATCTGGTGTTCCCTATACACATAGGGATAAACCGTAATCCATCAGCATTTAGTTTAGCACCATCAGGTGTTCCCTATACACATAGGGATAAACCGCGCACCTAAGTAGCGGTGATGACCATCAATAAGTGTTCCCTATACACATAGGGATAAACCGTGGTGGCGATTACTGATTACTCTGCAAGACGCGTGTTCCCTATACACATAGGGATAAACCGGGTGGGGTAAAAGTTAATATTGGCCAGAAGGCGTGTTCCCTATACACATAGGGATAAACCGGTTTGGCTGGACAAAAGAGCAGTTTATTAATGGTGTTCCCTATACACATAGGGATAAACCGGCACGTCATCATGATCAGCATCAGTTCGAGCAGTGTTCCCTATACACATAGGGATAAACCGCTTTCACTCCAAACATTTAACTCGCTATTATAGTGTTCCCTATACACATAGGGATAAACCGCTCACTCATAGAATTCGACAAACGAATGTAAAGTGTTCCCTATACACATAGGGATAAACCGTTTAAACGATGTGGGTCAGCATTTTTCTTCCTGTGTTCCCTATACACATAGGGATAAACCGTAATCTTCTTGTACGAATTGATTTTGAGTAAAGTGTTCCCTATACACATAGGGATAAACCGCAACACCAACATTAATCGTTCAAAAACAATTAGTGTTCCCTATACACATAGGGATAAACCGTAATGTCCCAAAGTCGCCGCGAGCTTTGGTGCGTGTTCCCTATACACATAGGGATAAACCGCACAATATCATAATTATTATAATTTCCAATATGTGTTCCCTATACACATAGGGATAAACCGCCGGCGTTTTAGAACCTGCACAAACTGTAATAGTGTTCCCTATACACATAGGGATAAACCGATTCATAGCACATGAATGCCTGAAAGTATGGGGTGTTCCAACTCATCAGCTTGCAACTTCAAGGTTTATTTTAGATGTTCACTTGCGGGTATATAACATAAGCATTACCGTTTGGAATCTGTTGGTAGATTCCATACTTTATAGAAAACCGGTAGCCATCTGTTTTTTAAACTATTCTGCGGTTAAATCACAACTCACACCTTAATCATTAAAAAGAAAAAAGATCATATGGGCAACCATCTTCATACACAAATTTCATCTGATCATTAATTGGTCTCATATCAGCTGCACCGGGGACTTTATCAAAATTCTCTCTTAAATAACGATATAATACCCCGATTTTCTTTTTCTCTTCAGCAGTTAATTCATCGATTAAATCTTTATTTTGAGTTAAAAAATAGCGATTATTTTTTCGAAAATAATAAAAACAACCAATATTTTTAAATAAACTCCAAGCATCTAGTGCATCTTCCTTTAGTGAACTTAAGTATAATTTAAAATATTTGACCAACTCTTGATAGGGATTTACTCTTTTTTCAAGATAGAACATCATTCCCATAAAATTCATGATATAACTATGATATCCCATATTAAATTCCTCTGGCGAAAAATAATCTCCCTCGCCTTTCAAATAGGCAGTAATTTCATTATTATTTACTGCTTGTTCAAAATCACCTTTCATGGGAACTCCTCCTTGGTAAAGTGATAGTACTGAGGATTTTTACGACAAAAAAGTATCTCTAATATGCTTATCAGATTGCAAGTTCTAGATATATTTTAGATGTTCACTTGCGGGTATATAACATAACCATTACCGTTTGGAATTTGTAATTAGATTCAATACTTTATAGCCAAAGCGGTAACGCTCTATTTTTTTAAACTATTCTCCGGTTAAATCACAACTCACACTTTAATTATTAAAAAGAAAATAGATCATATCGGCAACCATTTTTACGAGTAAACCCAAATTGTTTCTCTATAGGGAACATTTGTGCAGCACCTGGGACTTTATCAAAATTTTCTTTTAAATAACGATATAATACCCCAATTTTCTTTTTCTCTTCCGCGGTTAATTCATCGATTAAATCTTCATTTTGCGTAAAAAAATAGCAATTATCTTTACGAAGATTATAATAACAAGCAATATTTCTAAATAAACTCCAGGCATCTAGAACATCTTCTTTAAGTGAACTTAAGTATAGTTTAAAATATTTAATCAACAGCTGATAGGGGTGTTCTTTATCTTCAAGATATCCCATCATCCCCATAAAATTCATGATATGACTATGATATCCCATATTAAATTCCTCTGTTGCAAAATAATCACCTTCACCTTTCAAATAGGCAATAATTTCATTATTGTTTACTGCTTGTTCAAAATCACCTTTCATGGGAACTCCTCCTTGGTTTGATACCATTGGTAAAGATATTTCAGGAAACATACTTTTAGATATAGACATAAATTTAATATTAGCTTAGCGGGAGAGTTTAATCATCTCTAATAATTAAAAAATGGCGAGTTTTTTGAATAATAAAAAGTATCTGGTGATACCTTCATCACCTTACAAGCTTTAGATATATGGTGAATATTTCTCAGTTTAATTTTATAAGTTTACTGATAACTTATGTTCACTTGCGGGTATAAAACATAAGCATTACCGTTTGGAATTTGTAATTAGATTCAATACATTATAGCCAAAGCGGTAACGCTCTGTTTTTTTTAAACTATTCTCCGGTTAAATCACAACTCACACCTTAATTATTAAAAAGAAAATAGATCATATGGGCAACCTTTTTTAAGAGTAAATTCAAATTGTTTATCTATAGGATACATTTGTGCGGCACCCGGGACTTTATCAAAATTTTCTTTTAAATAACGACATAGTATCCCAATTTTCTTTTTCTCTTCCGCAGTTAATTGATCGATTAAGTAATCATTTTGAGTCAAAAAAAAGGAATTATCGCTTCGAAGAGTATAAAAACAAGCAATATTTCTAAATAAACTCCAGGCATCTAAAACATCTTCCTTAAGTGTACTTAAGTATAGTTTAAAATATTTGACCAACAACTGATAGGGATGTTCTTGCTTTTCAAGATAGGACATCATTCCGATAAAATTAAGTATTTCATTATGATATCCCATACTAAATTCTTCTGGCGAAAAATAGTCGCCTTCTCCTTTAAAATAGGCTGTAATTTCATTGTTGTTTACTGCTTGTTCAAATTTACCCATTATGGTCACCTCTCCTTGGTAACGCTCTGTTTTTTTTATAACTATTCTCCGGTTAAATCGCAACTCACACTTTAATTATTAAAAAGTCAAAAGATTATATGGACAACCATATTTAATTTCTATTTTCATCTGTTTTTCAATAGGGAACATTTGTGCTGAACCCGGAACTTTATCAAAGTTATCTCTTAAATAACGACATAATACCCCAATTTTCTTTTTCTCTTCCGCGGTTAATTCATCCATTAAATCTTCATTTTCAGTTAAAAAAAAGCGATTTTTTTTTCGAAGATAATAATAACAACCAATATTGTTAAATAAACTCCAAGCATCTAGAGGATCTTCCTTAAGTGAACTTAAGTATAATCTAAAATATTTGACCAACTCTTGATAGGGATGTTCTTGTTTTTTAAGATATCCCATCATTCCCATAAAATTAATCATCTCATTATGATATCCCATATTAAATTCTTCTGGTGTAAAATAGTCACCCTCTCCTTTTAAATAAGCAGTAATTTCATTATTACTTATTGCTTGTTCAAAATCACCCTTCATGGGAACTCCTCCTTGGTAAAGTGATAGTACTGAGGATTTTTATGACAAAAAAGTATCTCTAATATGCTTATCAGCTTGCAAGTTCTAGATATATTTTAGATGTTCACTTGCGGGTCTAAAACATAAACATTACCGTTTGGAATTTGTAATTAGATTCAATACTTTATAGCCAAAGCGGTAACGCTCTATTTTTTTAAACTATTCTCCGGTTAAATCGGAACTTGTATACCTAATAATTAAAAAGAAAGAAAGTCATATGGACAATTCCGTTTTTTTAACCCTTTTATCTGCACATCAAAGGGGTTCATTTCGGCTGCATCCGGAACTTTATCAAAATTTTCCCTTAAATAACGATATAGTACCCCAATTTTCTTTTTCTCTTCCACGGTTAATTCATCAATTAAATCTTCATTTTCAGTCAAAAAAAAGTAATTCTCTTTTCGAAGATAATAATAACAACTAATACTATTAAATAAACTCCAAGCGTCTAGAGCATCTTCCTTCAGTAAACTTAAGTATAATTTAAAATATTTGATCAACAGTTGATAGGGATGTTCTTTCTTACTAAGATATCCTATCATTCCCATCCAATTATCAATATCGTTGTGATTCCCCCTAATCATTTCCCATGGCGAAAAATAGTCACCCTCGCCTTTCAAATAGGCACTAACTTCATTATTATTTATCGCTTGTTCAAAATCACCCTTCATGGGAACTCCTCCTTGGTAAAGTGATAGTACTGAGGATTTTTACGACAAAAAAGTATCCCTTAATATGCTTATCAGCTTGCAAGTTCTATATATATTTTAGATGTTCACTTGCGGGTATATAACATAACCATTACCGTTTGGAATTTGTTATTAGATTTAATACTTTATAGCCAAACCGGTAACGCTCTATTTTTTTAAACTATTCTCCGGTTAAATCGCTACTCACACTTTAATTATTAAAAACAAAATAGATCATATCGGCAACCATTTTTACGAGTAAACCCAAATTGCTTCTCTATAGGGAACATGTTTGCTGCATCTGGGACTTTATCAAAGTTATCTCTTAAATAACGATATAATATCCCAATTTTCTTTTTCTCTTCCGCGGTTAATTCATCGATTAAGTAATCATTTTGAGTTAAAAAATAGGAATTATCTTGTCGAAGAGTATAAAAACAAGCAATATTATTAAATAAACTCCAAGCATCTAGAGGATCTTCCTTAAGAGTACTTAAGTATAATCTAAAACATTTAACCAACAGCTGATAGGGATGTTCTTGCTTTTTAAGATATCCCATCATTCCCATAAAGTTAATCATCTCATTATGATATCCCATACACCCTTCCTCTGGTGAAAAATAGTCACCTTCACCTTTAAGAAAGGCACTAATTTCGTTATTATCTATTGCTTGTTCAAAATCACCCTTCATGGGAACTCCTCCTTGGTTTGATACCATTGGTAAAGATATTTCAGGAAACATACATTTAGATATAAATTTAATATTAGCTTAGCGGGGGAATTTAATCATCACTAATAATTAAAAATTGGCGAGTTTTTTGAATAATAAAAAGTATCTGGTGATACCTTCATCACCTTGCAAACTTTAGCTATATGGTGAATATTTTTCAGTTTAATTTTATAAGTTTACTGATAACTTATGTTCACTTGCGGGTATATAACATAACCATTACCATTTGGAATTTGTTATTAAATTCAATACTTTATAGCCAAAGCGGTAACGCTCTATTTTTTTAAACTATTCTCCGGTTAAATCACAACTCACGCCTTAATCATTAAAAAGTCAAAAGATTATATGGACAACCATATTTAATCTCTATTTTCATCTGTTTTTCAATAGGGAACATTTGTGCTGAACCCGGAACTTTTTCAAAGTTATCTCTTAAATAACGACATAATACCCCGATTTTCTTTTTCTCTTCCGCGGTTAATTCATCCATTAAATCTTCATTTTCAGTTAAAAAATAGCGATTTTTTTTTCGAAGATAATAATAACAACCAAGATTATTAAATAAACCCCAGGCATCTAGAACATCTTCCTTAAGTGAACTTAAGTATAATCTAAAATATTTGACCAACTCTTGGTAGGGATGTTCTTGCTTTTCAAGATACCCCAACATTCCCGTAAAATTAATGATATGATTATGATATCCCATATTACCTTCCTCTGGGGCAAAATAGTCACCTTCACCGTTTAAATAGGCAGTAATTTCATTATTATTTATTGCTTGTTCAAAATCACCTTTCATGGGAACTCCTCCTTGGTAAAGTGATAGTGCTGAGGATTTTTATGACAAAAAAGTATCCCTTAATATGCTTATCAGCTTGCAAGTTCTAGATATATTTTAGATGTTCACTTGCGGGTATAAAACATAAACATTACCGTTTGGAATTTGTAATTAGATTCAATACATTATAGCCAAAGCGGTAACGCTCTATTTTTTTAAACTATTCTCCGGTTAAATCACAACTCACAACTTAACCATTAAAAAGTCAAAAGTTATAAAGAAAAAAGATCATATGAGCAACCATCTTCATACACAAATTTCATCTGATCATTAATTGGTCTCATATCAGCTGCACCGGGGACTTTATCAAAATTCTCTCTTAAATAACGATATAATACCCCGATTTTCTTTTTCTCTTCAGCAATTAATTCATCGATTAAATCTTTATTTTGAGTTAAAAAATAGCGATTATTTTTTCGAAAATAATAAAAACAATTAATATTTTTAAATAAACTCCAAGCATCTAGAACATCTTCCTTAAGTGAACTTAAGTATAATTTAAAATATTTGACCAACTCTTGATAGGGATTTACTCTTTTTTCAAGATAGAACATCATTCCCATAAAATTCATGATATAACTATGATATCCCATATTAAATTCCTCTGGCGAAAAATAATCTCCCTCGCCTTTCAAATAGGCACTAACTTCATTATTATTTATCGCTTGTTCAAAATCACCTTTCATGGGAACTCCTCCTTGGTTTGATACCATTGGTAAAGATATTTCAGGAAACATACATTTAGATATAGATATAGATATAGATATAGATATAAATTTAATATTAGCTTAGCGGGGGAATTTAATCATCACTAATAATTAAAAATTGGCGAGTTTTTTGAATAATAAAAAGTATCTGGTGATACCTTCATCACCTTGCAAACTTTAGATGTATGGTGAATATTGCAGGTTAATTTTATAAGTTTACTGATAATTTATGTTCACTTGCGGGTATATAACATAACCATTACCGTTTGGAATTTGTTATTAGATTCAATACATTATAGCCAAACCGGTAACGCTCTGTTTTTTTTAAACTATTCTCCGGTTAAATCGCAACTCACACCTTAATCATTAAAAAGTCAAAAGATTATATGGACAACCATATTTAATTTCTATTTTCATCTGTTTTTCAATAGGGAACATTTGTGCTGAACCCGGAACTTTATCAAAGTTATCTCTTAAATAACGACATAATACCCCGATTTTCTTTTTCTCTTCCGCGGTTAATTCATCCATTAAATCTTCATTTTCAGTTAAAAAAAAGCGATTTTTTTTTCGAAGATAATAATAACAACCAATATTGTTAAATAAACTCCAAGCATCTAGAGGATCTT
Source organism: Gilliamella apicola (assembly GCF_003202655.1). Classification (GTDB taxonomy): domain Bacteria; phylum Pseudomonadota; class Gammaproteobacteria; order Enterobacterales; family Orbaceae; genus Gilliamella; species Gilliamella apicola_R. Next base: position 5,669 of record NZ_QGLR01000006.1, on the reverse strand, counting down.
CCTTAAGTGAACTTAAGTATAATCTAAAATATTTGACCAACAGTTGATAAGGATTTTCCTTTTCTCTTAGATAAGCTATCATTCTGTTAAAATTAATTATCTCATTATGATATCCCATATTACCTTCCTCTGGCGAAAAATAGTCGCCTTCTCCTTTCAAATAGGCAATAATTTCATTATTATTTACTGCTTGTTCAAAATCACCTTTCATGGGAACTCCTCCTTGGTAAAGTGATAGTACTGAGGATTTTTATGACAAAAAAGTATCCCTTAATATGCTTATCAGCTTGCAAGTTCTAGGTTTATTTTAGATGTTCACTTGCGGGTATATAACATAACCATTACCGTTTGGAATTTGTTATTAGATTTAATACTTTATAGCCAAAGCGGTAACGCTCTGTTTTTTTTAACTATTCTCCGGTTAAATCGCAACTCACGCCTTAATCATTAAAAAGTCAAAAGTCATAAAGAAAAAAGATCATATGGAAAACCATTTGCTTTTACTATTTTTATCTGCTCATCAAATGGTCTCATATTGGCTGAATCAGGAACTTTATCAAAGTTATCTTTTAAATAACGGCATAATACCCCAATTTTCTTTTTCTCTTCCGCAGTTAATTCACTAATTAAATCGTCATGTTGAGTTAAAAAATAGCTGTTATCTTTTTGAAGACAATAAAAACAATCAAGATTAATAAATAAACCCCAAGCATCTAGAACATCTTCCTTTAGTGAACTTAAATATAATTTAAAATATTTGACCAGAAGTTGATAGGAATTTTCTCCCTTTTCAAGATTAGCCATCATTCCCATCCAATTAGTCATATAACTATGATTTCCCCAACAAAATTCATTTGGCGAGAAATAGTCACCTTCACCTTTAAAAAAGGCACTAATTTCATTATTTTTTACTGCTTGTTCAAAATCACCTTTCATGGGAACTCCTCCTTGGTAAAGTGATAGTGCTGAGGATTTTTATGACAAAAAAGTATCCCTTAATATGCTTATCAGCTTGCAAGTTCTAGATATATTTTAGATATTCACTTGCGGGTATATAACATAACCATTACCGTTTGGAATTTGTAATTAGATTCAATACATTATAGTCAAAGCGGTAACGCTCTGTTTTTTTTAAACTATTCTCCGGTTAAATCGCAACTCACACCTTAATCATTAAAAAGTCAAAAGATTATATGGACAACCATATTTAATTCCTATTTTCATCTGTTTTTCAATAGGGAACATTTGTGCTGCACCCGGAACTTTATCAAAGTTATCTCTTACATAACGACATAATACCCCAATTTTCTTTTTCTCTTCCGCGGTTAATTCATCGATTAAATCTTCATCTTGAGTTAAAAAATAGGAATTATCACTTCGAAGAATATAAAAACAAGTAATGTTTCTAAATAAACTCCAAGCATCTAGAACATCTTCCTTAAGTGAACTTAAGTATAATCTAAAATATTTGACCAGCTCTTGATAAGGATGTTCTTGCTTTTTAAGATACCCCAACATTCCCATAAAATTAATCATATGACTATGATATCCCATGTTCGATTCCTCTGGGGCAAAATAGTCACCTTCACCGTTTAAATAGGCAGTAATTTCATTATTTTTTACTGCTTCGTCAAAATAACCCTTCATGGGAACTCCTCCTTGGTTTGATACCATTGGTAAAGATATTTCAGGAAACATACATTTAGATATAGATATAAATTTAATATTAGCTTAGCGGGGGAATTTAATCATCACTAATAATTAAAAATTGGTGAGTTTTTTGGATAATAAAAAGTATCTGGTGATACCTTCATCACCTTGCAAGCTTTAGATATATGGTGAATATTTTTCAGTTTAATTTTATAAGTTTACTGATAACTTATGTTCACTTGCGGGTATAAAACATAAGCATTACCTTTTGGAATTTGTTATTAGATTTAATACTTTATAGCCAAAGCGGTAACGCTCTATTTTTTTAAACTATTCTCCGGTTAAATCGCAACTCACAACTTAATCATTAAAAAGTCAAAAGATTATATGGACAAGCATCTTCCATTTCCAATTTCATCTGTTTTTCAATAGGGTACATTTGTGCTGAACCCGGAACTTTATCAAAGTTATCTCTTACATAACGACATAATACCCCGATTTTCTTTTTCTCTTCCGCAGTTAATTCACTAATTAAATCTTCATCTTGGGTTAAAAAATAGGAATTGTCTTTTCGAAGATCATAATAACAACCAATATTGTTAAATAAACTCCAGGCATCTAGAGCATCTTCCTTAAGTGAACTTAAGTATAATCTAAAATATTTGACCAACTCTTGATAGGGATGTTCTTGCTTCTCAAGATACCCCAACATTCCCATAAAATTAATTATCTCATTATGATATCCCATATTACCTTCCTCTGGCGAAAAATAGTCACCCTCACCTTTCAAATAGGCTGTAATTTCATTATTACTTATTGCTTGTTCAAAATCACTCTTCATGGGAACTCCTCCTTGGTAAAGTGATAGTGCTGAGGATTTTTATGACAAAAAAGTATCTCTAATATGCTTATCAGCTTGCAACTTCTAGGTTTATTTTAGATGTTCACTTGCGGGTATATAACATAACCATTACCGTTTGGAATCTGTTGGTAGATTCCATACTTTATAGAAAACCGGTAGCCATCTGTTTTTTTTAAATTATTCCGGTTAAATCGCAACTCACACTTTAATTATTAAAAAGAAAATAGATCATATCGGCAACCATTTTTACGAGTAAACCCAAATTGTTTCTTTATAGGGAACATTTGCGCTGAACCCGGGACTTTATCAAAATTTTCTTTTAAATAACGATATAATACCCCAATTTTCTTTTTCTCTTCCGCTGTTAATTCATCGATTAAATCTTCATTTTCAGTTAAAAAAAAGCGATTTTTTTTTCGAAGATAATAATAACAAGCAATATTGTTAAATAAACTCCAGGCATCTAGAGCATCTTCCTTAAGTGAATTAAGGTATAACCTAAAATATTTAACCAACAGCTGATAGGGATGTTCTTTATTTTCAAGATAGGACATCATTCCGATAAAATTAAGTATCTCATTATGATATCCCATATTACCCTCCTCTGGCGAAAAATAGTCACCTTCTCCTTTAAAATAGGCTGTAATTTCATTGTTGTTTACTGCTTGTTCAAATTTACCCATTATGGTCACCTCTCCTTGGTAACGCTCTGTTTTTTTTAAACTATTCTCCGGTTAAATCGCCACTCACACCTTAATCATTAAAAAGTCAAAAGATTATATGGACAACCATATTTAATTTCCATTTTCATTTGTTTTTTAATAGGGTACATTTGTGCTGAACCCGGAACTTTATCAAAGTTATCTCTTACATAACGACATAATACCCCAATTTTCTTTTTCTCTTCCGCAGTCAATTCATCCATTAAATCTTCATTTTGCGTTAAAAAATAGGAATTATCTTGTCGAAGAGTATAATAACAACCAATATTTTTAAATAAATTCCAGCCATCTAGAGCATCTTCCTTAAGTGAACTTAAGTATAATCTAAAATATTTAACCAACAGTTGATAGGGATGTTCTTGCCTTTTAAGATACCCCAACATTCCCATAAAATTAATCATATGATTATGATATCCCATACACCCTTCCTCTGGGGCAAAATAGTCACCCTCACCGTTTAAATAGGCAGTAATTTCATTATTTTTTACTGCTTCATCAAAATAACCCTTCATGGGAACTCCTCCTTGGTTTGATACCATTGGTAAAGATATTTCAGGAAACATACATTTAGATATAGATATAAATTTAATATTAGCTTAGCGGTGGAATTTAATCATCACTAATAATTAAAAATTGGCGAGTTTTTTGAATAATAAAAAGTATCTGGTGATACCTTCATCACCTTGCAAGCTTTAGCTATATGGTGAATATTTCTTCAGTTTAATTTTATAAGTTTACTGATAACTTATGTTCACTTGCGGGTATATAACATAACCATTACCATTTGGAATTTGTAATTAGATTCAACACTTTATAGCCAAACCGGTAAAGCTCTGTTTTTTTTTTAAACTATTCCCCGGTTAAATCGCAACTCACACTTTAATTATTAAAAAGAAAATAGATCATATCGGCAACCATTTTTACGAGTAAACCCAAATTGTTTCTTTATAGGGAACATTTGCGCTGAACCCGGGACTTTATCAAAATTTTCTTTTAAATAACGATATAATACCCCAATTTTCTTTTTCTCTTCCGCGGTTAATTCATCGATTAAATCTTCATTTTCAGTTAAAAAAAAGCGATTTTTTTTTCGAAGATAATAATAACAAGCAATATTGTTAAATAAACTCCAGGCATCTAGGGGATCTTCCTTAAGTGAACTTAAGTATAATCTAAAATATTTAACCAACAGTTGATAAGGATTTTCCTTTTCTCTTAGATAAGCTATCATTCTGTTAAAATTAAGTATCTCATTATGATATCCCATATTACCTTCCTCTGGCGAAAAATAGTCACCTTCTCCTTTAAAATAGGCTGTAATTTCATTGTTGTTTACTGCTTCTTCAAAATCACCCTTCATTATAACTCCTCCCATTTTTCAAAGTATTTTAATAATTTTTTAATCGAACCATTATGTATAATTTTCTCCGATCCCCTTAAAATGGCTTCTCTAATACCACCACTGGTCCAACCGCCCGGCAACCATTTGTCATTAGCCCCAACTTCTTTACCGGTGGACATTCCAAACTTAAAGCGAATATCGTTTGGTTTAATATGAACGACATATATTCGCGCACCTTCAATATCCTTTGGATTCAATCCTAATCGTTCGCACAATATTCGCCTATCATTACCGGCTGCTCTATATTCGGCAAGGATTTTTTCCATATCCGATCTTAAAGCCACAAACTTATCTGGTGCTAAAGTTTTGTGTCCCATTTCAAGATCTCTAACAAGCCAATCATCAACCACAATAAAACTGGCACCTTCTTGCTCAAATAAAGCCAGATGTGCATCTACATATTCTTTTGACAAGTATTCAAGGACATTAGCTGGTCGTTGATCTTTTTCTAACCCAGCAATTTCCCTAGCTTTTTTCTCGCTTAATGGAGGTCGATTTTGTTTGCCACACCCCGGTATATTTTTAAACCCAAGCGGATCTACCCAATTGACCGGATTCTGACAGTATTGATAAAAATTGAGACCACCAATCAGCTTTATCGGGTCTTGGGTTATATACCGCCCGACAAAGGGGTCGTAGTAACGATTTAGATTGTAGTGTAGACCTGTCTCTTCATCGTAGTATTGTCCCTGAAAGCGCAGCGGGTTATCAGGAATAGCACGATTGCCAACTTCATGGTAGGTTTCATCAATAATTTGCCCATAGCCATTATACTGGCATTCATATAATGTTTCACCAAATCCATCGGTTAACCCTATCGGCGTGCCGAGTTGATCGTTTTGGTACCAGTAGAGTTGGGTTTTGCCTTGTTGGGCATTGCCCTGTACTAACGCCAGTGGCCGGAAAGAGTCCTGCTCATAGAGGTAACTTTGCCAGTGCTTGTCATTGTCGGTTTCGGCAATCAGTTTATGACCTTGCCAGATAAATTCCGTGGTTTTGCCATTAACCGTTTTACTGGTACGGCGGTTAAACG
>NZ_QGLR01000005.1:0-69201 GCF_003202655.1 Gilliamella apicola | reverse complement strand
GTACCGGTATAAAGCCCATGAGGAGTTTGCGAGCCATCAGTCACATAATAGTTTTTCACTGACTGCGCATCACTGACATTCGATAACACAGCGTAAAGCGGCATCTTTGCCGTGGCTGTTATTTGACGCCAGTCTGATAGTGCAAGCTTAGTCATCTTGACCTCTTAATCAACACCGATAATCGATAATGTTATTGACTTGATTATAGGTGCTTTAAAAACATAAGGCAATTATATGATTGGTCTAATAGCGAATAAAATTTAAGCTAATTCATCGCATGAATATTGAACAATAAATGCAAATATAGCTGTTTGAGGATATCAAACGTCACCCTCTAGGATAATACCGTTGCTGAAGCGACATTTATGACAATTAAAACTGAATTTATCAAAAATAAGATATTCACCAATACGAATGAACTACGACAACGTTTTTCTGCTTATGCATATTGGTACAACAACAATCGGCGGCATTCACCATTAGGTTATTTGACGCCGATGGCATTTAATAAACAGTTACCCCTTAATTTTGTTGTATGAAAAAGTGTAGACATTCCACCTATACACATAGGGATAAACATAATAACAATTAGTTAAAATCGAATATTAATTAACTTTGATTAACCAAAGCCAAAATATTTTGGATTGCGGTTTTAGCTTGATGGCTATTTTTCCAACATGATGATCCTGTCAATAAAGCGCCTTTATTTAATATTTCATCTAAGTTGGTCTTACGTAATTTTTCAAAGGAATCAAATTCCATTTGTTGTAATCTTTCTACTATTTTATCGCCAACGTATTTCAGCTCTAAAAGTTGTTTTTTTTCTAATTCTGAAAAAGCCATAATTTTCCTCTCTCTTTTGCAAAACTTTTTATGATTTTATTGATTTAAATTTAGCTTTTTCCATTTCCTAATTTTAGTTCTAAAGGATTTAAATGGCGCAACAGAATTGATGTGGATAAAACGTGCAACAGGCCATGCTGAAGGGTAAGGTTTAGTCCAATTGCGGGCATCTTTAGTAAAAAGCGTATTATCATCTAATGATGCTATCCAACTATTCCAAATCGCCAGTTTCTGTTTGAATAATTCAATAAGTTGTTGTAACGAATAATCTTGATAAATATGATAAAAGTGTTGATATAGCTCGCCTAACTGATTCCATTTATACCCTTCAGCAGGTAAAACTGGCGTTTTTCCGGCCAATTCATCATCATCCCAAGATTTGACCAGATCTAACCATCCTAATTGATAGGCAATCATCTGCGCTGGGGTTCGGTCGACACCTTCAATAAATTTATCTTTATCAGATTCAGATAGTTCACTGAATTCATCGATAAATAGCTTGGCGGTTTTATTAATTTCATCCAATAGTTGTTGTTTGTTTTCGTAATTCATATCTGACTACTCTTCATTTGTTATCATTTATTAATTATAAATGATAACAATACTATAGGCTTGGGTCAAAAAGCATATTATGCCTGCACCAATTTAGCTCATGCGCGCAAATAAAGTGCGTTATTCATTTTTATTAATACTGTTTATACGTTCACAAAACCGTGGTTGCTAGCTTATAAAATAAACTTTTATCCCTACTAGAAAATAGTTTAGGTTTAGGTCTAGTAATTTAAAAAACTTGGTCTTTAACTATTTGGCATAACTTTTGCATTACTTTAAATAACAATAAATAAATCACCACTATTTTTTATGTATAAAGAGGTAATAGTATGTCAATCACGAGCAAAATAAATACCACCATTAAGTTAACGTTTCTCGCCGCAGGATTATTTACCGCTAATCTAATCTATGCCGCCGAAAATACCATAAAAATCGGGGTATTACATTCACTTTCTGGCTCAATGGCAATATCAGAAAGTACTTTAAAAGATACCCTATTAATGCTGGTAGAAGAACAAAACAAAAAAGGTGGTGTGTTAGGTAAACAAATAGAAGCCGTGGTAGTTGATCCCGCATCAAACTGGAGCCTTTTTGCAGAAAAATCACGTGATTTACTCGCCAAAGATAAGGTATCAGCGGTATTTGGTTGCTGGACTTCTGTATCAAGAAAATCGGTATTACCTATCTTTGAAGAACTTAATGGTATTTTATTTTATCCTGTTCAATATGAAGGTGAGGAATCATCCAAAAATATCTTTTATACCGGTGCAGCACCAAATCAACAAGCAATTCCTGCTGTGGATTATTTGCAAAAAGAATTTAATATTGAACGTTGGGTATTAGTCGGTACTGATTATGTTTATCCTAGAACCACCAACAAAATTTTAGAAACTTATCTTAAAGATCATTATGGCGTAAAAGATAGTGACATAATGATTAACTACACGCCATTTAGCCATTCTGACTGGCAATCTATCATTGCTGATATTAAAAAATTTGGTTTAGCGGGAAAAAAGACCGCTGTGATTTCAACTATTAATGGTGATGCTAATGTTCCTTTTTATAAAGAATTATCTAACCAAGGTATTAGCGCAGACCAACTACCGGTAATTGCTTTTTCAGTAGGTGAGGAAGAGTTGTCTGGTATTGATACGGCTCCATTAGTTGGTCATTTAGCATCTTGGAACTATTTTCAATCAATTGATAATGATTTAAATAGTGAATTTATTAATAACTGGCACGCTTTTACTAAAAGTGATAAGCGAGTAACCAACGACCCAATGGAAGCCACCTATATCGGCTTTAATATGTGGGTGAAAGCGGTAGAAAAAGCGGGCACAGATGATCCAACTGCTGTTCAAAACGCATTAATTGGCGTAACAGTACCGAATTTAACCGGTAGTTATGCCGTGATGATGCCAAATCATCACATCACTAAACCTATTATGATTGGCGAAATTCAAGACGATGGTCAATTTGAAGTGGTATATAAGTCAGCTGGTACGATTGTCGGTGATGAATGGTCAGATTATTTACCCGGTTCAAAATCAATGATTGCCGATTGGCGAACACCGTTGGCATGCGGTAAATATGATGTGAGTAAAAAAGTTTGCCTAAAAGATTAATCATCTCGAATCCTAAATATTATGCATGGTGAGTCACTCTCACCATTTATCTGTAATAAAGTTCTCAATGCATAATCGGTTAATCAATATAGCAAGCAGAAGAATAGGAATAAATAATGAGAAGAATGATATTGATATGTCTGTTATGGATGATCACCAATCTAGCAACAGCAGCGCTACCTGACCAATTTGCCCAGCGGTTAGCCAAAGGTTCCTTGACTGAAAAACAACAATTAATCAGTGAAATGATTAAGGAAAATGATGCATCAATACAGCCACTTTTCACTGCATTAGTTGAGGGTAACTTATATTGGTTGGATTCCAATAGTACACTTGCCATTAAACAGGATAATCAATTTATTAATTGGCGTAATAAACAAGTTATTGATCTACCTAAAAACCAGTTTAAACGTATTACTATAAACAATAACATTCGCCAGTTAGTTGCTCAATACCAACTCCAAATCAAACTTAGTAGTAATACCATTCCAACAAGACGTAATGCAGCAAAAGCGCTTTTTGGACATATTCAATCACCGTCACAAATAAATATCATTGTTGAAAGGTTAGCACTAGAGCAAGATAGTGAAGTTAAACAACGATTACTTGAGGCATTAGCATTTGCAAAACTTGAGAATTGTCAGCAAAACGAATGTTTAGTTCTACTTACCCAACTTAGTAATGTCACTAATCCTATATTTGTACAAAAACTGCAACAATTGACATCAATAGAGGGTTCGCCAATAGTTAAAGAAAAAGCGCAAAGCCTACTTAATAAAATAACTCAAAAAAAAGCGATTTATGAAAAAACTGAACAAGTCTATTTTGGCATTAGTTTAGGTGCAGTACTTGTGCTTGCAGCAATTGGCTTAGCCATCACGTTTGGAGTTATGGGCGTGATTAATATGGCGCATGGTGAATTAATTATGATTGGTGCATATACCACCTATGTAATGCAACAACTATTGCCTAACTATCCTGGTATAGCGTTAATTCTATCTGTCCCTGCTGCATTTTTAGTATGTGGTGCGGTTGGCATGTTAATCGAAATCAGTGTCATTAAATATCTATATGGTAGACCACTCGAAACCCTACTCGCCACTTTTGGTATTAGCCTACTATTACAACAATTATTTAGAACCCTATTTTCACCATTAAATAAAGCGATAATCACGCCAAGTTGGATGCAAGGTTCAATTCAGGTCAATGACTTTTTATCACTCACGATTAATCGACTATATGTTATTGGCTTTAGCTTAACTATTTTTATTGTTCTGCTATTAATTATGAAAAAAACATCTTTAGGACTAAATGTCCGGGCTATTTCGATGAATCCACTAATGGCAAGATGTTTAGGGGTTAAAGCTAGCTGGGTAAATGCATTAACCTTTGGGCTAGGTTCAGGCATTGCCGGGCTTGCGGGAGTTGCGCTATCACAAATCACCAATGTTGGTCCTAATCTTGGGCAAAATTATATTATTGATTCATTTATGGTGGTGGTATTTGGCGGTGTTGGTAATTTATGGGGGACGTTAATAGCCGGTTTAACTTTAGGATTAGCCAATAAATTTTTAGAACCAATTACCGGAGCCATGTTAGCTAAGATTATGGTACTTATTAGTTTAGTACTATTTATTCAAAAACGACCTCGTGGTCTTTTCCCACAACGTGGTCGAGCTGTAGAGGGATAAATATGTTAACGAAATATTTTAATCAAGATAATGGGCGTTATGTACTATTTTGCCTAACTTTATTAGTCATCTATTTAGTGATAGCTAATCTTTTTTTCCCAACCAATAGCCTGTTTTATGTCGGAAATCAGACCATTATTTTAGTCAGTAAGTACTTATGTTATGCCTTACTTGCGTTATCAGTTGATTTAGTTTGGGGTTATTTAGGTATTCTAAGTTTAGGCCACGGTGCCTTTTTTGCCCTAGGTGGTTATATGATGGGAATGTATTTATCTGTACAAGGTGAAAATGGCTCAACCACTTTACCTGAATTTGCCTCATTTATTAATTGGCAAAATTTACCTTGGTACTGGATGGGAACCGATAATTTCTTATCTACTTTGCTACTGGTTATGCTAATACCTGGCTTATTGGCTTTTATATTCGGTTATATGACATTTCGTTCTCGCGTTTCGGGTGTTTATCTGTCAATCATCACCCAAGCCCTTACCTTTGCATTGATGTTGGCATTTCAACGCAATGAGATGGGTTTTGGTGGCGATAATGGTCTAACTAACTTCAAATATTTATTAGGCTTTTCAATTACTAGTAATGGGATGCGAGTAATGTTATTACTCATTACGCTAATTGTGGTAGTTATTAGTTATCTAATCTGTTATCAATTAATCAAAAGCAAATTAGGTAAAGTGATTATTGCCATTCGCGATGCAGAAGCGCGCGTTAGGTTTGTCGGTTATCGCGTTGAAAATGTCAAATTGGCAGTTTTTACTTTTTCGGCAGTATTAGCCGGTATTGCTGGTGCCTTATATGTACCACAAGTCGGAATCATCACACCCATTGAATTTTTACCACTTAATTCAATTGAAATTGTCGTTTGGGTTGCTGTTGGTGGTCGAGCGACTTTATATGGCGCCATCGTTGGTGCATTTTTAGTCAATTATTGTAAATCACTTTTCACCGTATGGTTCCCTGACGAATGGTTATTTGCTTTAGGTCTGCTGTTTGTATTAGTTACCCTATTTTTACCAAAAGGTATTGTTGGTTTACTCAAGCTAACTCATTCGAAAAAACCGCAACTAAAACCACAGGAGGCAAGTTTATGAATAAAAATCCACTAAAGCAAAATTTAAAATCGGCCTCCTCATTTCTTAAAGATTATGAAGCGCCACCGCAACCCGATTTAGATACCACTAAAGGTATTATTCTTTATTTAGAAGGAATTAACGTTAGCTTTGATAGTTTTAAAGCGATAAATGAATTGAATCTTTATATTAAACAGGGTGAATTACGCTGCATTATTGGCCCTAATGGCGCCGGTAAAACCACCATGATGGATGTAATCACAGGTAAAACCAAACCACAATCTGGTACCGCTTGGTTTGGTCAAAAACTTAACTTATTAACCATGGATGAACCACAAATTGCCCAAGCTGGCATCGGGCGTAAATTTCAAAAACCGACAGTATTTGAAGCATTAACTGTGAATGATAATTTAATGATAGCCAATGCTGGAAAAAAAACAGTTTGGCATACTCTTCGCCATCAAGTTAACCAGATAGAACAAGAACAGATAGAAGAGATACTTTTACTAATCGGTTTAATGGAGATGCGTAATGAATCTGCCGCTATTTTATCTCATGGACAAAAACAGTGGTTAGAATTGGGAATGTTATTAATGCAAAAGCCTCAACTGCTGTTAGTTGATGAGCCCGTTGCTGGGATGACAACTCAAGAAATGGATAAAACCGCAGAGTTATTAAATTCGTTAGCCGGCAAACATACATTAGTTGTGGTTGAACATGATATGGATTTCGTTCGCCAAATTGCCAAAACGGTTTCGGTATTACATCAGGGTTCAATCTTGGCCGAAGGTAATATGGAGCAAGTACAGAATAATCCTAAAGTGATTGAAGTCTATTTAGGACAATCTACCACAGGGAGGAACGTTAATGTTGCTTAAATTATCTAACATAAATCAATTCTATGGGCAGACGCATATTTTATGGGATATCGATCTCTCTTTAGCTAAAGGTAAATGTACTTGTCTCATGGGACGTAATGGAGTTGGTAAAACCACGCTGGTACAGTCTATTATGGGAAATTTAAAAATCAAAAAAGGCACTATACAATTTAAAGACACCGATATCACCCATAAATCTATCGAGACTCGTGCCTATATGGGGATAGGATATGTGCCACAAGGAAGACAAATCTTTTCGCAATTAACTGTTGAAGAGAATTTGCGAGTTGGTCTTGCGGCTAAAAGATCACGGGCAGCAAAAATACCTGATTTAGTTTATTCGTTATTCCCGGTATTAAAAGAGATGAGAAACCGTCGTGGCGGCGATCTGTCTGGAGGACAGCAACAGCAATTAGCCATTGGTAGAGCACTGGTTATCGAACCTTCTTTATTAATTTTAGATGAACCGACTGAAGGGATTCAACCCAATATCGTACATGAGATAGGTTCGATCATTAATCGACTTAATCATGAACTAGGCTTAACTGTACTATTGGTCGAACAAAAATTACCTTTTATTCAAATGGTTGCTGATGATTTTTATTTGCTTGATCGTGGACGTAATATTGCCAATGGTTGCTTAGCACAATTAACACCAAATTTAATCAAAAATTATTTAACAGTATGATTCAAAATAATGAAGATAAAACTGTCACTGATGGCTGGCTAGGCAAACTATCGCTATCTTTTGCTGATCGTCTAGCGAATGATGAGCAATGGCGTACTGAGTTAATTGACCGTCAGCAACAGGGACCTTTAACTATACAACGGCCATTCTATCCGGAAGGAAAACCTTGCCATATATATTTACTCCATCCTCCGGGGGGAATTGTGGGGGGCGATAAACTTGAGCTTGATATTTTTTTAGATCACGAAAGCCATCTATTAATGACTATGCCCGGAGCCAGTAAATATTATCGTAGTCACAATAATATTGCGCAGTTAAAACAAAAAGTGACTTTAGCATCAGATAGTATTATTGAATGGCTACCTCAAGAAAATATTTTTTTTAATGGCAGCAACGCTAATTTAACAACTGAATTTAATTTAGCTTTAGGAAGTCGATTGCTAGGTTGGGAAAATTTGTGCTTTGGTCGACCAGTTATGCATGAAAAATTTCAACAAGGTAATATCAAAAGCCGTCTGACAATTAATTTACCTGATGAATTAGGTCTTGATGAGCACTTAAAAATTATTAATGGTAATTGTGCCCCTATAGGTAATTACCCATATAGTGCGACTTTATTTGCCTACCCTATTGAGCCTGCCATTTTACAACTAGTACAAAAACGGCTTGAAGATAGCATTATTCCAATAGGCGCAACGGCTCTAGGACAATTATTAATCGTTCGTTTGTTGGCCAATGACAATCAGATTTGTCAGCAATATTTACAGCGATTATGGTCGTTATTACGGCCATTAATTATCAATCTACCTGCATGCCCACCTCGAATTTGGGCGACCTAAATTACTTTTTATAAATATGATGAGAAAAAAACAATGAAATTAACACCGAGAGAAAAAGACAAATTATTACTATTTACAGCAGCACTACTAGCCGAAAGGCGAAAAGCACGAGGGGTAAAATTAAATTATCCTGAATCAATAGCACTAATTAGTGCCGCAATTTTAGAAGGTGCTAGAGATGGTTTAACCGTTACTGAATTAATGAATTTAGGACGAAAGGTCTTAACGCGTAACGACGTAATGGAGGGCGTTGCCGATATGATCCAAGATGTTCAGGTTGAAGCAACATTTCCTGATGGTACTAAATTAGTTACTGTTCATAATCCTATTATTTAAAAGGTAAATTATATGATTCCAGGCCAAGTGATTGTACAAGCGGGTAATATTGAATTAAATAAAAATCGCAAAACCATTCAAATAACAGTTGCTAATCATAGTGATAGACCGATTCAAATAGGTTCTCATTATCATTTTTTCGAGGTTAATCAAGCCTTAAAATTTGAGCGAGCCAAAAGCTATGGATATCGCTTAGATATTGCAGCCGGTACAGCTGTACGGTTTGAGCCAGGCCAAAGCCGTACTGTAGCGCTAGTTGAACTGGCTGGTAAAAGGCAAGTGTATGGATTCCAAGGCGCAGTAATGGGTGCATTAGATAATAAAGGAATTGAAAATGAGTAATATTTCTAGACAAGCGTATGCAGAAATGTTTGGCCCAACCACCGGAGATAAAGTTCGCTTAGCCGACACCGAGTTATGGATACAAGTTGAGCAAGATTTCACTACTTATGGTGAAGAGGTTAAATTTGGTGGCGGTAAAGTAATTCGTGATGGTATGGGACAAAGTCAATTATGTGCAGATTTGGTTGCGGATGTTGTAATAACCAATGCTTTAATCATTGATCATTGGGGAATTGTTAAAGCTGATATTGGCATTAAAAATGGACGTATTTTAGCTATTGGTAAAGCGGGAAATCCAGATATACAACCAGATATAACCATCGCTATTGGCGCTAGCACTGAAATTATTGCTGGCGAAAATAGCATTGTTACAGCAGGCGGAATTGACTCTCATATCCATTTCATATGCCCACAACAAGCCGAAGAAGCTATTTGCTCAGGAATAACCACATTTATCGGTGGTGGTACCGGCCCGGCAACAGGAACCAACGCAACCACCTGCACTCCGGGCAAATGGCATATCGAAAAAATGTTACAAGCCTGTGATAATTTACCTGTGAATATTGGATTGTTAGCTAAAGGTAATTGCAGTGTTATCGAACCATTAATCGAACAAGTCAATGCTGGCGCTATTGGTTTAAAATTACATGAAGACTGGGGATCAACACCACAAGCAATTAGTAATTGCCTTGATGTAGCAGATAAAATGGATGTACAAGTTGCTATTCATACCGATACCCTTAATGAGTCAGGTTTTGTTGAAGACACCTTAGCGGCCATTGGCGATAGAACCATTCATACTTATCATACAGAAGGAGCCGGAGGTGGTCATGCACCGGATATCATTAAAGCCTGTGGTTATGCAAATATTTTACCTTCCTCGACTAATCCTACCCGCCCTTATACCATCAATACCATAGATGAACATTTAGATATGTTGATGGTTTGTCACCATCTCGATGCCGGAATTGCAGAAGATGTCGCTTTTGCTGAATCAAGGATACGCAGAGAAACCATTGCCGCAGAAGATATACTACATGATTTAGGTGCATTTTCGATGATCTCATCAGATTCACAAGCTATGGGGCGTGTGGGCGAAGTTATTATAAGAACATGGCAAACAGCTCATAAAATGAAAGTACAACGTGGTGCATTACCTCCAGATAATGAACAAAATGATAATTTTAGGGTTAAACGCTATCTGGCTAAATACACGATAAATCCTGCTATTACCCATGGAATCAGTCATGAAGTAGGATCTATAGAAGTAGGAAAATTAGCCGATCTTGTCATTTGGCAACCCGCTTTTTTTGGTGTCAAACCTAGTTTAATTCTTAAAGCAGGAATGATAGCTTACGCCGAAATGGGTGATGTTAATGCCTCAATTCCCACACCACAACCGGTACACTATCGCCCAATGTTTGCAACCTTAGGTAAAGCAGGCTCTTTATCCAGAATGACATTTATTTCGCAAGCGGCTGCCGATTTAAATGTAGCGCAAAATTTAGGATTAAAAAGTTTGATTGGTGTGGCAAAAAATTGCCGACAGATTAAAAAACAAGACATGCTACATAATGCATGGCAACCCAATATTGAAGTTGATGCCCAAACGTATGAAGTTAAAGCGGATAATCACTTACTAAGTTGTGAAGCTGCTTCTATATTACCAATGGCGCAAAGATATTTTTTATTTTAATGAATTGGAATTCAACATTATGATAATTTTTACAAAAATCATTACTAAACCATTAACAGAAAGACAACTACAATCAGTCAATGATAGTACCATATTAAATATTGATAGCCGCATAAAAAGTCGCATTAAAATTGTGCTTAAAAGTGGACAGGAAGCAGGTGTTATATTACCTAGAGGTTTATTGATTCGCGGTGGTGATTATCTTGCAACCGAAGATGACTCAATGATTATTGAAGTGTTGGCGGCAAACGAAACCGTATCGACAGCCTACTGCAATGATAAATTGTTATTAGCCAGAGCATGTTACCATTTAGGTAATCGACATGTTCCATTACAAATTGCCGCAGACTTTGTTCGTTATCAACATGATCATGTACTTGATGAAATGTTAACACAATTAGGTATTAAGGTTGTTGTTGAACAGGCACCATTTGAACCTGAAGCCGGTGCCTATCAAAGTAGTGCTATCGGTCACCATCACCATTAAGATAAAAAATATGCTTGAATATTTACGTAACTTACAATTAGCCAGTGCCAACTTACCGGTTGGCGGATTCACCTATTCTCAAGGATTAGAATGGGCGGTTGAAGCCAAATGGGTAACCAATCAAATCGAAACTAAAGATTGGTTAATACAGCAAATGTATAGCACATTGCTATTCTGTGACTTACCTATTTTAGCTCGACTTTATCGTTGTAGCATTCATCAAGATGAACAAGGTTTTAGTGATTGGCTCAAAAATTTACTACGTCAACGAGAAACAAGCGAATTAAGACTTGAAGAGCAGCAACGAGGCAAAGCTTTTTTTCGATTTCTACAAGGACTAGGGGGTATTTATCCATGGCAAAATTTATTAATGCAGTCACAACTTGCTGGATTTGCTTGGTATGGAGCGACCAGTAAAATTTCATTAGAAGATCTACAAATAAGTTGGAGTTACAGTTGGCTCGAAAGCAATATTATGGCAGCAATAAAACTAGTCCCTTTGGGACAACAAGCAGGACAGCAACTGATTTATCAGTTATCAACATTATTACCTTCAATAATTACTCAGGCGAATGCAATTGAAGATAATGATATTGGCGCGGGTTCTCCTTTAGTAGCTATTGCCAGTAGTTGCCACGAAAACCAATACTCTAGACTATTTAGATCATAAATTAACCGAGTTATTAAAATTATAGAATAAGAGAAGATATTATGAATACCATTGCTCATACACCACTAAGAATTGGAGTTGGGGGACCGGTGGGGTCAGGTAAGACAGCCCTGCTTGAAATGCTTTGTAAAACCATGCGCAATAAATATCAATTAGCCGTTGTCACCAACGATATTTATACAAAAGAAGATCAGCGAATTTTAACCGATGCAAAAGCTTTAGAGCCAGAACGTATTGTTGGTGTTGAAACTGGTGGCTGCCCACATACGGCAATTCGCGAAGATGCTTCAATGAATTTAGCTGCCGTTGAGGGGTTAATGGAAAAATTTTCCGATTTAGATATTATTTTTATTGAAAGTGGTGGTGACAATCTTAGTGCAACGTTTAGTCCTGAATTGGCCGATCTGACTATTTACGTTATTGATGTTGCTGAAGGCGAGAAAATTCCCAGAAAAGGCGGACCGGGTATAACTAAATCAGACTTTTTAGTCATTAATAAAATTGATCTGGCCCCCTATGTCGGTGCTTCTTTAGCCGTGATGGAATCTGATACCAATAAAATGCGCATTGATAAACCATGGGCATTTACTAATTTAAGGACGAAACAAGGATTAGAAAAAGTTATTGAATTCATTGAAAGCGCTGGCTTATTAAAATAATTTTTAACGCATTCCCAACGTTATCTAGATAAATAATGTTGGGAAAGTTAGATACAATGAATAAACATTAAACCGAGAAATCAAAACATTAAAATCAAAGTTTTTAATAACCGTTTAGCGTAATTATTTTTCTCTGTTTTGGAAATGCTTTAATTCTTCATCAATAAAATATCTAACTAAGTTAGCATACAACTCTTTAATGACATTACCATCAAGACCTAACTCATTAGCCCAAAGCTTTCGTTGTTCAAGCATACTGTCAAAACGCTCTTTAGCTTGCACATCTACTGTATTTTTCTTAAATTTACTTGCTTCTTTCACATATTCAAATCGAGTAGATAATAGTTCAATCACTAGGTGATCAATTCGATCTATTTCAGCTCGAATATCACTCATACCATTGCACTCTTTTGGCAAATGAATAGGATTATAATTCATAATATTAGCCCACTTTATTATTCAGTTAGCTATATTATAGCCCTCTATTTATTTACATGAAATTTATTTGCTGTTTTCAGTTGCTTTAGTTTTAATGTCCTTAATGTAAAGCTCTGGATTATCCAATAATGGTTTTACTTTTTTTATTAGTTCATCAGCTCGTTGTTTTTGTCTATTTTCACATTGCTTAATACCAAATAACAAAATAGTTAATATAATTAAGACTAACTTAAATTTATTCATCTCTATTCTACTTCTAAATTATCGCCATTCTTACCAATTTAGAACGGTTGCTACAGTCTGGGGGATCTCTATCATATTTAATAAAAATGTCTATTTCATCAACTATTGACAGCCTAACAAATACAACTAGTCTTGTCTTTGATACACCATTAAAATAATGAAGAATTTAGCTTTTCTGTTTGTTTCATTGGTTCCCTAACGTGCCGCTAAATCATCAAAGCAGTCATTACAAAACAACTTAAGCAATACTACAATTGGTAGAACCTTCTTTAATTAAGCGTGCCCTATTGCATAGTGTAATTATTCTAAAAACTAAAAAATCGGATTAGCGTTAAAATGAAAGCGTATGCAGGTATTTAATCATGCAATCAATAAGAATATACGCCCTCTATCTAGTAATCTTAAAAAAATACTTTGATTTCGCATTTTTGCGCAGAAATGTGTAAAGGTGGTGTTTTAGCTATTGAGCTGTAGATATTTACTCCCCCCATAGCTGTTATAATAATACGACGAAAGGAATACAAATTAGATAATATTTTAATTGGTTAGTGCTGGTAGATGGCTATCAAAGTTTAATCTATTCTAGAATATCATGACAGTTTTAATAACATTTTATGGAAATAGGAGATATCTTCGCCCAAACAAGAAAAAAATTGATTATCAAGCTTTTCTACTAATGGAGTAGTTTTATTGACCATAACATAGCCATTATCAGTTAATTGAATAGATTTGGCTCTACTATCTTTTATTGATGTAATTCTTTTAACTAATGTTTTTTTTTCTAAATTATCTAAGATCTGCGATACTGTAACAACATCAATATTAGCATGTTGAGATAAAGTTACTTGGGTAACTTCATCACAATGTTCTGAAAGATATGCCAACGTGGTAAGAATAATAAATTGCGGATGAGTTATTGAATACTGTTTCAAACTATTTTTTATTAAACTATGCCAAGCTGCATAGGTTTTCATAAATACAAAACCCATAGATTCTGACGAATCATGTTTAAATTGAGAAGAAAACCTATTATCTTTGGACATACTTATTTTTCTACCAGCTCTTTTAATAAAAATGCTTTATCTATAATATCATTTGAAATATTCTTCAAAAAATCATAACAAACTTTACTTGATAATTCCACTGTCGGTTCTAATTCAATTACCGCTTTTATCGCATACTTATTATCTGAATATTCGATTATTTGATGAGAAAAAAACAAAGCCCCAATATCTGGGATATCAAATCTTTCTGTCAATTCTCTATTAATCAGAACAGTAGATAATACAACTTTCATGGCAGGCATGTTTTCCAGTTTAAATAAACCATTAACTCCACTTTTCATTTCACCTGTTATCGTAAATTCTTCAAGATCTGTTTCCCAAAGTTTTCTTAATGAAAAATCAGTAAAATATGGCCAAATTTTATGAGGCATGGAGACGGTTGGAAGTTCAAAAGAAATAGAAATTTTTTGCATATATAATCCTTATTTATTTAATTAGTACACTTATAATAAGTGTACTAATTAAATGCGTCAACTAAATTTTGTCAGTCTTGTTACAAAGTTATGTCACCAACGACAAAAGACGCGATAAATTATTTTCAATATAATTGAATTGGTAGCATTTAAAAAAGGTATTTGCTAATCTTGTGGGGTATCGTTTTTAGGTGATACATTAAATACCCGTTAATATACCCCATAAAATTTGGTTATGAATGTGTTTTAATGTACTTTAATGGGTATCAATTAATTGTTTTATCATTGTGGTTTCTATTTTTTATGGGCTTTAATGGATTATAAATATTGAGACAAGGAAAACAGCATCACATTAATCAAACTATTTCAAATCTTATGATTTGAATTTTTAAAATATCAATCATGTACCTAAACTAATACCTAAAACGAAAAGTGCCCCTATAAAGTATTTAGATTTCAAACAATAATAATTTACTTGAAAGTCTCTTTCGTGAAGTTGTTTTTGAAGATCAAATTTAAAATTTTGACAGTGAGAAAATTTGTTTAGCCAATCGGTATCCAGTTAGATAATCTTTAAATTTAAATAATTATCCAACTTCACCAAAATACCAACGTTCAACAAAATATTCTTTATCTTCCCAATCAAATTCATTTCTTAAAACACCTTTCTCACTAAAACCTTGAGGCAATATTAATTCCCATTCTTTTGATAAACTTCTGTTTAACGTAGTATCTAATTTTTCCTGTTCTCTATTCCAAGCTTCTGTCTGATACTTGAAATACGCTTCTGAAGTATAGATACAAATTTCACTACTAAACATATCGGGTAAACAAATAACGCAAGTAACTCTAAAATGTTTAAGATTTGATGGCTTTGCTTGATAAATCTGATAAGTAGCATTAATTAAATATTGAGCGCATTGAGCTTGAGTAATTTGATCCGTATACTTTCCTTGCACCAATCGAATATCAACAGGAATTTTTATATTCCAATATCGTTCATCTTCAGTGATTTGTTCAGGAAAATAATCCAAGAAAGATTTAGACCAAGCCTCAAATGCTCTTAAACGACGTTTTTTCCCTCTCAGTTTCTTATTGGTTAAACAAAGCCTTTGTCATATATTTACCTAAATAAACTCATTTATTCAAAAGTATATAAGATTATATGTCTATCATAAATTACAGTTCCCCTCCATTAAAATAAATTTCTATAAAAACTATGCATACTACACATGATTTCTTGTAAGCCTTATTGTATAAGGATTTGCATTATGCATGATTTACATTTTTGCTATACATAAAAACAAAAAAACCGCCAATCAAGACGGTTACTATAGTAATGATAACTTTAACGAAGTAATTCACGTTTAAAGATGTTTAGTATTTCAGCTTCCATATCTTTTAAGCCCACATTTAGAAAATCTTTTTTAGCAGTAGGGCGCTTAAATTTCAATTTTATAGATAGGTTCGTGACATAAGCAACATAATTCCCAGTGTAACCAATTCTGCCAGTGATATGAGTAACGTTAATAATTACCTCTCGATATTGTGAGTTAATTAATGTTGATGTATCTATAGGCGTGTAGATTGCTGCTTGTGTAGCTCCTACAATCATTGATGCATGCATTGCTCTAACTGCATTGTCTTTTGTTCTTTTTATAGTTTTATCAAAGCTCTTTATACATCTGTCAATGCCTTTTACTTTTACTTTTACTTTTATTCCTATATCAACCTTATTTTATTCTTGTGCAAACTGCTAGTATTTTAGTTTTAGGGTACTTTATAAAGGCTTCGCAAAATGTCTCCTGTTCATAAGTAAACTTATTGTTTGTATTTTTTGATAAATTTTGATTAAAACTCCTTTTATTACACATGCTAGTTCTAACTTCCTCATTTAAATTGTTATAAATTAAATCCAAATCAAATTCGGTAGCTTTTTGATTCTCAGTTTTTGATAATAAAATTCCATTAACAATTTCATATGATTGAATTACTTGTTTGCTTTGAGTTTCAGAATAATCACTATATCTTTTAAGTTTAGAATCATATTTACTTTTATATTCTTTATAGACGCAGTCCCACTTACCCACAAGGTACTCTTTTGTCACCTTATTATCACCACAACCAAATAAAGCGAAACTGACCAAGCTTAATAATAAAATCTTTTTCATACCATCTCCTTTTGGGGTAATGGTATGTTAATTAAGGATTGGGGTAAATAAAAAACCACCACTTGGGCGGTTTGTGTAAATTTTAATTGTGAATTTTGGGCTACTCACAGGTAATAATCTGTCAAATACAAATTATCAGTACCCATCTAGAATTCATTATATAATTCATAGACAAAATAGAAGCTCTAAAAGGCTTTTTTATCTCTGATTGAAATTACTAAATACTTTATATTCAATAAATTGATTAGTTGCTTTTATTATTTCTAATTCTGCACCTTTATATCTTATAACTTTTGATTCTGATAAGTCATATTCAACATTATTTGAAAATGCTGGGCGAGCAAAATCATTATTAAATTCTTTATACCCAATATTAATCTTATGCCCTACTTTACCGTTATAGATTAGTATCTGCTGGAACGCGTTTTGATAAGTTACATTTTTCTTTTGGTAGGAAAATGCAGCATCACCTTTACATAAAGAAGCACCGCTAACAGTAATAATACATAGGTCATTATCGTGTTTATTAGTTCTAATCCCTACAGGTATATCAGCAAAGGCTGATTTTCCTACTGTTACTCCAGAATTTAACTCATTTAAACCAAAAAACAGATACTTTTGATCTTCACCTACTTTAGGGTACTCTCCGGCATGAATAGTAAAATCCACCATCCCACTAACAACTGTAGTTTGAGGAAAATAAACAACATCCCTTGCCGCTACTGTACCCTGTCTAACCATATCATCGCCAATAAATGTTTTGGTAACAACATTCAAATCGGGATAGCTTATTTGTTTTGTTTCGGCTACATAATTATACTTCACCGTGTTACAAGCAGTTAAAACCAAGCCAAATAAACTTAAAAAGATTATTTTTTTCATACCATCTCCTTGATAATTAAATTTCGGTAATAGTATGAAAAATAGATAATAATATCAATTACAATTTCGACTAAACATTTGTTAATGTTAGACATGTGTTCCATACATCACCGGAATGATTGCTTATGTTTTCTGATATTTTTGTTCAGGCTGTTTAACAGCCATTCTGATGAGCTGTTTTCGACATCGATAGGCGGTTGGCTTACTTCCACGTTGCTTGCGTAGTTTTCTACAACAGAGCTACATTGGATACGGCCATTACCTAAGGTGATTTAATGGTTACTTAATACTTGCCATTCTCTCCAAGTATTAAATATTGTCTTCCATCTTGCATCAATATCTCAGGTTTGCCATCTTCACCAACTCGATACATTCTATTGGAATCAACAGGCCTTTATTTTTACGGGCACCTGCTATCGAAATGCTTTTATTGCGCCTAATGCGGTCATATATGATACTAAGTTCAAGGTTGCGGATAAATGCTTTGTAGCAATTAAGATAAGCGCCTAGTTGCTGATTGAAATAGTGTGGAAAGTGTTGCTTCAGTGAGTTGAGTAGCGGTCGTTACTTCTGCTGATTACTGCTGTTTATGTAATCATTGTTTACCATCATTATTCTTAGCGAACTCATTTAGTAGCAGTCTAATAATAGAGGAGAAACTATTATTTTGCTTTATTTTTCTGACCAAAGGTAAATAACGCTTCTTTCAGGCATAAGATTGCCAAAGTGAAATATTACTCTTCACCAAGATATGTCACCATTGCGCTCATTAAATCGCATATCTTCGTTGTTGATTACTAACACTATCGCTAGAATCTTGCCGGAATAGGGTTGTTTATGTTTAAGGTCAATTGTGAACTTATCACCACTAGTGATTGTTTTAAACCTGCACCATTGCCGATATAAGAATTTAGAAGAGTATTATTGTTTATTGAATTGGTGGGCCAAGGGGGATCGAACCCCTGACCTCAACGCTGCCAGCGTTGCGCTCTCCCAGCTGAGCTATGGCCCCTAAAGGGATGAAATAAAACTGTGGCTAATGATATGCAACTAGTTAGAAAGTGTCAAATAATTTAATATTATTTGCTTAAAAAACAATCTAACAAAGCTCTGTCAAACTATGACAGAGCTTTAGTAATTAACGTAAAATCGCGTTTTGATCCGCACCTTCAACTTCAACTTTTGGTGGCATAAAGTGTTCACGTTTAACACCCAATTTAAGTGACATATAAGCAGCCACATAGATTGATGAAATCGTCCCTAACACAATTCCTACACCTAATGTTTCAGAGAAACCTTTTAACATTGAACCACCGAAGATATATAAGATAATAACTACCGCTAAAGTTGTGCCGGATGTCATTAAAGTTCGGTGTAATGTTTGAGTTAACGAGATGTTGATAACGTCGTATGGCGATGCTCGTCGAATCTTTCTAAAATTCTCACGAATTCTATCGAACACAACAATGGTATCATTAAGCGAATAACCGATTATGGATAACATTGCAGCAATAATCGTCAAATCTAGTTCACGATTAAATAAGGATAAATATCCTGCGGTTATAACAACGTCATGTGCTAAAGCAACAACTGCACCGGTACCAAATCGCCACTCAAATCGAAAAGCGATATAAATTAGGATACAAATTAATGCTGCACAAATCGCTAATATACCATCTTGAGCTAATTCAGAGCCGACAGTTGGACCAACAAATTCAATTCGTTTAATTTCAGCGTTACTATCAATATTTTTATGCACTAAGTTTGAAATTTTCACCCCTAATGCATTATCGATCGCAGACGATACACTACCTTCGCTCTGGTTGGTAGTTGGTAATCGAATGATGATATCCTTACTGCTTCCATAATACTGAACTATTGGTTCATGATAGCCTTCATCACGTAAACTATTGCGTAAATCATCAAGATTTATCGGTTTAGTCACAGTTAATTCAACCGTTGTCCCACCAGTAAAATCTTGTCCAAGATTGAATCCTTTAACAAGAATTATTACAAATGAGGCAACCACTAATAACATTGAGATGACAAAAGCAATAAAGCCAAATTTTAAAAAGTCGAGCACTCTTCGTCCATGATTTAATTCTCTAACATCATGGTTTTCTTTTTGATTAACAATCACAATAAACCTCTAAATTGATAACTTATTGACGCGACGACCACCATAAATAAGATTGGCCAATGCTCGAGTTCCTACGATCGAGGTAAACATCGATGTTACAATACCGATACCTAAGGTAATAGCAAAACCTTTAATTGAGCCTGTACCTACTGCATAAAGAATTACTGCAGTGATTAATGTGGTAATGTTGGCATCAAAAATACTACTCCAAGCACCCGCATAACCTTCGTTAATTGCATGTTGGACGCCTCGCCCATTACTTAGCTCTTCTTTTATCCGCTCATTAATTAGTACATTAGCATCTACCGCCATACCCACGGTTAGAACTATACCAGCAATACCTGGCATACTTAATGTTGCACCTGGCAATAATGACATAGCGCCAACAATTAAAATTAAGTTTGCGACTAATGCAAGACTAGCAAATACACCAAATAGACGATATACCACCAACATAAAGATGACAGAAATTAATAATCCCCATACACAAGATTCTAAACCTTGAGTGATATTTTCTTGTCCCATTGAAGGGCCGACTGTACGCTCTTCAATTATTTGAATTGGCGCAATCAACGCGCCGGCTCTTAGTAATAAAGATAAATTTCTAGCTTCATCAATACTACTTATACCAGTTACTTGGAATCGATCACTAAAAATACCTTGGATGGTTGCAACGTTAATTACTCTCTCTTGTTTTTCAAGAATAGGTTTATCATTTTCATCACGTTTTCCGGTATCTTTATACTCAACAAAAAGTGTTGCCATGGCTTTTTTCAGATTTTTCTGGGTAAAATCAAGCATGGTTTTACCACCAGCACTATCAAGTGTAATCGACACTTCTGGTTGGCTATATTCATTTACTCTAAATGATGAGTCGGTAATATGATCACCCGTTAATACTACACGTTTATAAAGTAAAACTGGGCGGCCGTTTTCCATATACTTTAGTTCAGAACCATACGGAACACGCATATTGCCATTTATAATTGCAGCTAAGTTAATTGAACTGTCATCATTAACTTGTCTGAATTCGAGGGTTGCTGTTGCCCCTAAAATACGTTTAGCTAATGCGGTATCTTGGATACCCGGTAACTCAACGACAATTCGATCAGAACCTTGGCGTTGAACAATAGGTTCCGCGACGCCTAGCTGATTAACACGATTACGTAAAATTGTGGTATTTTGTTGTACTGCATCGCTTTTTGTTTGTTGTAATCGCTGTTGACTAACACTAATGACAATGCTGTTATCATTTTGAGATGTCAATTCATAATCTTGTAATCCATTGATTTTAGTAATAGCTTTATTACGATCTTCAACATTATCAAATTGCATTGTTATTTGTTGATTTGCATTTTTGCTAAGTGTTTTGTAATTAAGATTATTTTTATTAAACTCTGCTTTTAAATTTTCAATCGACTGTTCTGTTAATTTACTTAATGCAGTCGTCATATCCACTTCCATTAAGAAGTGAACACCACCGCGCAAATCGAGCCCCAATTTCATTGGTTCGGCACCAATCATAGTTAACCATGATGGTGTTGCCGGTGCTAGATTTAGTGCAACAGTATAATCTTCACCTAATTCTTGTGATATTAACTCTTTAGCTTTAAGCTGTGTATCATTATCACTTAATCGAATTAAAATAGATTTATTTTCATAAACAAGCGATTTAGGTTCAATTTGATTGTTTACCAAAAGCTGTTTGACTTTATCTTGCGTAGCAACATCAATTTCGGTACTGTTTGAACCTGAAATTTGTATAGCGGGATCTTCACCATAAATATTTGGAAGGGCATAAAGTAGGCCGACGCAGATCACGACGACCAACATAATGTACTTCCACAAAGGATAGCGATTTAGCACGACATATTCTCTTGTGGGATTAGATAATTAATACAATGATCTATAATAAAAAATTTATTATAGAGACTTCATTGTTCCTTTTGGTAAAACTGATGTGATAAAGTCACGTTTGATAACCACTTCGGTTGTATCATTTAACTCTAACACAATATAACCATTTTCATTAACTTTTGCTACACGACCAATCAGTCCGCCATTAGTTAATACTTCGTCACCTTTTGAAATAGCAGCCATTAACTCTCGATGAGCTTTAGCGCGTTTTTGTTGCGGGCGCATAATCATAAAATAGAAAAATAACCCAAATACAACTAACATTATAGGTAAGAAATAAGGGTTTGCTTCAGCTGCTGCGCCATCTGCTGCGTATGCATTAGAAATAAAAAAGTCCATATTGGTCCTCTTAATTTTTTATAAAAATATCAAAGTGTAAAATTATAACACAATAAATAAATCGATTATTAACTATTTCTTGCCAATATCGTTTAGATCAATCACGATAAAGCCCAAAAACAATTAAGTCGTTAAATATTGAGCCATACTAACTAAGTTAAATAACCATTTAGGATAAACACCACATACAATAGTTAAAACTGCCGCAAGAACAATCAGCGATTCACTCACTGTTATATCTTGCCATTTTAATCGGTTATTTGAATTATAATTTGACTGTTCATCATGAGTTGGCCTGATATACAGATTGAGAATAAGCCTTGCATAAAAATATAGTCCTATTGTACTACCGATAACCACAGCCGCAATTAACCACCATAATTCAGCTGTCACCCCCAATAAGATTAAAAGGAAACGCCCAACAAACCCTGCGGTAAGTGGAACGCCAGCTAAAGAGAGAAAACCGATCCCCATGGTTAATGCAAGAACAGGCCGACGCCAAAATAAGCCAGAAAGATCAATTTCATTTTCATGATCTTGTAACTCATTGGAATGTGATTCTAAACTAATAACCCCCAAAATACAGATGTTGGCAAGAATGTATCCAATTAGATAAACACCAATAGTTTCTAAAGCAAGTACTTGATATTGCACAGCAATTAAAGCAATCAATAAATAACCAAAATGAGCGATAGAAGAGTAAGCTAACAACCGTTTTAAGCTACGCTGCATTAAAGCGGATAAATTTCCCCATAGTATTGAACAAAATGCCATACTAACCAGAATGATACGAATTGTTTCATTATTGACAATCGGCGCAAGTAAAAACAACCTTGCCATAGCACAAAATAGTGCTACCTTCCCTACTGTTGACAATAATAGTGCCACAACGGTCGGCGCCCCTTGATAAACATCAGGTAGCCAAAGTTGAAAAGGTACCAATGAAAGTTTGAATCCAATTCCAACTAATATTAAACAAATTCCAATTAGTAATAATATGCTTGGATAAGACATTGTTGATAGTTGATAACTTAAGCCACTAAATGTCAGTTCACCGGTAGCTGCATAATAAAAAGCAATCCCCATTAATAAAAACGAACTAGCGATTGCTGATAAAATCATATATTTGATGGCCGCTTCTAATGCATGAGTTTGCATATACTGATAACCGATCAATCCTACAAATGGAATCGAAAGCATTTCAACACCAAGACAGAATGACATTAAATGGCTAGCATAAACTAGGGTTATACCACCTAATGCCATAAACAGTAAAATCACATAAAATAAACCATGTTCAACCTTTTCCTGAATAAACCATTGATAAGCCAACGATGCAACCACAATTGCAATAATTAAAATTAAGCTGGTATACAGTAATCCATAGCCATCACAAGTAAATAGTGCGGTAATTTGATGAGCGCGCCACTTGCTTTGCGTATCATCAACTTGTGGGTTATCATCAATATTTTGAGGAGGACCAACAAAATCATCACTTTCTTGATCAATTGGCTCTGAAATTTGCTCATTTTGAGCAGACGAAGTTTCTTGTTCCGTTGGTACTGCATCAACAGCTATGGTCTGTTCAGTTGATAAATCAGTATCAGTTGAATCTTGTGATGTTGTTTCTTGCGTTGTAGTACCTTGTGATGAAGTATCCTGCGTAGAAGTATCTTGTGGCGTAGCCACTGATATTTGCATATTGTCGCTGCTAATATCGGTTATTGCTGGGGTATTATAGGAAATTAAAATTCCTAAAATAGAAGAACTAATTAACGCACAGATTAAACCTGATGTTGCTAAAATAGCACATTTTTTTGTTTCTAATTTATAAACAAACAGCGCTATGAGCAAAACAATTATGGCAAAGCTCAATATGAATATTGGCAATAAAGCGATCATAAATTATTACTCTCCCACTCGTTCTGCTGTTATATATTGTATTGTTTGGTTGACGGTAGAATAAGAAACATCTAACACCACTTTAGGATATAATCCGATAAAGATAAGGACAATCAATACACTTGATAATAACAGAATATCTTTTTTACTTATAAACTGTTTGGCCACTTCACCGTTATCCACCGCCCCATAAAAAATAGGTTGCATGCGCATAATTAAAGAAATTGATAGTAATAACAAGCCGATTACTAGTAATACTGTATAATAAGGATATGAGGTATAACTACCTAATAACATCATATAATTACCGACAAAATTAGCTGTACCTGGTATGCCTAACACAGCCAACATAAAAAATAGAGTAAAAGAAGACAAATATCTTACTTTTTCTTTTAATCCAATAAATTGGTTGATATTTCGGGTTAAGTAACATTCAACCAATAGTCCACTTATCATGAACATGCCTACAATCGCTAAAGTTATCGCTATCATTTGAATAACAACACCTTGAAACGCTATCACTGTTCCACTATAGATAATTGCAGTAACAAATCCCATTAAAGCGATATGAATATAAGCTATTAATTTTTTAATATCAGTTTGATTGAATGCGAGTAGGGCAGCATAAAAAACAGTAAACATCGCCACTGTTGAAATAACCGGCATAATGGCTAAAGATGCGTTCGGGAAAAGTGGTATTACAAAACGCAATAAACCAAATGTAGCAGTATTGAGTAATAAACCACTTATCATTATAGAACCACTTGTTGAGGATTCAATATGCGCCTCAATAAACCAATTATGAAATGGAACTAACGGAATACGTATAATAAAAGCCGCTAAAAATCCTAACATTAATAAAAATTCGGTATTAGTTGAAATTGGTGTCTTAGTTAAAATTTGATAATCAAAAGTCCATTGGGCAGTCAAATTCCAATTGATTAATGCCAATGAAACAATGGATATAAGCATTAATAAGCTACTTATTTGGGTATATATTAAAAATTTATTAGCTCCATTGAAGCGTAATTGAGAATTTAAATCTCGCCTTCCCCACAAAGAGATTAAGAAATAAATTGGAATGGCTACCGCTTCCCAAAAGAAAAACATTAAAAAGAGATCAGTAATAACAAATAACATCATAATGGCGGATGTCATAAATGATATACATAAATAAAATAATCCAACATTACTGAGGTTTTCTTTACTGGAATTAACAATAACTAACAGTACAATAAATAGTGTTACAGTAATCACTACTAATGATAAGCCATCTAAAACCAGATGAAAATGAATCCCAAGTAATGGAATCCAGTCAATATTGACTTCTTTATTCCAACTTGAATTTGGTTCTATATTGATTGCATTTATCCATAAAATTATTGCTAAAATTAATGTGATTAATATAGTCGTGAAAGCAACCATCATTGGTAAACATTGCCAACGCAATTGCCCATTAGTTGCAGCTATATTTCTTTGTAAGAATACATTACATAGCCAACCAATGAATCCACCAATTACAGGTAAGAAGACAAGCCATAACAACATGAAAGTTCACACCTTTATTAAATAAAAATTAATAACATTAATATAATAATGCTACCTATAACCATCGAAACCAGATACCATCTTATTTGTCCATTTTCTAGACTAACAATATATGAGTTTATTTTCTTGATTCCCCACATTACCCAATTATCCCATATGGCAAATGGATCTTTTTTCAACCAATTAGCTAAATAGATATACGGTTTTACAAAAATATTATTTAAGATAAAATCAAACCGCCAATTGCTTTTACAGAGTTTTACTAAACTTTTCACCATCGGAGTATTAAGTATTTCATGGACTTCACTATTAGGATATGCATAAAAAATATAAGCAATAACTAAACTTAATAAAGTCACCGCAGCTAACAGTAGTCGAAATGGTAATTGCCCTTGGGTATCAAGAGCTGCAATCGGCAGAATCCCTTGAGTTGGCACAGGGTAATATATAAACAATGCGGTGGTAAAAATCACTAAGATAAAAATCGGTAAATAATTTAACTTTTTAATTTTAACAAATTGATTGTTCTTATTAGGCTTATGATGGAAAACTGAAAAGATTAAACGCAAAATGCTTAAGCTAGATAATAAGATACCTAATAAACTAATGGTGCCTACCAATAAATTACCTTGTGCCATTAACCCAAGAATAATATCACCTTTGATATAAAATGATGAAGAAATCAAAGGGAAAGCACTCAAAGAAAGCATTATAATTAAAAAGATAATATACAATACCGGGTTAGATTTTAATAAGCCACCAAGTTTGCTGATATCACGTTCGCCGCGACATTGTTTTACTAAAATTGCCGTAGCAAGGATCAACAATGTACTGGTTACTGAATAATTTATCAAACAGTTTAATGACAAACTCCAGTTTTGCGTTGAAAAAGCATAAAATAGATAACTAATTTGAGTTAAATTGATATAAGTTACAATTCGTTTTATATCATTTTGAACTAAAGCAATACTACTAGCAAATATGACAGTTAATGAAGCGAATAAAAGCATGATATAGAGGGTATCGCTAGACATCAAAAACAGATTGCTTAGTCTTAAAACGAGATAAACTCCAGCCAAAATAACCGTCGAAGATTGTAATAGTGCAACAGCTGGCATTGGCGCTAATGTTGTTTCTGTAAACCAAGTATGCATAGGAAAAAGCGCTGATTTACTCATGGCACCGAGGAACAACATAATGGTGATCCAAAAGATAATATCTGAATCGATAGCCAAATCATTTTGCGCTTTGATTAACAAAGTGCTGATTTTTAAGGTTTCTAAAGTTTGATAAAGTAAAAATATACCAATGATTAGAAAAATATCGGTTAAATGCATCATAACAAATGCTTTAACCGCAGCATAACTATTACGCGCTTGTTTATAGTAGATACCAATAAGTAAGTAAGTACTTATACTCACACCTTCCCAACCAAGCAACATCACAAATAAATTATCAACCAACACAACAGTTAACATGCTGGTTATCAGTAAGTTACTATAGGCATAAAAATTATAAATATCTTCCTTTGATTTTAAATAACAAGCAGCAAAAAAATAAATCAATAATCCAAAGAAAGAAATCAACACTAAAAATGTTAACGATAAACCGTCCAAAGTTAAGGAAAACGGAACTTCTAAATCCCCGACAGAAAACCAAGTCCATAAATTTCTCGTATAAACCAGAGTCATATCAGGAACGGTGTTGGTAATAAAATCAACACAAGAAAATATGGTTATTAAACCGATAACAAAGATAGTACAAATTCCGATTAACATAACATTAATCGATCGTATTTGTCGTCCAAAACAAACCAATATCAGAAAAGATAGCAATGGAACAATGATAGTTAAATAAAGTAAATTCATCCTTTCATTTCACTCAATGAATCAATATTAAAGTTTTTACGGCGATAAATTAATTTGACAAGTAAAGTGAGTCCAACAACTATTTGAGCTAAAACGGTAGTTACCGCTAAGATAGCAAGGACTTCTCCATCAGATTGTTGCCAATAACTACTCGCGACAAAAAGAGCCGTTATTGCACCGTTATTCATGATGACAAGACTTAACAATAAAAAATAGAGATTTCGTCTAATCATTACCCCTAGAAGTCCGATAACAAACAAGATAGAAGCAACAATTAGTCCATACATAAGTGGTATCACGTTATTTCTCCGAAAACATTCGATGTATAAAATAATAAGCTATAACTGCAGCACCTAATAATAAAAATGCCGCTAACTCAATCATCAAAATATAAGCATATATCGACATTTGGTGCATTAATTCATGTGATTGCTTAAATTGCGAATAGTCAGTACCCACTACACCATAAATAAGAATAACTAATAATATAAACGCTAAGACTAGTGGCCCCAACCAAATTTTAGGACTAATACCATGTTTATTGGTTTCAACACTGTCTTTATGAATTTTTAGCAAAATAGAGACCGCTAAAAAAAGAAGTATTACACCACATATAAAAAAGAGGATATACAAAACAGCTGAAATATAAGTTTTAAGTAGAATAAATATCAATGCTGATGCAAAGAGTGAAATAGCAAGATATAAAATTGCCTTTTCTACTCGTCTACAAAAAATCACTATTATACTAGCAACAACAGCAATTATCGATGCAATATAAAAAACAACGATCATTAAATAATCCAATATTTATTTCATATTTTACTAGTATATACCCAATCGCCGATAATATACAGTTTACTAACGTTGTGTTAATACAAAAAATTATCTCTAAATGAATTATTAACTTTGTATAGTAACCAGAGTCGCATCTTTAGCCAATATAATAAAAACAGTAGAAATTAAAAAAACTATAAAATTTTATTATTTAAATTCAATACAACATTGTTATAAAGTATATATCCTGTGCAATTAACCTATATTTATACCTTCTTCTTTAAATTGTCATTTTGAGGCAAGCAGCTTAAAGGCACTTAGGCAAAATATTAACAAGTAGAGAATAGAATGAATAATCAATACTCATCCATGCGAAGCAACGTCAATATGTTAGGAACCCTATTGGGCGATGCGATTAAACGCGCAACAGGTAATGAAACATTCGATTTAGTCGAAAAAATCCGTCAATTATCCAAATCCGCGCAACAAGGAAATAAGCAAGCGCATAATGAATTACTTAAGTTAATTGAAAATCTTAATAACCAAGATTTACTTCATGTTGCACGTGCGTTTAATCAGTTTTTAAATTTAGTTAATACTGCTGCCGAGTATTATGGCATTTCTCCACATGGCGAGGCATCTAGTAGCCCGAAAAAGATGACCGAACTATTTAAATCCCTTAAAAGTTTAAATTTCGCGCCTCAAACAATTAAACAAGCGATTGATAATTTATCTATTGAGTTAGTGCTCACTGCGCATCCAACAGAAATTAATCGCCGTACGATGATTAATACTTACACCGCAATTAATAGTTGTTTATCACAACTTGACCATAATGATTTAGCTGATTATGAAAAAGAGCGAATTATGCGTCGATTAAAACAACTTGTTTGCCAGGCATGGTACACCGATGAAATTCGTAAAAAACGTCCTACTCCTCTTGATGAAGCCAAGTGGGGGTTCTCGGTAATTGAAGATAGTTTATGGGAAGGTGTACCATTATTCTTACGCGAATTTAATGATCAATTAGTCGATGCGTTTAATGAAGAACTCTCCGTTGAACATGTTCCGGTTAAATTTACCTCATGGATGGGTGGAGATCGCGATGGTAACCCTAATGTAACGGCAAAAGTTACCGCAAGAGTGATGTTGCAAGCTAGGTTAAAAGCAATAGAGCTATTTTTAGCTGATATTCAAATCTTAGTTCGCGAATTATCAATGACAGAGTGTAGTCAATCAGTTATTGATTTATTAGATGAACAAAATAAAGCCGCATCTGAGCCTTATCGAGCGGTAATGAAACAGTTACGCTCTCGTTTGACCAAAACTCATAGCTATATAGTGGCACTGTTGAATA
Organism: Gilliamella apicola; assembly: GCF_003202655.1. Taxonomy (GTDB): domain Bacteria; phylum Pseudomonadota; class Gammaproteobacteria; order Enterobacterales; family Orbaceae; genus Gilliamella; species Gilliamella apicola_R. The sequence continues at coordinate 39,757 of NZ_QGLR01000005.1, read as the reverse complement.
ATGAACAAGTTTTAGCGCCTAACGATCTTTTAATAAAAAATGAACAATTATGGACACCACTCTATACTTGTTATGAATCGTTAATTGAGAATGGAATGTCAACTATTGCTCATGGGCCGTTATTAGATACATTAAGACGTATTAAAAGTTTTGGATTGCAGTTAGTTAGATTAGATATCCGTCAAGATAGTTCGGTTCATACTGAAGCATTAGATGCCTTAACCAAGGAACTTAATTTAGGTAGTTATGCTGCATGGTCAGAAGAAGAAAAACAACAGTTTTTATTGACTGAATTACAATCTAATCGACCACTACTACCCTACAATTGGCAACCTGATGAAATGGTTCAAGAGGTCCTAGATACCTGCCGCGTAATCAAAAAAGCCGGTGAGGAATCGATTGCTTCTTATGTGATTTCGATGGCAAAAGCGCCTTCTGATATTTTAGCGGTATACTTACTTCTAAAAATTGTTGATTGTCAAAAAAATATTCCGGTCGTGCCTTTATTTGAAACTTTAGAAGATTTAAATAATGCGAAATCTGTTATGCAAAAACTTTTAGATATTCCTTGGTATCGAGAAAAAATTAATGGCAAACAGATGGTCATGATTGGTTATTCGGATTCAGCAAAAGACGCCGGAACCCTTGCTGCATCTTGGGCACAGTATCGTTCACAAGAAGAATTAGTTAATTTGTTTGAACAATATAATATTAACTTGGTGTTATTCCATGGTCGCGGTGGTTCAATTGGACGTGGTGGCGCACCAGCTCACGCAGCTTTACTATCACAACCACCTGGATCATTAAAAGGAGGGTTACGTGTTACAGAACAAGGTGAAATGATTCGATTCAAACTCGGGTTACCAGAAGTTGCACTGAGTAGTTTGATGCTTTACGCATCAGCTATTTTACAAGCCAATTTATTACCACCTCCAGAACCTAAACAGGTTTGGCGAGATATTATGGATGAGATGTCTGATTATTCATGCCAATGTTATCGTAGTTATATTAGAGAAAAGGCTGAATTCGTTGATTATTTTCGCGCCGTCACCCCAGAAACCGAACTTGGCAGACTTCCATTAGGCTCCCGACCGCAAAAACGTCGAACCGGTGGCGGAATAGAGAGTTTACGAGCAATACCATGGATTTTTGCTTGGACACAAAATCGCTTAATGGTTCCATCATGGCTTGGGGCTGGAAGTGCTCTTAGACTAGTTATCAACGAAGGAAAAAAAGAGCAACTTAGAGATATGTATCATAATTGGCCATTTTTTAATGCTCGTTTAGGAATGTTAGAAATGGTTTACGCTAAAGCGGCGCCCAATATTCATGAATACTATGAACAAAGATTGGTTTCTCCAACATTATGGCCATTAGGTGAGGAATTACGAAACTTATTAACTAATGATATAAATACAGTACTAACTATTACTGATGATATTAGCTTAATGGCAGACCTACCTTGGATTGCTGAATCAGTAGCTTTACGAAATACTTATATTGAACCGCTGAATTTATTACAAGCAGAATTATTAAGTCGTTCGCGTCAAAATACTGATGATGATGAAAATACCATAGTTGAACAAGGATTAATGATAACCATCTCTGGTATTGCGGCAGGAATGCGAAATTCAGGATAATTAAAAAAGGGCTTATTTGCCCTTTTTATTTTGTTGAGAAAGTTCTTCTAAATAGGCCTGCGCATCCTCATCACCTTGCTTGCTGGCTTGTATAAACCAATAAGTCGCTAGGTTATTATTTTGTTTAACGCCTTCGCCTTCAAGATATTTAACCGCGAGATTATATTGAGCATCAACATTTCCTTGTTTAGCAGCTTTGGTATACCATTCTATTGCTTTTGCTATATCTTTAGGTACACCACCACCAACATCATACATAACCGCTATGTTATATTGAGCATCAGCATTACCACCTTCTGCTGCTTTATTAAACCAATAGGCAGCTTGAGAATTATCTGGTTTTGTTCCTGTACCCGTTGCATACATAATGCCTAAATTATACATTGCTAGCACATAGCCACGTTCTGCAGCTTGAGTGTAAAAATAAACAGCTGCAACACTATCTTGTGTTAAACCATCACCTTCTTGGGACATCAATCCAAGATAATATTGTGCCTCGGGGTTATTATCTCTCGCAGCTTTACTAAACCAATCAGCCGCTACCATGCGATCTTTTTCTACGCCATCCCCAAAAAAGTACATTATGCCAAGATTTAAATAAGCATCATAAATACCTTGATCACCAGCTTGGGTAAAATAGTTAATCGCAGTTGGCGTATTTTTTTTTACACCTTCACCATTTTTATACATCAAAGCTAAATTATATTTAGCTAAAGCATAATTTTGATCGGCGGCTAATTTGAAAAATTTGAATGCTTGCGATAAATCAGCTTTAGTACCTAAACCATTTTGATACATATAAGCTAAATTATTTTGAGCTTTATCTAATCCTTGTTCGGCTGCTTTTCTGAACCAAAAGAAAGCTCTATGATCATTAACTTCAATACCTAATCCCTGTTTATAAATTGTTGCTAACGTGTATTGAGACTGCATATCGCCCTTTTCCGCTGAAAGTAGCAAAGAAGGGATTAACGAACTAGGATCACTTACTTTTAATTCGGTATTGGGTTGTGTTTTAGCTTCACTTGCACTTGCGCCACAAGAGATAGATAACATCAACGCTAATATAATTTGAAGTTTTTTCATAATTGTTTAAATGCCATAATATTAACAATAATTATACATAATTGATTAAAAAGGGAATAGTTTTGTTTTTTAAAATTCACTTTTTTTCATTACTTAAATGAAAATTAATGTTTTTTATACATTGCCAATATATTTAAACCGCTAAGTTAAGCCATGGTAGTAAATAGTAAATCGCCATTTAATTAACTATGTCACAAACCAAGTTGATGCCAAATTTCATCAATATGGGTAACTACTTTTGCATCTTTAGTAATGATTTTACCCCATTCACGATTAGTTTCACCCGGCCATTTGTTAGTCGCATCCAATCCCATTTTAGATCCTAAACCAGAAACTGGTGAAGCAAAATCTAGATAATCAATAGGCGTATTATCAACAAAGGTTGTATCTCGCTGTGGATCCATTCTTGTTGTGATAGCCCATATTATATCTTTCCAATCTCTAGCATTAATATCATCATCACAGACAATAATAAATTTAGTATACATAAATTGTCTTAAATAAGACCAAACACCCATCATTACTCTTTTAGCATGTCCGGGATATTGTTTTTTAATTGTGACGATAGCAATACGATAAGAACATCCCTCTGGCGGTAGATAAAAATCAACAATTTCAGGAAATTGTTTTTGCAATATTGGAATAAACACTTCATTTAATGCTAATCCCATTACTGCTGGTTCATCTGGTGGCCTACCAGTATAAGTAGAATGATAAATTGCATCTTTGCGTCTAGTTAAATGAGTCACCGTGAACACTGCAAATTTTTCAACTTCATTATAGTAACCTGTATGATCACCATAAGGGCCTTCAGCAGCTAGTTCGTTGGGATCGATATAACCTTCGAGAATAATTTCAGCTGTCGCTGGCACTTCTAATTCATTTGATAATGACTTTACAACTTCTGTTCGACTGTTTCGTAACAATCCTGCAAAAGCGTATTCTGATAACGTATCCGGTATCGGCGTAACTGCACTTAATATAGTAGCAGGATCTGCGCCAATTGCGATACTAACCGGAAATTTTTCATTTGGATGTGCTTGTTGCCATTCAGCAAAATCAAGCGCCCCACCGCGATGCGACAACCACCGCATAATTAATTTATTTTTACCTAATAGTTGTAAGCGGTAAACACCAATATTCTGACGATCTTTATATGGCCCCATAGTGATAGTTAAGCCCCAAGTTAATAGTGGAGCAACATCTCCTGGCCAACAATGCATAATAGGTAATTGTCTTAAATCGACCTCATCATCTTTAAAAATTAATTCCTGACAAGGTGCTGAAGACCGACGTTTTACCGGCATATTGAGAACTTGTTTGTATTTAGGCAGAACATTAAAAAATTGTCGAATACCTTTAGGTGGTTCAGGCTCTCGTAAAAAAGCGAGTAATTCGCCAATTTCTCGCAATTCTGTGGTTTCTTCTCGTCCCATAGCCATAGCGACTCGTTTAGCCGTACCGAAAAGATTACACAGCACAGGAATGTCATAACCTATGGGATTTTCAAATAATAATGCTGGACCTTGTGAACGTAAGACTCTATCAGCTATTTCGGTAATTTCAAGATAAGGGTTAACTGGATAAGTAATACGTTTTAATTCTCCATGCTGTTCAAGATAATCTAAAAATCCACGAAAATCTGAAAAGTTCATTTATTATCACTCTCTATTACTTATTTACCTTTTCTTAAATAAATCTAAAGGTAACTTATAATCCTCTAGACAATTATTCCTACGATACGCAATTAGTCTTCATCAAAATTTTCACTATAAATAGGCGTTTGTTTATTTTGATTACACTCAACAATGTTAGGTAATAGATTTTCAAATTGATTTTGATCGATTTCAATAAAATTATCAGTATCTACCTGATAAAAAAGATATTGATGTGTCTGGTCATCAAATTGGAATGAAGATAACCAGTAATTACGATCATCACTATTTTCATTAGCAAATATCTTGATGATGCTACTTTCACGCTTTTCTGGTTGATTATGTAATAGATGATCAATAATTTTTTCGGCTATTTGTGAATCATATTCATCAAAAATGACATATTCACCTTCGTTAGCTTTACATTTTTTGATATCGATGTCTGCATGACTGCTTGACACGAAAAAAAATAGACTAAATAACAAAATAAAATAATGGTTAAGTTTCATTTTAGATTCCTCAAACTAAATTCATCAATTGAATCAATTTTACTTATAGCCTCACAATTATTTGGCGATATAGTAATATTGGCGGCATTTTTTATAGTTAACCATTGATAAGATAGATGTTCACTAAGTACAGGTATTATTTCATCATTTAGAGGTAAATAAAACCAATGTTCTTTATTTATCTTTACTTCTGGTGCATATCGATATCGAAACTGAGGAAAAATTTCAAACTCAATCACATGTTTTGCATCAATTAATTTAAGATTTTTTCCATTAATATCTATACCAGTTTCTTCAAAAACTTCACGAATTGCCGTATCTGTAGGCGATTCGTTATCTTCCATACTACCCGTGACGGATTGCCAAAAATTAGGATCATCCTTACGTTGCAACATAAGAACACGCAAAGTCCGTTTACAATAAATAACAACTAATACTGACTCTGGGTTCTTATATTTTTGCATATAAATACCGTTAATTTTTAGTTACTTCAATGCCAAGTTCCTTTAAAGCGGTTGGATTTGCCGGACTTGGTGCATCGGTTAACAAGCATGTTGCAGCAGTTGTTTTCGGGAAGGCAATAACATCACGAATATTGTCCGTTCCTGTTAATAACATAGTTAATCTATCTAAGCCAAATGCTAAACCTGCATGTGGTGGCGTACCATATTTTAATGCATCAAGCAGGAAGCCAAATTTTTCACGCTGATCATGTTCATTTATGCCTAAAATTGAAAAGACAGCTTGCTGCATTTCGCTACGATGAATACGTACAGAGCCACCACCAACTTCATAACCATTGATTACCATATCATAAGCATTAGCGACTGCATTTTCAGGATTGCTCATCAATTGCTCTGGCGTGAAATCTTTTGGTGAGGTGAACGGATGGTGCATAGCACTTAAACCTTCATCGGTTTCTTCAAACATAGGGAAATCAACGACCCAAAGTACCGCCCATTTGTTTTCATCTGTGAGACCTAAATCCTTGCCAACTTTCAAACGTAATGCACCTAATGCATCACTAACCACTTTATAGCTATCAGCACCAAATAATAAAATATCACCATCTTTCGCATTAGCACGATTGAGTAATGCTTCCATTTGAGATTCATTAAAGAATTTAGCTATTGTACTTTGCACACCTTCAAGGCCTTTACTACGCTCATTAACTTTAATCCATGCCATACCTTTAGCGCCATAGACTGAAGTTAATTTCGTATAATCATCTAGTTGTTTACGAGTTAGTTGTGCACCGTTTGGCACGCAAAGCAAGGCTACTCGGCCTTTTGGATCATTTGCAGGTTCTGAAAGAACTTTAAAATCGATATCTTTAACTAGATCCGCTACATCAATAATTTCCAGAGGATTACGTAAATCAGGTTTATCACTACCAAAACGTCTCATTGCTTCTGCAAAAGTTAATATTGGGAACTTACCTAAATCGATATTTTTTACATGTAACCAAAGTTCGCGAATCATTTTCTCCATAATTTCACGCACTTGTTCAGCACTCATAAAAGAGGTCTCAACATCAATTTGAGTAAATTCAGGTTGGCGATCAGCACGAAGATCTTCATCACGAAAACATTTAACAATTTGATAATAACGATCAAAGCCAGACATCATCAGTAACTGTTTAAACAGTTGCGGAGATTGAGGAAGTGCATAAAACTCACCGTTATGAATTCGACTTGGAACAAGATAATCACGCGCACCTTCTGGCGTCGCTTTGGTTAACATTGGTGTTTCAATATCTAAAAAACCATGCTCATTCATAAATGAACGAACAAATGCGGTAATTTGTGCGCGAGTTTTAAAGATAGAGGTCATTTCTGGGCGGCGTAAATCTATATAACGGTATTTTAAACGCTGTTCTTCGCTATTGTTTTGGTTGAAATCCAATGGTAAAACATCACTACGATTAAAAATCACCAGTTCAGTTGCTAGTACTTCAACCTCACCGGTTGCCATATCTTTATTAATTTGGCCCTCAGGTCTAGCTCTCACTTTTCCTTTAATTTGAATACAAAATTCATTACGTAACTCGCCAGCTAATTGATATGCTTGTTGATAATCAGGATCAAAAAAAACTTGCACAATTCCTTCACGATCACGCATATCAATAAAAATCATTTTACCTAAATCTCGGCGTTTATTGACCCATCCACATAGTGTGACTTCTTGATTAATATAACTTGCGTTTAATTGTCCGCAATAAATTGTTCTCATTAAATATATCCTGTGTACAATTACCAAAAATGATAATTATTATAGAGCAATTTATCCGGGTATAAAGACTATGTTTTAAAATAATCACTATTTATTTTATTTATACTCGGTTTATGATAATAACTTTACTTTATAGGTTTATTTATAAATCATTTTAAATTCAATAAGATAATTAAGTGAAATATCTATTTTATAAATAAATTTTAAAAATGATTAATTTAATAACTTGTCATATCAGCTATTTATCAATAAGCTTTAACATTATTTCTTTACTATTTTATTGAATATGAAAGCTTTAATTTCAATTGATTATACCAATGATTTCATTGCTGATGATGGTGCATTAACAACTGGCTCTGTAGGTCAAAAAATTGAATCAGAAATCCTAAATATAACTCAATCATTTATTGAAAATAATCAGTTCATCGTTTTTGCTATTGATGCCCATAACCCTTCAGATAAATACCATCCGGAAAATTCGCTATTTCCCCCTCACAATATTGTTGGAAGTGTTGGCCAACAATTATTTGGTAATTTACATCATCTTTATCAGAAACATCAGAATTCAGATAATATTTATTGGATCAATAAACGCCACTATTCAGCATTTTGTGGTACGGATCTCGATCTACGCTTACGCGAAAGAGATATTACTCAAATCCATTTAATTGGTGTTTGTACGGATATTTGCATTTTACATACAGCCGTAGATGCCTATAACTTAGGTTATAAAATAGTTATTCATCAAAATGCAGTTGCAAGCTTTGATCCTATTGGTCATCAATGGGCTTTAAAACACTTTCAAAATACCTTAGGGGCAACTGTAGTATAAAAAGTATAGTATCAAAAGTGTAGTGTAAGAAATGTAGAGAAAAAAGATAAAAATAAGAAGGAGCAAGAATGGAAGTTTTAAAAGACTATAAATTGCATTTAATTGCCTTTTTGGTAGTAATTATTTGTGAGCTTATCGGCAAACAATTTATATGGATTATTGCCGTTTTTCCCATGTTATATGCAATGATTTTTGGTGGCATCATTAGCTTACCTAAACTAAAAATATTAACCAACAAAAATATGCAAAATGCAAGTCTAGTAATGATGGTTACATTGATTCTACTCGTTGCAAAACTTGGTTTAGCTGTAGGCCCCAAAATTGATATGATTTTAAAAGATGCCAAGCTAGCCTTAATTTTTCAAGAATTAGGCCATTTTGCCGGAACCATTTTACTTGGGCTTCCGTTAGCAATGTTATTAGGTATGAAACGAGAAGCTGTTGGCGCAACTTACTCTGTTGCCCGCGAACCTAATATTGCTATTGTTGCAGATAAATATGGACTTGATTCACCTGAAGGTCGTGGCGTTATGGCTATGTATATCTGCGGTACCCTTTATGGTGCAATTTGGATGAGTATCCTTGCTAGCTTAATAGCACAATTGAACATTCTTCACCCATATGCACTAGCAATGGGAGCTGGCGTGGGTAGTGGAAGCATGATGGCGGCCTCGCTTGCACCGATAAGTGCATTATATCCTGAATTATCAGAAAACATTAATGCTTATGCAACCACCGCGAATTTAATGTCCGGAATGCTTGGCATGTATATTTACACACTATTTTCTTTGCCTTTCGCTTCTTTTATGTATAACACTTTAGACCGTTTTCGACGCAAGAAATAAGGATGCCATAATGAAGATTTTCGAAACAATTTTTGTGTTTATTTTAGTCGCTATTATTATGGCTGCCGGTAACACCGTGGGATATCACATTGATTTTATTTCATCGCTTGAGGCATTAGCCGTATTAGTTATTATCTCTATTGTAGGATTCCTAATAAGTAAGTTACCCGGATTTAATAAATTGCCGGTGATTTTATGGGTATCAGTGATTGCCGCTATCGTGTCAGCACCGATATTCCCTTATCATAAAGAAGTTGTTGCTATTACTGATCAAGTGTCATTACTGGCAGTTTGTACGCCTATACTCGCTTATGCAGGATTAGCTATCGGTAAAGATCTTGCGTTATTTAAAAATATCTCTTGGCGCATTATTCCTGTATCTCTAGCTGTTTTTTCTGGTACATTTATTTTTGCTGCTATAATTGCGCAAGTCACACTACACTGGGAAGGCGTTATCTAAATTTAGATAAGGATTTTATTTATGACAAAAGAAGAACTAAAGAAAAAAGTTTGCGATGCAATTGCCAATCGAAAGGCAGATATTAAGTCAATAGCTGAAGCGATTTGGTCGGAACCTGAGCTTGGTTACAAAGAACATAAAACTGCTAAAAAAGTAGAAGATGCTTTTGAGAAATTAGGTGTACCTTTTAAAAATAAATTAGCTTTAACCGGTGTGAAAGGTCGTCTTAAAGGTGGTAAAGGTAGTAAATATAGTGTAGCGGTTATTGGTGAGCTTGATGCGATTATCTGTGCTGACCATCCTGCTGCTGATGAAACTTCTGGCGCTGCTCACTGCTGTGGACATAATGCGCAAATCGCCAACATGATGGCGGTCACCATGGGATTAATTGACTCTGGTGCCATGCAATTTTTAGCAGGCGATGTGGTGCCATTTGCTGTTCCAGCTGAAGAATATGTTGAAATTACTTATCGAAATCGATTAATAGAAGAAGGTAAGATTAAATATATTGGTGGTAAACCAGAGCTGATTGCACGCGGTGATTTTGATGATGTTGATATGGCATTACAAATTCATTTAACCAGTGTACCAAATGAACGCCAAGATGGTTTTATTGAAATTTCAACCACGAGTAATGGCTTTATTGGTAAATTAATTAAATATAAAGGTGAAGCTTCCCATGCAGCGGCGGCGCCTCATGCTGGTGTAAATGCGTTAAATGCCGCCATGATGGGAATGATGGGTGTGCACGCTATTCGTGAAACCTTTCAAGAAAAAGATTATATTCGTTTCCATCCAATTATTACTCAAGGCGGTGATTTAGTAAATGTGGTGCCAAGCGATGTCAGAATGGAAAGTTATGTGCGGGCGGGCAATGTTCCTGCCATGATTGATGCTAACGAAAGAATTAATCAAGCACTAAAAGCTGGCGCAATGGCAGTCGGTGCCACTTGTGAAATTAAAGATCTTCCTGGTTATCTACCGTTAAATAACAACCCAACACTTAATGATTTTCTTAAACAAAATGCTGAAAATTTAATTGGTGAAGAAAACGTTTCAATTGCACCACATATGACCGGCAGTACCGATACCGGGGATCTATCGCATATTATGCCGGTAAGTCATCCTTGGATTGGTTCGGTTAGAGGCGTATTACATGGCAAAGATTATACTGTATTTGATGAAGATATGGCTTATATCCGCCCTGCACAAATGATGGCATGTACCATTATTGATTTACTTTATGATGATGCGAAATCGGCAGAAACGCTAATGGCAAATTACCAACCACTTATGACAAAAGAAGAATATTTGACATTCCTATCTGGTTTTGACAAATAAAGTAAAAAACTAGGCACAATCTTGTGCCTAGTTTTTGTTATACTATACACTTCATTATCAACTGTTATTACTTCATATGTTAACGCTTACCGACCAAGAATTATTTCGTTATGACAGGCAAATCACTTTGCAGGGTTTCGATATCGACAAGCAGCAAGTTTTAAAAAATAGTACAGCCTTAATTATCGGGTTAGGCGGGTTAGGCTGTGCCGCTGCCGCCTATTTGGCAGCATCAGGCATCGGTAAACTGACATTGAATGATTTTGACACCATATCAGAGTCGAATTTAAATAGACAAATTTTATATACGCAACAATCAATAAAGCAATATAAGGTTGAAGTCGCAAAACAAGCATTGGGTAATATTAATGCCAATATGATTATTGAAGCTATTAACCAGAAACTGAGTGATAATGAGCTAATTTCGTTAATTAAACAAAATGATATCGTTATTGATTGCACCGATAATTTAACCAGCCGTGAACAAATTAATCGCTGTTGTTTTATCGAAAAGAAACCATTAGTTTCTGGAGCGGCAATCCGCATGGAAGGCTTACTCTCTGTATTCAATTATCAGGATAATCAACCATGCTATCAATGCTTAAGTCAATTATTTGGGCAAAACCAACTTACTTGTATTGAAGCCGGGGTAATGGCACCATTAGTTGGCATGTTCGGTTCAATGCAAGCTCTAGAGGCAATCAAAGTACTTACCCATTATGGCAAACCTTTAATTGGTCGAGTACTAATGGTTGATAGCATGACGATGGAATTTAACCAATTCACATTTGCTAAACAAGCTAATTGTATTGTTTGTGGAAATCAACAGACTAAACAGGAGCTAAAATGCAATTAAATCGCATTATTTTAGCTCCAATGGAAGGGGTTCTTGATTATCATGTCCGGCAAATATTAACTGAAATCAATCAATTTGATTATTGTGTCACTGAGTTTGTAAGAGTAACCCAGCATAAATTATCCAACCGTACTTTTTATCGACTATGTCCTGAACTGTATCATGACGGCAAAACCTTATCAGGCACGCCCGTCCGTATTCAGTTATTAGGACAATCGCCTGAATGGATGGCAGAAAATGCCATTAAAGCGCTTGAACTTGGTTCTTATGGCATAGATATCAATTTTGGTTGTCCAGCTAAAACCGTTGTTGGCAGCCATGGTGGTGCTTATCTATTACAATATCCTGATCAAATATTTAATATTGTGACTCAAGTTAGGACAGCAATTGGTACTATGCCAACTTTATCGGTTAAAATTCGATTAGGCTGGGATAATAAATCCCACTGTTACCAAATAGCCGAAGCAATTGAACAAGCTGGAGCTAATGAAATTGTTATTCACGGCCGTACTAAAGCAGATGGATATAAAGCCGAGAAAATTGATTGGCCAACCATTGGTAAAATTAAACAAAAATTAACCATTCCGGTTATTGCTAACGGTGAAATATTTTCTATTGCAGATGCTCAAAATTGCTTAACGCAAAGCCAAACAAATGACATTATGCTTGGTCGAGGAATACTTAATATTCCTAATTTAGCCAATACAATTCGCTTTAATCATTCACCATTAAATTGGCAAGAAGTAATGCAATTACTGCTGCGCTACGCAATGACACCTATCGAAGATGTTAAACCACTTTATCATTCGGCTAGAATAAAACAGTGGTTGGCTTATTTAAGGCAAAATTACCCTCAAGCATCAATAATATTACCGGAAATCAGACAACTAAAAACACAAAATGAAATCTGTAATTTTTTGAAAACCAAATTAGATAATAAATCTAACTAATTTTGACTCTTTCAAAATGCCGCCTTACCAAAATAATATTTAGTTGTTTTATTAAGAGTTAGACAAATCAATGAAATAAGCAATATCACTAAAAGTAATTTATTAATACTTTCAAAAACAGATGCAAATGAATCAATATAGTATTTTGATGGGTTATTATCAATGATAGTAAAGGCAATAAGAACAAAGAAGAAAATTAAACCACTTGATATTGATACACATTTAAAAAGTTTTACATATTGAATTTTATCAAAGAAAACATGAAAAGATTGTTTGCTAAACACCAGACCAAACAATATCGCAACCAGATAAATAGCCGTTAAATAATTATAAATGGAATCATTAAATACATTGAAAAATGCTCGATTTAAAAAGATAAAACATTTAATCAATATAAAGCAACTAAAAATAGAAAAAAGAACAAAGTGAATTTTTGGGGAGTTTTTTTTAGTTAAAATAAATTCATTTTGGCTTCTAATAAAATAACCTTTACAAAAAACAATCAAATAATATAAAAGTAAAACATCAAGTAAATAACGGATAACAGCAAATGCTATATTATAAAATATTAGAAATAGCGCTGATTCTGTTTTTAAATGAACGTCTGTATTCATTGTAATGAAATGGGCAATAATACAATAAATTGACATTATAATAATCAACAAAGTCATATTAACTTTATTAACAACATAAACATGGACAGAATGAAAGAATAGAGTTAAAAGGCAAAAAACTAATAAGGCATCGGTAAAATAGTGTTCAAAAAAAAACTGGAATAATAAATAAGAAAAAGATCCATTAAAAATTATATACCAACTAAAATTACCTAGAAAAAATTCATCTGCGTGCAAATTTAAAAAAAAGAGGTTAAATAGTATGCTTAACATAAAATAGATTAAACAACCTATCAACGGTAGTTTAAAAAAACTTTTTTCCATATGTATATTACACTCCATTCCATTGATTATTTTTTATTATCAAATTTTAAAAAATAATATTTAGTCACTTTATTGAAAATTAGATAAGTTAATAAAAGAGAAAATACAACTAAAAAAAACAGTTTAATATAATCTAAGATTAACGAGGTATAATCAAAATAAAAACTGCTAGACTTTCCTCTAAGAAGTAAACAAGTTAAAACAATAAGTAACAACAAGACACTGGATACGAATACACTTTTAAATAACCTTGCGTATTGAATTTCATCAAAAGAAATCATGAAATTTTTTTTACTAACACGCATACAAAATAGTATAAAAAGGATAAAAGTAAATTTTAAATCACGATTAACAGATCCTTGGCCAAAAACCATAATTAAATTTTCAATTATTCTAAATCCACTATACAAAATTGGACAAATAAATGCTAAAAAAAGTATCACATGAATTAAACTACTATTTTCGGAGGTTAAACAAAAAGCTTGCCGATTTTTAAAAAAATATTTTTTCGATAATTCAACTAAATAATATAAAAGTAAAGAATAAAAAATATAATGAAGGAAAATGAATGCAGAATCACATAATACACGCAGTGATGAAGAAGATAACTCATCAATATAAGTATCAATAGAACGCCATATACAAAAAGTGATGCCTGAATACGCTAATATTAATAGCAATAATAAAAGGACATTATGTATGTTAACAAGATAAATATTATTAAAATGAAGAAATAATGTTAATAAACCAAAAAGCCATAACGCTTCAAAAAAATGAGATATAAAAAGCGAACCTAAGCTAGTGGAGTCAAGATTTGCCCAAAATAATTCTTGAGAGAAACCTATATCTGGTAGACAAGAGCGATACAATATAATCAATAAAAAACTCAGAAACAAATAAATTGTACTACCTATCATCGACAATTTAAAAAAAGACGTTTTCTCCATCTTACTTCCTTGTTATCTATATTTATTCAATTCGTTTAATAAAATGTTTTATTTTAAAACCCATTAAAGCCAGTGATCCGAAATAGATGCCAATACCAATTATAACCAATAAGAATAGACGACCAATTCTGGCTAACATTGCCCCTGTAGACCAATCAGGTAATAACTCTGCCCCAAACCACAATACTACCGACATCAATAAAACTGCAGTAATGACCTTGATTAAAAATCGATACCAACCTGGCTGTGGTTGATAAAGTTTCTTTTTACGAAGTTGCCAAAATAACAGCCCGGCATTAAAACATGCTGCCAGCCCAATTGATAATGAAAGACCTGCATGTTGTAAAGGTCCAATAAAAGCCAGATTCATCAATTGTGTTAAAATAAGGGTTATTAATGCAATTTTCACCGGTGTTTTAATATCTTGTCGGGAATAAAATGCTGGAGCTAATACCTTAATTAAAATAAGTCCGAGTAAACCAATTGAGTAAGCGACTAAAGCACGTTGAGTCATCAAAGTATCATTTAAAGTAAATTGTCCATACTCAAAAAGAGTTGATATTAATGGCTTTGAAATAACACCCAATGCTACGGTACTTGGCAAAGCTAATAAAAAACAGAGACGAAGCCCCCAATCTAATAGCTCTGAATATTGTTTTTGGTCACCTTTGGCAAAACTTTTGGCTAACGATGGTAATAAAATAGTACCCAATGCAACACCTAATACCCCGGCTGGGAATTCCATTAGTCTATCGGCATAATACATCCATGAAACAGAACCTGAAATTAGGAATGAAGCAAAAATCGTATTTATAATCAGTGATATTTGTCCAACTGACACCCCTAAAATAGCCGGCCCCATCTGTTTTAACACTCGCCAAACACCACTATCTTTAAAACTTATCCGAGGCAAAACTAACATGCCAATCTTTTTCAAATAAGGTAATTGATAAAGTAGCTGTATAACACCGCCCACAACGACTGAAACCGCTAACGCAAGTACAGGCGGATTAAAATAAGGGGTTAAAAATAAAGTAAAAGCAATCATGCTAATATTTAGAAATGTTGGCACAAATGCTGGTACTGAAAAACGATTCCAGGTATTAAGAATGGCTCCCACTAATGAGGCAAGTGAGATAAAAAAGATATAAGGAAACGTAATTCGCAACATGACCGTTGCAAGTTCAAATTTATCGCTTGATTCTTGCATAAAACCTGGGGCAGTTATCATTATGATAAATGGCGCTGTCAAAACACCAATTAACGTAACAATAGCTAATACCAACGTTAATAAACCTGCAATATAGGCCACAAAAGTACGTGATGCCTCAATGCCCTGCTGATTTTTATATTCAGCCAGAATGGGGACAAAAGCTTGAGAGAATGCACCTTCAGCAAAAATACGACGAAGTAGATTAGGCAACTTAAAGGCAACAAAAAAGGCATCCGTTGCCATTCCCGCCCCAAAAAAGCGGGCAATAATAGCATCACGTACAAATCCTAAAACACGTGAAACCATTGTCATCGAGCTAACTGTAGCTAAAGATTTTAAAAGATTCATATACGATCTATGTACCTATTACATAGCCAAAAACGATTAATTCCACATAGTCTACAAACTATTGTTCTAAATCACCACGATTTTTTAATAAACAGTTGTTTTAATATAACCGTCAGAATGATACTGACGGCAAATAAGCTAACGATCTTTTAAAGGGATAAAAGGCTTAAGTTCGCCAATATTTTTATAAGCAGGACGGATAATTCGACGATCATCAAAATTAAGTTCTTCAATACGATGAGCACACCAACCTACAATTCGCGACATAGCAAATAATGGTGTATATACTTCTTTAGGTAAGCCGATCATGTCATAAACAAAACCAGAATAAAAATCGACATTAGCACAGACTTGTTTTTTCGTTCTGGCATTTTTACGATTCACTACCGCATGAATAGCTCGTTGCTCAAGTAAATTTAAGAAGTTATATTCTTCCTCACGTCCTTTTTCTTGAGCAAGTTGATGAGCCATCTCTTTTAATAACATGGCTCTCGGGTCCGATACAGTGTAAACAGCATGACCAATACCATAAATTAACCCTTTTTTATCGAACACTTCCTTATTTAAAATACGTTGTAAATAGGCATCAATCTCATCGGCATCAGTCCAATTTTTAATCTCTTGAGCAAGATGTTTGAGCATTTTCCCTACTTGCAAATTTGCCCCACCATGTAATGGACCTTTCAATGATCCTATTCCTGCGGCAATCGATGAGTAAGTATCAGTACCCGTTGAGCTGGTTACTCGAACAGTAAAAGTTGAGTTATTCCCACCACCATGTTCGGCATGAATTATCATGGCTAAATCAAGCACTCTTACATCAAGTTCTGTATATCGTCCTGATCCTTTCATCATATAGAGAAAATTTTCCGCAATCGAAAAATCTTCGTGTGGGTGACGGATATGTAAGGATTTACCTTTTGCACTATGACTTAACATATTGTAAGCATAAGCGATGATTGCCGGAAATTTAGCAATCAAATCAATAGATTGACGCATTAAATTATCGCGTGAGGTATCGTCAGGCTCAGGATCATAAGTGTACATTTCAAGAACAGTTCTAGCCAAAATGTTCATTACATCATGACCTTCAAGTTCCATAATAGCAATCTTAGTTTGCTTTTCTAATGCCATGGATTCACAAAGTAAACGTGAAAAATCCCGCAATTCTTCTTTATCAGGTAAATAACCAGATAATAAGAGGTAAATGGTTTCTTCAAAACCTGTTCGTCGCTCTTGTTGGGCATTATGTACAAGCTCTTCAATATCAATGCCACGATATAATAATTTACCTGCAATTGGTTTTAGTGAGCCATCATCTAAGCGTTCATAACCTAATACATCACCAATTTTGGTTAACCCAACTAACACACCGGTATGATCAGCATTACGTAATCCACGTTTTACATTAAACTGTTCGAATAACTGGGATTCAATTTTACTGGTATTTTTAATGGTTTCCGATAATTTATAAACTAAGAACTTTTCTTTCATTAACCATCTCCTTTGAGTTATAAATTATCGATAACGGCTTGAGTAAATTGGGTTGTTGATAATGATTGCCCATTTTGCATAAAGCGCGCTAAATCTGCAGTTGCTTTGCCTGATTGAAATAAGCTTTCCATGGCATTAGTAATTAGTTGCCCAACTTCATGCCATCCTAAATATTCAAACATCATTACGCCAGATAATAATAGAGATGATGGATTGGCCTGATTTTGGCCAGCAATATCAGGAGCGGTACCATGAGTCGCTTCGAATATAGCATGTCCGGTTAAATAATTAATATTGGCGCCAGGGGCAATTCCAATACCCCCAACCATTGCAGCCAGTTGATCAGAAACATAATCACCATTAAGGTTTAATGTCGCAACAACCGAATAATCCTCGGGTTTTAACAAGGTATTTTGTAAAAATGCATCACAAATCACATCTTTTATAATTAATTTACCGGCTGATTTCGCGACTTGTAATGCTTGTTCAGCTGCAGCCTTACCTTCGGCTTTTTGAATTTTGGCATATTGATTCATGGTGAACACTACGTCAGTAAATTCTCTTTCCGCAAGTTCATAACCCCATTGCTTAAATCCACCTTCTGTGAATTTCATAATATTACCTTTATGAACTAATGTAACCGATGGTAATTTATGTTGTAATGCATAGTTAATTGCTGCTCGGATTAAACGTTCAGATCCCTCAATAGAGACAGGTTTAACCCCGAAAGCTGAAGTATTAGGAAAACGGACTTTGGTCACTTTCATCTGGTCAGCTAAAAAATGATAAAACTTTTCAGCTTCAGCTGTACCTTGTTGCCATTCAATCCCGGCATAAATGTCTTCAGTATTTTCACGAAAAATAGTCATACTGACTTTTTCTGGGTGCTTTAACGGTGATTCAACACCTTTAAACCAACGCACCGGGCGCAAACAGACATAAAGATCTAACTCTTGACGCAAAGCAACATTGAGTGAGCGGATCCCACCGCCAACTGGTGTCATTAATGGTCCTTTGATACCGATAAGATAATGTTTGAAGGCATCCATGGTCTCTTGCGGTAACCATGATCCATTTGCATTAAACGACTTTTCACCAGCAAGTACCTCTTTCCATTGAACACTACGTTTGCCTTGGTAAGCCTTTTCAACTGCTTTATCAAAAATGGTTTGAGCAGCATGCCAAATCTCTTTACCAACGCCATCGCCTTCAATAAAAGGAATCGTTGGATGATTTGGAACGACTAATTGTCCATTTTCAATTGAAACTTGCTGATTCATATTGTCTCTTCCTCTTATTTCTTATTTAAATTCTTCTTTTAACTTATTCAATGCGCTACCCGCTTTGAACCATTCAATTTGTGCTTGATTATAAGTATGCGCTACTGCAAAAGAATCTTGACTACCATCACGATGATGAAGGGTTAATGTCAAATTTTTACCCGGTGCAAAATCGCAGAGTCCAGTAATACTAATTTGATCGTCTTCCCGGATCTTGTCATAGTCATCTTTGTTAACAAAGGTTAATGCAAGCATGCCTTGTTTTTTCAGATTAGTTTCATGAATACGCGCAAACGATTTAACCACAATTGCTTTAACATTTAAAAAGCGTGGCTCCATTGCGGCATGTTCCCTTGACGAACCTTCACCGTAATTCTCTTCAGCAACGACTATTGAGCCGACTCCTTGTGCTTTTAATTTACGAGCCAACGCAGGGACTTCAACATAATCGCCAGTTTGTGCATCCAACACACTGTTGGTTTTCTGGTTAAAAGCATTAACCGCACCAATTAACATATTATTGGAAATATTATCTAAATGACCACGAAATTTTAACCATTTACCGGCCATTGAAATATGGTCAGTGGTGCATTTACCAGTTGCTTTAATCAATAATGGCTGCGAAATAATATCTTTACCATCCCAAGGTGAGAAAGGTAACAACTGTTGTAATCGTTCTGAATTAGGTGCAATACGAACTTCAACTAAACTACCATCAGCCATCGGCTCAATATAACCGGCATCATCGACAGCAAATCCTTGTCTTGGCAACTCATCGCCGATGGGTTCAGGGAGTTTCACTTTTTCACCTTTATCATTGATGAGATTATCGGTTAATGGATTAAAACTTAATTTACCAGCAATTGATAGCGCTACTACAATTTCTGGCGAACAAACAAATGCATAAGTGTTTGGACTACCATCATTACGTTTAGCGAAATTACGATTGAACGAAGTAACAATCGAATTTTTGTGTTCATCGGCAACATCATCTCGACGCCATTGTCCAATACAAGGTCCACATGCATTAGCCATAATAGCTGCACCAGCTTGTTCAAAACGACTTAAAATACCATCTCGTTTTGAAGTATATTTAACTTGCTCTGAGCCAGGATTGATAATTAATTTGGCATTTACTTTCAAACCTAACTTATTGGCATTATCAATTACTGAAGCTGCACGCATCATATCTTCGTAAGAAGAGTTAGTGCATGATCCAATAAGTCCAACTTCCATATTATCAGGATAATCATGTTCCTTAACAGCAGAGGCAAGCTGGGAAATAGGATAAGCTAAGTCAGGAGTAAATGGACCATTAACATAAGGTTCTAACGTCGATAAGTTAATCTCGATAACTTGGTCATAATAATTTTCAGGTTGTTCTAATACCGCTTTATCAGGATTGAAACAATCACTTAACGTATTGGCTAAATCAACCACTTCTCGACGACCTGTCATACTCAGATAATCAGCAGATTTTTTGCTATAAGGGAAGATTGAAGTCGTTGCTCCCACTTCTGCCCCCATATTACAAATTGTTGCTTTACCAGTGGCGGATAATGACTCAGTACCTTCGCCAAAATATTCAATAATGGAATTAGTACCACCTTTAACCGTTAAGATACCTGCTAATTTTAAAATGACATCTTTTGGTGATGCCCAACCCGATAATTTGCCAATCAATTTTACGCCAATAATTTTTGGCATTTTCAGTTCCCATGGCATACCAGCCATTACATCAACGGCATCAGCACCACCAACACCAATTGCAATCATGGATAAACCACCGGCATTAGGGGTATGTGAATCGGTACCAATCATCATGCCACCAGGAAAGGCATAATTTTCCAGCACTACTTGATGAATGATACCAGCATCAGGCTTCCAAAATCCGATGCCATATTTGTTCGAAACATCGCGTAAGAATTGATAAACTTCGTGGTTGTTACTTTCAGCTACAATCAGATCGTCATGGGCATTTTTATAAGCTTGGATAAGGTGATCACAATGAACAGTTGAAGGCACCGCGACTCGTTTACGGCCAGAGTTCATTAACTGCAATAGTGCCATCTGTGCGGTTGCATCTTGCATCGCGACACGATCGGGGGAGAAATTTACATAATCTTCCCCTCGTTTATAAGCTTTAAGTTCCTCTCCTTCTGCCAGATGGGCATAAAGGATTTTTTCCGTCAAGGTTAATGGTTTTCCAATTTTCTGGCGGATAAGATCAATTTTTTGTGGATAATGTTGATAAATATTTTTTATTAAATCTATATCGAAAACCATAATTAAGCTCCCATTGCTTACATTATAATATCCTTTAGAGCCTTACTCACAATCGGGATAATTGAATATTTATTCTTCTTTTATGATTAAATATTCAAACAATATAACACTATTTTTGTTTTATGCAATCTTGTAGTAATACTTGTTGTTAACTTTGATTAAAAACAACAAATTTAGATACCATTATTAAGAAACTCTATACTAGCGAAATATTAAATATTATGCACATTAAAGAAAATTCAAAATTAGCAAATCCCATAAGTAAAAATAATGTAAAAAAGTTGCGGAGTGGTGTTCTTTAAAGCATTAAAGTATCGCCAACACGTTGTTTACTTAAATTATTAATCTATGTTAAATTGGTTTCCCGAATAATATTTACACTTATTTTTTCATGAATCAAACAAAAAATCCGTCACCAGTAAAAAACGGTGGCTTTTTAAATACAATAGAACGAATTGGAAACAAAATCCCTGATGTTACTACGCTATTCTTTTATGCTCTTATCATTTGTCTGGTTGCTTCATTATTACTTTCTTTTGTCAGTTTTAATTATATTAATCCGGTCACGCAAGAACAGTTGGCTGTGGTGAACATGTTAGCGCCAAACCAATTAGTGACTTTTTTTACTAAACTGGTGCCAAACTTTGTAACCTTCCCACCACTTGGTATTACCATTGTTGCTACATTAGGAATTGGCATTGCTGAGAGCAGTGGCTACATTCATGTCCTGCTAAAAAAATTATTGGCAATTACCCCGAAAAAATTAGTCACTCCATCAGTGATTTTTGTCAGCATGGTTTGTCATATTGCGTCAGATTCTGCTTATGTGATTTTAATGCCAGTATCAGCAATGATGTTTTATGCTACCGGCCGTCATCCATTAGCGGGGATAGCTGCGGCATTTGCGGGGCTCGCGGGAGGCTTTAGTTCAAGTTATACGCCATCAATCATTGATCCAATAATGCAAGGTTTTACCCAAAGTGCAGCGCAAATTATCGATCCAACCTATCAAGTCAATGTACTTTGTAACTACTTTTTAAGTTTTGGCGGCACGTTTTTTGTATTGATAGCCTGCTGGTTTGTTACCGACAAAATTGTTGAACCGCGATTAAATGCAACTATGCCTTTAAACAATGATATTCAATTAGATAATATTGCCGATTCTCCCGAGATTTCGCCTATTGAAAATAAAGCATTTAAAGTTGCCTCAGCGGTATTTTTAATTATTGCTCTTGGTTTAGTATTGTTATTACTACCAGAAGATTCACTATTGCGTGCACCTGATGGTAGTATGACTAGCAATAAAGCGCCAATAATGCAGATTATTGTGCCATTGTTATTTGTGTTTTTTGCAATACCTGGATTAATTCATGGCTTTATCACAGGCGCATTTAAATCGTCGCGAGATATCGTCAAATCAATGGAAAATATCACTAAATCACTTATTCCATTTATTGTTTTTGCTTTCTTTTGTGCACAATTTTTATATGTGTTTTCAAATTCACAAATTGGCACCTTAATTGCGATTGGCGGTGCTGAGTTTTTGAAAGCTTTACATTTGCCATCGGTAGTGACTATTTTTGGTGTAATCATTCTAACCAGTCTGCTCAATGTGTTAATTACTTCTGCATCGTCTAAATGGGCTATTTTAGCGCCAATTTTTGTCCCGATGCTGATGTCAGTAGGAATCTCGCCAGAATTAACCCAAGCGGCTTATCGAATCAGCTCAGCTGTGAATGTCAGCACGCCTATGTTTGCTTTCTATCCTTTGATTATTGCCTATTGTCAGCAATATTGTAAAAACACCGGCGTAGGTACCTTAAGTTCGATGATGATCCCATATACGGCGGCACTCTTAATTGCTTTGACAATAAATTTATTACTATTTTGGTTCTTGGGCCTACCTATCGGTTTTGATAGTGGTTATGTCTATCCACCAGTAAATAGTTAATCGCAGATAAGGATTTAAATAATGAATATTACCGAACAATTAGTTGACCGATTTTTACGTTATGTAAGTATTCCTAGCCAGAGCAAAGCTGGCTCGGCAATTGTCCCCTCTACCCCAGGACAAACTGAGTTAGCTAAACAACTCAAACAAGAGTTAATTGCATTGAATATGCAAGATGTTTATCTTGATGAACATAGCATTGTGACGGCGAAATTAGCCGGTAACACACCGCATGCACCAAAAATC
This sequence comes from Gilliamella apicola, assembly GCF_003202655.1. Lineage (GTDB taxonomy): Bacteria > Pseudomonadota > Gammaproteobacteria > Enterobacterales > Orbaceae > Gilliamella > Gilliamella apicola_R. The sequence continues at coordinate 16,648 of NZ_QGLR01000005.1, read as the reverse complement.
GGTTTTGTTGCACACCTTGATACCGTTGATGTTGCGCTATCTGATAAGATTAATCCACAACGTGTAACTTTTACGGGGGAAGATATCTTATTAAACAGCGAAAAAGATATTTGGTTTAAGGTAGCTGAGCATCCAGAATTGAAAAAATATCTGAATGAAGAGTTAATTGTAACTGATGGTACTAGTGTTCTTGGTGCAGATAACAAAGCAGCAATTGCCGTTGTCATGACCATGTTAGATCAATTGCAACAACAAAATTGTCCACATGGTGATATCTATGTCGCTTTTGTGCCAGATGAAGAAGTTGGTTTAAATGGCGCCAAAAAACTTGATTTACAACGTTTTAAACCTGATTTTGCTTATACTATCGACTGTTGTGAATTGGGTGAAGTCGTTTATGAGACATTCAATGCCGGAGCGGTTACCATTGAGATTGAAGGGGTATCAGCTCATCCTATGTCAGCAAAAAATGTCTTAATCAATCCTATCCGCATCGCAAATGATATTATTAACTGTTTTGATAGCAGTGAAACACCTGAACATACTGAAGGTAAAGAAGGATATTTCTGGTTTAATGATATTATTGGTAACCAGAGTACGACTACATTAAAAATGAGTATTCGTGACTTTGATCTAACTCACTACGAAGCTCGTAAGACTTACATTCAAGAGGTGATTAGTTTTATCAGCCGTAAATATCCTAGAGCAAAAATTGCATGTCAAATTACTGATACCTATAGCAATATAGCTAACTATTTAGGTGATGACCGTCGTTGTATTGATTTGATTTATCAATCATTTGAATTATTAGGAATTAAACCCAATACTATCGCCATGCGTGGCGGAACAGATGGTTCAGCATTATCAGCAAGGGGCCTAACCACACCAAATTATTTTACTGGCGCCCATAACTTCCATTCTTGCTTTGAGTTTTTACCATTATCATCATTCTTAAAATCTTTTGAAGTCACCATGAAAATTATTGAATTAGCGACTAAAGTTTAAGAGGAATAAAAAAAGAGGGAATAATATTCCCTCTTTACTATCGCTAGGTGTCATTTTAATTTGCTGCTTAATCTATAAATAAGAAAACTTACCAGCACTTCCCCCGAAAGTAGTGATCAAGTTTATAATTTATAACTTGCAGTTAACAAGAAAGCTCTAGGAGTACCAGGCATACTACTAGAACGCCAATACTCTTTACCAAGTAAATTGGTTAATGCTAAGGTTACATCAACCGATCGCGTTTGATACCCAATTGCAGCATTCCACGTCCCATAACCAGGGCGTTTAACAAGATTTTTATCGTCATTGTACATCGATCCCTTATAATTAAATTCGACTTCCGTGAACCAATTTTCATGTGGTAGATAACGTACCCCTAAATTGCCACTGTGTTTGGCGGTATTCGATAAATATTTACCTTCGTTCGCCGGTGTTTTTTTATCTTTATGAACTTTAGCTTGTTGATAACCAATACCACTATTGATATACCAATTTTTACTTAGTTGTCCAATGACGCTTAGTTCAACTCCTTGGCTACGATCACTTCCCCTCACTTGCCAATTATAAGGATCATTAACAGAGTCTGGTTGATAGCGAACGTTATAGAGCTCAAGATCATAGAGTGCGATTTGTGAAGAGAGTTTATCATTAAACCAATCACTCTTAACCCCAATTTCATACTGGCGTGAATATTGCGGTTTGTCATCATAAACAGTCTTAGAATCAGTCGCAATGGTTATCAGGCCTCGACCACCATAAGGTGCAAAGTTTTTACTATATGATGCATAAAAGCTTTGGGATGCTATCGGTTGCCAAATCAATCCGACACGAGGACTTAAAGTGTGACCATCATATGAACGACTTTGATGGTTCAATTTATTATTTGACGCAAACTCATAATTGTCATAACGTAATCCAGCAAGTAATTTCCATTGTTGAGTTAAACTGATTAGGTCTTGCCAATACAATCCTTTAGAGGTAGCTTTATGATTCGTCTTAGTACTCAATTTATTATAGTGAGGTTTTTTTGAGCTCCAATGAGGGTGGTACGGGTCAATAGCTTCCGGATATAGGCTAGTTAAAGCTAATCGTGGTTCACGTTTTTCAATATTATATTCAACGCCGACTAATATATCATGAGCAATATTTGCGGTATTAAATTTGCCAGCTAAATCAACTGTATTGCTTAAGGTTTTATTCGATGTTTCTTGCCAGGCACGACGGAATTTCAACTTACCTTTATAGTTACAAAGATTACCATTACTTAATTTACCATCCAAATTACAATAATTACCGGCATAGAGATGGTCGAAATTTTGGTTAGCTTTACGGTACATATTGGTTAATTTAATAGACCAGTCATGATTAAATTCATATCCCATTACCGAACGTAATGAGTTAAAGTTATCTTTCACATAATCATCGGGGTGAGCATAAGCTGTTTTTATTGACACACCTTTTGGTAAATCATAATAAGCTGGCGCTCTATCAGGCTTACGCCATAATTTATCATTGGTATATTGTACTAACCAATTAAATCCTTCTAAATTATCATACAATACACTTGGTGATACCATCGTATCGCGTTGTTTAATACCTTTACGAAAACTTTTTTCAGATTGATGGTCAACTGTCATTCGTACAGCAAACTTATCATTTAAAACATGGTTAATATCTATCATTCCACCATATTTATCCCAAGAGCCACCGCGCAAACTAAACGTCGATGGTGAATCAAAATTTGCCTGTTTACTGATCATATTGATGATTCCACCACCTGAACCTCGTCCATAGAGTACTGAAGCCGGTCCTTTTAATACTTCAATTCGCTCTATATTAGCGGTACTTTGTCTGACTTGGCCGCTTGCGCGCACACCGTCGCGGTAAATATCACCTGAACTTGCCGAAAAACCTCGAATTTTTATACCTTCATCGCGCATATCGTAAGTAGTATCGACTCCCGGTAATTTATTGACGATAACGCTTAAGTCGTTTTGTCCATAAATTTTCTGTTGCTCAAGGTTCACCGAATTAATGGTTTGTGGAATATCTTTAATATCGAAAGATGTTTTAGTTGCAGTTGATGATTTTTTTATCCGCTGATCATTATTATCCTTAATAGTTGCGACAACTTTCATAGTTTCAATATCATTATTATCATTAACTCTATCTTGGGCGTAAGCTATAAAAGCTGATGAGCCTAATATACAAGGTAAGACTAATTGATTAACTAATTTCATTATTTTTCCTATTATTTGTGTTATCTGATTAATTTTAAAATAACGACGAATAATGATAATGATTATTATTTGCGATTACAACAGTTTTCTATTCTAGTAGCTTTTTAATATAAGTATTAAATTATATCTTATTGAAAGTTTGGATTTTATTTGTTATACAATAGAATTAGAGAAAAGATATGAGGATATTTTGCTAAATTTATTTTTTAAAGATTAATCTGCTAATAAATAACAGTTGGTTTTATTGTAGTTTTTCAATTAGCTAATCAATCGACAAGTTTATTTCGACTTATTTTGTTGTATTTTTGAGTGAATGCTTAGTGTGAGAGAAAGTGGTGGGTCGTGAGCGATTCGAACGCTCGACAAACGGATTAAAAGTCCGCTGCTCTACCGACTGAGCTAACAACCCATTTTGATATGATTACTTTCGGCTTTAAAACTTAATGCTTCAAGCAATTTCGGGTTGCTATAATACTCATAATTATAAGGCAGTGCAACCCTTTTATTGCTTTTTTTATCTAATAGCTGTTTATTTATACACTTTATTATAATGATGCTATTTTTTTGTTTGCTAGCTCAACTGTCTTTTTATCTTTCGGATATTTATTTACAACTTGTTGAAAAACTGTTTTAGCATTTTTTTTATCACCTTTATCCAGTAATATTAACCCTACTTTGTAAAGGCTATCTGCTGCTTTTGGCGAAGATGGAAAATTTTTAACAACGGTTGCATAATAAGATGATGCTTCGTCTTTATTGCCTTTTTTATAACAAAGTTGACCTAGCCAATAGTTAACATTTGCACGGTAATTGGTTTTTGGATAGGCTTTTAGATAATTTTTAAAGGCAGCAATTACGTCATCAGTCTGTTTATCATCATTAATATATTGCAAAACAAAATTATAATCCGCCTTATCGTCACCTGATGTTGACCAATTAGATAAGTTTGAAGAGGATGAAGATGGTGCAGCGTCAGTGTTTGATGTAGAATCTGAACTCTCTTCTTGAGTTGCTGCACTTGGCGTTACTGAGAATCCAGCCCCATTATTCAGTTGTTGAAAAATCATTTTTTGGCGTTCAATAGTTTGATTAAGTTGATACTTAGTCTCTTCTAATTGGCCACGAAGTATATCTAAATCTGATTGTAGATCGCTAATTTTTTGTTGATTCTGGATTATCATCTGTCCTTGCGCTTGTATTGTTCTATCAACATCAGAACCGCCCGCAACACATCCGTATCCAGCGAATAAAAGAAATAAGGACAATGTGAGTATTTTTTTATACATATAATATAAACTCTACGTGAACTTAAAAATAAAAAACGGCTGATAAGTCAGCCGTCATAAGATGAGATTAGAATAGATCGTAAGTAATTACTGCACGACGGTTTTTCGCATAAGCTGCTTCGTTGTGACCTAATACTGCTGGTTTTTCTTTACCATATGAGATGATTGAAAGTTGTTCACCAGAAGCACCATTTGCTTGTAGGTAAGATTTAACTGCAGCTGCACGACGTTCACCTAACGCGATATTGTATTCTGGAGTACCACGTTCATCGGCATGACCTTCAATAATCACTTTTAATTTTGAAGAAGTTGCACGAATAAAGACTGCATGGGCATTTAATAATGTTGAATACTCTGATTTAACATTGTATCTGTCATAATCAAAATATACAGTATTAATTTGTTCTAATTTTTGAATTTGAGCTTGAATATCATCTGGTAAAGAAACGTTACTAACAATATTTTTGTTACCGTTTGTACAAGCAGTTGCAGCTATTAATGGTAAAGTAACCGCGGCTACTTTAAGAAATTTAGAAAATTGCATTGAATTAACTCCTTTTTGATTAAATAAATTATTATTTATAAGTTTTTATACTTCTAACCAACTCCAAAGTAACGCCTGTTACTAACTCGAAAGATTAGATATATATATTATAACGACCTCAACTTTTACACAATTTTAATAATAGCATTATTGCCTAAAAATTAGTCACTCTTTATAAATAAGGTGACCAAGAAGGGAATTTTACTTGTCCATCAGTTGCCGGTAACCTTGCTTTAAAATTACCATCAGTTGAAACAAGGTTTAATATAGTATTTAAACCCTGAGAAGAACTGTAGATAATCATAGTGCCATTTGGAGCAATACTCGGAGTTTCATCTAAGAACGTGTCAGTTAATCTTTGATACGTGTTTGTTTCTATATCATATCGAGTAATATGTTGCTCACCATTATTAGTAGAGATCAATGCGATAAATTTACCGTCTGGAGATACACGGGCATTTTGATTTTGGGTATTATCCCATGTTACACGTTGGGCCTCACCACTATTTATATTAATTGAATAAAGTTGCGGGCGCCCGGCTTGATCAGAAGTATAAACTATAGTTTGGTTATCTGGCATCCATGAAGGTTCAGTGTCATTACTGTGGCCAGATGTAATTTGCTTAATTTTCTTAGATTTTAAATCCATCATATATAGATTTAAGTTACCACTTTTTGATAACGCAAAAGCTAATTTACTACCATCAGGTGAAAAAGCTGGAGCGCCATTGTGTTGTGGGAAAGAGGCAATAGTTTGAACAGCCCCACTATCTAAAGTTTTCAATACTAAAGCTGAACGACCACTTTCAAAAGTTACATAGGCTATTTTTTTACCGTCCGGTGACCATGTTGGTGACATTAATGGTTCTTTGGAACGATGAATGGTGATTTGATCAAATCCATCATAATCAGATACACGTAATTCATGCGTATAAAGGCCTTTACTATTTTTTACTACGTAGGCAATACGTGTTCTAAATGCACCTTTGATTCCCGTTAATTTTTCAAAAATTTCATCACTGGCTGTATGAGCAGCATAACGTAACCAACGGTCACCAATGGTAAATTGATTTTGAGCCAAGACAGTACCGGGATGATCAACGGTATCGACTAACTGATAGTTGATAAGATATTCTCCCGAAGCATCAGGTTGGATGGTTCCTACCACTACGGCAGAAATACCAATATTACTCCAAGCAGCTGGATTGACTTGAGAAGCAGTAGTTGGTCTTTGTGGCATTGCAGCCACATCAATTGGATTAAACTTACCACTATTGCGTAAATCAGATGCAATTATGTTATCTATAACTTGTGGAGGTGATCCACTGCCAGTCCATTTAAATGGTACGACTGCAATTGGTTTAGCTGAACTGACGCCATCAGTGATTACAATTCTAACTTCAGCAGTCGCTATCATTGTAGATAATAAAACAAAACAAGCTATCAAAAAGCGGAAAGCAAATTTGATCATCTTAAATTCCTTAATCGAAGCGAAATACATTAGGTTAAAATAAATATAACACCGTATATAAATAAAAAAGATTAAATCTTTAACAATTAACTTAATGCTATTACTTAATAACAGATATTGCTCTTTACAAAACATTGAAAATTTTACCGGAAGAAAGATAGCCGATATTACGTAACAAGTCCATAGTTGTTTGAGTAAAAAAGATTTTTTAACTGCATTATATTATTATTGTTATATTTACAAATACTATTTTTAGGTTACTTATATTATGCCGATTTTGCTAGAGTTAAAAGTAGTCTGGCAACATTTTTTCTATAAATTGAAGATAATTGGGCTAAAGGTACTAAATAATGGAGAATAATCGTAAAAAATAAAAAAATGGTTAGTTACTATGTTTGGCAATCTTCACAATAGAATGTATTACGCTGTCCTATTCGAGCAGACTTTATATCAGATTGGCAAAGTAAACATTTTTCGCCTTCTCTACCATATACTTGGAGTTTTTGCACAAAGTAACCTGGCTTACCATCTGACTGAACAAAATCTTTAAGTGTTGTACCACCTTGTTCTATAGATTTAGCTAGTACTTGCTTAATAGCTGTTACTAATCTTTCAAATTCGGTTAATGTTAGACTATTAACTTTTCGATGTGGATTAATTTTGGCCATAAATAATGATTCTGAGGCATAAATATTACCAACACCTACTACGATATGATTATTCATAATCCAACTTTTAATTGGAATATTTCGATTATGGCCTTTTTCGAATAGATAATTAGCAGAAAAATCATTGCTTAAAGGCTCTGGACCTAAACATTTCAATTGGGTTAATTTATCAATAGAATTAGTCCAAAGCCACGACCCAAAACGCCTTGGATCTGTATATCTTAATATTACTCCATTAACTAATACCAAATCAACATGATCATGTTTAGCTGGTTCTTGGTATGATTCTAATATGCGTAAACTACCTGACATCCCCAAATGTATAACAATCCAATCATGTGTCAATTGTAACAGTAGATATTTAGCACGTCTTTTGATATCTACTATTACTTGACCTTGAGCATCTCTGATTGACTCGTCAATAGGCCAACGAAGTTTTGATTGTCGCACAATAATATGCTTGATAGTTTGGCCCTTTAAATAAGGTAAAATACCCCTTCGACTCGTTTCAACTTCTGGCAACTCAGGCATGGAATAACCTCATTTAATTATTTAACATGTCAGTCAGCCAACTTGGTGCTTGTTGGTCAGGTTCCACTTGAGGACTTACTGCACATAAACTTTGAGGGTTGCTAGTCCATGCAGGTAAAGTTCGCTCACCGCCTCCATTGCACAGCCATTGTCCTTCACTATTAATAGGTAACATATATATATTTTGTGGTATTGGTAGTTGTAACCTTTTTGGCGGATTATTTTGTAAATATTCACTATATATTTTTAATGCTCCGGTAGCACCAGTTAATTTCATTGGTGAATGATCATCAAGTCCTATCCAAATTACAGCGACATTTTTACCATCTATACCAGTAAACCAACTATCACGTGAATCATTACTTGTTCCGGTTTTCGCTGCTAAGTTGAACGAACCATACTTCGCTTTTAATGTACGCGATGTTCCTGACGCAACAACCTGCTGCATTGCATAAGTCGTCAAATAAGCAGCTTGTTGAGAAACCGCTTGAATTTGTTGTGGATAATTTTGATAGACAAGTTCACCCTTATCGGTTAATACATATCTTAAAATAGTAAGCGGTGCTCGTTGGCCATTATTGGAAATAGTTTGGAACATTTGAGCGGTTTCTAATGGCGTTAACTCTAACGCACCCAATAATCGTGACGGTAAATTAGGAATACGATCTTCTGGCACTCCCAACGCTTGTAACGTATTTTTGGTTGCTTCTAAACCTAACGCCATGCCTAAATTAACTGTTGGTACGTTAAGTGAAAGCGCTAACGCATCTACGAGCATCACTTTATCACGAAACTTGCGATCAAAATTCTTCGGTTGCCAATAAGAGCCATTATCAAGTTTGATGGATAATGGACTATCATCTAACCAAGTATTAAGTTGATAACTTGCTGGTTGACCTAATGCTGTTAAGTAGGTTGATGGTTTCGCTAGTGAACCAATTGAACGTCTGGTTAACCACGCCCGATTATACCCAGCATAACGGGGTTCAGCACTGCCAATAATTGAACGAATTTCACCGGTTTCACGACTAACAATAACCATTGCTGTCTGTAACTCTTTATTAGTCGATTTACGTAATGTTTCAATCTCATCCATAACCGATTGTTCTGCTGCGGCCTGAGCAACCGGATCGAATGTTGTGAAGATTTTCATTCCGGAAAGATGGTCAGCTTTGTCACCTAACTGTTTTCGAAGTTCACTTCGTACAACTTGCATAAATGCTGGTTGTGGCGATATCACTCCGCCTTTTGGTAAAACCGAAAGTGGACGTTGGCTAAGTATATTGAATAACTCCCCATCGATAATCCCTTGTTGCTCAGCAAGTTTTAACACGACATTACGACGCTCAATCACTTGTTGTGGTTGTGTCCAAGGATTATAGTATGAAGCACCTTTTACCATACCAACTAAAACTGCTTGTTGATCTAATGTTAATTCATTTACTGGGCGACCGAAATAGTAAAGACTCGCTAATGGGAAACCATGAATTTCTTCACTACCAGCTTGCCCCAAATAAACTTCATTTAAGTAGAGCTCTAAAATACGTTCTTTACTATAACGGGCATCTAAAATGATAGCCATATAAGCTTCACGTATTTTACGAATTAAACTTCTTTCATTTGTTAAAAAGATATTTTTAACAGTTTGTTGCGTTAATGTGCTGCCACCCTCGGTTCGCCCGGTCGTTAAATTAACAAAAACGGCACGAGCGATGGAATAAAAGCTTACACCATGATGATCATAAAAACGTTTATCTTCGGTTGCCACTAAGGTTTTTATTAACGAATCAGAAAATTCTTTTAAAGGTACAAAAAGTCGTTGTTCACCATTTGGAGAGTGCAACATGGTTATCAATTTAGGATCGATCTTAAGTAGGCCAAAATCACGTCCGGTATCTAAATTAGATATACGGTCGATTCTGTTTTCATAAAAAGTAATTTTGACTCGGAATGCTTTTTCTTCACCATCAGGAAAAGTAAATGGTCGACGATAAATTTCAACCGCACCATTTTGTACAATAAATTCCCCCGGACGCATGACTTTACTGTCTTGTTGGCGATACTGCGCACCTTTTAGCAAAGTAACAACATCACTTAGACTATAATCACTATCAGGTTCAAGATCGACTATCTGTCCATAAACAGCTGCAGGTAGTTCCCAGACATTACCATCAATACGCTCTTTAATTTGTTGATCTAGATAAATCCCATAACCGGCTGTAACCGTTGCGAATATAAGAAATAATTTAAATAACAACGGCCAGAGTCGACGCCACAAAGATTTCTTGTTCTTTTTTGAAGCTCTCTTAGTCGATGTCTTTTTTTTTGTTTTTTTCAAATTGCACCTAATATTCTGATTAAATAAAATTGTCCTATAATAACACAACTTTTTAATGAAGCATTGCGCTTCTTATGAATAAGAATTCTTAGCTTAAATAATATGGTAGAATATAAAAAACAATTAAAAATTAAGTTGAGATTGAATACTTTTAACTCTTTCTATGAATGCTTTTTTAGACTTACCGGTTAGCCCCTCATTAATCGGCAAACTGGCTGTTAATGGATTAACTGGTTTATTATTGATATGTAATTCAAAATGCAGATGAGGACCAGTCGAACGTCCAGTGTTACCAGATAAACCAATTTTATCGCCTTGTTTAACTTGTTGCCCTGGTTTCACTAAAATTTTATCTAAATGCATATATGCTGTCATATACTGTCTACCATGGCGTATGGCTATATAATTACCAGCTGAACCACTGTATTTAGCAATCACAACTTCACCATTACCTACCGATAAAACAGGTGTTCCTCTCGATACTGCGAAATCAACACCATTATGAGGAGTAACAATTCCAGTAACTGGATTTAAACGTCGCGGATTAAACCCTGACGATACACGAGCCTTGGCAGCTAAAGGATAGCGGAAAAAACTTTGCGATAGACTATCAGCATTAATATCATAATATTTACCATCATCAGCTAACATAGCATAATAATCTTTATTGCCGTTTTTAAGGCGTACACCAAGTAATTTACTATTAGATAAACGATTACCATGCATTTCACGTGATAAATAGGCTGCAAATTTATCGCCAGCTTTTAAACGTCGAAAATCTAATCGCCATTGTAATGCTCGAGTAATAATACCAATTTCATTACTAGTTAGACCCGCTTTACGTGCATCTGCAACAAAGCTAGATTTTATTTCACCTGTAATACGAACATTTTGCAATGTCCCTTCCATTGTTTCTGTGCTTTCAATAAAGCTATTGCCAGACTTTTCAAAAAGTCGAACATTATTACTTGATATTGTCCAATTAAAACTGAGCAAATTATGATTATCATCCGTCGTCCAACTTACTTGTTGGCCAATTCTCAAATTTGCTAGCTGTTTATACTTACCGGTTAATTGTGCGATATCATTTTTATTAACATTATAACGGTTCAAAATATCGTGTAATGTATCACCCCGTGAAATAGTATATTGCACTGTGTTATCTTTTTCTTCAGCGAGATCATCTAATTCATCTTTAGCTATATCATCTTCGGGCACATCCGACGACTGAGTAACTTTATCAGTTTTTGGTTTAGCGCCAAGCATATCAATTCGTCCATAATCGACAACAACTGAAGACGAGGGGGTATCTGTAACTGTAGTTTGGGCTTGAGAATTCAAAGGAACATACATTGTTCGATCCAAATTTAAAGGTCGCCACAATATAGTTACTAAAATAACAACAACAAGTACACCCAATATTGAAAAATAGGGAATTTTGAAATTTTTCTTTCCAATATTAGGGAATTTAATCAGCTGTGCCAAAATTAACCTTAACTATCTAATTATTTATACTATTTTTATCTAAACAATCCAACAGCTGCTGAGTCAATGCTAATAAAAAGTGTGAATAAGCATCTTTTTCTAACACGATACCGGTTCCTAATGGATTTAACTCACCAATTTGAACGTCTGTACCATTCACTAACTTCTTAATAACTGCAGGACTAAACTGTGGCTCTCTAAAAACACAGACTGCTTGGTGTTCCGCTAGTTCTTTTTGAATTGCATAGACTGTTTGAACGCCAGGCTGTACTGATGGATTTATGGTAAAACTTCCTAGATTTTTTAATCCAAAATGTGATTCAAAATAGCCATAAGCATCATGAAACACAAAATACCCTCTATTTTGGACGTTAATTAGTTTTTTTGCAATATTTTGTTCTGTTTCTGATAGATTTGTAATAAATTCGTTCAGATTGGCATCAAGTAATTGTGCTTTGTTAGGGTACAGTTTAACAAGCTTATCATGGATTGACTTTGCAATAATTTTAGCAATTTTAGGAGAAAGCCAAATATGTTGATCATATTCACCATGATGGTGATCACTATCATCATGAGACTCATGTTTATCATCAGAGTAATGATTAGTTCGAAGCAAAGTCTTAATTTCGGCTATATCCATTAATTCTATCTGTTTTTGTGTATCGATGTTTTTTAAAATAGTTGGCATAAAAGCTTCCATATCCTCACCAACCCAAATGATTAAATCTGCGTTCTTTATTTTAATCAAATCAGATGGTTTTAATGAATAAGTGTGAGGAGAGGCGCCATCTGGTAGTAATATATCGGTATTTGTGACACCAGATGCAATTGCTTCAGTAATAAAACCTATAGGTCTTACAGAAGAAATTATTGTGGCATTAGCATTGGTAACTAATCCTATAAAGGATAAAATAACTAACAAATGAAAACGTAGCAATTGTATAGTGTTTTTAGTTAAATTTTTCACTTTATCATCCAATAATTATAAAATATGATAGAATAAAATCAGTTTATTGTTATAATATAACATAACATGTTGGTCAGCAAGGACTATCACTATCATGAAACAGTTAATGGCGCTAAATAATATTTCGATCGAAATAAATAAGCAAAAAATATTATATGATGTTTCATTATCGATTAACTTAAACCAAATTATAACAATACTGGGTCCCAATGGTGCGGGAAAATCCACACTGGTTAAAGTTATCTTAGGATTAATTTCACCAACAACTGGCACCATTAAACGTGCTTCTGATTTAACTATCGGCTATGTACCCCAATCAATAAATTTAAATCCAACTTTACCAATAACCGTCGAACGGTTTATGCATTTAAATAAACAATTAAGTTATGATGACATCATTAAAACTTTATCATTAGTTAAAGCTGAATATCTTATTGATCGATCTATGCATCAATTATCAGGAGGAGAACTACAACGCGTACTCCTAGCTCAAGCATTAGCAAAACGTCCAAAATTACTAATTCTTGACGAACCTACACAAGGTGTTGATGTTAATGGACAGGTTCTATTATATGATTTAATTATGGATGCGAAAACCGAGTTTAATTGTGGTGTTGTAATGGTTTCACATGATCTACATTTAGTTATGGCAAAAACGGATGAAGTAATTTGCTTAAACCATCATATCTGTTGTTCTGGAACGCCTGCTAGTGTTTCAAATGATCCTGAATTTATCTCTTTATTTGGACAACACGGTGCATCACAAATTGCTCTTTATAAACATCATCACAATCATAATCATGATTTTTGTCAACATCAGCATAATCATCAACATCAAAAAAAGATCTTACCTGAATTAAGTGGACACAACAATGATTGAGTTACTCTTACCTTCTTTACTTGCTGGTTTATGCTTATCGTGTCTAACAGGACCATTAGGAACATTTGTTGTTTGGCGAAGAATGTCCTATTTTGGCGATACGCTATCCCATGCAGCCTTATTAGGTGTCGCTTTTGGCTTTCTTTTAAATATCAATTTATTTTATGCCATTATTTTTGTGACCTTGTTTTTAGCCATCGGACTTTTATGGCTAGAATCGCAAAAACAACTACCTGTTGATACATTATTGGGTATTTTAGCTCATAGTGCTCTTTCACTTGGTTTAGTGGTAATAAGCTTAATGAGTAATTTACGAATTGATTTAATGGCCTATCTCTTCGGTGATCTTTTATCGATAACCATGTTTGATGTTTACCAGATAACAGTTTGTGTAATGATAACTGGTTCCTTACTAATATGGCGTTGGAATCACTTTTTATTTATCACTGTTAGTGAGGAATTGGCATTTAGTCATGGTATTAATGTACCTCTAACAAAATTTATGTTAACTATACTTTTAGCGTTAACAATAGGAATAGCCATGAAATTTGTTGGAGCTTTAATTATTACTGCACTGTTAATCATTCCAGCTGCTACTGCAAAATACTATGCTAAAAATCCGGAATCAATGGCAATAATCGCAATATTAATTGGAATGCTATCAATTTTGGGCGGGATTTTGTTTTCATTAATTTATGATACACCTACAGGGCCTTCTGTTGTTTTAAGTAATACCTGCTTATTTTTCATATCATTATTTATTTCTAAATTCTTTATAAGAACAAAAAATTGAAGTAGTAACAAAATTAGAAAATTTTTTGCGAGTGAACACGCATTTTTAGTCATAGTTCTATGCAGATACTTGAGTTATCAATAAAGTGCTAAAAATCTCAAATTAATGACGATAAAATTATGTCTCTCGCAATTATTTATACAAGAGCCTCTATAGGAATACAAGCACCTCAAATTAATGTCGAGGTGCATATCAGTAATGGATTACCAGGTTTTGTTCTGGTTGGTCTGCCAGAAGCAACCGTAAAAGAATCTAAAGACAGGGTTAGAAGTGCCATTATTAATAGTGGTTTTACATTTCCTGCTAAAAAAATAACTGTTAATTTATCTCCGGCAGATCTGCCCAAAGAAGGGAGCCGTTTCGATTTACCCATAGCAATTGCTATTCTGGCAGCTACAGAACAAATACCTAATGATCATCTTGCTGAATATGAATTTTTAGGTGAATTGGCGTTGTCTGGTGAAATTAAGGCGGTAAAAGGGGCAATTCCCGCTGCTTTGTCATCTAAAAAAAATAATCGCACTTTAATTATCTCTTCTGAAAATCAATCAGAAATATCATTAATCCATCATAATAATACATTAATTACGCATAATTTATTAGAATTGTGTCAATATCTATACAATGAAATTACCTTACCGTCTGTTGAATACAGAGAATATAAAGATGGCGATGAAGATAATCAACTAGCCAATCTACAAGATATCATTGGTCAAGAACACGCCAAAAGAGCTTTAGAGATTGCTGCTGCCGGTGGACATAATTTATTGTTAATTGGCCCCCCTGGAACTGGGAAAACGATGCTAGCCACGCGGTTAACTTCATTATTACCACCATTATCAGATGACGAAGCGCTTGAAAGCGCAGCAATCACAAGTCTAGTCAGCACTAATGGCTCAATTCAAAATTGGCGAATAAGGCCATTTAGAGCACCACATCACAGTGCTTCAACCGCAGCTTTAGTCGGTGGGGGTTCTATTCCTCGTCCTGGCGAAATTTCATTAGCTCACAATGGGGTGCTATTTTTAGATGAGTTACCCGAATTTAACCGTAAAGTATTAGATGCCCTTAGAGAACCTATTGAATCTGGCGAAATTGTTATATCTCGGGCGAATGCCAAAATAAAATTTCCAGCCAAGTTTCAACTTATAGCGGCAATGAACCCAAGTCCCACTGGTCATTATCAAGGAACACATAATAGAACAACACCACAACAAATAATACGTTACTTAAATCGACTTTCTGGTCCATTTTTAGACCGTTTTGATATCTCGATTGAAGTACCATTATTACCTAAAGGTACACTAAGTCAGAAAGTTACCATTACCGAATCAACGGATAAAGTAAAAAGAAGGGTTATGGATGCAAGAAAGATTCAAATGATAAGAAATAAAAAGTTAAACAGTCAATTATCACCAAAAGAAATTCAAATCTATTGCTTATTAACTGATGAAGATAACGACTATTTGGAACAAGCTTTAATTAAATTAGGGCTTTCTGCGCGAGCTTGGCACAGAATATTAAAAGTATCGCGTACTATTGCTGATTTAGATTGCGCAAAAAACATAGAACGAAAACATATTTCAGAAGCACTAAGTTATCGCTCTATGGATCGATTATTAATTCAAATGCACAAAAATATTGGCTAACAAATTAATCATCAGTATCGACAAAGTCATCACCCACATCAACTTGAGGTTTTCCACCCGATAATGTGTGGAAACGTTTTGGTTTGTTGATTTTAGAAAGGTACTTTAACCATGCCTTTTCATAATCAGTAGTAGGTTCCTTTTTCCCTTTACAAACTGCAACAAAAGATTTTTCTTCTGGAGTAGCTGGCTTTTTAGTTTCTGTATCAAGATCTCTAAAAGCACAACCATATTTTTCTAAGATCTGGGCCTCTTTGATAGTAAAATCACCGTGACGAGAAAATCCTCTTGGATAATTCTTGTTATCAAAAAAACGTTGTTGACTTACAAAACTTTCAGTCATGTTATATCCTCTAGATTATAAAAGTACTTGGGCGGGAATTATAATTGACAAAGTTAATCTGTAAACAAAATTTTCTTATTTATATAGATAAATTTGAACAAATGACTAAAATTAAAGCAAAAACATCATTTTTTTGGCAGGGGCGGAGAGTCTCGAACTCCCAACACCCGGTTTTGGAGACCGGTGCTCTACCAATTGAACTACGCCCCTAGATAAGGTGGCGGAACGGACGGGGCTCGAACCCGCGACCCCCTGCGTGACAGGCAGGTATTCTAACCAACTGAACTACCGCTCCACCGTATTTGGTGTGTATATAATAAATTAAAAGTCTGGCGGCACCCTACTCTCACATGGGTAATACCCACACTACCATCGGCACTACGGCGTTTCACTTCTGAGTTCGGCATGGGGTCAGGTGGGACCACCGCGCTATTACCGCCAGACATAT
>NZ_QGLR01000017.1:0-111604 GCF_003202655.1 Gilliamella apicola | reverse complement strand
GACCACCGTATTTTTTAGAAAGTACAGAAGTAATAGCTGCAGTTAAAGTTGTTTTACCATGGTCAACGTGGCCGATTGTACCAACGTTAACGTGGGGTTTTGTACGTTCAAATTTTTCTTTAGACATTTATCGTCCCTCAATGTAATACAAATCGGTGGTGAATCACCACATTAACCAAGTATCATATTTAGTTTTAATAATAATACTAACTTAAAATTAGCTCTGCATGATAACAGATAAAGCCATCTAGTGACAAGCTTTAAAGCAGTTAAATCTGATTTTTTTAGAAGTTTAGGAAAGTAACAAGAATGGTGCTGATAGGCAGATTTGAACTGCCGACCTCACCCTTACCAAGGGTGCGCTCTACCAACTGAGCTATATCAGCAATTGGAGCGGGCAGCGGGAATCGAACCCGCATCATCAGCTTGGAAGGCTGAGGTAATAGCCATTATACGATGCCCGCATGTTCAAACTCGGCTACCTAAATGCTTCAATTAGCAATTGCTAATGTTAGATAATGGTGGTGGGGGAAGGATTCGAACCTTCGAAGTGTGACACGGCAGATTTACAGTCTGCTCCCTTTGGCCGCTCGGGAACCCCACCCCGAATCATTATAAACTGTTTACTTAGGAAAATGGTGCCGGCTGCCGGAATCGAACTGGCGACCTACTGATTACAAGTCAGTTGCTCTACCTACTGAGCTAAGCCGGCCTAAGTGCTGCGCATTATGTACTAGAACATTTAACGTTGCAAGCGAAAAAAACATTTTTTTTATTGTTTGCTTAAAAAAAAATCAAAAATTCAGAAAAAACCTAAAATATAGACTATTTTAGGCTTTTTTTTAATCGATAATAATATTTAAATTATTTCTTTTCAGTTGCTTTTTTATTGGTTGAAGTAACACCTTTAACCGCAACATCTTCATAAATATCCTCATTGATATTGCCATTATTTTGATATACATGCCCATAATAAGGATCAAGCTGAATTTATTCGTTTAATAAAATTAAAAATAAAATGTCTAAGAGATAAACTATTTCAGGCTTTTGTTAAGCAAAAATACTGTTTTAACGTACTTCTTGGGGCGTTTTTTCTTAATTATAATTGCCATCCTCCCTTTAGCAACTTAGTAATCTGTTGTATTTTAGTGGAATGTCTACACTTTTTTATACAACAAAATTACAAGGTAACTGTTTATTAAATGCCATCGGTGTCAAATAACTTAATAATGAATGCAGCCGATTGTTGTTGCACCAATATGCATAAGCAGAAAAACCTTGTCTTGGTTCATTGTCTAAGTTCATTGGTATCGGTGAATACCTTATTTTTGACAAATTAAGTTTTAATTGTCTTAAATGTCGCTTCAGCAACGGCATTATCGTAAGGACATCCTTTATGGCTCAATGAGCGAATGATAGCAAATACCTAAAAACAACTATCGAGTAATTGCTTATCAAACTCTTTTCCTCGGTGTTAATGAAATAGTGCGATTGAGGATAATGGTGCTTTAATTGGGCTTAATGCTTGCATAATAAGCTCGGCTGTTTTGTGTTGTCCGATACTGAATCCGGCTATCTTTCATGCTGAGAGTTCGAGTAATACCCCCAGACAATTCCATTTTTGCCCCACTTTTAAGTCAAATCAGCAACAATAATATTGGCTTTTACGCCCACGGTAAAACTCACTGTAATACATTGGCAATCGCAACAGAATTAACTTCTTTAGAACGGTTTTTATACAGTTTTAAGGTATATTTTGCTTTCAATGATAATGCTCTTATACTTATTCGCTAATTTTTTTATGCAATGGTGTTACCTTGCTCCACCGCTGTTGTATACCAATATACCGCCCTTTGTTTATCTTGTGTTACCCCTTAACGCATTGTGCCACATCACGACGAGATACTATGATACCTTGATTTGACAATACTTTTCCTATCCTTCGGGTTCTATAAGATTGATAGCTACAATTAAAAATAGATTGAATCTCATGTATATACTGTAAAACTTTTTTCTCAAGGAGCGTTTTGCTCTGATAATAAAAGTAATGCCTTGCTATAGTTAAACATCAACACAACCAACTTAATCAATGGCGATGTCGATTTGATGGTATCACTGCGATTTTCGCCCGATTATCAATGCGGTTTGCTTGAGGATATCGTTTTCCATCAATATCCGTTTATTCTCTTTGCGCAAGGCTAGCAACTCATTATCTTCAGTACTTCGATTATCTTTAGTTTTGAATGAACCCGTTGTTGAGTATTATCCATCTAATGCTGATGGCGTTAACTCATACGGTAAAACTCATTCATTGCTTTTTTTACCTTGTTGATAGAGCGTTACCATCTGCTGTTTAAAATCATCTGTATAGGTTCGTCTTTCTCGCCGTTTTATTTCATCGTATTTTCTTTTTTTAGGGGAATTTATCTTATCCCTTAAAAAAGTTGTACGAATTAATGTAGCCTATTCATCGTTAATTAACCCCTTATATGGATACGCACCACCATAGTAAGGATAAAGCAAAATTTATTCACTTAATAAAATTAAAGATAAGATGTCGAGGAGATAAACTATTTCTGTTTTTTGTTTAGCAAAAATACTGTTTTAACTTATTGATTTGGGACGTTTCTTTTTAGTTATGGTTGCTGTAATCCCTTTAGTAGCCTATTGATTAGCTATTTCTTAACTAATTAATTCCCTATCTTGAGGTGTTCGACCATAGTAAATATCAAGCAGAATGCATCAACTTAATAAAATAAAAAAAAGCCCAGAAAATAAAATATTCAAAGCTTTTACTAATTAAGAATAGTGTTTTAACTTACCGATTTGGGGCGTTTCTTTTTTAGTTATGGTTGCTGTAATCCCTTTAGTGGCCTATTGATTAGCTATTTCTTAACTAATTAACTTATTATCTGGTTAGATAGAACCATAGCAGGGATTAAGCAATATTTATTCATTTAATATAATTAAAAAAATAAAAAAGCCTGAGATATAAACTATCTCAGGCTTTTGCTAATCAAGAATAATATTTTAACTTATTTCTTTTTAGTTGCTTTTTTGTCAGTTGAGCTAACGCCTTTAGCCGCTGTATGTACAGCAACATCTTCACTGATATCACCGGTATCTTGATACGCACGACCATAGTAAGTATCAAGTAGAATTTGTTTCAATTCAGCAATTAAAGGATAACGTGGGTTAGCACCTGTACATTGGTCATCAAAGGCATCGACAGCAAGTTGGTCAACTTGAGCTAAGAAAGCTTGTTCATCTACACCAAATTCTTTGATAGAGAATGGAATATCAAGATCTTTTCTTAATTGATCTAACCAACCAATTAATTTCTCAACTTTCTTCTCATCTTTGTCGGCTGCAGCTGTTAAACCTAAATGGTCAGCGATTTCAGCATAACGTCTAACTGCTTGCGGATAACCATATTGGCTAAATGTACCTTGTTTAGTTGGTTTATCAGTTGCATTGAAACGAACAACATTACTAATCAGCATCGCATTTGCCACACCATGAGGGATATGGAATGCCGCACCAATTTTATGTGCCATAGAGTGACATACACCTAAAAATGCTTGCGCAAAAGCAACACCAGCTAAAGTTGCCGCACTGTGTACTTTTTCGCGTGCTATTGGGTTTTTAGCCCCTTCTTTATAGCTTGTTGGTAGATATGCTTTCAATATGCTTAATGCTTGTAATGCTTGCCCATCAGAGAACTCGCTTGCCATAATTGACACATAAGCTTCTAAAGCGTGCGTTACCGCATCATAACCACCTGCTGCACAAAGTGATTTAGGCATATTCATAACTAAGTTAGCATCAACAATTGCCATATTTGGCGTAATTGCATAATCCGCTAATGGATATTTTTGACCAGTTGCATCATCAGTCACCACCGCAAATGGCGTAACTTCAGAACCAGTACCAGAAGTAGTTGTCACACAAATTAATTTAGCTTTTTTGCCCATGTTAGGGAAGTGACAAGTACGTTTACGAATATCCATAAAACGCAATGCTAATTCATCAAATTTTGTTTCTGGATGTTCATAAAGAACCCACATAATTTTCGCGGCATCCATTGGTGAACCACCACCTAAAGCAATAACAGTATCTGGTTGGAAAGCTGTCATTGCATCAGTACCTTTACGCACTACACTTAATGTTGGATCTGCTTCAACATCAAAGAAGGTTTCACAAATTACGCCTTGTGATTCAAGTTGATCAGTAATTTGTTTAGAATAACCGTTATTAAATAAGAATTTATCGGTTACTAAGAAGACTCGTTTGGCACCTTGCTCAATCACTTCATTTAAAGCAACTGGAAGTGAGCCACGTTTAAAATAGATAGAACTTGGTAATTTGTGCCATAACATGTTTTCTGCTCTCTTAGCGATTGTTTTCTTGTTGATTAAGTGTTTCGGACCGACATTTTCTGAGACCGAGTTACCACCCCAAGAACCACATCCTAGTGTTAAAGATGGCGCTAAATCAAAGTTATACAAATCACCAATACCACCGTGAGCAGCTGGTTGGTTGATTAAAATACGACAGGTTTTCATTTTACTACCAAAGTAAGCAACACGATCACGATTGCTATCTTGGTCAGTATAAAGCACAGAGGTATGACCCATACCACCCATTTCAACTAATTTTTCTGCTTTTTCTACAGCTTCATTGAAGTCTTTTGCTTTGAACATCGCTAAAGTTGGAGAAAGTTTTTCATGAGCAAATGGTTCTGATAAATCAACTTTACTTACTTCACCAACAAGTACTTTTGCTCCGGCTGGCGCTTTAAATCCAGCTAATTCAGCAATTTTAGTCGCTGGTTGACCAACAATATTAGCATTTAAGGCACCTTTATCATTTAAGATAATACCTTGAACAGCTTTAGTTTCTTTATCATTTAGAACATATGCGCCATATTGCGTTAATAAACGACGCACTTCATCATAAACAGAATCGACTACAACAATAGCTTGCTCTGATGCACAAATCATACCGTTATCAAATGTTTTAGACATCAATACCGATGCAACGGCACGTTTTAAGTCAGCAGTTTCATCAATAATTACAGGTGTATTACCTGCACCAACACCTAATGCTGGTTTACCAGAACTGTAAGCTGCTTTAACCATACCCGGACCACCAGTAGCCAAGATAGCTGATACGTCATCATGATGCATTAACGCATTAGATAATTCGATAGACGGCTCATCAATCCAGCCAATAATATCTTTAGGAGCACCTGCTTTAATTGCCGCATCAAGCACAATTCGAGCTGCTTCAATAGTCGATTTTTTAGCTCGTGGATGTGGAGAAAAGACGATTGCGTTACGAGTTTTTAAACTGATAAGTGATTTAAAAATTGCCGTTGATGTAGGGTTTGTTGTTGGTACGATACCACAAATAATCCCTAATGGTTCTGCTAAAGTAATGGTGCCGTATGGCTCATTCTCAGCGACAACACCACAAGTCTTATCATTGCGATATTTATTAAGAATATACTCAGCAGCAAATAAGTTTTTGATAACTTTATCTTCTACAATTCCCATTCCTGACTCAGCAACAGCTTGCTGTGCAAGAGGGATTCGCGCTGCGGCTGCAGCAGTAGCTGCGGCTACGAAGATTTTATCAACTTGCTCTTGAGTATAAGTAGAATAAGTTTCTTGAGCTTTTTTCACTCGTTTCATTAACTCATTTAACTCATTCATATTGGTTACTGCCATAGATTTCTCCTTGAAAATTAAAAATAAACTGGGATCGTTTGGCGTCTTCCTTGAACATATTTAAAGCATATTTGTCATAGCAAAACGAAATTGTCGGATATCGTAAATCAGTTTTTTACTTTATACAATAAGATATTTCATAAAACGAAAGTTTATTCGAAAGAACAAATATTTTTATTGGTTTTAGCTATTAAAATTTAAGATTTTGCTATTCAAATTGCCAATAATTTAAAAAAGTAATAACTCATAAATTAGATAACTTATTTAACACATAACTTACTGCCACAAAACCAAATGTTGCCGTGACAGTGGTAATTGCGCCAAATCCTGACTCACAATCCATTTTTTTAGGGCCATCGGCCTGACTTTTCATCATGCAAATTTGTCCGTTAGATGTTGGATAAGTCAATTGTTCAGTTGAAAAAACACAAGGAATAGCAAATTTGCCTTTGCTATCTTTATTTAGTTTATAATCATTTTTTAATCGTTCACGCAATTTGGCTGCCAAAGGATCTTGTATGGTTTTTGCCAAATCAGCGATCTTGATTTGCGTTGGGTCTTTTTGACCGCCCGCTCCGCCTATAGTAATGACTTTTAATTTTTGCCGTTTGCAATAAGCTAATACCGCTGCTTTATCCCTGACACTGTCGATCGCATCAATGATATAGTCATAACGGGGATTTTGCTTAGTTCCTAAATAATCACTAACATTATCGACATTAATAAAATCATCGATTTGATTGACAATGCACTCAGGGTTAATCGCTAAAATACGCTCCGCCATCACCGCCGTTTTGGCTTTACCAATATTGGACTTTAATGCATGAATTTGGCGATTAGTATTGGTAATACAGACATCATCCATATCAATTAAGGTAATTTGCCCAATACCACTACGCGCAAGTGATTCAGCTACCCAAGAACCCACTCCACCAATACCAATGACACAGATATGCGCTTGGGAAAACCGCCGTAATGCTTGCTCACCATACAGTCTGGCAATACCGCTAAAGCGTTGAAAATAAAATTCAGTTTTCATCATTATTTATTAATAGTGTTTAAACTAAAACAGTATACACTCCTAGATCTTTTTTACAGATTATATTTTAGTTATCTTTTATCGATCACTTATCCATTAATAATGTCCTTATTATCACTTTTCAAGTATCGCAAAGTAAATTTGTTTAACAATATTGATATTGCACCTCATCCCTTTGATGCACCATAAGTTGGTCACTATTTGTCATTAATTATATTCGTTTGCATTTTGGCTTTTTTCTACAATAAAAGTTGTTAACCATATTGAATAAAGAGGACAAACGAATGCGCAAACCCAAAAAATTACTTAACGATCCTAATAATGTTCGGCAAGAAGTCATGCAAGGATTGATATATGCCTATAATGGCAAATTAACCGCCATTGAAGATTGTTGTGCGGTCTATGGAAATCATATTATCACCGATCAAGTAGTCGTTGTTTCTGGCGGTGGTAGTGGTCATGAACCCACCTTTGCAGGTTTTATCGGTCATGGAGGTATTGATGGTTGCGCGTTAGGCGAAGTATTTACCTCTCCCTCTCCTGATCAGATTATTGCCGTAACCAAAGCGATAGAAAAAGGCAAAGGGGTACTATTTTTATATGGAAATTACTCGGGTGACGGCATGAATTTCGATATTTCAGCAGAGATTTTAGCTGAAGACAATATCATCAGCAAAACCATTCGAGCGACTGATGACATCGCATCAGCACCACTTGCAAAACTTTCAGATCGTCGTGGTGTCGCAGGCATTATGTTGTTATATAAAATCGCCGGAGCCGCGGCGCAGATCGAAAAATATGATCTTGATAAGCTTTATCAGGTAGTAAGCAAAGCCAATGCTAATGTTCGCACTATTGGTGTTGCGCTTGATGGTTGCGCTTTACCGCAATCAACCAATTTTAACTTTGAATTAGCAGATGATGAGATAGAAATTGGAATCGGTATTCATGGTGAAGCGGGATTACGTCGACAGACAATGACATCAAGTGATGATGTCGTTAAACAGATGATAGACCATTTATGTGATGATTTACCCTTTGTTGCTGGTGATCGTGTCTGTGTATTAATAAACAATTTAGGGGCGTTGAGTAATACGGAACTGATGATTATTACCCGTAAAGTGGGCATTGAGCTTAAAGCTCGAAAAATAGATAGCCATGATATTGTTGTTGGTCATTTCTGTACATCTCTTGAGATGTCGGGTTTTTCTATCACGCTAATGAAATTGGATGACGAATTACAGCATCTTTACGATTTACCATGTCAAACACTAGGATGGAGAAAATAGAATGAACTTATTACAAGTACGTAAAATGATGTTATTTACCGCCGAACAAATGGTCGCAAGCGAACCAACATTAACCGCCTTAGATCAAGTAGTCGGTGATGGCGATCACGGTATTGGTATGAAGCGTGGATTTTCAGCTATTAATCAACTGTTACAAGATGAACAGTTCCAACCTAATGATATTGGTGACTTATTTAAGCAAATTGGCACCAAATTAATGACTAGCATGGGCGGTGCATCGGGCGCGATTTTTGGGACATTATTTAGGGCTGGTAGTAAAAGTCTTAGTGGCGTAACAGATTTTAATTCGCCAGTTTTAGCTAAATGGCTTAATGAGGGGTGGCAAGCAGTTTATCAACGTGGCAATGCTAAACCTGGCGATAAAACCATGGTAGATGCTTTAGCGGCTGCCGCGACAACCGCAAATCAATTAACTACTCTACCTTTGGCCGATGCATTACCTAAAATAGCGGATTCTGCGATGCAAGGGGCTGAAAAAACCAAACAGATGATAGCGGTGTTTGGAAGAGCAAAAAATTTAGGTGATCGCACTATAGGTCATATGGATCCGGGTGCCGTTTCAATGGCCTATATTTTAAAATATATGAATGAATATCTGCAGTAATCAAAAAATTTATCGCCGACGATGTCGGCGATAATAGTCATGCAAATTAGCCCCAATAACCCCTATTTTTTAAATTTAATCTGTGCCGGATAAGCCCAACTCTGGAGCTCTTCTGCCGGAAAACCACCCGGATCTTTACCGCCATTAATCAACAGTGCGTGGTAGTAGATTTCCGCCATTTCTTCAATATATGCAGCTTTCAATACGGCTTCATAAGGATCTTTATCAACCGCCACCGCCCCATGTTTTTCCATTAAAATTGCATCTGCTCGCTTGATAGGCTCTATCACGCTATTGGATAGTTCCGGTGTTCCCGGTCGACCATATGGTGCGACAGGTATTACCCCATCTTTTAAATTTAGAATAGCACACTCATAAACTACCGCAGGAATTGGTTTAGCTAAGACAGCAAAAGAGGTGGCAAAAATGGAATGCGTATGTGAAATAGCCAAAACATCCGGACGAGCTTTATAAATCTCAAGATGCATCAAACATTCGCTAGTTGGCCTTAACCCTGACTCGGCTTCAATAACATTCGCATCTAGATCCATCACTACAATATCACGAGCTGTTAATAATTGTTTATCAATGGTGGTAGGTGTAACTAACACATAACCCGTCTGCTTATCACGTACACTTGAATTTCCAGCTTTGTGCTTACAAAGTCCCCATTCACTTGATTTTTTAGCCATATCGACAACATATTGTTTTTGAATCTCTAACATTTTATTACTCCTATTCTAGGCAAACTACTCATTGATAATTAGCAAATAATTGCCAAAGTTCTTGGTTATTTTTAGCATGACGAATGCGCATCGCTCCCTCGTGAAATTCCAATAATTCATTTAATTGAGCGAGGGCTTTAAGATGTTTTTGCGGATTATTAGTGGCTAAAATCACAATTAAATCGACTTGCATATAACCGCAAATATCGATTTTTTCCGGTAATCTAAGCAGTGACATGGCCACTTGGTTCACGCCATCATCAATCCCAGCGTGAGCAATAATTAAGCCTTCAACTAACATAATGTAAGGTTGTTCAAATTGAATTTTATTGATCATTTTTTCAAGATAACAATATTCGATAAACTGATTGTTTAGTAATGGTTGAGCAGCTAATTGAATGGCCTCTTGCCAAGAGATATCAGATGTGTCTGCAATATTGATATGATCTTGTTGCATAAGATCAGCAAGAGCTGGTATCTCTTTTTGGGTGATCCGCAGTGGATTTTCAGTTAACTCATCATTATAAAGATAAGCAGTTAGCTCTTTTTGTAATGCCTTTCGATCATTAATTTTGCTAAATTTTTCAACAATTAACATCAGCTCTTCAATTTGAATAATACTTGGATCGATACCTTGTAATGTACCCATTACCTGATTACGAAACGCATTTTTATGTAGATTATTCAACGAAGGATTAACAATAAATAACAGTTTATCGGTTGCTAAATGGGAAGTTGAAAAAACAATATCATAGTAATGATTATACTTTTCGAACTCTCGTTTCGACATTGCATCGGAAAAATGGAGTTCCGGAAACAAAACTTGCAAGGTCAAATAAAGATAAGTTGACACCGTTGCACTATTTTCACAAACGACAATCGCTATTTTTTTCGTTTTAATCAGGTTGATTAAACCTTCACGAGTTAACCATCCACCAAATAACACCGTGATAAAAGCAATTTCTTCATCTGGCATACTGCAATGTAAAATTTTTTCAAAAGGAATAATGGCTTTTCGTACCATTTCGTGTAAATGACCAAATTCTTGCAATACGATGTCATAAACACTATTAATATTGGTGATGTGATAACGAATACGATAATAAGCCGGTTTCCAATGTTGATAAATACGTTCAATTAATTCATTTTTATCTTTAAATGTAATACAACTAATCTGCTGAAAATTATCAATGACTTCAATAGCACTTTCCAGTAATACCGCATCTAAGTGAAAATATTTATCTGATAAAGTTTGGATATTTGAACTCTGTACCAAAACCGTTAAAAAGACCTGTTCATTAATATCGATAATCCCAAATCGTTCAATCAATTTTTTCATCAATTGAAAATCTCGGCTATTAGTCACATCAAGATAATTTTCAGGTAAAATTTCAATTTTTTTATTGGTTTCAATTCGTTGTAATATAAAACAGATAAAATAAGTTAACTCTTGTAATTGTTCATCGGTAAAAATGATTTTTAATTTTTTTTCAATTTCGCTAAACACGATGCCAATATGTTCTAAACGACCTTGAGTGATAATATCGTTATATCTAAAGATTTTGTCTGCTATCGGTATGTGAATAATTCGACGAATTAAATTCAATAATAGATAACGTTTGTTAATTTCATTACCAACAATCCGATAACCATTTTCCCGATCATAAGTAACTTGTAAACAGTGTTGATCTATTACCGTTTGTGCTTTTTTTAAATCATTAACTACAGTATTTTGGCTAACGGTAAGTGATGAAGAGAGATGAATCAAAGATAATCGTTCAATACGAGTTAACAAAAAAAATAACAATAAATGAACTCTTTCATCTTCTGAATAAATATATCTTCCTATGGCTTGCGAAACTGGCTCGGTGCGAAACGTTTCAATGACTATCTTGGGTACACTAAATTTTCCAGTTTTGAAACGTTTAATCAATTCAAGATTAGAAGATTCAAGAAAATCATTAATCTTTTTAATGGTATAACTTAGTTGTTTACGAGTTAATCCGAATTTAGATTGCAGCTCAACGCCACTCATACTTGGATTTTGAATTAATGCATTTAATACAGCATGAATTCTTTTATCAACTACCATAAAATTATATGCCTCTTGCTCGCTATCGGCTGATAACGAGCATTTCCATTAGTCTTTGTAAAAATTCATTCAGTTTTTATGTTAGATTTATTGTTCAACGATATTCTGATGCGATTCTTTTCGCAGTTCCCGTGCATAAAAGAAGTAACCTACACACCAGTAAATAGCTAAAAATAATGGTAAGAAGTAGCCTTGTAAGCATTGCCAAATAAATGAAAATGCATAAGTGAAAATTGGTGCATCAATACAACTATTGGAAATTAATTGGTTTGTTGGAATATTAATTGCTTTAGTCGCCAATCCTAAATCAGTAATAATTGGTGCAAATTGTGTTCCTACAAATAGAAAAAATGGGACACCGATTATTGCCAAAATCACCATTCTTAGTGTGTTGCCTTTGGTCAAAATATAAGCTGGCACTACGAGGGCGATATTGATAATACCGGCAAAAGGTAAAATTTTATTACCTGGAAGAATAACCGACCAAATTAAAGTGAACGGAATAGCCACAATTACCGTAAACCAAATTTCGCTTGCTCCGCCCATAAATGGCCAATCCAAACCGACAAACAATTTTCGACCAGCAAACCTTTTGTTCATATAATCGCTGATCGCCTCAGAAATAGGCGATAACGCCTGCATAAATAATTTAGAAATCATTGGAAACAACATTAATGCTGTCGCCGCTTGTACACCAAGAGTTAAGGTAGCAGGGACATCATAATCAGCAATGAGGCCAAAAGTAACGCCAAGTAAAAAACCTATCACATGATTTTCTGCAAAAATACCTAATTTAGATCTTAGTGTTGCGGCATCCATTGGTTTATTTAATGCTGGGATTTTGCGGAGTAATAAATCAAATGGATAATAAATTGCACTAAAAAATAACATTCTATGAGTACAAGTCACACCAGGTATACCAGTTAATTTTTCAATTCTTTGTTGATTAATATCACCTGAATTAAGTTCTAATATGATTTGCAAAGTGGCAATAAGAAACGCAAGAATAAGCGCAATCAGTCCGCCTACAATAGGTGTGGCGACAGCTACCACAATAAAAGCCGTAAAAATTTTGCCCCATACATTCCATAAATCGGCATTGAAGGTATTAGTTTTTTTAAACACCAGCATTAAAATATTGACGCCAACTTGCAAAGGGAACATCAAAAATGCATAAGGCCATGCCCAAGATACATTAGCCATGGTTGTCCAACCACCGTCGACAATACTTAATTCAATGCCTGTTCGTTCCATCATCGTTTGTGCCGCAGAGCCTATTGCACCAACCATAAAGGCAATCAACATACTCATACCAACAAATGCGACGCCTAAGGTAATGGCTGCTGATATACCATCACGCAATTTCATTCGTACTATCAAGCCAGCAATTAACATGATGATGGGTACAAAAACTGGAGCGCCTAAATTCAAAATATAATTGATAACTGTTCCAAGAAAATCCATAATTACGCTCCTATTTGCAGGCATCTATAATTTTTTGTAGTTCTAAATCCATATTTATTCCGGTTAAAAATGCAATGCCATTAATGACTGGAATTGGATACTCCTTCTCAATTTTGGTTATCGCGATATACGCCGCACTACTTTTAATATGAGTATCAACCGATTTGAGATCGACAACTTCGATTTTGATGTCATTAAGATTTTTTTCTTTTAGTAGACGTGTAACCTTACTTGCAACCGTTTGTGATGTAGCCACTCCACTACCACACGCAACAATGATTTTTTTCATAATGCCTCCTTATAGATGGATGTTTGACGTTAACAAAGTAAAAATTTCATGTTGAGTTTTTGCCTGATTAAGGGCGTCCAAAAAACATGAATTAACAAAGCTGGACATTAATTTTTGCAACAAGTCGATATGCCCATCCTTTTGATTAAATCCGAGCAAAAAGATAAAATTAACGTCTAAAACATGATCATTATTTGCCATTTCACGCCATGGAATCGTTCCTTTTACCCGCGTAAAAAAGATAAAAGGACGAATAACATGTTCAATATCAGTATGAGGAATAGCCACCACATATGGTTCTGTAGGTAAGGCAGTAGGAAATGTTGATTCTCTTTGTTTTATGGCTTCTAAAAATGAATGATTAACGTAACCACCATTTTTCAAAATAGGAAAAGTAAATTCAAAAAATTGGTCGCTATCGGCGAAGTCTTTATCTAATAGAATTAACTCATTAAAAAACATTTGATCTTTAGAATCATTCCCCATTTTATCCTCCATCATGTCATTAACAAATTTCAAAAGTTTGTTAATTCACTGTTGTTAATTCACTATTGCTAATTAAATCGTTTCTTAATTAATGTTGGTGATTTTAGGAAATTAAGATGCAGGAGACGAATGAATTTGATACCAAATAATATCCATGATATTGCACATCATATGGAGAATTTTGGATAGTTATACCAAACAATGGAATGCTCTTTTGAGGATATAACGTGATGAGAAATGATCGGTGGTTCTGCCCTAAATAAATATTTAAGGCAGAATCATAGTAAATTAATTTTTAAAGGAGTGAATTGGAGCAGGAATACGCCCACCACGTTGGATGAAATCACATGAGCTAAATTTATTAACTGGCATAACTGGCGCATGTCCAAGTAAACCACCAAATTCAATATTATCGCCGACGGTTAATCCAACGGCAGGAATAATCCGGACTGCGGTAGTTTTATGGTTGATTACCCCTATTGCGGCTTCATCAGCAATAATCGCTGATATGGTTTCAGCTGTTGTATCGCCAGGAATGGCAATCATATCTAGACCGACCGAGCAAACACATGTCATCGCTTCTAGTTTTTCCAAATTAAGGGCACCGTTATTTACTGCATCAATCATACCTGCGTCCTCTGATACCGGAATAAACGCACCACTTAATCCACCAACATGACCACATGCCATTACGCCGCCCTTTTTCACCGCATCATTAAGCATCGCTAGTGCAGCGGTAGTTCCATGTGTTCCAACAACTTCTAGTCCCATTTCCTCTAAAATATGCGCCACCGAATCACCAATAGCCGGTGTTGGTGCTAAAGATAAATCAACAATCCCAAATTTAACGCCTAAACGTTCTGATGCCTCTTTACCCACTAATTGTCCCATACGGGTTATTTTAAAAGCTGTCTTTTTGATGGTTTCAGCAACCACATCAAATGGTTGGCCTTTCACTTTTTCAAGAGCTCGTTTAACCACGCCTGGTCCACTAACCCCAACATTAATGACACAGTCTGCTTCGCCGACACCATGAAAAGCCCCTGCCATAAATGGATTATCTTCAACAGCATTGGCAAATACCACCAATTTAGCGCAAGCCATACTACTATTATCGGCAGTTAACGCTGCGGCTTCTTTGATGATTTGTCCCATCTGCTTTACTGCATCCATATTAATGCCGGTTTGTGTAGAACCAACATTGACTGATGCACAGACTCGTTCTGTTTGCGCGAGGGCTTGCGGTATTGATTTGATCAATATTTCATCACCCTTATGATAACCTTTTTGCACTAAAGCAGAAAAGCCACCAATAAAGTTCACGCCAACCGCTTTTGCCGCATCATCTAACGTTTTGGCGAACGCAACATAATCTTTATCATTACTTGCCCCAGCAATGAGTGACATAGGAGTAACAGAAATACGTTTATTTATAATAGGTATACCAAATTCAGAAGTGATTTGCTCACCAACTTTGACTAAATTTTTTGCTAGTCGGGTAATTTTATCGTAAATTTTTTGACGGGCCTTCTCACCATCACTATCAATACAATCAAGAAGAGATATACCCATGGTTATTGTGCGGATATCGAGCTTTTCTTCCTCTATCATTTTAATTGTTTCGAGGATCTGTTTTGTTTCCATTAGTTCTATCCTTTCATAAAAATATAAATTTGAGTTTACAAACGGTGCATTGCATCAAAAATTTCTTCTCGTTGTAGATTCACTTTAACTTTTAGTTGTTCACCGGTATTAATTAAAGCATTTTTAACTTCATCAAACGATACACTAATTTTAGATAAATCAAGTAACATAATCATAGTAAAATACTCATCCATGATAGTTTGACTAACATCTAAAATATTAATATTTAACTCATATAGCTTTTGACTTACACCTGCAATAATACCAGTTTGATCCTTTCCTATTACCGTTAAAATTGTTTTCATTACACACTCCGCACGAATTTTATACAATTAAAAAAAATTTATTGAGTTGTTTATAATAACACCTTCAAAAATTATCGAAATAGGAGTAGATTGTTTTTTTAATCAAAATAAAAAACAAAAAGATAAAATGAAAGGGCGTTATTATGGTGAATTTTCAAAAATCCAATAAATTGGATCATGTTTGTTATGACATTCGTGGACCAATTCTTGATCATGCAAAAAAGCTTGAAGAAGAAGGTCAAACCATTCTTAAACTTAATATTGGAAATCCCGCCCCCTTCGGTTTTACTGCGCCAGATGAACTATTAGTAGATGTTATTCGTAACCTACCGACATCACAAGGATATTGTGATTCAAAAGGTCTTTATTCTGCTCGTAAAGCGATTATGCAGCATTATCAATCCAGAGGAATTACCAATTTGGATGTAGAAGATATCTATATTGGTAATGGTGTTTCTGAGTTAATTGTTCAATCAATGCAAGCATTACTTAATAGTGGTGATGAAATATTAGTACCAATGCCTGATTATCCACTTTGGACTGCAGCCGTTAGTTTATCTGGTGGTAACGCAGTTCACTATCTTTGTGATGAAGAAGCTAATTGGTCACCTGATTTACAAGATATCAAACAAAAAATTACCCCTAAAACCAAAGGGATTGTGATTATTAACCCAAACAATCCTACTGGCGCGGTGTATAGTAAAGAAATTTTACTCGAAATTGCCGAAATCGCCCGACAAAATAATTTAATCATTTTTGCAGACGAAATTTACGATAAAATTTTATATGATGATGCTGTACATCATTCAATAGCAGCTTTAGCTCCGGATCTGTTTGTCATTACCATGAGTGGTTTATCAAAAACGTACCGAGTTGCTGGTTTTAGACAAGGTTGGATGGCACTTTGTGGACCAAAGCAACATGTTAAAGGTTATATTGAAGGGCTAAACATGTTAGCTTCAATGCGTCTATGCGCTAATGTACCATTGCAACATGCAATTCAAGGCGCATTAGGTGGCTATCAAAGTATTAACGAATTTATTGTACCTGGTGGACGACTCTATGACCAATGTATGTTGGCTTGGCAACTATTAAATGATATTCCGGGTGTCTCTTGTACTAAACCACAAGGTGCTTTATATCTTTTCCCTAAACTTGATCAGAAAAAATTTAATATTCATAGTGATCAAAAATTAGTTTTAGACTTTTTGTTACAAGAAAAAGTATTGTTAGTTCAAGGAAGTGGATTTAACTGGCATAAGCCAGATCATGTCAGAATTGTCGCATTACCTCACACCGGTGAATTGCAAGATGCCATTGGCCGTTTTGCTAATTTCTTATCTAGCTACAAACAATAATTGAATATTTAGTTACCAATAAAAAAGCGCCTTAAACGGCGCTTTATAAACAAATTATTTAAACTAATTTATTTTTTTAGCTCAGCTAATCTGTTACGAATATTTTGAGCACGTTTTTCTGATGATGGGTGACTACTTAAAATTGATGAATCACCACCACCTAATTTATCAAATGCAGTTGCAAGACCTGCTGGGTTGATTTTTTTCTTAACTAAATAATCGAAAGAGAAATTATCAGCTTCTTGTTCTTGTGCTTGAGAGAATTGAGCATTGATAACTTTTTCAGCTAATGCGCCGATAGTAGAACTAGATAATGAAGCAACTGTTGCATTACCTGACGCCGCTGCTGCATCACGAGCAATTTCTGCTGCGTAAGCAACTTGCATTGCTTTTTTACTGTGACCTAATGCTACGTGACCTAATTCATGACCTAAAACGCCTTTGATTTCATTATCAGTCATCATATCCATTAAGCCACTATAAACACGTACGCAACCGTTAGCCATTGCCCATGCGTTAACATCTTTAGTAATATATACTTTATAGTTAACTGGAGTACCATTTATATTATTACCAAGAGATTTAGCAATTTTATTTAAACGTTTAGTATAAGCGCTTTTAGCTGGAGCAATTTTTGATTCAGCATCCATTTGTGCACATGATTGTTGACTTAATGATTTTACATCATTATCACTTAACGTTGCTGCTTTCAAACCTTTCAAGCCTAGACTAGTTAAATCGTCAGCACTCATATTTTTACAGCCAACTAATGACATAGCTGCAACTAAAGGTAGTGCAACAAGTAATGTTTTTTGATGTCTTTTCATAATCCTTTCCTTTTTTTAACATAATTTACTTTTTTCTAACTTAACGTTAGATACGGAGAATTTTAACGCAACTTTTATAATAATCAACAAATAATTTCTTGATTAGTCATGAGTAGCACTTTAGACTAGTCCCTCATTTTTTGAGGAACATAAATATGCAACTGTCAGATTTTGATTTTACCCTCCCCAAAGAACTGATTGCAAAATATCCATCAGAAACAAGAAGTTCGTGCCGATTATTATCACTCAACCGCCATACGGGACAGATTGAAGATAAAATTTTTACTGATATTATTGATTACATTAATCAAGGTGATTTACTTATTTTTAATAATACTAAGGTGATTCCTGCCCGGTTATATGGCAAAAAAGCATCAGGTGGAAAAATCGAAATATTGATTGAACGCTTGTTAGAAGATAATCGTGCTCTTGCTCATATAAAAGCATCTAAATCACCTAAAGTTGGTGCTGAACTCATTTTAGGTGAAGAGAACAATATTAGCGTTACCATGTTGGCTCGCCATGATACTTTATTTGAATTGCAGTTTCCCGATGATGTACTTAACATCCTAAATGAAATTGGCCATATACCTTTACCACCTTATATAGATCGACCTGATGAGGCACAAGATCGTGAGGTATATCAAACTGTCTATAGTAAAGTACCCGGTGCAGTTGCTGCACCAACAGCAGGTCTTCATTTTGATCAACCTTTATTAGAAAAGCTTAAAAACAAAGGGGTCGAAATGGAATTTGTCACGTTACATGTCGGCGCAGGGACATTCCAACCGGTAAGAGTGGAAAATATTGAAACACACATTATGCATGCTGAATATGCTCAAGTGCCAGACTCTGTTGTTAAAGCGGTTTTAGAATGCAAAGCTAGAGGCAATAAAGTGATTGCTGTTGGTACCACATCTGTCAGAGCGTTGGAAAGCGCAGCCAAACCGACGGGTAAAATTGCGCCATTTTTTGATGATACTCAAATATTTATTTATCCCGGTTTTGATTTTAAGGTAATTGACGCGCTTATCACTAATTTTCATTTACCAGAATCAACTTTAATTATGCTGGTTTCTGCATTTGCTGGTTATGAAAATACCATGCAAGCTTATCAACATGCTGTCAGCCAAAAATATCAATTTTTTAGTTATGGCGATGCTATGCTAATTACTAATAGTTGATAATCTATAGCCAATAAATTTCATCTAAATTTATTGGCTAACAGATTAAAAAACTAATGATGACTTAACCTGTCAGTAATATTAGCTATACGTTTCATGGTTGTTGGATGAGAAGTGGGTTGATTTTTGGCATGAATTGGCATTTTAATTAGCATATTGACCAATCCGATTGCATCTAAATTTTTGCTAACTAACAAATCAAAAGCATAATTATCCGCTTCAATCTCAAATTGCTGTGAAGTTTCTTCTTTTACGACAATCACCAGTTCGCTTGCTTTATCCGTAATTTCGATATAAGGAGCTTGGCGAATCATACTTATTCCATGTTTTAGTGCAATGTGAGCCTGTTCATGTGCAATGACTGCCTGTAACTCATTATCTTCAAGTAAAGTCATCAATCCACTATTTATCCGGATACAACCATTAACTGTAGACCATGCATTAGGTTCACTATCAAAATAAACTTGATAATTTAATTCAATATTATTGATTTTTTGCGGTAAATTTTGGGTTAAGTTAGATAATCGTTTACTAAGAAAATTATAATCAGGAGCAATAATCGCGCGCTTGTCATTTTCGACACAAGCTTGTTGGCTAATGGCAAAAATGTCATTATCAGATAATTGTTTTATTTGTTCAGATGAAACTCTGGTTGGCGGTATTTTATTTTGATTTTGACATCCGCATACCATTAACATCAGTAAACATGAAAACAATAAAATAATATTTTTCAAATCTTCCAAAATCCTTACAAATATTGTCTATTAAGGCTAAGCACGATAAACTAATCATCGTAATTATATGATACGATAACGTAATATATCAATAAAATGCGCCAAACTGTTTATTTGGTCGCAAGAGGTCAATATAAAAAATGAAATTTGAGTTAGATAACACTGACGGCTTAGCCCGTCGCGGACGTATGAAATTTGATCGTCGTGGAGTTGAATATGTAGTTGAAACACCTGCTTTTATGCCGGTTGGTACTTACGGCACAGTAAAAGGGATGACGCCTGAAGAAGTTAAAGCCACTGGCGCACAAAT
Organism: Gilliamella apicola; assembly: GCF_003202655.1. Lineage (GTDB taxonomy): Bacteria > Pseudomonadota > Gammaproteobacteria > Enterobacterales > Orbaceae > Gilliamella > Gilliamella apicola_R. The sequence goes on along the minus strand of NZ_QGLR01000017.1, from coordinate 91,501 downwards.
CTTATTAGGTAATACTTTCCATCTATGGTTAAGACCTGGACAGGAGATTATGCGCAAACATGGCGACCTACATGACTTTATGCAATGGCCTGGACCAATCTTAACTGATTCAGGTGGATTTCAAGTTTTTAGTCTTGGTGATATTCGCAAAATTAAAGAAGAAGGGGTCTATTTCCGTAATCCTATTAATGGCGATTCAATTTTTTTATCACCTGAAATTTCAATGGAAATCCAATATGACCTTGGTTCCGACATTGTGATGATTTTTGATGAATGTGCCCCTTTTCCTGCAAAATGGGACTACGTCAAAAAATCAATGGAGATGTCATTACGTTGGGCTAAACGCAGTCGCCAACGCTTTGACGACCTTGGTAATAAAAATGCCTTATTTGGCATTGTACAAGGTGGTATACACCAAGAATTACGTGATATTTCAATTAAAGGATTAACTGAAATTGGCTTTGATGGTTACGCTGTCGGTGGTCTTGCAGTTGGTGAACCTAAAGCGGATATGCATCGAATATTAGAAGGTACCTGTCCACAACTACCCGCTGATAAACCTCGTTATTTAATGGGCGTAGGTAAACCAGAAGATTTGGTTGAAGGCGTACGTCGTGGTATCGATATGTTCGACTGTGTAATGCCTACTCGAAATGCTCGTAATGGTCATTTATTTGTTACTAATGGCGTGATCAAAATTCGTAATGCCAAATATAAAGACGATACGACACCACTTGATCCAGATTGTGATTGTTATACTTGTAAAAACTATACTAAGTCTTATCTTCATCATCTAGATAAATGTGGTGAAATTTTAGGCGCTCGTTTAAACACCATACATAACTTACGCTATTACCAGCGCTTGATGGCTGAAATACGTGAAGCTGTAGCCAATAAACGATATGAAGAGTTTGTCAGCGAATTCTACCTAAGAATCGGTAAAACGCCCGCTCCATTAGCAAAATAAACAAGACCTAATAAATTTTGCAAGTAAACTATTGACACATTAACGTTAGCGCAGTATTATGCGCTTCCTAACGGCGAGTAGCGCAGCTTGGTAGCGCAACTGGTTTGGGACCAGTGGGTCGGAGGTTCGAATCCTCTCTCGCCGACCACTCTTTTGTTTCATAAAGATGTAACACCATTTCTTATTGACCAACCAGTGATTTTTATTCATAAATAATTACCAACACTAACTCCGTAATTTTCTTAATGTTTGATTATATTGTTTTTAATACCAATTATAATTAATTACCATCTTCAACTTTACCAAAAAATCTCGCAACATAAATGCCTATCAATTCATTACAATTTGGACATCTAATAATTTTTATCATACCTCTTTTTTTATTACAGTAATTATTCAATTTATTACAGTAATCACGCCATGGTACACGTTTAGGAATATTAATAAAATACATGGATGTATAGATCTCATCATCACAAACAAGAGCTATATACTTATTATGACAATGACGGCAAAAAGCATATTGCAAACGAGCGATAACTGCGCTAGAAAAATCCTCATCGGTGTAACTATCATCTTTTATTTTCTGGTCTAATTCTTTTAAATTTATATCTTTGTTAGTCCAAAATAGACAATGTGTTTGATAAGCATCATATTCCTTTTTTAAAGGAATAGTAGCTAATCGCGCGTTTACTTTAAAAATTGCTAATCGTGTATCTGCGCCATTTTGTAGCATTTCAATGAGTTGTTTAGACGTATACCTTCCCATTGGTAGATTAGCCCAGTTTTCTGGCATAATAAGGTCGTTGATTAATGTTGTTTCCTCTTTTATTAAATCGTCTTCAGGAAATATATAGAAGAATTCAATCTCTTCTGCTTTTATTAATTTCATGGTCTTACCTCATTAACAAGTTCGAATCCTCTCTTGCTAATTACTTTATTTGTTTCATAACGACGTGATGACGTGATATCTTTTTCATTGACTAATTAGTAATTTGGGTTTTTATCCATAAATAATCACCAACGCTAACTCCTTGATTTTAATAGTGTTTGATTGTGTTGTTTTTAATACCAATTATAATTAATTACCATCTTCAACTTTATCAAAAAATCTCGCAACATAAATGCCTATCAATTCATTACAATTTGGGCATCTACCAATTTCTATCATATCTAATTTTTTATCACTGTATTCTCTAAATGATACATGTTTAGCAACTGCAATAGGAATATATAGGAACATATAGATATCATCATCACAAACAAGAGCCATATATTTATTGCGACAATGACGACAAAAAGCATATTGCACATGAGCGATAACTGCGCTACGAAAATCTTCATCGGTGTAACTATCATCTTTTATTTTCTGGTCTAATTCTTTTAAATTAATATCTTTGTTGGTCCAAAATAGGCAGTGTGTTTGATAAGCATCATAATTATCTTTTAGAGGAGGGCGTATATTTATCCCCAAAATGGCTAATCGTGTATCCGTGCCATTTTGCAACGTTTCAATAAGTTGTTCTGAGGTATATCCCCCCAATCGTCGATTAAAACAATTTTGGCTCTCTGGTATAACAAGGTTGTTGATTAATGTTGTTTCCTCTTTTATTAAATCGTCTTCAGGGAATATATAGAAGAATTCAATCTCTTCTACTTTTATTAATTTCATGGTCTTACCTCATTAACAAGTTCGAATCCTCTCTTGCTAATTACTTTATTTGTTTCATAACGACGTGATGACGTGATACCTTTTTCATTGACTAATTAGTAATTTAGGTTTTTATCCATAAATAATTACCAACGCTAACTTATTGATTTTACCAGGATTTGATTGTGTTGTTTTTAATACCAATTATAATTAATTACCATCTTCAACTTTATCAAAAAATCTTAAAACAAAAAGACCTATAAATTCATTACAATTTGGACATCTAACAATTTTTATCATACCTGTCTTGTTATAATAGTAATCTTGGTATGATATATGTTTAGCGAGAGCAATAGGAAAATACATATACATATAGATCACATCATCACAAACAAGAGCTATATATTTATTGTGACAATGACGGCAAAAAGCATATTGCACATGAGCGATAACTGCGCTACGAAAATCCTCATCGGTGTAACTATCATCTTTTATTTTCTGGTCTAATTCTTTTAAATTAATATCTTTGTTGGTCCAAAATAGGCTGTGTGTTTGATAAGCATCATAACCATCTTTTAAAGGAAGAGGTAATTGCGTGTTTATCCTAAAAATTGCTAATCGTGTATCCGTGCCATTTTGCAGAGTTTCAATGAGTTGTTTAGACGTATACCTTCCCATTGGTAGATTAACCCTATTTTCTGGCATAATAGGGTTGTTGATTAATGTTGTTTCTTCTTTTACTAAATCGTCTTCAGGGAATATATAGAAGAATTCAATCTCTTCTGCTTTTATTAGTTTCATCATCTCTTTCCATTAATAAGTTCGAATAGTCCCTTGCTAATTACCTTTTTTGTCCCATAACGAAGTGACACCCTTTTTCATTGACTAATTAGTAATTTGGGTTTTTATCCATAAATAATTACCAACACTAACTCCTTATTTTCGTAAGGTTTGATTATATTGTTTTTAATACCAATTATAATTAATTACCATCTTCAACTTTATCAAAAAATCTTAAAACAAAAAGACCTATAAATTCATTACAATTTGGACACCTAATCGTTTTTATCATATCTATTTTTTTATAATAGTTATCGCTCAATGGTATATGTTTAGGAATATACATGGACATATAGATTTCTTTATCACAAACAAGAGCTATATATTTATTGCGACAATGACGACAAAAAGCATATTGCACATGAGCGATAACTGCGCTACGAAAATCCTCATCGGTGTAACTATCATCTTTTATTTTCTGGTCTAATTCTTTTAAATTGATATCTTTGTTGGTCCAAAATAGGCAGTGTGTTTGATAAGCATCATATTCCTTTTTTAAAGGAATAGTTGCTAATCGCGCGTTTACTTTAAAAATTGCTAATCGTGTATCCGTGCCATTTTGCAACGTTTCAATAAGTTGTTTTGAGGCATATCCCCCCATTCGTCGATTAAAACAATTTTGGCTCTCCGGTATAACAAGGTTGTTGATTAATATTGTTTCCTCTTTTATTAAATCGTCTTCAGGGAATATATAGAAGAATTCAATCTCTTCTACTTTTATTAATTTCATGGTTTCACCCCATTAATAAGTTCGAGTCCTCTCTTGTTAATTACTTTATTTGTTTCATAACAACGTGATGATGTGATACCCTTTTTCATTAACTAATTAGTAATTTTGGTTTTTATCCATAAATAATTACCAACACTAACCCCTTAATTTTCCTAATGTTTTATTATATTGTTTTTAATACCAATTATAATTAATTACCATCTTCAACTTTATCAAAAAATCTTAAAACAAAAAGACCTATAAATTCATTACAATTTGGACACCTAATCGTTTTTATCATATCTATTTTTTTATAATAGTTATCGCTTAATGGTACGCGTCTAGGAATATACATGTACATATAGATCTCATCATCACAAACAAGAGCTATATATTTATTGTGACAATGACGACAAAAAACATATTGCACTTTAGCGATAACTGCGTTACAAAAATCCTCATCGGTGTAACTATCATCTTTTATTTTCTGGTCTAATTCTTTTAAATTAATATCTTTGTTGGTCCAAAATAGGCAGTGTGTTTGATAAGCATCATATTCCTTTTTTAAAGGAATAGTTGCTAATCGCGCGTTTACTTTAAAAATTGCTAGTCGTGTATCCGTGCCATTTTGCAACGTTTCAATAAGTTGTTTAGACTCATACCTTCCCATTAGTCTATTAACTCGATTGTGTGGAATAACAAGGCTGTTGATTAATGTTGTTTCCTCTTTTATTAAATCGTCTTCAGGGAATATATAGAAAAATTCAATCTCTTCTGCTTTTATTCGTTTCATCATCTCTTTCCATCAATAAGTCCTAATAGTCTCTTGCTAAATACTTTTTTGTCCCATAACGACGTGATACCCTTTTTCATTGACTAATTAATAATTTTGGTTTTCTTCTATTTATAATTACAAACTTTGATTTCGCCACTTTCATAATGTTTTATTACATTTTTTTAATAGCAGATTTTCTTCTTTATTAAAAAATCTTACTACAATGATACCTAAGGATTCATTACAATTTGGACATCTAAGCGTTTTTGTCATATGAATTTTTTTTACAAAGTAATCACTATAGGATTTATGTTTAGCCAAAGCTATAGGAAAATACATTAACTCATATATCTCAGGATCATAAGCAAGAGCTAAATATTTATTTAGACAATTACGATGGCAAAATACATATTGCAAACGAGTGATAATTGCACTATGAAAATCTTCATCGGTGTAACTATCCTCCCTTATTTTCTGATCTAATTCCTTTAAATTAATATCTTTGTTGGTCCAAAATAGGCAACGAGTTTCATAAGCATAAAAAAAATCTTTTATAGAATGAACCTTTCGTATGCTTTTTGTATAAATTGCTAATCGTGTATCAGTGCCATTTTGCAGCGTTTTAATAAGTTTCTCAGGTACATACTTACCCATTGGGAGATTTTGAAAATCTGGGCTCTTAGGTAAAGTAAGGTTATTGATTAATGTTGTTTCCTCTTTTATTAAATCATCCTCGGGGAATATATAGAAGAATTCAATCTCTTCTGCTTTTACTAGTTTCATCGTCTCTTTCCATTAATAAGTTCGAATTCTCTTTTGCCAACGAATTTTATGAGGGGCGCTTCATTTTGAGTAGGTTTTTTATTATCTCACTATTGTGTAAATTTAAACTTAGAGTATCCTTTAACACAATGACTTTTATGGTTAAATTACAAGCTATCTCGTGAATAAATGGTAGGTTTTAGTGTTGATAATTCGAAATTTGAATTGTCCTTTCTATCGGTTAATTTATTCAATAATAAGTTACCAATATACTCGCCTTTTCTCTTCGACGGTAGCGAAATCGTCGTGAGAGACGGAATACTTACTTGACTAAATTCACTATCACCAAAGCCACAAACAGCTAATTGGTAGGGAACTCGAATATGTCGTCTTTGACATTCATAGAGCACACCACACGCCAACTCATCGGTAGTACAAACTAATGCATCTATTTCAGGCCAGTTCAACAAGATATCAGGTAACAATGCACTACCAGTGCTAAAATTAGCCGGTTTTGCCGGATTAATTATTCTATGTGTTGGCAAATGATTGTTTAACATAGCTTTATGCCAACCATGTAACCTTTGTTGAAAAACATGACATTGGTGGTCAGCACAAAGTAAACCAATATGGCGATAACCTTTTTTTATTACATGTTCAGTCAACATACACATTGCTAAACTATCATCCACTTCGATATGTATATTTGCCACTTCATCATACGACTTACCAATATTGAAAGTAGGAATCGTTTTATTGTTTAATATATTTTCAATAAAATCATCATCTTCAATATAAAAGAGTAATATCGCTTCAAGATTATTGCTATAGATAGTCTCCAACAGTTGTGATTCACGCTTATAGAAAGAGTAAGATTCAAAGATAATTGTGGTATAGCCTTCTTTAAGTAAATAGGCTTGCAGTGCATTGAGTGCGATTCGTGTGGAATCTTCATAAATTTTTGTAGTAATGACCGCAATAACTTTATTGGCAGAAGCTGAGGCTAGCAAACTAGCGGCAATGTTAGGTTTATAACCTAATGTCTCAACGGCTAGTTGAATTTTTTGACGCAGTTTATCCGATACTTTATCTGGCGTTCGCAATGCTCGCGAAACCGTCATGGTACCAACACCAGCATATTTAGCGACGTCAAATAAAGTGGTTTGACCTGTACTCCTGCGTTTTTTTGTATCCGACATATTCGATCTCAAGTAAAACTAACCAGTAGTTAAATTTATACTCCTAAATTTAATAAAACCAATAATTACAATATGTTAAATCATTAACTAAAAGAGTTAAGCATAAAACGAGAACATTATAATATTATGCTATGCAAATTTTTTTCAACTATATATCAAAAATGCTACCCAAATCACAAAATTGAAAAATTGTTGATGAAAAAATGATAGCGCTATCACATTTTTATTTTTTTTAAATTATTATTGTTAGCCAATGTGTTAATTTTCTATTATCGTAATATTGACAATATACCAAATCGGTTTTCGGAGGAAAAATGTTAAATCAATGGTTAACTAGTCAAACTGTAAAAACTATTGATTCAGTCCAAGATTGGAAAGAAGCAATAAAAATTTGTGCAGCCCCTTTACTGAATAACAATTCAATCTCTTCTAACTATATTGACGCTATTTTTCAATTACATGAATCAATTGGTCCTTACTATGTATTAGCTCCTGGCATTGCTATGCCGCATGCTCGACCAGAACAAGGAGTAAACAAATTGGGGTTATCAATGTTACTTGTCAAAAATGGCGTTAATTTCAATTCAGAAGAAAATGATCCTGTTTATTTAATTACTTTATTGGCCGCTAGTGATAGTACGAGTCATATCGAATTGTTAACCCAATTAGCAACACTGTTCGCCGAAACAGAAGATATTCAGACAATTTTCAATGCAAAAAATAGTGACGAAATTTTAACAGTGATCAATCGTTATTAAATCAAATTAAACTAATAAAAGGATAAATAATATGAAAATTATGGCAGTTTGTGGTTCAGGTCTTGGTAGTAGTTTCATGGTAGAAATGAATATCAAAAAAGTCCTCAAAAAATTAAATATTGATGCAGAGGTAACACATGCTGATCTTGCTTCTGCAACACCAGAACAAGCAGATCTTTTTGTGATGACTAAAGATTTGGCGGCAAGTTCTGGCATTCCGCAAGATAAATTGGTGGTTTTAAATAATATCATTGATATCAACGATTTAGAAGAAAAACTCGTTGAGCACTTCAACAAAGCCTAATTATGAGGTATTGCTATGATTCAAGAAGTAATTAAATTCGTTGTTGATATCTTAAAAGTGCCAGCAATACTTGTTGGTCTAATTGCCATGGTTGGTTTATTAGCACAACGAAAATCATTCACTGATACAGTAAAAGGAACGGTTAAAACAATTTTAGGATTTTTAGTATTGGGTGGTGGTGCAACGGTTTTAATCAGCGCAATTACGCCTTTAGGATTAATGTTTGAGCAGGCATTTAAACTTCAAGGTATCATACCTAATAATGAAGCTATCGTTTCAATGGCACTGAATGAATATGGTACCGCAACAGCATTAATTATGGCTTTCGGTATGGTTGCCAATATTGTGGTTGCCAGATTCACCTGCTTAAAATATATTTTTCTAACCGGCCATCATACTTTTTATATGGCATGCATGATCAGTATTATTTTAACCGTTGCTGGATTTGAAGGTTGGCAATTAGTATTTACTGGTTCATTAGTTCTAGGCTTGATCATGGCATTCTTCCCAGCTTTAGCTCAACCACAAATGCGTAAAATAACTGGAAACAATGATGTTGCATTTGGTCACTTTGGTACATTAGGTTATGTATTAGCTGGTTGGCTGGGTTGTGCTTTTGGTAAAGGTTCTCGTTCTACTGAGGAGATGAATTTACCGAAAAATTTAAGTTTTTTACGTGATAGTTCAATCTCTATCTCATTAACTATGATGATTATCTACTTAATTCTAGCAATATTTGCCGGTCCCGAGTATATTCAAGCAAACCTAAGTAATGGCGATAATTATTTAGTTTATGCGATTATTGAAGCCATCACATTTGCGGCAGGTGTATTTATTATTCTTCAAGGGGTTAGACTTATTTTAGCCGAAATTGTCCCAGCATTTACTGGTTTTTCAGAAAAATTAGTACCCAATGCAAAACCTGCCTTAGACTGCCCGGTTGTTTTCCCTTATGCACCAAATGCAGTATTGATTGGTTTTTTATTTAGTTTTCTTGGTGGATTAGTCGGATTATTTGTACTAGGACAGCTAAACGCCGTGCTTATTTTACCTGGTGTTGTCCCTCATTTCTTCTGTGGTGCAACTGCTGGGGTATTCGGTAACGCAATGGGTGGCCGTCTCGGTGCAATGCTTGGTGCATTTGCCAATGGTTTATTAGTTACCTTCTTACCAGTACTTTTATTACCTGTTTTAGGATCACTTGGTTTTTCTAATACAACTTTCTCAGATGTAGATTTTTGTGGTGTTGGGATTATCCTTGGCAACATGGCAAAATGGTTCAATAAAGATATTATTATGGGTATCTTCATTGCTATTTTTGCTCTATTAGTTGTACATAATGCGTTAACAAAACCTAAACAAGATAAAGAATAAAAATAAGTTATTATTTTTATAAAGGCCAGACTTGCTAGTCTGGCAATTTTATCCCTTCATCACGCTACAACATAGTCAATCAATTATCGGTAATAAAGTTTATTCAATATACATGACTTGCTAATAGGTTTAAAATCATTGAACAAATGTGGTTTTTTAAAGGAATAAATAATGACCAATAGTTTAAATGCTACGATTGATGTCAATCAACATCTTTGTTTAGTGCCAGCAAATAATCAATATGCATCAGATATTTATGAAGTTATTGTAGCCAATAGGGAGAACTTTAGCCAATTTATGGCTTGGCCTAAATTTGTGAAAAACCAAGCTGATACCATTCTATTTTTAGATTCTTGTTGGGTAAAACATCAACAGAATGAAAGCAAAACCTATATCATTTTATTAAAAGGTCACGCTATTGGTTTACTCTCTTTTAATCAGATTGATAAAAATAACAAAACAGCTTATATCGGTTATTGGTTAGATGGTTCAATGCAAGGTAATGGAGTAATGACCGAGGCGCTCAATGCATTAATAAAGCATTATGCTATGCAAAAAATAATTAGACGATTTGTTATTAAGTGTACTGTTTATAATGAGAAAAGTAATGCTTTAGCCAAACGCTGTGGTTTTAGTTATGAAGGTACACTAAAACAAGCTGAATATATTAATGAAACTTTTCATGATCAAAATATTTATGGTTTGATTGTCGATTAAGTTTAATTATTTGTTGATAAAAAACCGACCTAGTGAAGAGCCCCCATAAAGTCGGTTTTCATTAATAATTCGTTAATAATCAAAATGAAATATTATTTGATCGCAAAATAACCGTAGGTGATTAAACCTGAAACAATAATAATTGAAGATATCGCAATCATATACTTGGTTTTGAATTGATATTTCTTCACTTCACCAAGTGAAAGTTCAATATGTTTATTTTTATTATCAAAATAGTAATAAAGAGGCAAACCAATCAAGGTTAACACAATTGAGGCAATCCCATTTACAGTTTGATGAACTAACATACCATATATAACATAACCTGCACCTAAAATAGCGACCATAGGAATAACTGGATAACCAATTACTTTATAAGGTCTTGGTGTATCAGCAAATTTTTTCCTAGCGATAATTACCCCAATAAAGGTTAACAAATAGAATACCCAAATGGAAAACATTGAAATTTCAGATAAACGATCAGCATCAAGTAGGGTTGAATAAAGAAAGGAAAACACAACTAAGATAATAATTGCATTCACTGGTGAACGGCTATCGTCATCAATGGTACTTAAGAATTTTGCTCCAATAATGGTTCCTCGCTCTCCCATACTAAAGATGGTTCGAGATAATGTCATGATATAACCATTAATACCACCAAGAATTGAAACCATAATACCAACAGCAACTAAATTACCACCTAAATGGCCAAACATGCGCTGTGAAGCAACTGCTGATGCATCATGCCCAAGCGTAACCATTTCTTGTACCGGAAATATCTTGAACAGCGCAATATTAATACAAGCATAAACAATAACTAAAAATATTATGCCTAAAATAATTGCTTTAGGTAATACTTTTGATGGATTACGAATTTCACCGGCAACCGATGCAACTTGTGCCCAGCCATCATATGCAAATAGCGTTGCCAATATTGCGACTGCAAATGGCGCATAAGTTTCAATACCTTGACCACTAGCACTAAATAGTGCAACTTGCCCATTACCTTTCCATAATCCAAAAATTGCTAACAACAAGATTGGGACCAGCTTACAAAAAGTAGCAATCGTTTGCAGATATCCTGCTTGCTTTACGCCAATTGAATTAATACAGGCAATAAACCCCAAAACACCAGCACTTACCGCCATACGATAGGCATCATTGATAGCAAATAACAAACAAAATACTGAGCTAAAATAACCGACCAAGGCTCCGACTAATGATGGCGCAAAAAGGACGGTGATCATCCAACCATAAAGATGAGAAACTTTAGCTCCATAAATTTTCTCTAAATAAACTAGCATGCCCCCTGTTTTCGGGAACATAACACCAAGTTCACATAGGGTTAAACCACCACAAATTGAAAAAACACCACCAATGATCCAAGCTAACAACGCAAAGTTATAATCACCAGCGACTTCTAATACTGCTGGTGGTTTCATAAATGCACCTGCGCCTAAGACCATTCCAACAACTAGTGATAATGCAGAAACTAAACCAAGATCTTTCCGCAAATTATTCTCTAAATTGTGTTCAGACATAAATAACCTCTTAAACTGATCAATAAAGCAAAACAAAATTTTTCTATAATAGGGTTTTATTTATAAAACACAAGCGAGATTAATTTTAAACTGAAAAAAGCCTGCTGATTAGTAATGACAGTTAATAAAAAAGTCAGCATAAAGCTGACTTTCAATGAGTTAATTAATAATTACTATTTTTTCTTCATTTTCATATCAATAACCATACGACCACGAATTTTACCAGCTTTCATTTCGTCAATCATATCATTGATATCTTCAAGTGGGCGTTTTTCAACTATTGGTACCACTTTACCTTCGGCACTAAAACGAAATGCTTCCGCTAAATCTTCTCGAGTACCAACTAATGAACCGAGAACTTGAATACCATCTAGAACTGTTTTAGGGATACTTAAATCCATTGTTTCAGAAGGTAGACCCAAAGCAACAACGCGACCTAATGGGCGTACAGAACCAATAGCCTGATTAAATGCGGTTTTAGTCACTGAAGTGACAACTGCACCATGAACGCCACCACCAGTATGCTCTTTAATATAGGCTCCGACATCAGCTACTTTTTTAGGATTAACCACTAAATCAGCACCCAGTTTTTTACATAACTCTAACTGGCTATCACTGTTACTAATTGCTACCACTTTATTGTTAAAAACATTTTTACCATATTCGATAGCCAAGGTACCTAGTCCACCAATACCAAATACTGCTAGCCATTGCCCCGGTTTAGTGTCAGCGACTTTAATGCCTTTATAAGTGGTTACCCCAGCACAAGTCACACTGGTGGCTTGAGCTGGATCTAAGCCATCTGGCACTTTTACCGCATAATCAGCTTTAACAATACATTGCTCAGCCATACCACCATCAACGCTATAACCCGAATTTAATGCACTACGACAAAATGTTTCGTTACCAGAAATACAATATTCACAAGTACCACAACCAGCATGGAACCACGCGATACTAACACGATCACCAACTTTTAAGCTTTTTACATCAGGGGCAATTTTAGTCACAATCCCCACACCTTCATGACCAATTACTCGGCCAGGTTTTTTACCGAAATCTCCCGCTGCAACATGAAGATCGGTATGACACAACCCACAATATTCAACCTCAACTAAAGCTTCCCCAGCCTCTAATGGACGAACAGGAATATCTTTAATTTCGACTTGACCATCGCATTCTTGTCTAATAACTGCAGCTTTCATCTGTTTCTCCTAAAATAATGACAATTTAAAAATACAGCTGATGCTATTTTAGCCTATTTATTGAGAAAAAATATGCGTTATTTCACATTTATCAATAAAAATGAGAATTATTTTTCATTTTCTCCCTATTCGTAGTTATTAAATTTCAACAACAAGTAAAAAACAGATAATTAATAGTTGTAAGGATCCACCAATTAACCTCATAACTAAATATATAACTAAATATATAACTAAAAGTAATATAAATATGCGATATCGGCATTTCTCATCTTTACCAAAAATTTTTATAGTTAACGCTTAAATATTTTCAATATTTATAAATATCTAAAATGTGGTGGCAATAATTGTAAGGAGCATACATGAATTCATTTAATATCAAACAAATATTTATTATAGGACTACTCTCAATTTTGTTGCCCTTTTATTCAATGGCTGATGAAAAAACACCCCAACGCGGTGGAACATTAGTCGTTCATTATTCCGGAGAACAAAGAGTGCTCAACCCAGCGTTACGAGCCTCAACTGGTGTTTATGAGGTTTCGGGAAAGGTAGTTGAATCATTAGTCGATCTTGATGCAGATAGTCAAGTTGTTCCTGTACTGGCTACTTCATGGACATCATCAGCAGATGGAAAAACAATAACGTTTAAATTACGTGAAGGGGTTAAATGGCATGACGGTAAACCATTCACATCACAAGATGTTAAATATAATGCACTTGAATTTTGGAAAAAAAGATTAAATTTTTCAACAGCATTGCAACTTAATCTAACTTCTGTCGATACGCCTGATGACTATACCGTAGTCTTCAACTATTCTCGACCAATGCCATTAGATTTACTATTAAGAGCCTTAGTTGATCTAGGTTATGTCGTTCCCAAACATTTATATGAAGGAACCGATGTATTAAATAATCCTTATAACACCGCGCCGGTTGGCACTGGACCATTCAAGTTCGTTGAATATCAACGTGGACAACATATTATCGTTGAACGTAATCCAGATTATTGGCGAAAAGGCTACCCTTATTTGGATAAAATAATCTGGCGCATTATTGACGATAATTCTTCAGCGTCAGCGGCGCTTGAAAGTGGACAAATTGATTTAAGTAGTTACTCAAAACTCAGCCTTGCCGATATTAATCGATTCAAGCAGAACGCAAAATTCGAAGTATTAACAAAAGGTTCTCAAGCTAATATTTTCAATAATACCTTAGAATTTAACTTCCGCAATCCAATCATTGCTAACTTAAATGTCCGCAAAGCAATTGTTCAATCACTCGATATTCCATTTTTTACTGATGACTTTTTATATGGATTTGGCAAACCAGCAACCGGTATTATTCCATCCTCAAACGCTTTTTATCCTAAGGACAGTAAAATTATTTACCCTTTTGATAGAGAAAAAGCTGAACAATTATTAGATGAAGCAGGTTATCAACGAAAAGCTGATGGTACACGTTTCAATTTAAAATTAGTCCACATCAATAATGGTGAAGATGTACCACTTTTTGCAACTTTCATCCAACAATCTTTAGCTGAAGTCGGTATTAATGTAGTTATCGTTAATCTTGACACTGCTGGTGCGTTGAATGCCGTTTATAAAGCTCACGATTTTGATATTGCAACGGGTTGGCACCAATATAGAGGCGATCCTGCTGTATCGACAACTGTTTGGTTACGTTCTGGTAGCCCTGATGGTGCTCCTTGGACAAATCAATATGGCTGGAAATCAGAAACCGTTGACCAATTAATCGATAATGCCGCTACCGAAATAGATCCAGTCAAACGTAAAGCGCTTTATGTTCAATTAGTGGATATTGTTAATCGCGAACTACCTCTCTGGTTTGCTACAGAACGTGAATTTATCTCTGTGGTTAATACCAAAGTTCACAATCATCATAATACTGCACGTTGGCCATCAAGTAGCTGGTTTGATGTATGGATAGAACACTAAGTTAAGGTGAAATGATGTTGCATATTCTCACTCTAGCATTTAGACGACTATTAACCACCATTCCAGCACTGGTGATCATTCTAATAGCGCTATTTTTATTATTACAATTGGCGCCTGGCGATACGGTCGATGCTTTGCTTGCCCAAATCGGTGGCGCTGAGTCAAGTGTTATTGATGAAATGCGCCATCATTATGAACTTGATCAATCAACAAGTTCTAGATTAATTAACTATTTATGGCGATTAGTTCATCTGGATTTAGGGCAGTCAGCCATATATAACAAGCCAGTAAGTCATATGATTTTAGAACGTTTACCGGCTACATTATTATTAATGGGTTGCGCTATGCTATTAGCATTTACCTTTGGAACAATTCTTGGCATTTTATCCGCCCAAAAAGTGAACCGTTGGCCAGATACATTAATTTCAATATTAGGACTTATATTCTACTCCACACCATCATTTTGGTTAGCTTTAATGGGAATTGTCGTCTTTTCCATTTATTTGAATTGGCTTCCACCCAGTGGATTTGGCAGTATTGGCGAATCGCTAACCGGTATGGCTGCAATTGTTGATATTGCTTGGTATTTAATTTTACCGACTACAACCTTAGCCTTAGTCTACCTAGCTATCTATTTACGCATTATGCGCGCTTCATTGCTTGAAGTGTCAACCTTAGACTTTGTTAAAACGGCTAAAGCAAAAGGATTGAGTCGTCGCAAAATATTAGTTAATCACATTCTACGTAACGCTATGTTACCAATGATCACTTTAATCGGTTTGCAAGCTGGCACCATGTTAGGTGGTTCGGTTGTTATTGAGACAATCTTTGCTATTCCGGGATTGGGGCGTCTTGCCTATGATTCCGTTGTCCAAAGAGATCTAAATACTTTACTTGGCGTCGTATTTGTTTCAGCAATACTCGTTATCATTATTAATTTTATTGTCGACATGCTTTACGCAAAACTCGATCCACGCATTACAGGACATTAAAGATGGCGATATTAAAAGATTATTTCCGTAGTCCAATCGCAAGAGTTGGCACAATTTTACTACTATTAATTATTTTCATTGCTTTAACTGCCGATTGGTTTTTTCCCGGCAATCCGCTTCGCTTAGCTGGCCGACCATTGCAATGGCCTTTCGCTAATCCTAAATTTATTCTTGGTACCGATCAGGCGGGACGAAATATTGCGGCGCAACTTTTTCATGGTGCAAAAGTATCACTTATTATTGGTCTCGTCTCTACTCTAATCGCAATTATTATAGGTGTGGTGATTGGTGCTATCTCGGGATTTTATAGTGGATGGATTGATGACATACTGATGCGCCTGACAGAGGCATTCCAAATTCTACCTAACTTTTTACTATTATTAGTAGGTGTAGCAGTATTTGGTTCAACGATCAATATTGTAATAATTGCAATTGGTGTGGTCTCTTGGCCACCAGTTGCCAGATTAACACGAGCCGAATTTTTATCATTACGCAATCGTGAATTTGTACAGGCAGGAAAAACCATAGGAATGAGCTCAACAAGATTAATGTTTAAAGAGATCTTACCTAATGCACTACCACCAGTAATTATGTATGCCAGTGTTATTTTATCAACCGCGATATTAATGGAAAGCGCGTTGGCCTTTTTGAATCTTTCCGACCCCAATATCTCATCATGGGGAAATCTTGTTGGCAATGGTCGGTTAGTATTACGCCAACAATGGTATGTTTCAGCTATTCCGGGCATCGCAATATTATTAACCGTTTTATCGGCTTCATTAGTGGGTCAAGGAATAAACGATGCACTCAATCCGAGGTTAAAAAAACGATGAATCGAAAAAGACTATCTATTAAAAATTTAACTATAACTTTACCTCAGGGTGCCGATCGAAAATTTGCGGTTAATGATGTATCACTCGATCTCTATGCTAATGAAATCTTATGTATTGTTGGTGAAAGTGGTTCGGGTAAATCTTTATTGTCTAATGCAATAATGGGATTACTACCTGATGGTGTTACAGCATCTCAAGGTGAGATCGATTTCAATGGTGACAACTTACTCACTTACAATGAGGAACAAATGCGTAAAATTCGTGGTGCGCATATTGGTATGGTTTTTCAAGATCCTATGACGGCACTCAATCCATTAAAAACCATTGGCAAGCAAATTAGTGAAATGTTCACAATACACACTAAATTGAGTAAACAAGAGATTAACCAAAAAGTTATTTCATTATTAACGGATGTGCAAATGCCAAATCCTTTATCGGTGGCTAAAGCTTATCCGCATCAACTTTCTGGCGGTCAACGTCAACGCGCCATGATTGCCATGGCGTTGGCATTAGAACCCGCTATTTTAATTGCTGATGAACCAACAACAGCTTTAGATGTGACAACCCAAGCTTGTATTTTAGCACTGATTCGCGAACTACAATCACGTAAAGGTACTGCGGTATTATTTATTACACACGATTTTGGTGTGGTTGCCGATATCGCCACTCGCATTGCGGTAATGCAACAAGGAAAGCT
Organism: Gilliamella apicola; assembly: GCF_003202655.1. Classification (GTDB taxonomy): domain Bacteria; phylum Pseudomonadota; class Gammaproteobacteria; order Enterobacterales; family Orbaceae; genus Gilliamella; species Gilliamella apicola_R. The sequence continues at coordinate 74,222 of NZ_QGLR01000017.1, read as the reverse complement.
AGTCGAACAGGGTTTTGCTAATGAAGTATTAAACGCGCCAACACATCCTTATACTCAAGCGTTAATAGCCGCAGTGCCTCCCCTTACTCCCGGTGATGTTCGTCGGATTAACAAAGAGATTATTCTTGAAGTAAACAACCTATCAAAAACTTATCATAACCATAGTTTTTTCAAGCAAAATCGACGAACGACCTATGCAGTTGATAATGTGAGTTTCAAGCTACATAGAGGTAGTACTTTAGGTATTGTGGGAGAGAGCGGTTCAGGCAAATCAACATTAGCCAGATGCATTATTAAATTATTAGAAATAGACAGCGGGCAAATCAACTTTGAAAATGTCGATATAGCCCGATTAAAAGGGAAAAAACTTAAACACTATTCACGCCATATTCAGATGGTCTTTCAGGATCCTTATGCGTCATTAAACCCACGGCGAAAAGTCGGCGATCAAGTGACTATCGGACCAATACTTCACGGAATAACGAAACAACAAGCTATCGAGAAAGCAAAAGCGTTATTCAACATGGTGGGATTAGAAAGTGAGGCGTTAAACCGTTATCCTCATGAATTCTCGGGTGGACAAAGACAACGAATTGGTCTTGCTCGAGCATTAGCATTAGAGCCGAAAATATTGATTGCTGATGAGCCTGTATCAGCTCTGGATGTTTCGGTGCAAGCACAAGTTCTCGAACTACTAACCCAACTACGTAAACAGCTCGGTTTAACGGTTTTATTTATTACCCATGATCTGCGAGTGGCGGCACAAATTTGTGATCATATAATCGTAATGAAGTCTGGCAAAATCGTTGAGCAAGGTATTGCCTCTCAAGTCTTTCTAAATCCGACTGCGCCTTACACTAAAGATCTTCTTGATGCGGTTCCAGGCAGAGGATGGAACCCACATCGATTAATTGACATGTCTCCCGCTATTCATATTTAAGGAGTGAATATAATGACAACACTTATTCCACAAATTGATCATGTTGTAATAACCGTATCCGATCAGCTCGATAAAGCAAATGCTCAATATCAAAAATTGGGGTTCACAACAACGCCTCGTGGACACCATTCACTTGGAACCAGTAACAATTTAGCAATATTTACCACTACCTATCTTGAGCTTTTGGGTTTCGAGCCCAAAAATGCGGATAAAGTGGATAAAAGTTGGCGTTTTGCTGACGGGCTAACTGGACTGGTGTTCAAAACCAAAAATGCCAATGAACTCTATCAACATCTAGTTAACAATGGCATAAAAGTTGAGGGTGAAGGTCCTCGATCCTTTTTTAGACCTGTCGAATTAAATGATGGTACAAAACCTGAAGCGCGTTTTAGAACCGTTAGATTAGATCCTTCCTATACACCAAATGGACAGATCTTTTTTTGCGACCAACTCACTCCCGAACTCGTTTGGCGTAAAGAGTGGCAAGGGCATCCCAATGGCGTCGTCAATATTAATCAGGTGATTATTGAGGCGCAAAATCCCCACGCCTCAATCAAATTACTGGAAAACACCTTCCCATCAGCAAAAATTATCGATATTGACGGAGGAGTACGCCTAAAAGCGGATGACAAATATATTGATTACCTTACACCAAGCGCAACAGAGCGTCTTTTTGGGGCTTCATTAAGCAAAGCGAACAATGACCAAGATCGTAAAGTTGCTTTAGGGTTGACGACAAAATCATTAGCACAAACCCAGCAAGCGCTAGAAAAAGGGAATATTAAATTTAATTTACAAAATGATAAGCTTATTGTACCTGCCAGCGAAACATATGGTGTTGTTTTGATCTTTGGTCAATTATAAATAGGGACTATTAGTATGAGTAATATTTTATTTATTGGTAGCGGCCATATGTCTGAAGCAATTATTAGAGCACTAATAAAAAACAAAGTTTATAAACCGCAAAATATATTAGTAAACGATATCGTTAAGTCTCGCTTAGACTATTTACAATTAACTTATGGGGTTACACCTTCTGAAAAAATCGTCAATGCAGATATTATTGTGTTAGGGGTTCGACCGCAAGATGCATGGAGTGACATTGTTCAACAATTTAAGACGAATAAAATCATTATCATTTCAATCATCGCTGGCGTGACAATTGCCCAAATAAAAGCATCATTAACAGTTGATATTCCTGTTATTAGAACGATTCCCAATACTCTTACCGATACGGGGTTTGGTTATTCAGGTATTGCTACCGACGTTAATGATCAGGCGGTGGCAAGACAGAGGTCGGTCACACAATTCTTCAACAGTTTTGGTAAACTTGAATATATTGACGAATCACTGCTTGATATTTTTACTGGCTATGCAGTTGCCGGACCTAATTATATCTATTATTTTTATGAATCTTTAGTTGATGCTGGGGTTTTAGTTGGCTTGTCGCGCGATATGGCCAAACGCATTGCAATTGAAAATTTACACGGTGCAGCCTGTATGCTTCAAACAAGTCAAAAACATCCAAGACAATTACTGGATATTAATAACTCACCAGCCGGTGTTGGCATTCATAGCTTGTATGAACTGAATAACAGCGACTTCGCAGCGGGATTACAACGAAGTGTTAGAGCGGGAGTAATTCGAACTGTTGAACTAGGAAAAAAACAGTAAAATTACTTAAATATACTTGTTGAGGAACGTAAGAAACCGCGTTCCTCAAACTTTTTTATTACCGATTAGATTTTAAGAGATATCTTTTGCTACATATTTTTGGAGATTATTATTAATTAATAAAAATAGTCCGATTGATGCACCTAATAAAAATAATCCAACAACGTAAATAGCAGGAGCCATTTTACTAACAAAATCACTAAAAAAGGATATTAATAATGGCGTTAAGCCCCCAGCGATGGCATAAGCCATATTAAATGAAAACGACACCCCACTATAACGCACCTCGGTTGGGAATACTTTAACCATAAAATAGGCAAAAGAACCGACAATCCCAACACTAAAACCCGCTAATGAATAGGTGATAAACAGAAGATTCGGATTATCCAATGATAGATAAAATATAGCAATCATGATAGCGGCAATAGTACAACCAATAACCAGTACTTTGCCCATTGAAAACTTATCCATCATCATGCCGTAAAATGTACAACTAATGATAAGTCCGATGATAGCTAATATATTGCCTTGCAAGGCTTCAAGTGCTGAAAAACCAAATTGTTTTTGCAATAAAATTGGCGTCATTAACATTATCACCATAATACCGGCTGATAACACCCAAGTTAGTAGCATCGATAAAATAGTTTGCGGTAAATATTGGGTTAGCACAGTAATCACCGGCAATTTTTTAGCTAATTCTTGATTTTTACGTTGCTGAATTTCGAGAAAAATCGGTGTTTCTTTTAACCAACGACGAAGATACATCGCAATTAAACCAAAAATACCACCAATAATAAATGGCACTCGCCAGCCCCACTCATTCATTTGCTCTACCGAGACGCTTTTACTCATTATTGTCGATACTAGTGAACCGAGTAAAATACCTAAACTTAAGCCACTGGTTAAAATGCCACAAGCTAAACCAATTTTATTTTTAGGCACATGTTCAGCAACAAATGTCCATGCCCCCGGAACTTCACCGCCAACGGCAAGCCCTTGGCATAAACGCATCATTAACAATAGTAATGGTGCAAAAATACCGATACTGGCATAAGTAGGTAAACAACCAATAAATAATGTTGGTAACGCCATTAACAAAATACTCAGTGTAAACATTCGTTTGCGGCCAAATATATCACCAAAATGTGCCATCACAATACCACCAAAAGGGCGAATCAAATAGCCAGCCGCAAAAATACCAAAAGTCTGTACTTGACTTAACCATGCAGGCATATCATCAGGAAAAAACAGATGGCTAATTGTTATTGAAAAAAAGACAAATATAATAAAATCATAAAACTCCAATGCACCACCTAATGCAGAAAGCGCTAACGTTTTATAATCCTGATGAGTTAATGTTCGCACATTTGAGGAAATTGCTAAATTTGACATAATCATCCTTGTAAATAATTGTTTACAAACAGTCTAATGATCCGCATTACTATACAGGAACTAACTGTTATTTAAAAGAAAATATCTAAAAATAAATAAAAATCAAATTAGCACTAAATGATTAATATTTGGCCAGATAAAAACCTAAAATGAAAAAATCTTATTAAATGGAGAGTTTTAAAATGGCAACAAAACGCATTTCTCGTGGAAAATTCACCCGTATGCAACAATTATCTAACCAAGATGGTGTAATTGCAGCATTAGCAATCGATCAACGTGGTTCAATGGTAAAAATGATGCAAACTGCCGTTGGGCAAGAGCGTTATCATATTGATATGGTATATGAATTTAAAGAGCTTGTTTCTCAGGAATTAACCAAATATGTTAGTGCCATTTTGCTCGATGAAGAGCTTGGTTTTAAAGGTATGGCAGCCAAAAATAAAAATGCTGGGTTAATTATGTCATATGAAAAAACCGGCTACGATGCCAATACCCCAGGCCGTTTACCCGATATTTTACCTGAAGACTCACTTCAACGTTTATTAAAAAAAGGAGCTGATGCCGCAAAAGTCCTTGTTTATTATAATCCTGATGATCCGCAAGATATCTTAGATAAAAAACATGCCTTTTTAGAGCGTTTAGGTAACGAAGCAAGAGCAGCTGATATTCCGGTATTTGTGGAACCGATTGTCTATGATAATGCGATTACTGACGATAAAAGTCCGGAATTTGCCAAAATTAAACCACAAAAAGTGATCAAAACCATTGAAGAATTCACTAAAGATCACTATTACATCGATATCTTAAAAGTAGAAGTGCCAGTGCTATTTAAAAATGTTGAAGGATTTAACGATAATAATCCTGCGGTATATTCACAAAAACAAGCGGCTGATTATTTCAAACAAGCTAGTGATGCGGCCACTCGTCCATTTATCTATCTAAGTGCTGGCGTACCAACCAAAACTTTCCATCAAGAACTTATCTTTGCTGGTGAACATGGTGCTAAATACAGTGGTATTTTAGGTGGTCGGGCAACATGGTTTGAAGGTGTAGCAGCCTATGCTAAAGGTGGTAAAGATGGCTTAAAACGTTGGCTTGATTCGACTGGCCGTGAAAATGTTGAACAACTAAATAAAATTCTAAAACAATATGCAACACCGTGGTATGATGTGTACGGTGGTAAAGATAAGATTGAAATTATTGATCCGGTATTAAGTAATTAATTATTTTAATTAATAACCAAAGTTTATTAAGAAAAAAGAGTACAGCGTTTTTTTTCCTATTTTAGTTGTACTCTTTTATTTAATCACCTATAGATTATCAGCGATTCACCAGTCCATACTTCTACAGCTATCTGCAACTACACCTATCTGCAATTAGACGGCTTTATCGAAAAATAAATCAACCTTACTTTTTTCAGACATTGATTGTAAATAGTCTTTGATTTTAGCTGGGAATTTAAGTCCTTTAACACAAGTTAAATTGCGCAGTATAGGAAACAAGCAAATATCATCCCAAGATAACGTTCCATTACATGCATTAGAAGACATCACTAATGGTTCTAGCTGATTTAATAAATCCGATACCTTAGCTATTAATGAATCAGTTTGAGCGAGGCAATCGTCAAACGCTCCCAACTTTTTACTCTTGTTAGTGACAAAATTATCAATAGCAGCTTGAGTAGCAAATTCAGCTAAACCAAGTTTTATATAACGAGGACACTCTAACTTATAATCATATTGTTGAAGTTGTCTTATTAATTCGGCAATTTTTGGATTTTTAGGCCCAATTAAAATAGCACTGCCACCATAATTACTATCCACATAAGCAACAATATCCAGACTTTCTGGCATATAACTACCATCTTCTTTTTGTAAGATAGGTACCATTTTTTCACCAATCATGCTTTCTGGTGATTTAGCATCGTCACTTAAAAAAACCTGTTGCTCAACAGGAATATTTTTTAACCCAAAAATCATTCTTGCCCGTACACAAAAAGGACAGTGTTCATAGATATACAATTTCATATTCGTCTCCTAAAGCAATCAATGACCCATAACAAAAGAGCCAAGCCTAAAAACAGCACAAAAACCGAACCAGCAGCATATAGCGCTTTAACATATCCGATCTTTACTACATTAATAAATGGATATGGATATTGCTGAGTAATATAACCTCGTATAAAGATATAAATACCATAAATTAACATCGACAAAAACGATCCAACAATGACATTAAAATGAATACGTCGAAATGGTCCCCAAACTAACCAACTTAATATCCCAAGGACAGGGAGAATCACATGTAAACTTTCATTGGCAAACAGTAATAAGGTATTAGGTGGTTTATGAATTCCCCTTAGGATTAAGTTATAGACTATCGCTGTTATAATTACGCCGACTAGACCATTCAATCGTATTACCTTAAAACAATATCGATTACAGTTCGGATTAAAAGTTAACCATAAGCAGCTAAATGCTAACATCAGATTAGAAAGTACCGTAAAAAAACTGTAGTAAAATATTATTCGCCCAATTGGGGTGATGGGTTGCCACGGTCTAAGCTGAGTATGCCAATAAATATAAGTTTCAAGACCAATAACCAAAAAAGCGTATAACGCAATGAAAAGATTAATATTTCGTTTTAACATAGCTTATCAAAAAAAATAACCGATAATTCAGTATATAGTAGGCGATAGAAAAGATACAAAATATTATTCCAACATAAACTAAAATTAATTGTTATTTAATTTGTTCATTAACTCAACGTTGCAACATGTATGCGTTTCTATTGCGATAGTCATGTAACAACGACAAGTTATTCTCAGTTAGTATATAATATTAAAAAGTGTTGAAAAAAGAGTTGGCCTTTAATGTCTGATAAAGATATATCACCGAAAAATAAAATACTAATTGAACAATTTTTAGATTCAATCTGGTTAGAACGAAATCTTGCGGAAAATACTATCGAATCTTATAAACTCGATCTATTCGCATTAAGCCAATCACTGCAAGCACAACAAGTTAATTTCCTTACGGCACAATCAACTAACTTACAAGAATTTTTATTACAACGTGTTAAAGATGGTTATAAAGCAAGTAGCTCAGCCCGTTTACTGAGTGCGACTAAACGTTTTTTCCAGTACTTATATCAAGAAAATTATCGCACTGATGATCCATCAGCTATATTATCCTCGCCAAAGTTACCCAAAAAACTACCCAAGGATTTAACCGAATTACAGGTTGATGCGCTACTTGAATCGCCAAATATAGATGATCCAATTGAACTACGCGACAAAGCCATGTTAGAAGTACTTTATGCGACAGGATTACGAGTTTCGGAGTTAGTTAATTTAGAAATTAGTGATGTGAGCCTTAGGCAAGGTGTTGTAAGAGTTGTGGGTAAAGGAAATAAGGAGCGTTTAGTTCCTCTGGGGGAAGAGGCTATATATTGGCTGGAATACTATTTCAAATATGCGCGTAGTGACCTTTTAAAAAGCGGGCCTGTCGATGTAGTTTTCCCAAGTCGATTAGGTAAAAAAATGACACGACAGACGTTCTGGCATAGAATAAAATATTATGCCATACTAACGGGCATTAATATTGAAGCTCTTTCACCTCATGTACTTAGACACGCTTTTGCCACCCATTTGCTTAATCATGGTGCCGATTTGCGAGTAGTACAAATGTTACTTGGGCATAGTAGTTTATCTACTACACAAATTTATACGCATGTTGCAACAGAAAGATTGAAACAGCTGCACAGCAAACATCATCCTCGCGCATAGCGGTTTAATAAACTAAGGATAATTGAATGAAAAAATTAGTAATCAGTTTAAGTTTAGCGTTGATCTCAACTTCAGTATTAGCGACTAACGCTGATATTACCAATACAATGGAAAAATTAGGTTTTTCCAGTAAAGAAATTACCATCGAAAATAATCCAGTAAAAGGACTAAAAAGTGTTACCACACCAGATGGTATTTTTTACGTCACTGATGATGGTAAATTTTTAACCCAAGGACCAATATATAATCTTGAAGGCAGTGAACCGGTAAATATTGCCAACAGCAATAACTTAAAATTAATGAAATCAATTGAAAAAGATGCCATTGTTTATCAAGCACCGAATGAAAAATATGTCATCTCAGTTTTTACCGATTACACATGTCATTACTGTAAATTACTACATGAAAATATTAACCAATACTTAGATGCAGGTATTTCAGTTCACTATTTTGCCTTCCCACGTGCTGGTGCGGATAGTGAAGTAGGCAAAAATATGCAATCTATTTGGAGTGTGGTTGACCGCAAAGCCGCTTTTGAAGATGCTTATAAAGGTAATAAAATTTCGCCAGCTAACAGCATGATCCCTTATGTGACACAACAATTTAATGTTGGTAAAAAATTAGGTATTAGCGGAACACCAGCATTAGTATTAGCTGATGGGCAACTGGTTTCAGGTTATGTTCCCGCTAATAAATTAATTGAAATTTTAAAAAACAAATCTAAAAACTAGTATTACATAATTTATAATCATTAAAATACAACAATATGTTAGCGCATTAGCGCTAACATTCATAATATGAAAGCAGATAAAATAATCCACCGTAAATTACCCGAAAAGTTGCCTGAATTATCAAGTGATATTCCGTTATTATTGCAACGCGTTTATGCATTACGCGGAATAACGTCTATGCAAGAGTTGGACTATAGCACTCGTAACTTATGTAATTATGACAATCTCGATGGTACCAATACCGCTGTCGACCTTCTCTATTGTGCAATGAAGAACAATCAGCGAATCGTCATTGTCGGAGACTTTGATACTGATGGCGCAACAAGTACTGCATTAACAGTAACCGCGTTAAAAAAAATGGGTTGTCAATTTGTCGATTATATTATTCCAAATCGGTTTGATGATGGATATGGCCTAAGTATCAACGTTGTAAAAAAAGCAATTTTACAAAAAGCGGATCTCATTATTACTGTTGATAACGGGGTTTCGGCTGTTGAGGCGGTCGAATTTGCCAAACAAGCAAATTTAACGGTCATTATTACCGACCACCACTTATGCCCAGAACAACTACCCGCGGCGGATGCGATTATCAATCCTAATTTGCCAAACTGCACTTTTCCTTCAAAAAACTTAGCCGGTGTCGGTGTGGCTTTTTATTTTATGTTGGCGTTACGAGCAAAGCTGCGTAAAGAAAACTGGTTTGCTAACCATAATTTAGCAGAATATAACATTGCTAGCTTGCTAGACTTAGTTGCGCTTGGCACGATTGCCGATGTGGTAAAACTTGACCGTAATAATCGCATATTGGTTCATCAAGGCATTAGCCGTATTCGAGCCGGTTATTGTTGTGAAGGAATCAAAGCATTATTAGATATCTCTAGACGAGATCCACTTACGTTAACTTCTACAGATCTTGCCTATTACATAGCCCCAAGGCTAAATGCAGCTGGGCGAATGGATAGTATGTCGCTTAGCGTGGAATTACTGCTATGTGAAGATTATGATAGTGCCATCAAACAAGCAACCGATCTTGATACTCTTAATCATGATCGGAAACTGATTGAACAAACAATGTATCAAGAAGCGTTATCCTATATTGAACAAGTAGAACAGAAAAATTCTACTTTTCCGAACGCATTAGTGGTACATCATCCGCAGTGGCATCAAGGTATTATCGGTATTGTATCGGCGCGTTTGAAAGATAAACATTATCGTCCGGTTATATGTTTTGCCTCTACTGAAGATGGATTATTAAAAGGTTCCGGACGATCAATAGAGGGGATTCACTTACGAGACATACTTGATGAACTCAATGAGAAATATCCCGATATTCTAGTGAGCTTTGGTGGACATGCCATGGCAGCGGGATTAAGTATTCAAGAAAAAGATTTAGATCAATTTAGCGCACATTTTGAAGCATTGATAACTAAACAACTCGATTTAGATGTACTTGAACAAATCATTGAAACCGATGGTGAAATTGATAATCAAGATTTTAGTTACTCAATCGCTAAACAGTTAAAAGAATCTGGACCTTGGGGCGAAGGATTTATCGAACCGACATTTGATGGTGAATTTATTATTCATCAACAACGCTTATTTGGTGAGAAGCACCTCAAATTGGTACTCGAACCGAAAAACGGCGGGCCGATAATTGAAGGGATCTGTTTTAATGTCAATTTAAACCAGTGGCCAGACCATACAATAAAAAATGCAAAAATTGTTTATCAATTAGATGTGAATGAATTTCGTGGTAATCAAACGCTAAACTTAATGATAAGGCATATTTGGCCTATCGCATAAACTATTAAAATCGACTATAATTGAGAGATATCAAAAAATAACATCCATTAACCATAAAAATCTGACGCGCTACACAATAAAATAGTTTTATTATCAGTACAATTTATACAATAGTAAGGACATAAAATGCATATTCATATTCTTGGGATTTGCGGGACATTTATGGGCGGCATTGCATTAATAGCTCGTTCATTAGGCCATAAAGTAACAGGATCAGATAAAAATGTTTACCCACCAATGAGTACGCTGTTACAAAAAGAGCATATCGATATTATCGAAGGGGATGATCCTTCACAATTATCACCAACGCCAGATCTAGTCATCATTGGCAATGCCCTATCCAGAGGTAATCCTTGTGTTGAATACATTTTGGACAATAATATTCCTTACGTTTCCGCGCCACAATGGCTACACGATAATGTATTAAAAGACCGTTGGGTTATTGCTGTTGCCGGTACTCATGGCAAAACAACAACTGCGGGAATGGTTAACTGGATTTTAGAAAAACAGGGCTACAAACAAGGGTTTGTCATTGGTGGTGTACCGGGTAATTTTGAGCTATCAGCGAGATTAGGCGAAGGTGATTTTTTCGTTATTGAAGCAGATGAATATGATTGTTCATTTTTTGATAAACGCTCTAAATTTATGCATTATTGTCCAAAAACACTAATTATGAACAATTTGGAATTTGATCATGCTGATATTTTTGATGATCTTAGTTCAATCCAAAAACAATTCCATCACCTAGTTCGTTTAGTACCAAGCAAAGGATTGATTATTTCTCCTCAAGAAGATACTAATATAAAACAAGTATTAGCAAAAGGTTGTTGGAGCGAACAGAGCTTTACAGAATCTGAAGAAGGTTGGTTAGCCAAAAAAATCGCTAATGATGCTAGCAACTTTGCCGTTTATTACAACAATGAAAAAGTGGGTGAAGTTAACTACTCTTTAGTTGGTGAACATAATATGCATAATGCCCTAATGGCTATTGCTGCGGCACACAATGTTGGTATCAAGCCAGAAGATGCGTGTTTAGCATTAGGATCATTTTTAAATGCTAAAAGACGTTTAGAGCTATACGGTGAAGTTAATAATATTGAAATTTACGATGATTTTGCTCATCACCCAACCGCAATATTAGCAACATTAGAAGCATTGCGCAGTAAAATCGGCGCCAATAGGCGAATTTTAGCGGTATTAGAGCCACGATCTAATACGATGAAATTAGGGATATCCAAAGACGAACTTGCCCCATCATTAGGTCGAGCCGATGAGATATTTATTTTTCAACCTGAACAACTACCATGGTTAGTTGCTGATGTCGTCGATGCTTGTATCCAACCTGCATACTGGAGTGGCGATATAGACTTATTAGTTGAAATGATAACCAAAGCAGCAAAACCTACCGATGCTATTTTGATTATGAGTAATGGTGGTTTTAATGGAATTCATAATAAAATTTTAGAAAGTTTAAAAAAACAGCAACTAAAAGAGCTACTGGATGAAGAACCCCTAATCTAATCCATGATTAATTTACCTATATGATTTTGCCACTTAACGTGGCATCTCATTTACAGTTAGAGGCAGTCTTATGCAATACTTAGTCACCTCATCTGAAATGAAGCATTATGATGCTTATACTTCAAATACAATAGGCTTACCCTCACTAGTATTAATGGAACGGGCTGCGTTAGCTGTAGTAAATCAACTCAATACCAATGGTTATAATTTAAACAAAGTCGCTGTAGTATGTGGTTATGGTAATAATGGTGGTGATGGTATTGCTGTTGCTCGGTTACTTAAATTGCAGCATATTGATGTAGATGTGTATTTGATTGGTGAAGTAGAAAATGTATCTGAGGAAACTTCACAACAAATAAAAATAGCTCAAAATTATAATATTAAATTTATTACGTCTTTGGCCGAGTCCTTTAGCCAATATACGACTATTGTTGATGCTATTTTTGGTATAGGGCTTAATCGCCTTGTTAGCGGTGATTTTCTTCACACAATCGAACGAATAAATCACAGTAATGTCGATGTACTTGCTATTGATATTCCTTCGGGACTTTGTTGCGATACAGGTAAAATTCTTGGTACGGCAGTTAAAGCCAAACAAACAGTAACTTTTGCTTATTCAAAAATAGGTTTAACACTTTATCCGGGCGTTGAATTAGCTGGCGAAGTCACTATTGCCGACATAGGTATCTATGCAACTACTCCAGCAAGTCATTACACTTACCAATCCAATGAATTACCTCAATTATTGCCGCGCAGATTAAATAACAGTCATAAAGGTAATCATGGCAAAGTATTAGTTATTGCCGGTTCAGAAAATATGTCGGGAGCTGCCTACTTTGCAGCGAAAGCTGCTTATAAAACCGGAGCTGGGTTAGTACGTATTTACACACCAATATCTAATCGGGATATCTTATTAACTCAACTACCAGAACTATTATTCACACCATTTATTGCCAATAACATTGACACTAAAATACTTGAAGAACTTATTGATTGGGCGTCAGTCATTGTTATTGGACCAGGAATGGGACTAGCCGATGATACTCACAAAATCTTATCGCATGTTTTAAAACATGCAACAGTTCCTATAATCATTGATGCTGATGGAATTAATGTTCTAGCACAAAATATAAGATTATTGCAACAAGTGCAAGCAACGATTATTGTCACCCCGCATTTGGGTGAAATGGCAAGATTAATTAATCAACCAATTGAAATAATAAAAGATAATCTAATTCCTACCGCTAAAAAATTTGCCCAAGACTATCGGCTAATCTGCGTATTAAAAGATGCCAAAACAATTGTCGCTATGCCTGAACAAGCCACTTATATTAATCAATCTGGCAATAGTGGTATGGCAACCGGCGGTAGTGGAGATGTGTTAACTGGGATTATGGCAGGACTTATCGCGCAACATTTACCGCCAACTATGGCTGCTTCAGTAAGTGTTTACTTACATGGACTGGCAGGTGATGCGGCTTTAACAAAACAAAATAAGTATAGTTTATTAGCCAGCGATATCATTGACGCTCTAAACGAGGTATTATCTGTCTAGTTATAAAATAACCATAATTTTAGTTTACCTAGTATGGATTTTTCATCAAAGATAATGATGATAAGATTATGTCGCCGAATACAAAATCGGCGAATTTGGGTTGTTAGCTTAATGACTAACTACAATGAACGGTAATAGCTAATCCGCCGCGTGAAGTCTCACGATACTTGGCATTCATATCCTTGCCGGTTTCGTACATTGTTTCAATCACCTTATCAAGCGATACAATCGCCGCCGTAGTACGCCTTAATGCCATACGCGTAGCATTAATTGCTTTGACTGCCGCAATCGCATTGCGTTCAATACAAGGAACTTGCACTTGACCATCAACCGGATCGCAAGTTAACCCTAAATTATGCTCCATCCCAATTTCGGCAGCCATACAAACCTGCTGAGGATTACCGCCCAACAATTCAGCCAGACCAGCCGCCGCCATTGAACAAGCTACGCCAACTTCGCCTTGGCATCCTACTTCTGCCCCAGAAATAGAGGCATTTTCTTGATAAAGTAAGCCGATGGCTCCACAAGTTAAAAAATAGCGAATAAAAATATCCGGCGATACCGGATCAATAAACTTATCATAATATGCCAGTACTGCTGGGATAATGCCACAAGCGCCATTGGTTGGCGCTGTCACAACCCTGCCTCCGGCAGCATTTTCTTCACTAACTGCTAGCGCAAACATATTTATCCAATCAATAACTATCATTGGATCATTATTATTTTTGCTAGTCAATAATTGCCGATAAAGGGCATTTGCTCGACGCGGAACCTTTAGCGCACCGGGTAATAATCCTTCGGTATTCATACCTCGTTTAATACAATCAAGCATTGTTTGGCCAACTAAAGAAAAATAATTTACAACTTCATCATAACTATGCAGTTGTAACTCATTTTTTAGTACAATACTCGATACCGACAGCGAATTATCATCACAATGAGTCAATAATTGTGCTGCGCTTGAAAAAGGATAAGGTACCTCCTGCGCATTCTGATCTTGTTGAGCAAATAACGCCTCTTCAACAATTTTCCCCCCACCCACGGAATAATAAGTTTTTTGGGCGATAAGCTGATCATCATGATAAGCGCTTAGCGTCATGCCATTTTCATGTAGTGGTAAGAAGGTAGAATGAAAGATAATACTCTCGCTGGAAAAATTAACTTGGTATTTACCGTTATATATTGGTAGTTTACAACAATGATTGATGGTTTGAATAAAATGCGGGATTTGGTCAATATTGACAGTATCAGGTTTTTCGCCAGATAATCCAAGTATAATTGCAATATCAGTATGATGGCCTTTCCCCGTCAGTGACAAAGAACCATATATATCAGCCACAATTTTAGTCACCGACGACATTTGCCCATTATCAATAAGCTGATCAACAAATGCCTTACCCGCTCGCATCGGACCAACGGTGTGTGAACTTGAAGGACCTATACCAATTTTGAATATATCAAAAACCGAACCCATGTTATCCCTTTTTGTAATCTTCGACTTGCTCAAGATTATAAATAAAAAAACGACTTATATTTAGTGCTATATTATGGTGATAACAATTGCCGAATCAAGCCATTAATTGAGATTAAATCTTCATCCTAAAATAAATTTTATAAAAAAGTTGCGAAACAGTTTTTTTGAAAGAAAATTTTAGATTGAAAACCGCTAGTTATATAATTTTGTGAAACCAACTCTTACTTAGCGCACTTATTTGATTATTATCATTTCTTAGCAAATTATTCATATGAATAATAAGTACAGGTAATACCTGTATCATAATCTAAAATATGTAACTCTCCGCCAGTAAACCTCTCTATGTGGAAAAAATCTGGTTTTTTCTTTAAATAAACTTTTCGTAATCTATCAATACCAATAAGATATTTATTTCCCTCTTTAATATAAAAATCCTGTTTATCTGCATCTGCTGGGACTATTTGTTGGCAAATTTTACAGTTTTTGCCATAGTCATATTTATCATTTTCCGACTCGCCCGGATAATAACAGCGATCTTCTATCCACATTTCGTTGGTAATTTCTTGATAACTAAAATCAACCAAATGATATGTGACAATTTTAAAAGGAAAATATAAAACCAGTGCAATTAAAAAGAGAAAAAATAAATAATGCACTAATTTATATATGACAGTTTGACGTTTTTGCATAAAGGTTTTTATATCTTAATTTTATAGTTATAAAGAATGCGGAACAGTTGTTTAAAAGCCAATTATAGAATAAAAAACCGCGCAATATTTTTATATCGAATCATAGTAACAAACAACACCTAAATCTGATCGTATAACTTCCATAAAGCCGCCAGACAATATTTCAGATGAGTCGTGGAAAAAACTAGGTTTTTCTTTTAATATCAATTTACCAAAAAGCTCATTTTCAAAATATAAATCGCCATCATCAGTAACGGTAATATGGTCATCAGGGTGAATAAAACTAGGACAGGGACATTCCATTATATATTCCGTTGTATTAGACAGTCGACTACAACCATCAGTTCGCCAATGAAACTCGAATACCTCTTGATAACTTAAATCAAACAGATGATATTTAGTACATTTAATCGGTAAATATAAAATAAGTACAGCTAAGAAGAGAAAAAATAAACGTTGTTTTAATTTAGGTATATTCAATTTGTCCATATTGTTTAGTAACTTATTCTCAATAAAAGAAAATTTATCATATATAAACATTTATAACCATATTTACTAATAAAATTACTTTTGTGTTGCGCTTGGTACTGCTAAACTAGCTAACATTTTTATTATATTTATATATAAATTATTTTTCGGGATAAATGTATGCGAACCAGTAAATATCTTCTATCTACATTAAAAGAAACACCAGCAGATGCTGAAGTAATTAGCCATCAATTAATGTTACGTGCCGGTATGATCCGCAAAGTTGCTGCCGGATTGTACACATGGCTGCCCACTGGTTATCGTGTACTAAAAAAAGTGGAAAATATTGTTCGTGAAGAGATGAATAACGCCGGTGCAATTGAAGTATTAATGCCGGTGGTACAACCTGCCGATATATGGCAAGAAAGTGGCCGCTGGGAACAATATGGTCCTGAATTATTACGTATTAAAGATCGTGGCGATCGTGATTTTGTCTTAGGGCCAACTCATGAAGAAGTGATCACTGACTTACTACGTAATGAAGTGAGTTCTTATAAGCAATTACCGCTAAATGTTTATCAAATCCAAACTAAATTCCGCGACGAAGTCCGTCCTCGTTTTGGTGTAATGCGTTCACGTGAATTTATTATGAAAGATGCATACTCATTCCACACCTCGCAAGAGTCATTACAAGAAACGTATGATGATATGTATAAGGCATACAGTGCAGTATTTACTCGGGCTGGCTTAAATTTTAGAGCAGTACGTGCTGATACTGGCTCAATTGGTGGTAATTGGTCACATGAATTCCAAGTATTAGCGGATAGTGGCGAAGATGATATCGTCTTTTCAACTGAATCCGATTATGCTGCCAATATTGAAATGGCACAAGCGCAAGCGCCAACCCAAACACGCCAAGCGCCAACTAAAGAGATGCAATTAGTAGATACGCCTGATGCCAAAACAATTGATGAATTAGTTGCACAATTCAATATACCAGTTGAAAAAACCGTTAAAACGTTAATGGTTAAGGCAACTAAAGAGAGTGGTCACCAACTTGTAGCTTTATTAGTCCGTGGTGATCATACGTTAAACGAAATCAAAGCAGAAAAAATTGATATTGTGGCATCACCACTTGAATTTGCAACTGAAGATGAAATTCGTGCCTTAGTCAATGCTGGACCTGGCTCTCTAGGACCGGTCAAGCTCAGTATGCCAATTATAATTGACCGTGATGTCGCAGTAATGAGTGATTTTGCTGCCGGTGCCAATATTGACCATAAACATTACTTTAATATCAATTGGCAACGCGATGTGGATTTACCTCGTATCGAAGATATTCGTAATGTGGTCGAAGGTGATATTAGCCCGGATGGCAAAGGCACATTGCAAATTAAACGAGGTATTGAAGTTGGGCATATCTTCCAACTTGGTACTAAATATTCAGAAGCCATGAAAGCAACTGTCCAAGGTGAAGATGGTCAAAATCATGTGATGATCATGGGTTGTTATGGTATTGGTGTTAGCCGAATTGTTGCCGCTGCAATTGAGCAATGTCATGATGAGCGCGGAATTATTTGGCCTGAAGCGATTGCACCTTTTAGTGTTGTTATTATTCCAATGAATATGCACAAATCAGAAAAAGTACAAGCGACTGCGGAAAAACTTTATGCTGATCTTCAAGCCGCTGGTATTGAAGTATTATTTGATGACCGAAAAGAGCGCCCAGGTGTTATGTTTGCTGATGCTGAATTAATCGGTATACCACATACTATTGTTATCGGTGAACGTAACCTTGATAACGGTGATGTTGAATATAAACATCGTGCTGGTGGCGATAAAGAGTTGATAAAAGTTAACGATATCGTTGAATTTATCAAACATCGTCAACAATAAATTTAACAATTAAATAAAAGTTTTACTAATGTATAGAACACAACAATTAATGGCTCACTATTATTTTAAACTGTGCAAAATAGCGAACCTTTTCTTGTTGTGTTGTTTAGCTTTTATTATTAGCAGTTGCCAATCTAACATTAATTCCTCACCCTTTCCCAATAATTTTTATCAAGTCTCAAACGATATCTATCGTTCTGAACAACCTAATCTAAAACAGATAGTACAACTTGATAAAGTAGGCATTAAAACTATAATTAATCTGCGATTATGGCATAGTGATCGGGATAAAATTGCCAATACCGGGATCTCTGAGGTTTGGATTAATCTACGAGCAGGCAATATTACCGATAAAAAAATAATCCAAATTCTTAAAGCAATCAAAAATTCACCTAAACCAATATTAATTCATTGTTGGCATGGCAGTGACCGAACAGGTGTAGTTATTGCAATGTATCGCTTAGTCTTTCAAAATTGGAGTAAACGTCAAGTTATTGATGAATTAATGCAACCTGAGTTCGGCCATCATTATAATATTTATCCCAATATACAAAACTATATTAAAAATGTTGATGTTGAACAAATTCGCCACGCGGTTTTTGAATAACCTCATTATTTAAATTATTAAATCGAGTAAATTAAATAGTATAGCGGTAATAGCTCAAATTGATAAAAAATTCAAAGTGATATTGTCTTTTTTTTAAGCTAGAATACTTAACTATTAATCTTTTTTTTATGAGTTAAATGTATGTTAAAAAAAGCAATCGCATTGGTATTATCGACATCACTATTATTACAAAATAGCGCCATTGTCTATGCAGCAGATAATATTAAACTACCTGATATAGGAACGGCAGCCTCATCTACACTAAGTATCGGGCAAGAAAATGAGATGGGTGATTATTATATGCGCTTGTTACGTGGCAGTGCTCCTATCGCCAATGATCCTGTCTTAAATCAATATATTAATGATTTGGGTAAAAAATTGGTGTCTAAATCAGAATCAGTACAAACCCCCTTCCATTTTTATGTGATGAAAAGTAATGTGCTTAATGCTTTTGCTTTTTTTGGTGGAAATGTTGTTATTCATTCTAGATTAATAATGGATACCGACAATGAAAGCCAATTAGCTTCAGTTATGGCTCACGAAATTGGTCACGTTACGCAACGTCACTTAGCGCGGGCGATGGAAGCCCAAAATAAAAATAGCCCTTATGTGTGGGGGGGAGCCTTAGGTTCGTTACTATTAACCCTAGCTAATCCAGAAGCAGGTATAGCGGGAATAACAACCACCATGGCAAGTTCAGCCCAAAGTATGATTAGTTTTACTCAATCAAACGAACAAGAAGCGGATAGAGTTGGGCTTAGAACATTAGCTAAAGCAGGATTTGATCCTTATGCTTCTTCCGAATTTTTACAAAAACTAGCGGATGAAAGTCGCTTTAGTAGTAAACCTCCGGAAATTTTAATGACTCACCCATTACCTAATAGCCGTTTGTCAGATATCCGTAATCGATCTCTGCAATATTCTAAAAAAAATATACCTTCTTCATTAAGCTATTATTTAGCCAAGGCAAGAATAGCAATATTTATGGGGAATAGTAATACCGCTAAACTGTTGATTAATGATTATCGTAAATTGAATAGTGATCAGGGTAAAAAAGCACTGAGCTATGCCATCGCACTAAATTATTACAATAATCAAGATACAGTACGTGCCAAAAGTGAATTACAACCGTTATTAGATAATGACCCTGATAATATTTGGTATATTGATTTAATGACAGATATTGATTTAGACAGTAATGATAGTAGTACTGCGATTACTCGTTTGCAAACGGCATTAAAGCGATCACCGGATAGCACAGCTTTACAATTAAACTTAGCTAACGCTTATATAAAAGCTGGCAAATATCAGCAAGCCGTAAGTTTATTACATCGTTATACATTTGACCACAATGATGATACTAATGGTTGGGATCTATTGGTTACCGCTTATGGTGGATTAAAATCAAGAGCTCAAGAAATGAGTGCCACAGCAGAATTAATTGCGCTTAAAGGAAGATTTCCTGATGCAATTCAATTGTTAACTAATGCCAAAACACAAGCTAAAGGTAATCAAACATTAATTTCCAAAATTGATGCAAGAATTAATCAATTAAAACAATTACAAAAACGTTACGCAGTTTATAGCAGAAAATAATCTAAATATTACTCGGCTAATAGCTTAATTAGCATTAGCCGAGAAAACATGATAAAAATAACGGTAATTAATTGGTTAAATGATCAACATTATTATAAAACTTAACTGAAAATTCACCTTCTGGATTATCTTCAGTTTGTTTGTAGTTAACTAGACTAATACTGGTATTTAACACTCGAGGAAAATAATCTTGATCTCGATGTCGACGCCAATCTCCACCATTTAAAACACAAAGTAATATTCGTAACACCGTACCATGTGATACCACTAAAATATTACCTTTATCTTGTGGTGCATTTTTTACAATAACGTTTAATGCCTCTTTCATGCGAGAAAGTATATCAAGGTAGTTTTCACCTTGGTTAATAGAAGCATCAAAGTTCCCTGGATCGGTTAAATAAGTTGTAAATTCGGGGATTTCTTTTTTTAATAAAGGAACATGCTTTCCTTCCCAAATGCCAAAATCCATTTCTCGTAAATTATCAAGCTCAGTGCTAGGTATGACATTGTCATTTTCATGAATAATATAATCTCGAGTTTCCATAGCACGTTGTTGAGGGCTAGAATAAGCTTGTATAAATGGCGTATTTTTTAAATACTTTCCAGTTATTTTGGCCCCTAAAACACCATTTTCAGTCAAAGGCGAATTTTTCGAGCCTTGCATCTGATCTTTAATATTCCATTCGGTTTGTCCGTGTCTAATTAAATATAAATTAAGATCTTTCATTCTTATTAATTACCTTCTCATTTTATCATTGTTGATATTTATCATTTCTAATCTGGGTTAAGCAATTTTGCAAAATTTCATCCATTGGTGCATGTAATTGCATCTCTTGCATAGTTTTAGGATGAATAAATTTCACATTAGCTGCATGTAAAAATAGTCTGTTAAGTTTGCTTTTAACTAACAGTGCATCAAATTGGTTATCACCGTAGCGATCATCAAATGCAATCGGATGATTAACGTATTGCGTATGTACCCGAATTTGATGAGTTCGTCCGGTTACTGGGCTAGCTTTTATTAAAGTTGCAAATCCAAAGCGTTCTTCTACTTTAAATCGTGTTTCCGATGGTTTGCCTTCGGCATTCACTTTAACTACACGTTCACCACTTTTAAGTACATTTTTTAATAATGGTGCTTGTACAACTTTACATTCAGATGGCCAATTACCTTTCACTAAAGCTAAATAATTTTTTTGCATCTGTTTCAAACGCAGCTGTTCATGTAGTGCTTTTAATGCCGAGCGTTTTTTCGCAATAAGTAAAACACCGGATGTTTCTCGATCGATACGATGCACTAATTCTAAAAATTTGGCTTCAGGTCTTAATGCTCTTAATCCTTCAATCACCCCAAAACTTAAGCCACTACCACCATGTACGGCAATTCCAGATGGTTTATTAATGGCTAAAATTACATCATCTTCATAAATAATAGATTTTTCTAAATCAGCAACTTTATTTAGTTTTTTGGAAATTTCAGGAACCGTTTTTTCTGAAACACGAATCGGTGGAATTCGAACTTCATCGCCGATGACCAATTTATATTCAGGTTTAATACGCTTTTTATTAACGCGCACTTCTCCTTTTCTAAGTATGCGATAAATCATACTTTTAGGCACACCTTTAAGATAGGTGATTAAAAAGTTATCAATTCGCTGTGTCACATTTTCTTCGGTAATAGTGACAAATGAGACATGTAATTTTGTTTGTTGAACATTTGAGTCCATAGGAAAAGCTTAATCCACCCTTAATTAATAAAAGTCGTTTAATATTATTTAAAAATAAACTACACTACAGGTTATAAGAATAAAATAGATTGATGTTAATAATCTATAATATTGAGATGATTATAGCGGAATATGGAGGAATAAAATAGTATGTTATCTTTACTCAATCAATACTCTCGGGAAAGATTTGCCTGGTTTTTATTATTTCTTTCCACCGCTATTTTTGAATTAACTGCCCTCTATTTTCAATATGGTTTAGGCCTAGCTCCTTGTACTTTATGCATTTATCAACGTTGTGCAATTTATGGAATTATGTTAGGTAGCCTAGTCGGTCTTCTTGCACCAGGAAAACTCATTTTTCGTTTAATCGGTATTCTCATTTGGTTAGTTAGCGCTATTAAAGGTTTTAATCTGGCAACTTTTCATGCCCATTTACAATTTGAACCCAATTTAAGTGATACTTGTGCAATCAATGTCCAATTCCCGTCTTGGTTACCTTTGGATAAATGGTTACCAAGCATGTTTAATGCTTATGGTTCTTGTTCAGAGAAAATTTGGTCATTTTTAACTATTGAAATGTCACAATGGATGATTATTATTTTTGCTGGTTATTTATTGGTCGGTTTAGTAATCCTCTTTAGTCAAATTTTTTCATCTAAAAAAAGGTCAATCTGGAGTAATTAGACTTTTTTCAACTGGCACTTTTTGTTGAGTTTGTTAGAATGTGTGGCAATTTAATTTTACAAATTATCACACATACATGCTTTTGGAATATCATCCCCCCATTGATCCTTGGTTAACTATTTTATATCAAGATGACCATATTGTTGTGGTTAATAAACAACCTGGTATTTTGTCTGTCTCAGGAAATAAACCGCAATTTATCGATAGTATTATTCATCGTTTACAACAAAAATATAGTTATGTTGAATCTGTGCATCGCCTGGACATGGCAACGAGTGGCATTATGGTTGCCGCTTTGTCTAAATTAGCGGATCGAGAAATAAAAAAGCAGTTTAGAGAACGTATACCTAAAAAAACTTATATCGCCGTAGTTCATGGTCATCTTGAAGATGACAGTGGTCAAGTCGAATTACCGTTGATTTGTGATTGGCCTAATCGTCCAAGACAGATGGTAGATCACGATAATGGCAAATATGCATTAACGCATTACCAAGTTATTTGCCGTAATAATGATAATACCACGCGAGTGGCACTATTTCCGTTTACCGGACGATCTCATCAACTCAGAGTGCACATGCAAGCAATTGGCCATCCCATTTTAGGCGATAAATTTTATGCTCATCCGGAAGCATTTTCGATGTCAAACCGGCTATTATTACATGCCCAACATCTCAGCATAAACCATCCTAAAACAGGAGAAAGTATGACGTTTTGTTGTGAGCCTGATTTTTAAAATTTAACTATATTATCAACTTTTAATATTCGATTTGCTAATTACGATATAAACCAAACTTGTTTTATCATGGAGCCATAAAATGCAAAAAATTGTTTTAGCCACTAATAACCAAGGCAAAGTCAGTGAATTACAAACACTTTTAGCCGATGCAGGATTCGCTGTTGTCGCCCAAAATACCTTCAATGTTCCTGATGTCGAAGAAACCGGTTTATCATTTATTGAAAATGCTATCTTAAAAGCAAGACATACCGCAAAAGTGACGCAATTACCGGCAATAGCGGATGATTCAGGTTTAGTTGTTCATGCCCTTAACGGTCAACCGGGTATCTATTCGGCTCGTTATGCCGGAGAACATGGGAATGATAAAAGTAATAATGAGAAATTACTGCTTGAGTTAAAAGATGTGCCGAAAGAAAAAAGAACCGCATACTTTTATTGCGCACTCGCTTTTATGCGACATGAAAATGATCCAACACCAATCATCTGTCTAGGAAAATGGAATGGATTAATTTTAAATCAACCCCATGGCAATGGTGGTTTTGGTTATGATCCTTTATTCTATATTCCGGAACTTAATTGCAGTGCGGCAGAACTAACAAAAGAACATAAAAGTCAAATTTCTCATCGTGGACAGGCTTTAAAACAGTTAATAGCTAAGATAAAAACCGACTATTAGCTAGATTATTAGTTCTTTACTGACGGTTTCTTTTCATTAATTGCACATGTTGAACTAAACAGGATATACTAGGTGTACCAATTATTTTGGAGTTGATATTGTGATATTGTTTATTGTAAGTGGCCGCTCAGGTTCAGGAAAATCAATTGCATTACGAGCATTGGAAGACATGGGGTTTTACTGTGTTGATAATATTCCTGTCGCTTTATTACCACAACTTGCTGAGTCATTAAAAAATAGCAATACCCCGGTGGCAATTAGTATAGATATTCGCAATTTACCAGCTAACTTCAATTTTAACCATGATATATTTCAGCGATTACCTTCCTCAGTTACGCCAGAAATAATCTTTTTTGATTGTAGCCGTAATACGCTAATTCAACGTTATAGCGAAACCAGACGAATACATCCGCTGACTAATCAAAAATATTCTTTAGAAGAAGCCATCGATCTTGAAGAAAAATATCTAGAACCATTAAAGTCACACGCCAGTTTGCTGATCAATACAGATAATCTTTCTGTTCACGAATTATCCAATATTCTTCGCTCTCGAATTTTAGGGAAAAAAGAACGGGAATTAACCATAATTTTTGAATCGTTTGGCTTCAAACATGGTTTACCTGTTGATGCTGATTTCGTGTTTGATGTCAGATTTTTACCTAATCCACACTGGGACATCACGTTAAGACCGTTGACTGGCCTAGATATGCCAGTGAAAGAATTTCTATTAAAACATAACGAAGTCACCAATTTCATCTATCAAACCGCTAATTATTTACAACAATGGTTACCAATGTTAGAAAAAAACAACCGTAGCTATTTAACTATTGCCATCGGTTGTACCGGTGGTCAACACCGTTCAGTCTTTATTGCTGAACAACTAGCCGAATTTTTTAAAGCACAAAATAAACAAGTTCAAATTCGCCATCGAACACTTGAAAAAAAATAGCTACTGCGGTTTAACAAGATTAAGATTAGGTAATTTTTCAAAACGTTTTTTAAATTTTTTAAAAATATCTTTAAGCGTTGGTTTATGTTTAGGTGATAATGGTGGAATTAATCGACTAATTTTAACTAATTCAATATTGCTCGGCAAATTAGCTAATTTTTGCCGTAAAACATTGACTGTCTCAGGATATGGATGACCAATGGCAATAGCATGACCATTTTTTTGCGCAATTTTGACTGCCAGATCAAACTGTTGACTAATGGCACTCTCTGTTTGCTGAAAATCTAAAAAAACATCACGCTCAACAACAGCGATGTTGTAGTCACTTGCCGCATTTTTTACTTGTGTTTTCCCTATCGTTTTACTATCTAAAAAAAACAATGCATGATGATGCAACGCTTTCATAACCTTATACATCCCATCGAAATCAGATGTCATTAAGCTGCCCATATGATTATTCACCCCAATTGCATAAGGAACACTCGACACTGCTTCGTCCACAACTCTTTTAACTTCAGCTTCAGTCATATCAGGAAATAACGTGTCTTTCTCTAAAGATTGTTTACCCATAGGTGCCATAGGTAAGTGAATAATCACCTCATTACCATGCTGATGAGCACGGGTTGCTATCTGTTTAGCATTAGGTGAATGAGGTAAAACCGCGATGGTAATATTGGGTGAAAATGAAATAATTTGTTCTTCGTTGTGCTGACGATAACCAAAATCATCAATCACTACGGCAAGTTTTGCAGCAAACACACTATTTATAGTTAACCATAATATCCCTAGATAAAATAGATATTTAATCATTTTAACCAACCACTAGGATCTAAAGCTTTGCCATCTCGGCGAATTTCAAAATAAAGTCCAGAGGTATTTTGACCACCACTGGAGCCAACAATGGCAATTGGCTGATCGGTTGTAACACTATCACCCACTTCAACTAAAACACGTTGGTTGTAACCATATAAACTCATATCGCCTTTACCATGCTCAAGCGCAACCACAAAACCATAACCTTGTAGCCAACTAGCAAGGATAACGCGTCCGTCGGTAATAGCCTTAACTTGCGTACCATCTTTGGCGTTAATCACCAATCCCTTCCAACGAAGTTCACCTTGTAACGGTTCACCGAATTGATGAGCAATAGTGCCATTTATCGGCCAACGGTATTGATGTTCTGGTTTGCCGATACCACTAATTCGAGCCATTAATGCTCGTTCATCTGCATTAAGTGTATAATTTTTATTTTTCTGTTTTTCTTGAATATTTCTTGCTTGTCTTGCTTCTTCTTCCGCTATGCGACGACTTTCTCTTTCTGCTTCAATGATTTTTGCCTGCAATTTTGCTTCATTTTCTTTAAGCTGAGCTAATTTTTGCTGATTCTTTTCCATTGATGATTCTAAAGAATTGATGGTTTTTTGCCGTTTTTGGTGATTTTGTTCTAACGCTATTTGCTCTTGTTTTTGCTTATTATGTAAGTTTTTTTGAGTGGTTTGCTTTTTTTGTAAAGCATCTTTCTTCTCATTGAGTTGTAATTGGGTTTCATGAAGTTGATTAATTTTTTGTTGTCTAGCTTCATTGATATAACGAAAATAAGTAATTAGGCGTTCATTACGCTCACTTTGTTCGCTAGCAAAGATCAGCTTAAAATTGGTATTCTTTCCTAATTTAAATGCACTTTCTAACTGTCTGGATAACTCATCTTGTTGTTGCTGCTGTTTAATGGTTAGATCATCAATTTGCTTAATTAAACTGGCTATTTCCTTAGCAAGTTTTTTAAGAGTTAAACCTTTTTTTTCAATCGAGGTGAGTAAATTAGCAATTTCAGTTTCTTGATCTTTTAGATCATTAATCAATTGAGTTCGTTTTTTTGTTTGTTGTGCTAAACGCTTTTCTTGTTCTACAATTGAACGACGCAATGATTCTAGTTTTTTATTATCATTCGCATACACCAAGGGCGTATTCATCAATCCAATAAAAAAAATAATCAATAATTTTTGATAAATAGACATGGCCTTTTTATTTATGATTTATTACCAAGCAAGTTAGATAACTTCACTATACCTAGAAATAAGTCAAGATGCAAAATGAAAACTCTCTTAGGTAACTTAATCAATATAAAGTAATTTGACATTTCACAAGCACCAATAAAAAGTATAAAATGTATCACTATTTAATTTGTAGAAAAAAATTAATTCAACCACAAAGATAACATCATGCAAAAGTTTAATGTCAAAACCTTTCAGGGTTTAATACTTACGTTACAAGATTATTGGGCTAATCAAGGTTGTACAGTGATTCAGCCATTAGATATGGAAGTCGGTGCAGGAACTTCTCATCCAATGACCTGTTTAAGAGCACTAGGTCCGGAACCAATTAACGCCGCCTACGTTCAACCATCTCGTCGCCCTACTGATGGTCGCTATGGTGAAAATCCTAATAGGTTACAGCATTATTACCAATTTCAAGTTATCTTAAAGCCATCACCGGACAACATCCAAGAGCTTTACTTAGGTTCATTAAAAGAACTTGGTCTTGATCCAACTGTAAATGATATCCGTTTTGTTGAAGATAATTGGGAAAATCCAACATTAGGTGCCTGGGGATTAGGTTGGGAAGTTTGGTTAAATGGTATGGAAGTCACCCAATTTACCTATTTCCAACAGGTTGGTGGACTTGAATGTAAACCCGTTACTGGTGAGATCACTTATGGTTTAGAACGCCTTGCTATGTATATTCAAGGTGTCGATAGCGTTTATGATCTAATCTGGAGTGATGGAGCCTTTGGTAAAACCACTTATGGTGATGTTTTCCATCAAAACGAAGTTGAACAATCTACTTATAATTTCGAATACGCTAATATTGATTTCTTATTTTATTGTTTTGAACAACATGAAAAAGAAGCCAAAATGTTACTCGAGTTAGAAAAACCGCTACCACTACCGGCTTATGAACGTATTTTAAAAGCCGCTCACTGTTTTAATTTACTTGATGCCCGCAAAGCAATTTCGGTTACTGAGCGACAACGTTATATATTGCGAATCAGAACATTAACCAAAATGGTGGCTGAAGCATATTACGCGTCTCGTGAAGCACTTGGTTTCCCAATGTGCCAAAATTCAAGTTCTAACCAAAATGCATCTAAGTAGGAATTGATATATTATGCAAAAAACATTTCTAGTAGAAATCGGTACTGAAGAGTTACCACCGAAATCACTTCGCACTTTGGCTGAAAGCTTTGCAGCTAATTTTATTGAACAACTTGATAATGCTAACTTGGAACATGGTGAAGTGCTTTGGTACGCATCACCACGCCGTTTAGCTTTAAAAGTTTTAAATTTGAATGATACCCAACCTGATAGCCAAGTTGTAAAGCGTGGTCCAGCGGTAAGTGCGGCATTTGATGCAAATGGCAATCCAACCAAAGCAGCGGAAGGTTGGGCACGAGGTTGTGGCATTGATATCTCTCAAGCCGAGCGCATGCAAACAGATAAAGGTGAATGGTTATCTTATACTCACAATCAAAAAGGTCAGCCTGTCGTTAATTTATTATGTGATATGGTTAAAAACGCCTTAAGCAAACTGCCTATTCCGAAACCTATGCGTTGGGCGGCTCGCCAAGTTGAATTTATTCGACCAAGTCATACGGTAACCATGTTATATGGTGATGAATTGGTTCCCGGTGTTATTTTGGATATTCAATCAGCTCGAATCATTCGCGGACACCGCTTTATGGGCGAGCAAGAATTTACCATTGATAATGCTGACCAATATCCTGAAATTCTTGAACAGCGCGGTAAAGTTATCGCCGACTATAATAAACGCAAAGCAATTATTAAACAGCAAGCTGAAGCCGCCGCAGCTAAACTCAATGGTAAAGCAGATTTAACCGAAAGCTTACTCGAAGAAGTATCATCATTGGTTGAATGGCCAGTAGTATTGACAGCAAAATTTGAAGAGAGATTTTTGGACGTTCCAGCTGAGTCATTGGTCTACACCATGAAAGGTGATCAAAAATATTTCCCAGTTTATGATAAACAAGGAAAACTATTACCAAACTTCATTTTTGTTGCCAATATTGAATCCAAAGATCCACAAGTGGTTATTTCTGGTAATGAAAAAGTGGTTCGTCCACGCTTAGCTGATGCCGAATTCTTCTATAAAACAGACTTAAAACAACGTTTAGCTGATCGCCTTCCACGCCTTGAAACAGTTCTGTTCCAACAACAACTTGGTACAGTTAAAGATAAAGCGCTTCGTATAGAAGCCTTATCAGGCTTTATCGCCGAAAAAATTGGCGCTGACATTGAACAGGCCAAACGAGCAGGAAAATTAACTAAATGCGATTTAGTTACCAATACGGTATTTGAATTTCCCGAAACGCAAGGCATCATAGGTCGCTATATAGCGATTAAAGATGGTGAAACTATTGAAGTCGCCACCGCTATAGAAGAACAATATAAACCACGTTTTTCCGGTGATGAACTACCAAGTACCGCTGTGTCTAGTGCAGTATCTATTGCCGAAAAAATGGATACATTGGCCGGTATTTTTGGTATAGGGCAGCACCCTAAAGGTGATAAAGACCCATTTGCTCTTCGCCGTGCAGCTATTGGCGTATTACGCATTATTGTTGAAAAAAGCTTACCGCTTGATTTGGTTGAGCTAGCCAATTTTGCCACATCATTATATGGTAATAAATTAACCAACAACAATGTCGTTGAAGACATTGTCAATTTTATGCAAGGTCGATTCCGTGCATGGTATCAAGAAAAAGGATTCTCGATAGATACTATTCAGGCTGTTTTGGCAATCAATCCAACCAAGCCAGCAGATTTTGATACCCGTGTTAATGCGGTTACACATTTTAGAACGTTACCTGAAGCATCTTCGTTAGCCGAAGCAAATAAACGCGTATCAAATATTTTGTCTAAAACCGAAAACGCTATCCCTGAAAATATTAACGCTTCATTGCTTGAAGCGGGTGCTGAAGGCGATCTAGCCATGCAAATAGCAATATTGACAGACAAGTTAGCACCTTACTTTTCTGAAAGCCGATATCAAGATGCCTTAATTGAATTAGCATCACTTAAAGCACCTATTGATACATTTTTTGAAAAAGTAATGGTCATGGTTGATGACGAAAAAATTAAACTAAACCGATTGGCGCTTTTAAAGAAACTACAAAATTTATTTTTGAAAGTTGCCGATATATCTTTACTACAATCATAACTATTGAATTAAATCTCTATACCGTGGTAATACATGTATTACCACCCATAAGGAAAAACGATGAACTCACAAAATAATTTATCATTTTTTGTTACTTTTGAACAAACAATTAACTTTATTCGTAATCGCTTTGTGGCAATTGCGATCGCTAGCATAGTAATTTCATTAGCTAGTTCACTATTAACCTATCTTATTATGGATCCATCAACCTTTGCAGCAACTATGATATATTACAGCAATCCAGCTGATATAGTTGGTGCAATATTTGGAATATTACTTCTTTTATTTATTATATATATCTTCATTTCGTCAGTAATGATAGGTATTATTTATAATTTATCAACTAGTGATAAATTTGATCTGAAATTAGTATTAGAACGACTATTACCTGCGTTTTTAAATCTTTTAGGTTTTGCCTGTATTTATTCTATTATAGTAATTGTAATAACCATTGTGTTTTCTTTAATTTTTGCAATTATCGGTTATATCTTACCATCACGCGCAGCTAACATTTTAATACTATTATCATGTGCGACAATTGGATTATTTTTAAGTGTCATTATATATTATTTTTGTGCTTCATTAATCCGTCCAAGTTCAAAAGGTTTTTTTCAAAAATTTGCTGATTGCCATAAATTAACGGCAACACAATGGAAAGCGCCTTTGTTAATGGTTTTAATTAGTTGGGTTATAAATGTAGTACTATTTTTTATTAGTGCAATGCTAGGTAATAATATTGTTGTAATGATTATTTATTCAGTATTATCTACATTTCTTGGTTTCTTTGTATATAGCTTCTTCTTCCGCTTATACAGCGCATCTAATGTGGCTGAAAAACCGAATTTAGATGATAATAATCAAAACAACCAAAAAGTTATCTCTTAGTTGGCTTTTTAATGTAGTATATAGTTTAGTTTAATCATATAAATCCCTATTAATAACAATTAGTAGGGATTACTCACTCCTTACTTATAATATTTTACTATTATGACTCCAGCCATTAGATTGCTTAAAAAGCATAAAATTAAATTCAATATTCACCAATATCAACACGATAGCCATCAAAGTCATTATGGTCAAGAAGCAGCTAATAAACTCGGGATGGAACTTAATATTGTTGCCGGTCAGATATTTAAAACTTTAGTCGTAAGTTTGAATGGTGACAATAAAACCTTAGCTGTTTGTGTATTACCGGTTGATTGTACATTAGATCTTAAACAAGCCGCTAAAATTCTAGCTTGTAAAAAAGTCGAATTAGCTGATCCGCAGTTAGCACAAAAAAGGACCGGTTATATAGTTGGCGGTATAAGTCCTTTAGGGCAAAAACAACAATTACCCACACTTATTGATAATAGTGCCGAACAATATGCAACCATAATGGTTTCCGGTGGCAAAAGGGGATTAGAAATCGAAATATCACCAGAGGATTTAGCCACTGAATTAAATGCTAAATTTGCTAAACTAACGGTTTAAATCGCGCTAGATGATAGTGGTGAAAATATTTATCAAGAACAGAATAGCGAAAAACGAAAATTGAATTAGTGATGAATGTAAAATAGTAAAGCCATAACTTATTGGTTATGGCCTTAGGAAATTCACTATAGAAAGCAACAAAAATTATTTAATAGCTTCTTTTAAGCTTTTACCAGAAACGAAAGCAGGTACTTTGCTTGCCGCAATTTTGATTTCTTTACCTGTTTTTGGATTACGACCAGTACGAGCTTTACGATCATTAACTTTAAATGTACCAAAACCAACTAATTGAACCGGCTCACCAGCTTTTAATGATTCAGTAATAGCAGCTAGAGTTGCTTCTAAAGCAGTTTTTGCTGCAACTTTAGTAATATCAGCTTTACTAGCAATAGCATCTACAAGTTCTGTTTTATTCATGGAATATCCTTACATATTTATTTTATTGTTAAAGTTAACATTATAAACAAAGTTGAAACCTAACTCTGCTTCTGTAAACGTGATTTAGATTACGTAGCTATTAAATGTAGTCTATATTTGCTCAATGTTAAAGAAAAATTTAATAGAAATTAAAAAAATAATGCTTCAACTGGCTTGATCGCTCAAAAAAACACCAATATTGCTAATTTCTGCTGACCGAATGTCCATTTTAAGACCGCGAATCAAATCAATGCTTTCATTATTTTCATCAGTTAATAATCGATATATTTCCCATTGCAAATCAAATTCTTCAATTACACAAGGTAAAGATGATTGTTCTTCTTCTGCCAGCTCAATATTATCTTTGGTCATTTCAAATTCCGCCACAGTAGTTGCGGAGATACTGCTAACTCTGGCTGTATGTTCCACTATTTCACCACTGATAAAAGAGTGTAAAATCTCACTCAGTGCCTGACAAGCATCAATAGCAGGGTAAACCATATATGGGCTATCATCATTGACAATTGGAATTAGTGATTCTAGTTTCTCGAGTTGTAAGTCAAAATTGATTTTTACATTTTCAACTAACAATGATTCCCAAATGAGATCAAGAATTTTTTTATATCCAACAGCTGACAGTTCATCTTGTTGCAAATTGCAATAGTAAATAAAGTTTGGGTACATTCGTTCACATAAACAAACCATAAACAAACGCTGCTTCCAGACTGGCAACTTTGCTAGTCTTAATTGAACTGGATTTTTAATCATGGATGAAACCTTTTTGACTGTTTGTGTACTGCATCAACTAAATATTGCACATGCTCAATCGGAATATCTTGGTGAATACCGTGACCTAAATTAAAAATATGACCATTATAGTGACCAAATTCCGCTAAAACTGACTCTACGTTAGACGCAATAGTTTCTTGATTGGCATATAATATTGCCGGATCTAAATTACCTTGTATGGCAATATTACCTTTTTGGTCTATTTGATTCAAATCAACTGTCCAATCTACACCGATTGCATCACTCCCTGAGTTAGAAATCGCATCAAGCCATAAACCGCCACCTTTGGTAAATAGCGTCACCGGAATATAAGAGGTAATATTCTGGCTTTTCTTACCACGTTTTAGTTGCGATATAATTAATTGCATATAATGCAATGAAAAACTACGATAACTTTGGTGACTAAGTGCTCCGCCCCAGGTATCAAAGATCATAATTGATTGCGCGCCAGCCGCTATTTGAGCATTTAAATATAGTGCCACACTGTTAGCTAATTTTTCTAATAGTAAATGTAGTGCTTTAGGTTCGCAATAAAGCATTTTCTTTATTTTAGTGAATGTCCTACTGCTGCCACCTTCAACCATATAAGTCGCTAACGTCCAGGGGCTACCAGAGAAACCAATCAATGGGACTTTACCATCTAATTCTTGTTTGGTTAAACGAATAGCATCCATGACGTAGGTCAGCGATTCTTCTGGATCAGGTACTGGCAATTGGGTTATATCATTTAAACAAGAAATTGTTTTTTTAAATTTCGGTCCTTCGCCTGTTTCAAAATATAAACCAAGACCCATTGCATCGGGAATAGTTAAAATATCGGAAAAAATAATAGCGGCATCAAGGTCAAAGCGTTGTAGTGGTTGTAAAGTCGCTTCACAGGCCAGTTCTGGGGTTTGGCACATAGTCATGAAATCACCCGCTTTAGCTCTAAGTTGTCGATATTCAGGTAAGTATCGACCGGCTTGGCGCATCATCCAAATTGGCGTGTAGTCTACAGGTAAACATTGTAAAGCTCGTAAATAACGGTCGTTTTTCAATTGGTTCATCTTTTTAGCTCTATAAATAGTAATAGAAGGTAAATTACATAGAACAATATACTATGATCAGATAAAAATAGTTAATCTGACTGTTATTTGCGTTCTTGATGTTGTGACAATATCCGTTGTGCGTAACGAATCAATGTTTCGGATATATTTTGCATCACGCTACTTTCAGGCGCAAAACGATGCCAATAAAGCATTCGTCTTTGGAATAAACCTTCGGTTAAATTAACCAATTCGCCATTTTTTAACTCCTGCTCGACTTGTAGCATCGGAATCATACAGCAAGCAGAACCTTGTTTAGCTAATTGAACAAAAGCTTCAGATGAACTGGTTATATGGCAAATCACACTACCAGGGGTAAGATTAAAGTTCTCTTGCAAGAAGGCTTGATGCATGTCATCCAAATGGTCAAATGCTACCGCTGGAGCTTTTAACAGCGATGAACGGGTTACGCCATTAGGGAAGTATTTTTTGGCAAATTCCGGAGAAGCAACAAAAATATAGTCCAATGCACCCAATAAATCCGATAAACAACCTGGTAACGGATTAGGTTGAATACTAATAGCCGCAACCACCGTTCCTAAACGTAGTAGTTCTAAAGTATGCTCTTCATCTTTGACTTGAATATCAAAACGTAAAATATTTTTATCTAATACCGGTTTTAAAGCAGGTAAAAACCATGTTGCTAAAGAGTCTGCATTAATGGCGATGGATAATGATAGTGGTGTCGTATTTTGTTCATTGTCGCCTAACCATTGTTGTTCCAACAATTCTACTTGATGCAATAATCCTAAAAGATGCTCCCCTTGTTTAGTTGCTTTTGGGGGAATCGTTCTCACTAAGAGTTGCTGACCAAAAAAACTTTCCAATTGTTTAATTCGTTGCGAAACCGCTGGTTGTGTAATACACAATTTATCAGCTGCTCGTTCAAATCCTCGCTCTTTTATCACTGCATCTAATGCTTGTAATGCTCTATAATCTGGACGCTTCATAATCTCTTTACTAATGATTTGATCTACGCTTGGTCATTCAAGCTACTTTAATTTTGCAAAAAAATTCAAATCGTTTTAAAACTTTATAGATTTTCTAAAAATACTAATGATTTTTGCTTTCCAATTGGTTACTATGCCATATCTTAAATAATTTTGCTTTTAAAATTTTATTTTTTTTGATCGAAATTGGATTTACACACGGTGATATCATGACACAAGATGAACTAAAAAAAGCAGTGGGTTGGTCTGCGCTAAAATTTGTTAAACCTGATTCATTAGTCGGCGTAGGCACAGGATCTACCGCAGCACACTTCATTGATGCCTTAGCTACAATGAAAGATCAGATAAAAGGAACTGTCTCTAGTTCAGAAGCCTCAACTCAAAAATTGAAAAGCTATGGCATACCAGTATTAGACTGCAATGATGTTGATAGCTTAGATATTTATGTCGATGGAGCAGACGAAATTAATCATAATATGCAAATGATTAAGGGCGGAGGTGCCGCATTAACCCGAGAAAAAATTGTATCGGCTCTGGCAAAACAGTTTATCTGTATCGTTGATGAATCCAAAGTGGTAGATGTGCTAGGTAAATTTCCACTACCTGTAGAAGTGATTCCGATGGCACGCTCTTATGTTGCTCGTGAATTATTCAAACTTGGTGGCAAACCCATCTATCGGCAAGGTGTGATTACCGACAATGGTAATGTCATTTTAGATGTTCATGATCTTGTCATTGCCAAACCAATGGAATTAGAAGATCGAATTAATAGTATACCCGGTGTGGTCACAGTGGGATTATTTGCCAATAAAGGAGCAGATATCGCCTTAGTCGGTACCAGTTCTGGCGTAAAAGAAGTAACAAAAAAATAGATTGCAGTTTTAATGTTGCATCATAAATTGATTTAAATATAAAAAATAGAGAGGAAGAGATGGTTGTTCAAGCGTTAACTAAAGATGAAAATAAGTTTCTATTACTTGAAGGT
Organism: Gilliamella apicola; assembly: GCF_003202655.1. Taxonomy (GTDB): domain Bacteria; phylum Pseudomonadota; class Gammaproteobacteria; order Enterobacterales; family Orbaceae; genus Gilliamella; species Gilliamella apicola_R. Next base: position 38,383 of record NZ_QGLR01000017.1, on the reverse strand, counting down.
GTCCACCCTAGTGCGATTGAAACACTTAAATCGGCAGGCTTTAACAACATCGAATATCATAAAGGTGCACTATCGCGATCCGAACTCGAAGCGGCATTAAAAGATGCAAGATTTATTGGTATTCGTTCAAGAACACATTTGACCAAAGATATCATCGATGCCGCTCCAAAACTAGCGGGAATTGGCTGTTTCTGTATTGGTACTAATCAAGTTGAACTTGATGCAGCGACAGTTAAAGGAATCCCTGTTTTCAATGCGCCATTTTCCAATACTCGTTCGGTTGCTGAACTAGTGTTAGCCGAAGCAATCTTATTACTTCGTCGTGTGCCGGAAGCTAATGCCAAAGCTCACCAAGGTAAGTGGAACAAATTAGCTACCGGCTCTCATGAAGCACGCGGCAAAAATTTAGGCATCATTGGTTATGGGCATATTGGTAGTCAATTAAGTGTATTGGCTGAATCATTAGGCATGAATGTTTATTTTTATGATATCGAAACCAAATTACCGCTAGGCAATGCTAAACAAATTTCAACTATGAAAGAATTACTTGCGATGAGTGATATTGTCAGCATGCATGTTCCTGAAAATTCAACCACCATTAAAATGATTGGTAAATCAGAAATCGATATGATGAAATCAGGTTCAATATTGATAAATGCTTCCCGCGGTAGTGTGATTGATATCGAGGCCTTAACTCAAGCGCTAGAAAACAATAAACTTAGTGGTGCTGCAATTGACGTTTTTCCTAGTGAACCAGCAACCAATAATGACCCATTCGAATCACCACTATGTAAATTCGATAATGTGATTATCACTCCACATATCGGTGGTTCAACCAGTGAAGCCCAAGAAAATATTGGCATTGAAGTTGCAACTAAATTAGCTAAATATTCAGACACAGGAGCAACCCTTTCGGCGGTTAATTTCCCGGAAGCTTCCTTACCGATTCCAGCGAAAGGCTCGAGTCGCTTTATCAATATTCACCACAATCAACCCGGGGTATTGACGGCCATAAATACACTATTTGCGGAACAAGGTTTAAATATTTCAGCTCAGTATTTACAAACTGATGCCAAAATTGGTTATGTGGTTATTGATATTGATAGAGTAGAACAAAATAAAGCGGAAGAGTTATTGGTGAAATTAAAAAATGTAGTCGGTACAATTCGAGCAAGATTACTGTTTTAATCTGTGTTAGCCAAGCGTTCGGGTGATAATATTCAAGGTAGTGTTAAAGGATAATAGCGTCCGAGCGCATGATAACGCGTTCTAAAACAATTTGATTCTAAAACAGTTTGTGTTATGAAACAAATTAAGCATTTTAAGACGTTACGATTAGTGACCAGCAACCCCATCTTACATAAAATTATCAGAATTGGTGGTTAAATATCGGGTTTATCAGCCAATATTGAGCGTGGCAAAACTCCATTGCGCAAATTTTTCAGATTCTAAAAATGCATTATTTATCTAACGGTTTTACTTTTATAACTTTGATGCCTTTCTCAATTAGGGCGTCATAATATTTATCATCTAAATTATTGTCGGTAATAATGGTATCAACTGATTCAATATCACAAACCACATTTGGGCTGCGTCGTCCGAATTTGGTTGAATCAACCAATAAAATTAATTTAGCAGCAGCTTTACTCATCGCCACACTGCCATGATAACTCTCATTGAAAGTTGTTACACCACCAACAACATCGACACCATCAGCCCCCATAAATAATTTATCAAAAGAATAAGATTCAAAAGCAGCAATTGCGGAGGCATTATTACTATGAAACGAGGCTGATTTACGACGAAAGGTACCACCGGTTAGAATAATGGTTTGATCATCATCATTCGCCACCAGTTCATTAACCATGTGTAAGCTATTGGTCATAATAGTTAAATTATTAAATTGAGCTAACATGGGGATCATCTGCGCTACAGTACTACCGGCATCAAAAATAATTGAATCACCTTCATGAATCAGTTTTGCGGCTTCTTGAGCTATCGCTTTTTTCGCGGCGGTATTGATGTAGGTTTTATGATCGATAGCTCGGTCACCGATTTCTCGATTTAACATCGCACCACCATAAGTCCGCAGGACTAAACCACTCTCATTAAGTTGCGTCAGATCTTTTCTTATTGTCGTTCCAGTAGTTCGAAAATGAGCCACTAATTCATCAACACTAACCTGTCCATGATTCTGTAAATATTCTAAAATTGCCGTCTGCCTTTGTTTAACTTTCATGCCAAGATTCCATTATTTTCACAGTAAATAAGATCATTTATTTTGCAAGATAGTATACTTCAATCTAAAAGAAAATACTTTTCAAAATAAATGTTATTTACTATTTGCTCGCAGTTAGTGCGGTTGACAATGCACTTTGCGAAGCAGGATCATTCGGATATATCGTTTCAGGAATAATTTCTTTTGCATTAAGTCCAAGTAATTGAGGAATGGTTTTAGGTAGTGCAAATACTGTAATGCCTTTCATGGTAATTGAATCAATTACCGTTTGGTTTTCGTCCAAAGAAACAGCAATTAAAACTCGCGGCTTAAACCATTTGGTTTGGCTACGACCAACACCTAAATATCGCCCCTTTTTCATCGCTAAAAAAGCATGATTAAACCGGCGGATTTGCAACCAACTAAAAATGATTTGGACACACCATGCCATAAGTGCAAAAATTATTAACGTTGTAGTCATATTCATGGTTATCTCCAGTAATAGTTTATGCTAAACAAACAATGCGAAAGTGCTAAATTGACACTTCCGCACTATATTTTATATTAATACATGATGTTATATTAAAACATGATCTTAATTAGAACATGACTTGTCCGCCAGTAATATTGATTGATTGACCAGTACAATAAGAGGCTTTATCACTCGCGTAAAATAGCAGTACATTAAGTACATCTTGATAATCACAACCCCGTTTAAGTGGCACTTTATCAATATAAACTTGCTCTACCTCACTTTCTGGTATACCCAATTTTTTAGCGTATTGAGGAATTAATGATTGGAACATTGGTGATTTCAAGAGATTACCTAACATTAAGGAATTTACAGTAATACCATAATCAGCAAGATCGAGCGCAAGTGATTGAGTTAAACCAACGCCACCAAATTTAGCTGCACTATAACCGGAATTATGTTTACTACCAACTTTGCCTGATTTGGAATTGATTTGAATAATTCGACCAGCTGTATTATGTTTGAGCATTAATTTAGCAAATTCACGAGCACATAAAAAATACCCGGTAAGATTAACGTCTACTGATAATTGAAAATCCTTTAAGGCAAAGTTAGTGATGGGTGCCGCTTTTGCTATACCTGCGCTATAAACCATTAAATCAGCTCGATTAAAGGTATTATCAACATCTTGTGCAAGTTTAATCACACTCTCTTCGTTAGTTGCATCAACACCAAATCCTTTAGCCGTACCGGCTCCATGTTTCTGGTTAATTGCATCAGCAACTTTAATTGCATTATCAACATTTAAATCGGCAACCGCTACATGATAACCAGCATCGGCAATACCTTTACATAAAAATTCCCCTAAAGTTTGTCCACCACCTATGATAACTGCAACTTTTTTCATTGTTTGTTCCTTAATTAGTTAAAATTTTGATTTCATCACCCACAAAAAGTTGATTTGGAATATCACCTTTTACATGAATAGTTCCCGGTAATTCGGCCTGACTACTGCCATCAAACCTCAATGTGATATGCCCCAATTCACGAAAATTGGTGTTAGCAACATCACCAACGGAGGTAATGTGATAGATATGTTTACCAAGTTGCAAAACTTGGCCGACTTGAAGATCCTGTTTTAAATCCTCATGACTATGTATAAAACAGTAATCCGCCAAATCTGAAGGCGCTCCATTTTTAAAGAGTATCAACATGCCATCAGCTAAGGCATCTGGAGCAAACTCACCGATTTGATTAATTTTTGATTGATAGATAACATTCGACATCGTTAACCTTCTCTAATTTTTTAGTTAAGGCGAAAACTTTAGTTTCGCTGTTGACCAAAGAGGGATGATCCTCATCCCTAAATAGTTAAATACACTTTAATGGTAGATAAATAACGACACCCCCCAAGCAATTAGCACGGTTGGTGCACCAGTTAAAAATCGACTTACTAAAACAGAAGGAACACCTACCCGGACAGTATCTTGTTTCGCTTCCGCAAGGGATAAACCAACAGGAATAAAATCACATGCAGCTTGCGCATTAATGGCAAACAATGCTGGTAATGCTAAATGAGGCGGAATATTTCCTAGCCCAATTTGAACACCAACTAATGTGCCGATAACTTGGGCGATAACAGCACCTGGACCTAAGAATGGTGAAAGTAATGGGAAAGAACAGATGAGTGCTAATATCACTAAACCTAGAGGGTTATCGGCTAATGGAACTAACCCATGGGCAATAAGATCACCTAATCCAGATGCAATGATGATACCGATTAAAGCAGATACAAAGGCCATAAAAGGTAGAATGGTTTTAAGAACTGTATCAATAGTATCCCGACCAGCTTGGAAGAAAACCGCTACACCAGACCCCATACCAATCCCAATTTTGGCTAATAAACCATCACTTTGTTCAGTGATTTTTTTATTACTGTCATAATTTTTAAATTCTGATGCTTTAGCATTTTGTTGAGATGGTTGCGCTGCAACTTCGTTAACCACATCACCATCTTTTTCAATCACGGTGATGTTATTTGGCTTAACTGCTGAAACATAAATGTCTTCGACAATATATTGAGCAAGTGGTCCTGATTTACCGGTCGCGTGGATATTGATGGTTGGGATTCGGTTTTTTGGATAAATACCACAACGCAGTGTTCCACCACAGTCAATCACCGCGACGCCAATTTCCTCTTTAGGTGGCTCACCTTCTTTAAAGCCGTCAATCGCTTGCCAACCGGTTAGTTCAACTAAAGTATCGACAATTGCCGGTCTTGTGCCTGCTGCAATATAAACTATTTTTTTACCAGCAACGATTGGCAGCTCTAATGGACCACCCCAACCTGCTTCACCTTTTTCAATACGAATATAGTTAGCCATTTTTATTTTCCTTTTATCGTGATAGATGAATTGTTATAAGTGAACTTTTCTATCTAATTTAATTCCCATTTTTCTTTCGAAAATGGCTGTACAAAAGTCAGTGATCCAACCTCTAAAGAAGTTAGTAATCAAACCGACAAGGAAATAACTAACAGCTAATGGACCTAATGGTAAATTTAAGGTGGTTAACCCTGCGGCAACCCCTAGGTAAACAAAAAGTTCCCCTGGATTTACGTGTGGAAATAACCCATTCATTGAGTGGCAGCTATAGGAAGATGCTGCATAATAACTAGGTTTGTAAAACTCTGGCATAAAGCGACCTAAGCTTAATGTCATCGGATTACAAAACACAAAAGTACCAATTAAAGGAAGGAATAAATAACGTGAAACTGGATTACCAGCACAAGCTTGTGCTAAACGTTCAATACGCTCTTGCCCGATAAATTTAATCACCGCATTCATAACAACTAATAATGAAATTAATAAAGGTAAAATCGAGGTGACCATCCCGACTAACACTTTACCGCCTTCTTGGAATAAACCGATAAACCATTCGGCTCCAAATGAAATTGTATCAATCATATTTTCTCCTATTGAGTTAAATTGCAAAAAAATATTAACAACTATGAAATTAAAAAAACTTTAACTGGATCACAATTTGAAACATTTTCTTTTATTTTGAAAGAAATTATTTAAAACGATAGGAAAAATGAGTTAAATAACCATTCATAGATTGTTGATATAGCAGTAATAGTTAAAAATAGCTCATTTTGATTGGACTTTAATAAAGAGTTGGCGTAATTTGGTTATGGTTAAGTAATCAATTAATTCACCTATAGGAGAATATTACATGGCTAAAAGTACTACTAAAAAAAGCACTACTACTTCAAAATCTGCAACAGCTTCAAAAAGTCTAACAGCAAAAAATGTAAGTTCTGCCAAAAAATTACAACAATCTGCAATTTTATTTCCAACTGATTTAGGACAAAAAGCTTCAAAAGATATTTCTGGCGCAATGAACTCTGTATTAGCAGATGTCTTCGCTCTCTATTTAAAAACCAAAAACTTTCATTGGCATGTAAGTGGCCCTCACTTCCGTGACTACCATTTAATGTTAGATGATCACGGCGAAGAGCTATTTGCTATGACCGATCCAATTGCTGAACGTGTGCGTAAATTAGGTGGTACCACATTACGTTCAATTGGTCATATTTCAAAATTACAAAGCATTTCGGATAATGATGCTGATTTTGTTGAGCCATCTGATATGATCGCCGAGCTCTGCCAAGATAATATTAAACTGACTACTCGTATGCGTGTTGCTCATGATATCTGTGATAAATATAATGACTCAGCAACAGCAAGTTTAATTGAAGAGTGGATAGACCAAACAGAAAAACGAGCTTGGTTCTTATTTGAAACTAGTCGTAAACTGGACTCTTCAGGTCACTAAAAAATTAAGTGATCCTAAATTTTCATACCGACTAAGAGACACATTCTTGTGTCTCTTTCTCTTTTCATTAAGGAGAATTACAAATGAGTAAAAAGATTGCCGTACTTGTTGGTAGTTTACGCAAGGATTCCTACAATTTAAAAGTGGCCAAAGTGTTTCAACAAATTGCACCTGAATCACTCTCACTCAATATTATTGAAATTGGTGATTTACCTTTTTATAACGAAGATATTGATGTTGATACACCACCACCATCTTATACTCGATTTCGCCAAGCAATTGCCAGCTGTGAAGGTGTGATTTTTGTTACCCCGGAATATAATCGTGGATTACCGGCGGTTATTAAAAATGCTCTTGATGTCGGTTCACGCCCTTATGGTAAAAGTGTTTGGTCCAAAAAACCCGCGGCGGTAGTTTCGGTATCACAAGGCGCTATTGGTGGTTTCAGTGCCAATCACCAGTTGCGACAATCGCTGGTTTTTCTTGATATGCCAACTTTACAACAACCGGAAGCTTATGTCGGTAATATCGCTGCCGCTTTTGATGAACATGGTAATATTAATGAAAAAACTCAGTCATTTCTTGCATTAATTATTGATAGTTATGCTAAATGGGTTGAAAAGCTAAGTTAATAGATTTATTTTAATATCCACAACCAATATAATTGATTGTGGATATTATTAAATTTATTTAAAACACATGCCAAACTTCTATCCTTCTAATGAACAAGAGTTGTTAAATCGTGCCAAATTAGCTGCTGGTTATAGCTTTGCTGAGATAGCGCAATATGTCAATATGCCTATTCCTGCTAACCTTAACAAACAAAAAGGCTGGGTAGGCAATCTTATTGAAACTTATCTAGGTGCGAATGCGGGGAGCAAAGCCGAGCGCGATTTTGCCAGTTTAGGTATCGAATTAAAAACCATTCCAATTAATAAACAAGGCAAACCATTAGAAACCACTTTTGTTAGTGTTATCCCCTTAATGGCTAATCATGGAGTGATTTGGGAAACGAGTCATGTAAAATACAAACTCAGCAAAGTACTTTGGATCCCTATTGAAGGGGAAAGAAGTATTCCTCTAGCCGAAAGAAAAGTAGGACACCCCATACTGTGGACGCCAACTTTTGAACAAGAGCAACAGCTTAAGCAAGATTGGCAAGAATTAATGGATATGATTGCCCTTGGTCAAGTAGAAAAGATTACAGCACGCTATGGTACCTATTTACAAATCCGACCAAAAGCCGCCAATGGCAAAGCATTAACTGAAGCGATTGGTGAAAATGGCGAGATCATTTTAACTCGTCCAAGAGGCTTCTACCTGAAAAAATCATTTACTTTACAGATCCTACAAAATTCAATGACTCATTTTATTAATTAATAAATGATCATTCGATTCTCTAATCTTTAATTTTTTTGATCTTACAAAATACCTCTTTTTTTCGTTAAAAAAAAACTTTTTCTTTTATTTTGCAAGAAAATCAAACCCACGTCACACTTTTGCACATTGGTGATTTACTTTGAACATTTGTGAAGATAGATTCATTTAAACATTTGTGAAGCAACAAAAGAATTTGTGAAAGAGGTGTGATATGAACTTTATATTAGCAGGCCATGGCAACATTGCTGTAGAAATGAAAAATAGTATTGAAATGATAGCTGGCGAGTACCCAAACTTACATGCTATCACTTTTCAATTAGGTGATGGTATTGAGACGTTAAAAGACAAATATCTAAAAATCATTAATCCACCAACAGATCAACCATTCATCATTATCACTGATATTTTTTCCGGTAGCCCTTATAACGCCGCCGCAATATTGGCTATGCAATTGGAAAATATCGAAGTTATCACTGGTTTATCTTTACCCCTTTGCTTAGCGTTATTACATCTTGATTATGCATCAATTAGCTTTGAAGAAGCTTTTGAACAACTTAATGACATCCAATCAGATTTCATCAAATCTTTCAAAAAAATATCTAAAGACATCGCTGAAGATGAGGAGTTTTAAATGATTATAAATTTAGTTCGTATTGATGACCGTTTAATCCATGGTCAAGTCACAACAGTTTGGACCAAAGAAGCAAAGGCGGAAAGAATCATTGTAGTGAGCGATGAAGTTGCTAACGACGAAATCCGTTCCACCTTAGTTAAACAAGCAGCCCCTCCTGGCATTAAAGTTTCTGTGGTGAGTATCGAAAAAGCAGCAGCAGTTTATCAAAACCCCAAATATGCAAATGATACCGTGTTTTATCTATTTACTAATCCAACCGATGTGGTGCGGCTAATTGAACATGGGGTACCAATTAAAAGTATCAATATTGGCGGTATGTCGTTTAAAACTGGCAAAAAACAGATTACTAAAGCCGTTTCAGTCGATGAAAACGACGTATCTGCATTTAGAAAAATGCAGCAAATGGGAGTTGAACTTTGTTTAAAAGTGGTAATTACCGATCCTAACGTCGATTTTATCAAGTTACTTGAACAAGAATTTCCCAATTAATTAATAGGAATAAACAAGGAGGCAAAACATGGAAATTTCATTATTTCAAATTGTATTAATATTTATCTTTGCTTGTATAGCCGGAATGGGAAGCGTACTTGATGAATTTCAAACTCATCGCCCACTAATCGCTTGTACGGTAATAGGTTTAATATTAGGTGATATAAAAACAGGTATTATTCTAGGCGGTACACTTGAATTAATAGCATTAGGATGGATGAATATTGGAGCCGCCCAATCACCTGATTCTGCACTAGCTAGCGTCATATCGACGATCTTAGTCGTAGTTGGTAAGCAAGATATTCAAACCGGAATCGCCATCGCCCTACCCGTTGCCGCAGCAGGACAAGTGTTAACGGTGTTTGCTAGAACCATCACCGTGGTCTTCCAACATGAAGCCGATAATGCGGCTGAAAAAGTTCAATTCAAAAAAATAGAACTTTTACATTACAGTGCGCTGTTTGTACAAGCATTACGCGTAGCAATACCGGCAACTTTAGTCGCCATTTATGTTGATGCAAATACCGTTAACTCCCTATTAAGCATGTTACCAGATATTGTTACTGGAGGCCTTGCCGTTGCTGGTGGATTTATTGTTGTCGTTGGTTATGCAATGGTATTAAACATGATGATGGTCAAATATTTAGCACCTTTCTTCTATTTGGGCTTTGTTCTTGGTGGTTATCTAAACTTTAGCTTACTGTCATTTGGTATTTTAGGCGTTATTTTTGCCATTCTTTATGTGCAATTAAATTCTAAATTTAATACCAGCAAAAATAATGAAAAAAACATTGTGACAAATAATCATTCAATCATTGCTGATGATGAGTTAGATGATTAATAAATAAGGAATTTATTATGAAAGAAATATCAAATACTATTCAAAAGAAAGATATTGTTAGTACCTTTATTCGATCTAATTTTCAACAAGCATCTTTTAATTATGAACGCATACATGCCTTAGCTTTTTGTGTTGATATGATTCCTACCATCAAACGAGTATATAAAACAAAAGAGGAGCAACGCGAAGCATTAAAAAGACATCTAACATTCTTTAATACAACTCCGGCAATGTGTGGACCAGTTATCGGCGTCACCATGGCAATGGAAGAAGCTAAAGCCAATGGTGCCGATATCTCTGACGGTACCATTAACAGTCTGAAAGTAGGCCTAATGGGGCCGTTAGCGGGAGTGGGAGATCCTTTAGTTTGGGGAACGTTACGGCCAATAACGGCGGCGTTAGGGGCATCATTGGCACTGAGTGGCAATATCGCTGGCCCATTATTGTTTTTTGTCATATTCAATTTAATTCGACTGGCAATGAAATGGTATGGCTTAACTTATGGGTTATCAAAGGGAATCGGTATCGTCAAAGATCTCTCGGGTAATATTCTGCCAAAATTAACCGAAGGCGCAACTATTTTAGGCCTATTTATCATGGGCGTATTAGTCACCAAATGGACCTCGATAAATGTTCCACTTATTGTGTCACAAACGGCTGGCATCAATGGTGAAGAGGTCATTATGACAGTACAAGGCATCCTTAACGATCTGGTGCCAGGCCTGTTACCGCTAGCATTAACACTTTTAATGATGAAATTGTTAAGGAAAAAAGTAAGTCCAATAATCTTAATTTTTGCACTATTTGCAGTCGGCATTATTGGCTACGGCTTAGGTATTCTAGGCTGATACTAGGGGGAGAAGAAGATAAAAAATTGACCATCCCAAAATGAATAAAAAGGTTCAGAGTTATTTAATAATTTAGTCATAGTGCAATGCTTTATCCAAATAACCAGACTTTGAACCTTTCCATCAACCAATTTAACCAAATTTAAAAATAAGAGGAATATATGAGAACTCATGCGGTTAGACTATATGGCAAAAATGATTTGCGCTTAGCGTTATTTGAACTACCAGATATTACTGATGATGAAATTCTAGTGACCGTCATTGTTGATAGTATGTGTATGTCTTCATTGAAATTAGTTAATCAAGGTGAAAATCATAAAAAAACACCACCTGATTTAAAAAATAACCCAATTATCATTGGACATGAATGTTGCGGTGAAATTATAAAAGTTGGGAAAAAATGGCAGCATAAATTTAAACCAGGACAAAAATATGTTGTTCAAGCCAATTTGCAACTTGCGGATAGTCCTTACTGTGTCGGTTACTCCTATCCATATACCGGTGGTTGTGCAACTTACATGATAATTAACCATGACGTACTGAAACAAGACTGCTTGATCCCTTATGATGGACAAACCTATTTTGAAGGCGCGTTAATTGAACCGTTATCATGCATTATTGGTGCGTTCAATGCTAATTTTCATTTAAAGCCAAATAGTTATGAACACATCATGGGGATAAAACCTAATGGTAATTTGATTATTTTAGGTGGTACTGGTCCGATGGGAATGTTGGCAATAGATTATGCATTAGGCGGCCCTATCGCACCCAAAAAGATTGTCGTAACTGGTCGCAGCAAAGAAAAAATAGCACATCTAAAAAGCCTTTATCAATCTCGTAATGGTATTGAATTAGAATTTGTGGATATTGCCAATATTGATGATCAAGTCTCATTATTAAAAGATAAATCCACAACCGGAAGTTTTGATGATGTTTTTGTTTTCTTACCTTCGCAAGAGTTGATTCAACTTGCCTCGCAATTATTGGCGATTGACGGTTGTCTTAACTTTTTTGCCGGTCCACAAGATAAGAACTTTTCTGCTGAAATTAACTTCTACGATGTTCATTACAATTTTACCCATATCGTTGGTACTTCAGGCGGTAATACCAATGATATGCGCGAAGCAGTTAAACTTATTGAATCGGGAGCTGTCGATGTGGCAAAAATCGTATCGCACATTATGGGTATTGATCAAGCGAGTAAAGTCACGCAAATACAGGATCAAATTAAAGGTGGAAAAAAATTGGTTTATACCCACAAAAAGTTTGATCTTAAAAATTTAGAATCACTAAATGAAGATGCGGATGATGTCGCTTTACACCAGATACTATCTAAAAATCATGGCATTTGGTCAAAAGAGGCCGAAGATTATGTTTTAAACTATTTTCCTGATATCGATTCTTGATTTTTTGGTATACTCTCTATTCACTTCGAGTTGTCATACAAAAAAGACTTCTTGAGGTGAATAAAAACACTGAGTATTTAATAACTAAAAAATAAGATAACGCTACTATGATTAATCAAAATTTTAGCAACGACGAACTTGAACAACACAAGTTGTTAATTAAGATTGCTCAACTGTATTATGAAGAAAACAAAACACAGTCGGAAATAGCAAAAATCGTTAATATACATCGTTCAAGCATTAGCCGAATGTTAAAAACAATACGCGAGCTTGGTATTGTTTCGATTTCGATTAATTATAATTTGTTACCGGATATCGCGTTAGAAGAAAAAATTTGTAATAAATATCATTTAAAACAAGTGATTGTCGTGCCGGTTAATCTTGATAACGACAATGAAAGTAAAAATCAGATTGTTTGTAATGTCGCCTCGAATGTTCTACTGAAAAATATTACCGAGAATGATGTCATTGGTGTGTCTTGGGGGCGGTCAATCAATTATATTGTTAATAGCTTAAAAAATGATAATGCTACCTTCGAAAATGTTACTATCGTACCAATGATCGGTGGTCCTTCTGGCAAGATCGAAACTAAATACCATGTCAATAATATTGCTTATAAACTCTCTGATAAACTTAAAAGCCAAGCGATATTGATTGATTACCCGGCTATCGTCGATACAGCCAATTTAAAAAGCGAAATTGCCAAAACTCAACATATGAAAGAACTCAATAATTGGTGGGATAAAATCACCATTGCTTTATTTAGTATTGGTTGCCCTGCGATATCTAAAAGCTCAATTTGGTATGGTTTTTATGGTGAACTTTTTCAGAAGGTTACCAACAGCAAGATTGTCGGCGATATTTTATCGCGATTTTATGATAAAAATGGTAAGGAATTACAAACCCCACTTCATGATCAAATTATTGGGGTAACATTAGAAAACCTCAAAAAAATTCCCCTAAAAATATGTGCTAGCGGTGATCCTGAAAAACTTAATAGTTTGATTGCGGCATTAAAAGCAAATTATATCGATATATTAGTCGTCAGTGATGAAATGGCTAATCAATTAGTCAATTGATTACCTGAGTAAATGGCTATATAGTTCGCACACTATAAATTAAAACATCATTTCATTTTTTATAAATTATTTTTCAAATTTGTGACTCCATTAACAGATTCTTTGGTTATTAACCAAGATAATCACTTTTAAATTCACTATTTCATCTTTTATTGTTTATCAAGGAAAAAACATGTATCAATTAATTATAAAAAATGGATTATCTATCAGTTTACTGACGCTTACTGCTAGTTTTACTGCGCTAGCCTCGCCTTCATTTTCTCCTGTTACTTTGGACAAACTAAATATTCCGCCTAAACAATGTAATGTTAGAGACTATGGCGCTGAAGCCACCGGTATTTGGTATGACACCAAAGCATTTCAAACGGCTATCGATGATTGTGCGCAAAATGGTGGCGGCAAAGTTATTGTTCCTGCTGGTTATTACCTATCTGAACCACTGTTTTTAAAAAGTAATATTGAATTTCATTTAGAAAAAGATGCTGTGCTACAAGCTTCTGCTGAAGAAAGTGCTTATCATCCCACAGAAGAACAACAAAAATGGTCAAGCTCGGCTAAATCATTACCATTGGCTGAACAATGGATTGGCTTTATTAATATTGCAGAAGAAAAAAATATTGCTATCACAGGTGAAGGTATTATTGATGGGCAAGGTTCAACGCTTTTAGAAAAATATCGCGCGGAGACTCGTAAGGCAGGAAAAAAAGGACCAACAAATCGTCCACGTTTACTTTTATTTAAAGACGCCAATAATATCTTAATTGAAGGCGTCACCATACAGAATTCACCAAGTTTTCATATCGTTTTTAAAAATGTCGAAGATATTACGATTAATCAAACAACCATATCGGCTCCTGCTTGGTGGCAAAATACCGATGCAATTGATCCGATGAATAGCCGAAGAGTCACCATCACCCAAAATAACATCAGTGTTGGTGATGATCACGTGGCAATAAAATCGACAATCAGCAATCTTAGCCATGATTTCTATATTGCAGATAATAACTTTATGCTTGGGCGAGGATTATCTATCGGCTCAGAAACGAATGGCGGTGTAAGCAATTTACTAGCAGAAAATAATACTTTTACTGATGCAATGTATGGTATTCGAATAAAATCGCCAAGAGGTAAAGGCGGAGAAGTCAAAGATATTCACTATAACAACAACACAATGATAAATGTAAAAACGCCTATTGTACTGTCAGCTTATTATAAAGGAGGACCAACTACTAAAGATGCGAGAGTTAAAGCGTTGCAAGAAGGGGAATTTGCCGGCGGATTTATGTTAGGCGACCAAATCTACCCAGCTGATAATGAACAACCGAAAGCATATAAAGAAAACGAAACCCCATACTTTAATAACATAACCTTTAATAATCTTACAGTTAAAGGTAAAACCAATTATGCAGGTTTTATCATTGGAACGCCTGAAAAGCCATTCGATAATATCAAATTTTCTAATATTAATATTCAATCTGAACTTGGTTTTAAAATTCGTAATGCATCAGTAGAGTTCAGTAAAACGACAATTAAGGTAGAAAAAGGAGCTGATATTATTAAAGAAAATGGTAGTAAAATAACTAATAAATAATTTAATGTGTTAATTTAGATTGCATTAGATAAAGATCTTAGCTAACAGAGTGTTACCTGTTTTGATTGTCGATTTACTTGCTTAATATCAAAATAGGTAACGCTCATATTTTCGATTGATTCTAGCTAAAGTAGACCTTAACTATAGTTAATTTTTTACCTATACCCTATTAACTCGCCAACCGTTAAGCTTGATATTATAAATGCATCAGGTCTAAAACCACTATAATCCACTAAGCTTGTTTTATAACTCCATCTCTTATTCTCAAAACCAGTAACTCGCTACAGACTTCTCAATTTTTTTATAAAACACAGCCATACCTTAAGCAAACATTAGCAATAAAAATAATTAATTAAAATATTACTTAAAATGCGCCGAGGATATTTTTTGCAAATAAAACTGATTTGAATGATGTCTATATAGCATTTTATCAATCTCGGCTTAGTAAATGGCTAGCTAGCTATTTACTACTCAAAATTTAGTAACGAGGTAAAGGTTTCTCAATTTTTTATAAAAAACTACCACAACTCAAACAAACATTAGTTGAAAAAGATCATATTAGCATCGGCAATTAAGATAAATAATTTGTTACTAATTGATTATCTGTATATTTCATTTGTTAAATTGTGATCTAAAACACAAAATGAAATGGCGTTTTATTTATAATGATCCAGTATTTTATTATTATCTTTGGAGTGGAACTATGGCGCTTTTTCTAAATATTTTTGGTCAGCCAGCTATCATTATTGCATTAGTTGCTTTTATCGGTCTGATATTACAGAGAGCTAAAATTTCTAAAATTATTACTGGAACACTACTTTCATTTATTGGTTTTGTACTAATTAAAACCGGCGGAAAAATCTTAGGCGGCGTGTTAATCATGTTTAGTAACATGTTTACTCACGCTTTTGGAATGCATGGGGTAGTACCTAGTAATGAAGCTATTACCGCGTTAACGATGGAATCACTTGGCACAAGTGCTGCTTTTATTCTCTTTTTTGCGATGATAATTAATCTCCTGTTGGCCAGATTTACCCGCTTTAAATCGATTTATCTATCCTTGCACCTAGTGCTATTTATGGCATTTTCATTCACCGCTGTTTTACAAGGGATGGGCTATAATGGCTATACCATTGTTGCTTCTGGCGCAGTTATTATTGGCCTTTATATGGCGGTATTTCCAACTTTACTCTCTAAATTTAGCCGGACAATAATAGGCAATAATGATTATTGTATTGCTCATGCAGGGACTATTTCATATTTAATAGGATCTTATTTAGGTAAATGGCTCGGAAATAAAAAAAATGATATTGAAAATATTAAAATCAATGACCGTTTTAGCTTTTTAAGGCAGTCTGATGTGGCGACATTTATTACTATGTTTGTCTTACTATGTTTATCTGGCGCGTTTTCTTCTGCTGATTATTTAAAAGATATTCTTAAAAATAATACATTCATTATTTTTGCGTTGGAACAATCTGCAATTTTTGCCGGTGGTCTGTACATTGCTAAAAAAGGGGTCGCTATTTTTACTGAAGAAATTATTCCTGCTTTTAAAGGATTTGCTCAAGTTGTTGCACCGGGTTGTGTGCCAGCGGTCGATCCGATGGTGTTATTTGATAAAGCACCAAATTGTGTATTAGTGGGCTTTATTGTTAGCTTCTTTACTGAAATAGCCTGCGTGGTTGTTTTTCCTTTTATTGGTTTGCCAATTATTATTCCTGGAATAATGGCAAGTTTTATCACCGGTGGTACAGCGGCAATCTTTGGTAACTCAACTGGTGGCGCAAGAGGAGCGATTATTGCGGCTTTCGTTAACGGTTTACTTTTATGCGTATTACCTGCACTTGCACTACCTCTCTTTGCATTTTTAGGTGTTGAAGGTGTGACTTTTGCCGATCCTGATTTCACATCATTATCGTTAATCACCGAATTTATTGTTAAACTTTTTAGTTAAACAAAATAAAAAAGTCCGTTGTGATACGGACTTTTTCTTAGCGATTGGTTTTTAGATCAAATCAAACATTAAAATTTTCGAATTTCTTTGATAATTATAAAGTTGTTTCTTTTTAATCGGTAGATCATCCACTTCAGCTGGATTGAAACCTTTTTCGCGGAACCAATGGATACTACGAGTAGTGAGTACAAAGATTTTTTCTAATCCTAAATTATTGGCTCGTTCCGCAATTTTTTCTAACAATAAATCACCGCGTGATGAGTTACGATATTGTGGATGAATGGCTAAGCATGCCATTTCGCCCATCTTTTCTTCTGGATAAGGATAGAGTGCCGCACAACCAATGGTCATATGATCCCGTTCAATAATAGTAAATTTATCGATTTCAATTTCTAACTGTTCTCTTGAGCGTTTGACTAAAATACCTTGTTCTTCAAGTGGTCGAATCAGCTCTAAAATTCCACCAATATCATTTATGGTTGCCAAGCGAATTTGTTCAGAATGTTCCATCGAAACTTGGGTACCGATACCGTCGCGCGAAAATAGTTCTTGTAAAATAGATCCATCCACTAAATAGCTAACCAAGTGGCTACGACGTACCCCATTACGACATGCTTTAGATGCTGCACGCAAAAAACGCGCCTCACTAGATAGATATTGGCCGGTTTGTTCTTTGTGATTAACATAATTATCAGCATCAATAGGGAACAGATCAGTAATTACATGTTTTTGTTCATCAAGTACTCCCTGTTCAGCACAAAAACTTATTAATTTATCAGCTTTAAGACGAATGGCAACTTCGGCTGCAACATCTTCTGATGATAAGTTAAAGCTTTCGCCAGTCACCGACACCCCCACTGGACCGAGTAAGACAATCGAGCCACGCTCTAACTGCTGATCGATAGCTTCATTATTAATTCGTCGAATTTTTCCGGTATGACAATAATCGACACCATCGTCAACACCTAATGGTTGCGCTATAACAAAGTTACCACTGACCACATTAATATGGGCACCTTGCAAGGGCGTATTATTTAAGCTCATTGATAAACTGGCGGTAATATTAAGTTGTAATAATCCAGTTACTTGTTTAACAATCTCTAGCGTTGAAGCATCAGTGATCCGAGTATTTTTATGATATTTCGGTTGGATATTATGGTTTTTTAACGACTCATCTATTTGGTTACGCGCACCATTAACAATCACCAATTTAATACCTAAACTATGTAATAAACCAATGTCGCTAATGATACTTGCATAATTATTACTTTTTAACACGGCGCCGGTTAATAAAATAACGAAGGTTTTTCCTTGATGGGCATTAATATAAGGGACTGAATGCCTTAAACCGTCAACAAGTTCAGTTGTTCTCTCTTTCATCGCACTACCATCCAAAATGAATATTTATTCACAATTTTTGTATTTTTATTTATTTTTTATCCAATAGCAAGTACTTTTTGAAAAATTCAAAAAGATAAAAATAGATAAAACTAATTTATAGAAATAGTTTAATGAATAATTGATGGCAGAAAATGAACGAAGTTAATTTAGTGACTTTGCAGTTTTTCAATCATCTGATTGAGAATTATATTTTCGTCCTGATCAACATCGACAATATGGTGCGCAGCATCATGATATAATGGTAAACGCTCAGCAAGCACTTTTTCCATCTCGTCGGAAATGGATAAACCGGTTAATGATGGTCGTTGTGCGACATTAGGATCTTTCATCAAACGAGCAGCTAAGGTTGCCGCCGGAGCAGATAGAAAAATAACAATGCCATTTTGTTTCATAAACTGTCGATTTTGTTCGGCTAACACCATACCACCGCCAGTTGCGATCACGCGATTCGGCTTAGCTGTATCAATAAGGACTTGGCTTTCTCTAGCACGAAAACCTTCCCACCCCTCTTTTTCAACAATTTCAGCAACCGTTCTTTGCGTAGTTTCAAGTAAATGACAATCTGTATCAATAAAAGAAAATGATAACTTATTGGCTAACATTTTACCCATGGTTGTTTTGCCAGCTGCTCTTGCGCCAACTAAAAAAATTGTTTTCTTCATTTTGGGTCCTTCTTGATATACCGCTCTAAATCTAAGTTACCTATGCTAGTGATTCATTTTTATTTTTGCAATATTTTTTTACAGAATGATTTAATTACATGCTATCCATATGATTTAACATAGAATAATATTAAGCAATACTGTAAACATATTGTTACAATTTACACAACGTTATTTAAAGATAATTTAGCATTGCGCCTAAAAATCAACACAACTTCTCTAAACCTCGAAAGTAAAGCTCTGTAGCAATAGATTGATGTAATCGCCATTGGATCACATCAAGTTCAGGATTAACCTTTTTAAACTCTTGATATGTCATGAAATAACGAATAGTGTTGCTACCAACACGGTCATTAATGCTATTGATAATCAATTTTATTTTTTCACTACGTAGATTTTTTAGTTCTTTCATCGCTGTGGCTACATTTTCAGGAATAGGTAAAGTACCGTTTTCCCAATTGCGCCATGTTTCCACATCGGTTTTACCAATATACTCACTTGCTTCTGAAATTTTTAGCATTAGAAAACGGCGAAATGCTTGTAATTCTAAATTAGTCATAAATTAAATACTCCTTTTCAATCACATTTTAAATTTACCAATCACACTTACTACTTTTCACTCTTACTGCTTTTTAGTAGATTTAATAAATTTTTTAGTATGAAGATTAACTACACATCCACCTCAATTTAATAAGATGGATGTTGCTAACTTTTATTTTCCTGCTAAGGCATCAATCACTGCTTGTTTTGCTCTATCGGAAAGATCTTTTCCTGTCCAAATTTTAAATTGCGCATTTGCTTGACCAATAAACATCTCACGTCCAGAAATCGACTCCCAACCGGCTTTTTCAGCTTCTTGTCTAAATTTCGTGTTATATGGGGTATACACAATATCATAAGCGATACCTTTACCTTTGAACCATGCTTGTTCATAAGGCGTTTGCTCTTCAAATTTACCTTGCATACCTAATGGTGTTGAGTTAACGATAATTTGTGCTTCAACTTTATCTCTATCTTCCCAAGCTACCGTTTTAAGATTAAATTCTTTCGCTAATGCTTCTGGTAAATCAGTGACAATATCGGTAACCGTTATATCGCTATATCCAAGATCATGTAAACCAACAACTGCCGCGCGAGCTGCGCCACCCGCACCTAGTATTAATACTTTTTTATATTCAGCAGGTACTTTCTTTTGCATTAATGGTTGCATAAATCCAATAATATCAGTGTTATCACCACAAAGTTTATCACCATCCCAATAAACTAAATTAGCAGCACCGGCTTTTTTAACATGCTCGCTGACTTCATCTAAATAAGGAATAATAGCTTGTTTGTGTGGAATGGTAACGCATAAACCACGAATATTGAGTAATCGAACTGACTTAAAAAGTGTTTCAATCTCTTCAGGAGGTGTTGGAAAAGGCACAAGTACGGCTGGAATACCATAATCTTGAAATGATGTAGTATGAATAAGTGGGCTCATACTATGCCCTAAAGGATAACCGATAATGCCATAGATGCTATATGGCGTGAACTGACTCATACTATCTCCTTGAAAGTAAGAAAATTAAGGCTAATAGATAAAATCTATACTATTAATACACCGTTATTATAAGATTAAATCATTATATATTGAACAAAAACAATGCATATTATGCGATAATTATTTCGCCATAATAACCAATATAGATTTATTAATCTTTTTTCAATTAAAAACTTATTTTCAAGCTTAATTAATATAATGCTTGAGAAATTGCCATTAAAAGCGTATACTTCGCTACCTCATTATTATGGGTGTAGTGTGAGAGGTTAGACTGCTTCTCAAATAGAACTGCAGCAAACTAAAAGCCTGACGAGGTTAATTCCATTAACATATTACGCCCAAGGCTTAAGCATAGAAATTTCGGAGAATTATTGACATGTCACGAGTATGCCAAGTAACAGGAAAAGGTCCTTTAGTAGGAAATAATCGTTCTCATGCGATGAATGCTACTAAACGTCGTTTTCTACCAAACCTTCAAACTCACCGTTTTTGGATTGAGAGTGAAAAACGTTTTGTAAAATTACGTGTATCAGCTAAAGGTATGCGTACTATCGATAAAAAGGGTATTGATGCAGTTTTAGCTGAACTTCGTGCCCGTGGTGAAAAGTACTAATAAGGAAACCATATCATGGCTAAAGGTGTACGTGAAAAAATTAGATTAGTTTCTTCTGCTGGTACCGGTCATTTTTATACCACTAGCAAAAACAAAAGAACCATGCCTGAAAAAATGGAGATCAAAAAATACGATCCCGTTGTTCGTCAGCATGTTGTTTATAAAGAAGCTAAAATTAAATAATTTTACTTATAAATAAAAAACCCAGCTTAGGCTGGGTTTTTTTATCGTTATAATAAATTATCTCCTACCGTCCATATAAAAAAGTACTTTGATTATCTACTGACTAAAAATATTTCCAGCTCATCAACACTCCACTTCAAAATAGACTACTATTAATTGATCGCAAAAGTTTCGGTCAAATTCGGTCAAAATCAGAGATGATTTTACCCACCGATTTTGACCGATTGTTTTTGTTTCTGGTGATAATAAGGATAAATTTAAGCAAATATTGCACTATTTAATATGGTAAATGTGCCCTTTATCACATTTTATTATTAACGAAACAAAACAGATAACAAAACAGATTCCATACACAAAATGGTAATTTTTACAAAGTTAAAATGACAAGGCAGTTAAGGAGATATTATGTTAATACTAGAACGGCAACAAATGATCATTCAATTACTCAGTCAACACACTAGTTTGACAGTAAATGATATGGCAAAACTCTGTTCCGTATCTAAAGAAACACTACGTAGAGATTTAAGAGCTTTAGAGGAAAAGGACTTAATACGTCGCAGCCATGGCGGCGCTGTTCTCGCCTCTACTCTCTCTAGTGAACCTATAGTGCCTTCCATATTGAGTAATAATCGCTCTTTCCGCCAACGGATTTTAGTTAATACAGAGGTAAAAACCCGCATCGCTCGAAAAGCACTACAGTTTGTAAATAATGCAGATCGTATCGCTTTAGATAGTAGTTCTTCTTGCTGGTTTTTAGCTCGACAGCTACCAAATGTTGACATGACTGTCATCACTCATTCAATAAATGTTGTTCAAACATTAGCAGCCAAAAGCCAAATTCAAATTTTTGTTTTAGGTGGCGCCTATTTTGCCAAAAACGAAGATATGGTTGGCTCATTAACCGAAAAAATGTTGGCGGAATTTACTATAGATACCTTATTTATTTCTTGCGATGGCTTAGATTTTGATAATGGTTTAAGTGACAACAATGAATATCATGCTCATTTGAAAAAACAGATGATTTTAACAGCAAGAAAAGTCATTGTATTAGCAGATTCAACCAAATTTAATCAAAACGCCTTCGCCAAAATATGTAACTTAGGCGATATTGATGTACTCATTACCGATAAAACTATCGATAAACTACTACAAAAAGAGATGGATTGGCACAGTGTTGAGGTGGTATTAGCTTAATTAAATATCTCTTCTTAACTAGATAAAAATGATGATTCTAGTAATAAGGAGAATAGTTATGCAGTATAAAATTTCCCCATCACTGATGTGTATGGATTTAATTAATATAAAAGAGCAATTAACATTTTTTAATCAACATGCCGACTTTCTGCATGTTGATATCATGGATGGCCATTTTGTTAAAAATATCACACTTTCAGCTTTTTTTATTGAACAGATAAAACCTCACACATCCATACCAATCGATGTCCATTTGATGGTAGAACACCCTACGGATTTTATTGATCAAATGGCAAATGCAGGTGCCGATTTTATTTGTCCGCATGCGGAAACAATTAATACTAATGCGTTTAGGGTGATTAATCATATTCACCAATTAAATAAAAAAGCAGGAGTTGTCATCAATCCGGCAACACCTATTGAGTACATATCAGAATATATTCATCTACTTGATAAGATCACCATAATGACTGTAGATCCAGGTTATGCTGGACAACCATTTATTCCTGAAATGCTACAAAAAATAAGAAAACTTGCTGAATTAAAAAAACGTAATAGTTACAAATTTCTCATTGAGGTTGACGGTTCTTGTAATGCCAATACTTATTATCAACTGCTCTCATCTGGAGCTGAAGTATTGATTATGGGGAGCTCAGGGCTATTTAAAAAAAATCTCTCTTTAGATGAGGCATGGAAAAAAATGACGGTTGATATCAATAACGCTATCCAAACTATCAAATAGTAAAAGGACAATTAAATGAAAGGAAAAGTTTGTGTTTTCGGATCTTTTAATCTTGATATAACAGCATTTTTAGATCGTTTTCCTATGCCCGGTGAATCACTCGTTGCTAAATCAAGTAAGATTTCAGCAGGAGGAAAAGGGGCTAATCAAGCAACAGCAGCATTGAAAGCAGGAGCAAACGTACATTATATAGGGAAAATTGGTGAAGATGATTTTGGTTATTTTGCTCGTCGTCATCTTAAAGAGGTCGGGTTTAATGCGGTAACCATATTAAGCTCAAATGAACGAGCTACCGGTAATGCATTAATTTATGTTGCAGGAGAAAGTGCTGAAAATATGATTTCTGTCGATCCAGGTACCAATATGATTGTAACTGAAGAGGAAATTAAAAAATGTGAACCTGCAATAAAGTGTGCTGATGTGGTATTAGTCCAACTTGAAAACAACATTGCTGCGATTGAACAAGTCATTAATATCGCCAAAAATAACAACGCATTTACTATTTTAAATCCAGCACCATTTCAACCGGTAAGTGATGAATTATTATCAAAAGTTGACTTGTTAACCCCAAATGAAACCGAAACTTATCTTCTTACTGGGCAAAAAATTACCGATAAGGAAAGTGCCAAGCGTGCTGCCGATTATCTACATCAAAAAGGCGTTAAAAAAATCATCATCACGATGGGAGCAAAAGGTTCGTTACTTTCTGATCAGGCAACTAAAACTTGGATCCCTTGTTTTCCAGCAAATCCTGTTGATACCACTGGTGCTGGAGATGCTTTCAACGGCGCCCTAGCCGCTCAAATTGCTAATGGACAAGATATCAAACAAGCTGCGTTATTTAGCTCTGCTTTTGCAGCAGTGAGTGTCGAATATATTGGCGCAGCCTGTATGACGACCTACCAACAGGCAATTGAACGTATGCACAAACTTAGTGGTAATTAATAAATTATGACTAATTATTTTTGAATATTAAGGTTTTATTATGAATACGACAAATAAATCATCTACTTTAGATAGTAGTAGTTATTTAACCAAAACACCATGGGCAAAATTTATTCTAGTTTGTTGTTTATTTGCACTCTGGGGAATGGCGGTTAATTTAAATGATATTCTAATTGCACAGTTTAAAAAAGGGTTTGATCTTACTGATACCCAAACCGCTTTAGTACAATCAGTATTCTTTTTAGGATACTTTTTTATCGCCTTACCAGCAGCGGCGATAATAAAAAAATTCTCATATAAATTAGCGATTGTGATTGGTTTAATGTTATATGCGACTGGCTGTTTTCTATTTATTCCAGCCGCCTCCTCAATGACCTATTATGCATTTCTTGGCTGTTTAGGCATTATCGCTTGTGGTTTGTCATTTCTTGAGTCATCTTGTAATACCTATTCAAGTTTATTAGGACCAATAGAAACCTCAACACAGCGCATTAATTTCTCACAAATTTTTAATTCAGTAGGTGTTATCTTAGGTGTCCTAATTGGGCAACAATTAGTGTTTGGAAAAAATGATCCTAGCCATGCTGAATTGTTGCAAATGACACCAGAAGCGGCAGATGAAGCAAGGCATCAAATGGTTGGACAGGTAGTTACCCCCTATTTAATTATCGGTTCAATATTAGTTTTAATTGCGTTGCTATTTATTTTTGTCAAATTTCCTGCCTGTAAAGCTAGTTCGGTAGAAAACCAAGAAAATGAAAATTTAATTCATTCTTTAAAACGACTTTTTGCTATTCCTCGTTTTACTTTAGGTATCATTTCTCAGTTTTTATATGTAGGTGCGCAAGTCGGCGTCTGGAGTTTTACTATTCGCTTCGTCCAACAAGTGGAAACCGGAACATCAGAACATAATGCGACTTATTGGTTACTAATCTCGCTACTTTTCTATGCATTAGGCAAAGTGGTATCTACATTTTTAATGAAAAAAATAACTCCAGCTAAACTATTAAGTATATTTGCTCTGCTAGCGGTGTTCTTATTAGCAATCGCAATAATGAGCTCGGGTATCATCGCTATCGCAACATTAACTACTATTAGTTTTTGTATGGCGCCTGGATGGCCAACTAATTTCGGATTAACCATTAAAGGAATGGGTAAAGATACGCAAACTGCCGGTTCTATTGTCGTCATGTCAATTATTGGTGGTGCCGTTATTCCTCTCATTATGGGGATTATTTCTGATGTTAATCAAGGAAACATGCAAATCGCATTTATCGCCCCGTTATGCTGTTTTATCTACGTCGCATTTTATGGTTACTATTGTTCAAGAAAAGGTATCTAATATGAATAATTTAATTACAGGTATTGCTCATTTAGGTTTAAAAGTTAGTGATATTGATAAATCGTCAGCTTTCTATCAAACCTTAGGATTTAGTGTTAGAGAAAAATTTGCAAAAAAAGGCGAAAATGGCGAAGTACATGTAGCGTTTTTAACTTCTCCAAAACTTACTTTAGAACTTTATCAATTACCAGATTCTATTGATAATAGTTTATCTCAATCTCGCAATGGTATTGAACATTTTGCACTGGAAGTAAATGATATTGACAAAATGCTTAATAAAATAAAAGCACTCGGTTACGAAATTAATGAAGGGCCGGTTTATGAGAAAAGAGAGTATTGTGAAGTAAGCTTCTTTCTTATTAGTGGTCCTGATGGTGAGCGAGTTGAATTTGATATGACAAGATATTTCTAATCATTATCGCAATAAATAATGAGAGAATTATCAATAAAAAAACTACCGGTAAATACAGGTAGTTTTTTATTTGAAAAAATACGCTAAGACAAGATAACCGTAGAATTATTTTAAATATTGTTGTTCATATGCTCTGGCTTTTTTATCATCAAAAATATGTTCCCAACGAGCTATAACAATCGCAGCTAATGCATTACCAACAACATTAACCACCGTTCTCCCCATATCTAAAATACGTTCAACGCCCATAATATAACCGATACCTTCAATTGGGATACCAACGCTACCAAGTGTTGCAGATAACACTAAAATTGAAGCACCTGGCACACCGGCGATACCTTTTGAGGCAATCATCAACGTGATAACGATAATAATTTGATCTAAGATACTTAAATCCATTCCAAACAGTTGTGCTAGGAAAATAACCGTAATACTTTGATATAGTGTTGAACCATCAAGATTAAATGAATATCCAGTCGGGATAACAAAACTAGTAATAGCTTTTGGTGCCCCATAAGCTTCCATCTTTTCAATGATCTTCGGTAAGGCTGTTTCAGAACTTGCTGTTGAAAACGCAATAACTAGTTCTTCTTTTAATATTTTTAATAAGGTAAAAATATTAAATCGACACAATTTACAAACCAGACCTAATACGACAATGGTAAATATGATCATTGCAGAATAGACAGTTACAATTAATTTTAATAATGGTAGTAAAGAAGAAAAACCATATTTAGCAACAGTTACCGTAATTAATGCAAATACACCAATTGGCGCATAACGCATAATCATATTGGTCACTTTAAACATAGTATCTGATACTACTTTTAAGAAGAATACAAATGGTTCACGTTGCTTATCTGGTAAAGACATTAAACCTAAACCAAAAAATACACAAAAGAAAATAACTGGTAAAACGGCACCATCCGTCATCGCTTTAAATATATTGGCAGGTATCATATCTAAAATCATGACAATCAAACCATGAGGTTTACCGCTTAACTCTTCGGCAGCTTTAGTATATTTACTAATATCAGTGGTAGCTAAATTTGAAGAGTCAATTCCAGCACCTGGTGCGAAAATATTGCCCCATAAAAGACCTAATAAAATAGCAATCGTTGTGATGATTTCGAAATAAAGGATGGTTTTAAATCCTAATGTCCCTAAACGTTTAGAACCACCAATTCCAGCAATACCTAATGTCAGCGTACTAAGTATAATTGGTAGAACAATCATCTTAATTAAACGAATAAAAATATCACCTGCTGGTTGGAAAATATTAACAATTGAAAATTGGTAATATGAATGTAAAGCATGATTAGGATCAGCAAGTTCGTACAGAAAAGCACCTGCCACTATACCCAAAATCAAGGCAATTAAAATTTGCCAAGCTAGATTAGTTACGATTTTTTTTATTGAGAAAGACATGTAATTCTATTCCTTTTCACGGTTCTCGAAAACAAAAAAGGATTAGCAACACACACTAATCCTTTTTTATAATTAAAAATTATTCTTCGGATTCTTGAGCGGAATCATCACTGCTGTTGGCCTCTTGGGACAATTCCGATTCATCATCATCTTCCGTTTCAGCGATTCGTTGCAATCCGACAACTTTTTCGTTTTCGGCTGTTCGAATCAGGGTTACCCCTTGAGTATTTCGACCGACAATGCCGACTTCAGATACACGAGTACGAACTAAAGTACCTGCATCAGTAATCAACATGATTTGGTCAGTTTCCTCAACTTGCACTGCACCAACTACTGCACCATTGCGCTCACTCACTTTAATGGAAATTACCCCTTTAGTAGCCCGTGATTTAGTTGGATATAACTCTTGTTCGGTACGTTTACCGTAACCATTTTGCGTTGCAGTTAAGATTGCGCCATTTCCTCGAGGAACAATAAGTGATACGACTTTATCATCGCCTTCTAATTTAATACCTCGAACCCCTGTCGCAGTTCGTCCCATACAGCGAACTTTATTTGCAGGGAATCGAACAACTTTACCATTAGCAGAGAACAACATAATGTCTTCTGTATTAGAGATTTGCGAGACTTCTTCATCATTTTCAGTCTCATCACCAACGACATCATCATTCAGTTCTTCATCATCAACGGTATCAGACGTTTCATTATTGGTTAAATCAACGCCAATAAGCTCATCATCATCGCGCAGGTTAATAGCGATAATGCCACTACTTCGCGGACGACTAAATTCAATTAGTGAAGTTTTCTTAACCGTACCTTGAGCTGTAGCCATAAATACGCAATGTTCATCATCAAACTCACGAACTGGTAAAATTGCGGTAATACGCTCATCTGGCTCAAGTGGTAATAGGTTAATAATTGGACGACCACGAGAACCTCGGCTGGCTTCTGGTAATTGATACACTTTCATCCAATATAATCGGCCACGACTAGAGAAACAAAGGATAGTATCGTGAGTATTGGCAACTAATAACTTCTCAACAAAATCTTCCTCTTTAATCTTTGTTGCCGATTTGCCTTTACCACCTCGACGTTGCGCTTCATAATCAGAGAGTGGTTGATATTTGACATAACCTTGATGAGAAAGTGTTACTACCACATCTTCCTGAGCAATCAAGTCTTCAATATTGATATCCGCGCTACTTGCGGTAATTTCTGTTCTTCTTGCATCTTGGAACTGATCGCGAACCGCTTCAAGTTCTTCACGAATAACTTCCATTAATCGTTCTGGGCTTGCAAGAATATGTAATAAACCACTAATTTGAACTAATAACTCTTTATATTCATCAAGAATTTTTTCATGTTCAAGACCGGTTAAGCGATGTAAACGAAGATCTAAGATAGCTTGAGCTTGAGCTTCGGAAAGATAATAATGACCATCTCGAATACCAAACTCTGGTGCTAAATCTTCTGGTCGAGCGGCATCATCACCCGCTTTTTCAAGCATTGCAGCGACATTACCAAGCTGCCAAGCTTGCGATAATAATTTTGCTTTAGCTTCAGAAGGTGTCGCAGCAGCCCGGATTAATTCAATTACAGGGTCGATATTAGCTAATGCGATAGCTAAACCTTCCAATACATGCGCTCGCTCACGCGCCTTACGAAGTTCATAAATAGTTCGACGCGTTACCACTTCACGACGGTGAAGAACAAACGCTTCAATCATTTCTCGTAAGTTTAATAATTTAGGTTGACCTTTATGTAAGGCCACCATATTAATACCAAAAGAGACTTGTAGTTGAGTTAATGAGAAAAGATTATTTAAAACAACTTCACCCACGGCATCACGTTTAATTTCAATTACGATACGCATACCATCTTTATCTGATTCATCGCGTAGCGCTGAAATGCCTTCAATTTTTTTATCTTTAACTAACTCAGCAATCTTCTCAATTAGCTTTTTCTTATTAACTTGATAAGGAATTTCATTAACAATAATCGTTTCACGACCACTATGATCATCAACTTCAATCGTCGCTTTAGAACGAATGTAGATGATACCACGGCCAGTCCGATACGCATTTTCGATACCTTTGCGACCATTAATTAAGGCCGCAGTAGGGAAGTCAGGGCCATGGATATACTCCATTAAGCCATCAACAGAGATATTCTCATCTTCAATAAATGCCAAACAACCATTAATCACTTCAGCTAAATTATGGGGAGGGATATTGGTTGCCATACCAACAGCAATACCAGATGACCCATTGATTAATAAATTAGGAATACGCGTTGGCAGCACGTCAGGGATCATTTCTGATCCATCATAGTTTGGCGAGAAGTCTACAGTTTCTTTATCTAAATCCGTCAACAATGCCCCAGCAAATTTTTGCATACGAATTTCGGTATAACGCATTGCCGCAGCAGAGTCGCCGTCAACAGAACCAAAGTTACCTTGGCCATCAACAAGCATATAACGTAATGAGAATGGTTGAGCCATACGAACAATAGTGTCATAAACTGCGGAATCACCATGTGGATGATATTTACCGATGACATCACCAACAACACGAGCAGATTTTCGGTAAGGTTTATTCCAGTCGTATCCAGCTTCATGCATAGCAAATAAAACCCGTCTATGTACAGGTTTTAATCCGTCACGGACATCAGGTAAAGCACGCCCGACAATAACAGACATTGCATAATCAAGATAAGAGGATTTTAATTCATCTTCAATATTGACGGGGGTTATTTCTTTCGCTAGTTCGGTCATAACACCAAGTTCTCTTATTAATTCAAATCTTAAAATAGCTTATAATTATAGCACAAAAATCGCTATTAATGCAGAACTAAACTGTTTTTATTTCAACTTATTCTGTATGAATAAACAATGTATTTTCAATTAATTGGCATAAACAGTTTAAAATCATTGCATGCATTTCGTAAGCCACCACTTTTTTGAAAGATGGAACTCTAATTTCAATATCACTCTGCCCAAGTAAACCTATTACTTCACCACCATCAAATGCGGTTAATGCCACTATTTTCATATCTTTAATTACCGCTTCTTGGACTGCACGAATAATTGAACGACTATTACCTTCACAACTGGATATAATCAAAATATCACCTTGTTGTCCTAAGGCTTGAATTTGGCGCGCATATACCTCTTCATGATTGGCTATCGCACTTAACAACACATTGTCGGAAACTAAAGCTATAGCTGGAATACTTGGTCTTTCAATATCAACACTAGTAATTAAGCGTGAAGTAAAGCTTTGCACATTGGCAGCTGCAGCACCATTACCACATCCCATAATTTTATTACCATTTAGTAAGCCACCAACAATGATATTAGCTGCTTTTTCAATTGCAGAGCCTAGCGATTCAGCCATAACAATTTGAGTTTGAATACTTTCAGTAAAATAATTTTTTATTAAATCTTGCACGTTTTTCACCTAACTATTAAAACGCATTAATTATCCATTTTTGATTTTTTCCGGTTATGGCAAAAACATCAAACCTAAAATCTGTATCTTCAATATTTAAATTGTTTTCTAACATCCAAAGTTGTGCAGCTTGTTTAATTTTGAGCTGTTTTTGGGATGATATGGTCATCTCAGCTTCACCAAAATTAGCATTTTTACGATACCTAACTTCAACAAACACTAAGCTAGTATTGTCTCGCATAATTAGATCAATTTCACCGATTTGATATTGGCTATTTTGCGCGATTAACAAAAGACCTTGCTGAGTCAAAAATTGGCAAGCAATTTGTTCATAATGCTTGCCAATTTTTTGGCTATTTGCTTTGTTGTTCAGACGGTTCAGATGCCTCTGTTGTCTTGGTTGATTCAGAGGTTTCAGATGTTTCAGATGTTTCATAAACATATTGCTGCCAAGAAAGCTCTCGAGTGACTTCACATTGACTACTTGTTGACAATTTACCAGTTAAACCATCTAACAGGTTAAGTTGGTAAGAATCAAGTTGATTAAAGCGATTCGCTAATCGCCAAGCATCAATACCCATAGCGTATAATCGGGTTAAAGAATAATCCTGCTTAATATTTTCTGGTATATTTGATGATTGTGTTTCGGTTAAATCAACAATCAAAGGAATATCCGCATATTCAGTTTGATTCATTTCATAATTAAAGTCATTAGAAGTACTACCTACATGACTTTTAGAACTTGAATAAAGCGCGATAGCGGAAGATCCATTACCAATACTTTGGTTAGTACCCAAATCAAGTAGTGGTTTTATTAAAGTTAATTCGTCATATGATGCATATACATAAATCGCGTCAAAACCAGTATAACTTGATGATGTTGTCGCACTGCCATCATCAAAAGAGATTGGACGACCAGTTAATTTTATACCACTGTTATGATTCATATTACTTCTTAAAGTATCAACACTACCAACATATTGAACATAAGCTTGTGATGAACCGCCAGCAATTTGCGCCCATTGCTTAGCAAAGTTTTTAGCAACCCGTCGACCCAAATCATTTTCTGTTACAATTAAAAGTGGTTTTCGTTTATTTTGAGCAAAAATATGTTCAGCAGCATCTCTTGCTTCATCTTCAGGTGAAAGGGTAAAGAAACACATCTTATTAGAGGGAACTCTACCATCATCAACTTTGTTCAAAGCCAGAACAGGAATTGCTGGTGCCAACTGTTTTATTTTAGCTACATTTTCTTTCAATAGTGGACCAACAATTAAATCAATATTTTGTTCTTTCACTTGTTGTAGCAAACTATCCATTGATGAAATTGATGTATCTAAGAGGACGATATTTTGTTGTGGCTCCTCAGGATAAAATTTAGTTGCCTCAACATAGCCTTGACGAATGGTATTACCAAATATTTTAGAAGGTCCATTTAATGGTAATAATAATGCCACTTTTTTGGTAGTTACATTATCAACCGATAGCGTCTGTTGACCTGTATACATTGAAACTAGTTGTTGCGCAGGATGATTTGGATACTTTGATGCCCAATCTAAAATAGCTATTTTTAGTTGATTTTCTTGGTAACTATTTCTTGCATTAACGGCTTTAGACGTATCTCCTTCTTGAATCTCTACTTTTTTATTATTACTTAGGTATACATAACTTAAATCAATCCAACCTTTTAATATTGCTTCATCTTCACGGGCAGAAATTTTACTTATTTGACTGCCAGATAATTTGCTAAAGAAATTCCAAGTATTATTCAGTACTTGTTTTTGCTGTGCCTCTGAGGCAAATTTTTGTAAAAATAAATAGTCGTGCGCTTGTTGATCAATATTTCTAGCTTGGCGATCAAAAACTAATTTTATTAAGTAATAACGATAAGACTGAGAATCATTTAATTGATCAGCTGATAACTGATTAAGATTAAATGGCTGTCCTTTTCTAATCGCGATTTCGCCTTGTGACAACAATAGATCTTTTTGCTGTTCAGGACTGAGGTTAGTCGGTAGTTGAGATAATAAACTGTTTGCTTGGGAAAGTTTATTCTCATTTATCAATGCGCGGACAGTTAATAATTGCCAATCAATTTTTTTACTTCCTGAGCTAGCTTCAGCTTGCGACAAATAATAATTTGAATCTTTAGTTTCATCAAAATTAGCACTTTTCGATAAAGTAAGATTACATGCGCTTAACAACGAAAAAAATACTAACATTGTAATAGTATAAAAGGATTGTTTTATTTTCATACCCATTCTCTTATAAATTTTCATCCCCAAATTCGTTGAACGTGAACAGTCACTTCTTCACGATCGTGATAAAGCTGTTTCGCCTGAATTTGTACATTAATTTGATTCTTTTTTAGTTCTTCTATTAATAATTGTAAATTTTGCTTTACTTCTTCATAACGTTTCTTCATTGGTAACTTGAGATTAAAAATTGTCTCTCGGCACCAACCATTAATCAGCCAATTGGCCATTAATTCTGTTACTTTAGCTGGTTTTTCAACCATATCACATACCAGCCAATAAATATTATGCTTTTTAGGTATAAATTTGAAGCCATCTTCACGAAAATGTTTAACTTGCCCAGTTTCCATTAGTTTTTCATTCATCGGACCATTATCTATAGCATATACCATCATGCTTCTTTTGACCAATTGATAAGTCCATCCTCCTGGACACGCGCCCAAATCAACAGCGTTTAAACCACCTTTTAATCGTTCATCCCACTCCTCATAGGGAATAAAAATATGAAAAGCTTCTTCTAATTTTAACGTTGAACGGCTTGGCGCATCAGCAGGAAATTTTAATCTCGGTATTCCCATATAAAAAGGCGAATTATTTTGACTTAAGGAATATCCTACATAACAACTATTATTGCTAATAAATAAAAGATGAATTACTGGTCTTGAGGCATTTTGAACTTTTAGCAGGATACGTTTATTACGTAAAGCTTGACGAAGAGGAACAGTAAATTTTCGACAAAATCCCGCTAATTGTTTACCTTCATTGGTATCAGCTACTTCTACTCGCAAATCACCAGCTTTGTCAACAATACCCGATAAAGCATCAATTATTGGTGTAATACGGTCTTCGGTTGGTAAATCAACTAATAATTCCCCTGCAACAAACATTTGTCTGGCAAAAATAAGCGTTCGAAAAGGAATTTCTTTAATCAATAATCGTGCGTCACCATCTTGATAGCATTCAAATATCACATAACCGCTGTTTTCTTTGACTTTGGCAAATCCAAATATCTCTTTTTGTGTTGCTCTATCCGTTATTTCTGCGGCACACTCTTTTTCGAATCCCGGCCGGCAATACAAAATTATTTTATTTAGTTTTTGCATATCGTATTTTTTCGTTTTTCCCAATTAAGACAAAAATTATCATATTAATCTGATTGAACTTTATCTGTATACAAAGGCGCTTCACCTTTAGGTCGAGTTTTGAATCGTCGATGCAACCACATGTATTGTTCTGGCGCTTGCAAAATTTCTTGTTCGATAGCTTTGTTCATAAACGTAGCCGCTTGCACATCATCATCAATAGGATAACCTTTAAGCTCAGGGGTGACATAAACAGTGTAATGACCATTTTTCTCACGTTTTGGTGTGAAAGGTATAATTGCCGGTTGACCTAATTTAACCAAAATTCTTGTTCCAATTGTGGTTGCGGCTTTTTCTACCGCAAAAAGTGGTGCAAATACACTATTTTTAGGACCATAATCGTGATCAGGTGCATACCATAGTAATTCACCATTTTTTAAAGCTCTGATCATGCCTTTGGTATTATAGCGATCTAACATATATTTATTTGATTTTAAACGTCCTTTTAACTGCACATAATCCATAACTGGATTATCGTTTGGTCGGTAAACGCCAACACCAGGATGGCTCATACCTAAAATACGCGCACCTAACTCTAAGGTTAAAAAATGAATTCCAATTAATAAAACACCCTGTCCTGATTGTTGTATCTGGGTGATATGTGAATCCCCTACAATTGAAGAGTGTTTAGCTAGTCTTTTGTCTGACCAAAACCAAGCCATACCCGTTTCAAAAATTGCCAGCCCGGTCGAAATAAAATTATCTCGTAAAATTTTATCGCGTTCTTGATCGGTTTTCTCCGGAAAGCATAATTTTAGGTTTTGTCGCGCGGTTTCCTTACGCTTACCAATTAATCTCATCGAAAGTAATCCCAAACCTTTTCCTAATTGATAAATCATTGGATATGGCAACAAAACGATGAGATATAAAATACTAATAGCAAACCATGTTAACCAGTAACGAGGATGCAATAGTCGTTTTGTAAAATTAGGATGAATTTCTTGATTATGGTTCATATTAAGATTAAATAACGATTTAAATGAAGTTGATTATTATATACCAATCTTGAGTTAAGCGGCAGAAAAATAAACTAATTAAGCATGATAGAAAATCTTTTAGCCACTAAATTTTTAAAATAATGTTAGTTCAAAAAAGAATAGGGAATAAGGATTAGGGATTAATTAACTAATCCCTATTCTTTAATTTTTACTCATTGTTAAAGTAAAAATAACATGCTTATAAAGACTATTCATTAAATTTTAAATTGCTACCGGTGCCTTAATAGCAGGATAAGGGTCATAACCAACAATTTCAAAATCTTCAAATTCATAATCAAAAATCGTCGGCGGCTTCCGTTTTATGACCAATTTAGGTAATGGCCGCGGATCACGACTTAATTGTAAATGAGTCTGTTCCATATGATTAGCATAAAGATGTGTGTCGCCGCCAGTCCAAACAAAATCCCCTACTTGTAAATCACACTGCTGAGCAATCATATGGACCAGTAGTGAATAACTGGCAATGTTAAACGGTACCCCTAAAAAGACATCACATGATCGTTGGTAAAGTTGACAAGAAAGCTTACCTTGAGCAACATAAAACTGAAAAAAAGCATGGCATGGCGCCAATGCCATCTGATCTAGTTCACCAACATTCCATGCCGAAACTATCATTCGTCTAGAGTCAGGATCATTTTTAATTTGTGCAATTAATTGAGAGATTTGATCTATTTGGCGACCATCAGCAGCCCCCCAAGCACGCCATTGCTTACCATAGACCGGGCCAAGATCACCGTTTTCATCAGCCCATTCATTCCATATGGTTACTTTATTATCTTTTAAATAATTAATGTTGGTATCACCTTTAAGAAACCAAAGCAATTCATAGATGATTGAGCGTATATGGCATTTTTTTGTTGTCACTAATGGAAAACCATCTTGCAAGTTAAACCGCATTTGATGACCAAAAATTGACAAAGTACCCGTCCCTGTGCGATCTGATTTAGGTGTTCCTTCATCTAAAATTTTTTGCATTAGTGCTAAATATTGTTTCATTTTCAAATAGCCTTATTGTTAAATCTATATGCATATAAAAGCATTAAGACACCACCAATAATCATTGGTAGGCAAAGGATTTGCCCCATACTAATAAAATTCAGAAATAAACCTAACTGTTCATCTGGTTGCCTAAAGAACTCTATAATAAATCTAAATATTCCATAGCAAACTAAAAATAGCCCGGACACCGAGCCGGTTGGACGAGGTTTACGAATAAAAAGATTTAATATAATAAATAATACGATGCCTTCAAATACCATTTCATAGAGTTGTGAAGGATGCCTTGGTAAAATGCCATTAAGTTGGCTATACAATGAAAACCATTCCGGATGCGATTGCACAAACATAAAATCAGCATGGCTTGAAGTTGGGAATAACATACCGATTGAAGAGTTAGTTACTCGACCCCAAAGTTCACCATTAATAAAATTACCAAATCGACCAAACATTAGGCCAATAGGAACTAATGGCGCCACAAAATCGCCCACTTGCATAAATGTTTTTTTGGTCTTTTTAGCAAATATAGCAATCACACAAATCGCACCAATTAAACCACCATGAAAAGACATACCGCCTTCCCAAACTTTGAATAAAATAGCCGGATCATCAATAAATGCGTCAAAGTTATAAAATAATATATAGCCCAGTCGTGCGCCGATAAAGAGTCCTAAAAACCCCCAAAATAATAGGTTTTCAACTTGTTGTGATGTCCAATTACTATTCGGCTTATTCGCACGACGCTTAGCTAAGTATAAAGCACCTAGTACGCCAAATAAATACATTGCACCATACCAATGCAAGGAAACCGGGCCGATTGAGAAAGCAATTGGGTCGAAATTAGGAAATTGTAAAAATTGATTCATTTTTTAACACGCTGTTTATTTTTTCGTTTGTGAGCAAAAAAGTTAGACCGTTTTTTCTTAAAAAGATTTGTAACAGGCTCTTCTATTTCAGATTGTATAGTAAATACAGGCAAAGAAAACTCTTTCATTGCTTTGCGATAAACATCACGCTTAAAAGCAATAACCTGCCTTATAGGATACCAATAACTTACCCATTTCCAATCATCAAATTCTGGAGTCGGTGACATATTTAGGTTTATTACTGAGGTATCTGAAATTAACTCAATTAAAAACCATTTTTGTTTTTGACCGATACATACTGGTTGATTATCCCATCGAATCATTCGTTTCGGTAGTTTATACCGTAACCAACCATTGGTAACCGACAAAATTTTTACATCTTTGGGTTGTAACCCCACTTCTTCATTAAGTTCACGAAACATTGCCTGTTCTGGCGTTTCATTTAATTTTATTCCGCCCTGAGGAAATTGCCAAGAGTTCTGCCCATAACGCCGAGCCCAAAGCACTTGACCACACCTGTTACAAATAACGATTCCTACATTTGGACGGTAGCCATCATTATCGATCACTGACTACCTCAAAAATTTATTTTTTTATATAGTTGAATTGTTTCATACATGCAACAATAAATAAATAGCAAAATGAGATTAATCGATAAATCTAATATTATAAAGGTGATTTTTTGGATAATTTAATAATGGTAATAATATTAATTATCGCAAATGTAACTTCTATCGCTAGGCTACCTAAAGAGCCAATCCATAAACTATAAATGATCCATAAAGCACTACTTAACAAAATAAGTAATCGCATCTTTTGCTGTTCAAAGCGAAATAGTGCAATAGTGACTAATGTAGTACCAATAACCGAGAAATAATGGATGAATTGCTTCCAATCTGGCGTCGTGAAAAAATAAAATAGCCACATTAACGCAATAAAGAACAACATTGCTAAATAATTTTTAGTATAGGTAGAGGTCACATTCCTAAAAATATTAACAATATTAAGTATAGCGGCAGGATAAGATTCAGGACCTAATAAATAAAAATGCAGCGTCATAATGATGTTAACAATAGTTAATTGCCAACGGAAAGCATTATCATTACGTTGTAAAAAGGCACTAACACCGACAAGATAACCTAATATACCAATTAGTTGCGGAACCGTTGTGTATTTTTCAATAAAATCTGATCCAAAAAATTGATATAAGAAGTTTAAGCTATCCACTGTTTGCTCCCTAGACAAATGGATCTGAATAATAGATTGTTCATGAATATGCTTTTACTAATCCTAGAATGCAAAAAAGCCCAACATTGCTGCTGGGCTCGTATATTTAAAAGTCTGGCGGCACCCTACTCTCACATGGGTAATACCCACACTACCATCGGCACTACGGCGTTTCACTTCTGAGTTCGGCATGGGGTCAGGTGGGACCACCGCGCTATTACCGCCAGACATAT
>NZ_QGLR01000004.1:0-217375 GCF_003202655.1 Gilliamella apicola | reverse complement strand
TAGTCCGTAGACTTTTAATTTTTCGTCTCGCAAGTGCCCACACAGATTGTCTGTTTCTTCTTTTTAAAGAGCTGACAGCTTATTAATTAACTTCACAATTTCTTGTTTTAGTTTGCTGTCTCAAGGGCTGCGTATATTACGCTACACTTTTTCATTCGTCAAGATCTTTTTTAAAAATTTTTGACCTTGCTCACTAACACTAGTTTTGTCTGCTTATCGCTGACGCCGTGTCAGTGGATGCGCATTATAGGCGCTTCATTTTTTTTGGCAAGTAAAAAATAACACTTAAAATTCCGTTTGTTTTTTATTTGTTCAATAACATTGTTAATATATATGTAATAAAGAAAGATATCCTATTATAAACATTAAAAAAAACAAAACTTTGATGTCTGTCACATTTATTGATACTTTCAACCATAAAAAACTTAAATTTTTACCTAAAAAACGTACAGCTATTACTATTGAGAAATTAACGATTACCACCAATTAAATATTTTGCTTTATCTTTAAATACAAATTTAATGGTATTGGCAATAAAAATACTTATAGTCAACGTACAGATTAAAAAGCTTATGGCACCGACAGACGCCAATTGACCATTATCTGTTTTAATGATGTAACCAAAAGAAGAGTTAATTAATCGCTGTTCTAAAAATAATACTATAATTTGGTGAATAAAGTAGATTGGAAAACTGACATTAGCCAGATATGAAAAAAACTTATATATTCCACCTTCATTATTTCTATGGTTCAAACCATCTAAAAAGTAAAGCGCTAAAATAAATAAAATAATTTTTTGTAATGTATCGTAATAAAGTCTTTCAACACCAAGATAATCAACATAACGATAAGCAAATGGAATAAAAAGACATAAACCAAAGAAAAATATAACTAGAGCCAAATTTTCTTTAACTAGTTTCATAATTTTTTCATAATTCTGTTTTATCATCATGCCGGTTAAATATACCGGTCCATAATGCAATAAATTTAATAATGGTTGTTTATAATCAGGTTTAGTGAACATTACCACCCAAAACATCGAAACTAACCCAATGACAATCAAACTCTTTTTTGACCATTTATACAATAAAGGACTAATTGCAAAAATAATGATAATCATCGGCATAAACCACAGTGGTAAAAGCTGGGTTCCGGTCAACATCATTTTAACAATTGACATACTAGAGCTAGGCTCGGTTAGCGAGAAAACAGGTAATCTGGACAAGTATTGGTAATGGAAATATAAAAAACAAAATATTGATACAGAAATATAAGGGCATACTACCGTTTTAAATTTAGATAAATAATATCCTTTTACATCATATTTATACGTTAAATGCTGAAATAAAAAACCTGCAATTAACACGAAGAAGGTTGTGAAATTAAAAGCAAATAAATTTAAAAAAGAAAATAAATAACTATTAGCTATTAAATGACTATTTTTAAATACACCTAAACAATGGCTAAAAACAATCATGATAATGGCTACACCACGTAATAAATGAATAGAATGAATTTTTTGGGGTCTTACTGTTGTCATTTCAGTTATCAAAATATAACAAAAAAATTTGTTATACATTAGCATAAAATCATTAGATAAAAACTAGTATTATTTTATAAATCACTGAAAATATTGCTTGACATATTTATGGATAAATTACAAACACTTATACGATATGAACTCAATTAATTAGCTAATTTACTAGCAGCAAAAGAACATAAAGGTATAATTTCGCGTTTTTCTTGCATTAATACTTTTACCACAAGCTCAAGTAACTTATCTGCAATTCCTTGTCCACGATAATTAGGATCGGTATAAGTATGATTAATGGTTGCTTTATCTTGGCCAATTCGAGTAAACGTCATTTCAGCTATTTCTTGATTATTATCATTACACACATAGAAACGCTCGTTATCTTGCTTATACTGTAATGTCATAAAATCCCTCAATAATTGGTATGATTTTTTAGCGAAATTCGTTAAAAATAAGAAGAAATTACCTTTGAAATTATTCGATTTTAAAGTTTTTTATAAAATTAATAATGTGAACAATAGATAAACCGAGTTCAAAGCATAGTATTACCAATTATTCACATCTTATTAGATTATCAATAGTGCAATTATTAGAATAAACGTTTCGCAGTATTGTAAAGATCCATATCAAATGGTCTTTTCATATTATTGATAGCATCAATAATATCATGATGCACTAATTTACCATTTTGGATACCAACACAACGTCCAGCATGACCATTAATAAGTAATTCAACAGCATAAGCACCCATTCGCGAACCTAAAATTCGGTCATAAGGCACAGGCGAACCACCGCGTTGTACATGCCCCAGAATTGTTGCTCGAGTTTCATGATGAACAGCTGCTTCAATATCCTTCGCTAATTGGTTTACATCACACATATGCTCCGTAACAGTCACAATTGCATGTTTTTTACCTTTCTCAAAACCTAATTTTATCTCTTCAATTAAGTCTTCTTTAGTATAAGAAACTTCAGGGATGATCATAAATTCACAACCACCAGCCACTGATGCACTTAATGTCAAATCACCGCAATCACGGCCCATGATCTCAATCACAGAAATTCGATGATGTGAAGAACAAGTGTCTCTTAATCTATCTATAGATTCAACAACTGTGCTTAATGCAGTGAAATAACCAATAGTATAGTCAGTTCCACGAATGTCATTATCAATGGTGCCAGGTAAACCTATGCATGGAAAACCTTCTTCAGTTAATCGCATAGCTCCCATATATGAACCATCACCACCAATAACCACTAAGGCATCAATTTGATGTTTCTTTAAATTCGCGATCCCTTTTTTTCTAACTTCTTGATCTTTGAATTCAGGAAACCTCGCTGATCCTAAAAATGTCCCACCGCGGGTGATAATATCTGAAACACTAGCGCGATCTAACTTAACAATGTGATCTTCACAAAGTCCCAAATAACCATCATAGATACCGAAAACCTCTAGACCTTCAGTTAACGCGGTTCTCACAACGCCACGAATAGCTGCATTCATCCCTGGGGCATCACCACCACTGGTTAAAATACCTATTTTTTTTATCATAAAAAATAACTCCAATTTATAAACCTTTGGCTATTATAAAGTCATAATTATTAACTAACAATATAAAGTTTAGGAGCTATTTTGAATAGTTTTTCTACTGCTTCATTTCTAGGGGAACAACAGAAACAGGATCTTGATGGATAATCACTGTTG
The DNA here is from genome assembly GCF_003202655.1 of Gilliamella apicola. GTDB lineage: Bacteria > Pseudomonadota > Gammaproteobacteria > Enterobacterales > Orbaceae > Gilliamella > Gilliamella apicola_R. The sequence goes on along the minus strand of NZ_QGLR01000004.1, from coordinate 214,136 downwards.
CCGGGGCAAATTCTCGAGAGATATGTTTTTCAATTGCATCCGCAACTGCATGGGCTTTGATTAAAGGCATGTCATCATCTAATTCAAGATGTAATTGTATAAATTTTACTGGCCCGGCTTGTCTAGTCTTCAAATCATGGAAACCACGCACATTTGCATAAGAGGAAACAATACCACTGATTTTCTGATTATCACTTTCTGGTAAAGCTTTATCTAACAAGTCTTGAATTGCACTATAAGCTATTTTACAAGCATTATAAAAAATATATAACGCAATAAAAAATGCAAAGCAGGCGTCAGCATAAGAGATCCCATACCAACTTAAAAATAGCGCCATAATAACCGCAATGTTCATAAACATATCTGAAGAGTAATGTAACATATCTGCTTCTATCGCTTTGCTACTTGTCTCTTTTATAACATGCTTTTGATATAAAACTAATATACCTGTCACAATAACCGAAATGATAGATACGCTAATACCTAATAAAGGTGACTTTATCATAGTAGGATGAATAATTGATTTGATACTAGAAAGTAACAAAATGGTCGCTGAACCGATAATAAAGGTACTTTGCGCTAATGCGGCTAACGATTCGGCTTTTCCGTGACCAAAAGTATGATCATCATCAGCTGGTTTCAATGCATAACGAACTAAGAAGAAGTTAAGCCCAGATGCCAGCAAATCAATACTCGAATCTAAAAGCGAGGCAAATAAACTCATTGAGCCTGTAAACCAGCAGGTAAGTAATTTGATAATAATAAGGAAAACAGAAATTAAAACGGCACATAATGTTGCCTTTTTAATTAATTTTTCGTACAAATGCGATTTTGACATTTGTTACCTATTTATTGGTAGGATTTTATCCCTTGTGGAAGCACCAATTGTGCAGCTACTTCAGCCGCGGCCTTTTTATCTAACAGAACGTCAATTATTTTTAAGGCAAAATCAATAGAAGTTCCAGGACCTTGACTGGTGATAAGTTTATATTGAGCATCAAAATAAGCTCTATCCGATTTCCAATTTTTAATTGTATCTTTGGTCGTTGGATAACCAGTCATATAAGCATTTGGGAATAAATTGTGATGTTGGAAAACCATTGCTGGTGTTGCACAAATAGCAGCAATGACAACCCCAGCTTGATGTGCTTGTTTTAATTTTTTGATTAATTGTTGCGAATCTCGAAAGTTTTCTGCACCAATTAATCCACCAGGTAAAATAATCACATCAAAATCAAGATTGTCAACTTCTGAAAATGTTTTTTGGGCTAAAATAGTAACACCACGAGAACATTCAACTTTTTTATCTTCAGTGATACTGGCGTAGGTAACTTTAATTCCAGCTCGTGTTAATAGATCAATAGTTGTAACCGCTTCGGTTTCCTCACAGCCATTTGATAAGAAAACTAATGCTTGCTTTGTCATATTACACTCCGTTCTAGCTGTTAACTATATTTAAATAACGTTAAACACGGCACTATTTTACACGTTCGATATTTGCGCCTAATTTTCTCAATTTGTCTTCAATATTATCATAACCACGATCAATATGGTAAATACGATCAACAATTGTTGAACCTTCGGCTATGCATCCGGCTAGAACTAAACTTGCAGAAGCACGTAAATCTGTTGCCATTACTTGAGTACCGCTAAGTTTTTCAACTCCGTGAGTAATCAATGTATTACCTTCAATTTCACCATGAGCCCCCATACGAATAAGTTCAGGCACATGCATAAAACGATTTTCAAAAATCGTTTCTTTAATAATTCCTGTTCCTTCTGCCACCATGTTTAATAATGAAAACTGGGCTTGCATATCAGTTGGAAAGCCCGGATGAGGAGCAGTGTGAATATTGACAGCTTTAGGGCGTTTATTTTGCATATCTAAGCAAATCCAATCTTCACCTATTTCAATATTAGCACCGGCTTCTTTCAATTTTGATAATACGGCATCAAGTAAATTGGGATCTGTTTTACGGCAAGTTATTTTACCGCGTGAAATAGCAGCAGCAACCAAAAAGGTTCCTGTTTCAATGCGATCAGAAACCACTTCGTGTACGCCACCTCCAAGATTAGTAACGCCTTCAATTTCAATACGCATAGTACCAGCCCCGCTAATTTTAGCACCTAGCATATTTAAAAATTTTGCTGTATCAACAATTTCTGGCTCACACGCTGCATTTTCAATTATCGTTTTACCTTCAGCTAACGTTGCAGCACACATAATAGTGACTGTTGCACCAACACTAACCTTATCCATTACAATATGAGCGCCTTTTAAACGACCGTCAACTGACGCTTTAACATAACCTTCATCTAAAGTAATTGTTGCGCCCAACTGTTGTAAACCAGTAATATGCAAATCAACTGGCCTTGCACCTATCGCACATCCTCCTGGCAATGAGACCTGACCTTGACCAAATCGCGCAACTAACGGACCTAAAGCCCAAATTGAAGCCCGCATAGTTTTAACCAGTTCATACGGTGCACAATAGTTATTAATCTGTCCAGCATCAAGATGAATAGAGCCATTACGTTGGTATTTCACGCCCAATTGCGCAAGCAGTTCCAGTGTAGTATCGATATCTTTTAATTTAGGAACATTTTGTAATTCGACTGGTTTTTCAGCCAAAATCGCAGCAAATAAAATGGGTAGCGCCGCATTTTTAGCGCCAGAAATAACAACTTCTCCGTTTAAAGAAGTCGGGCCTGTAACATGAAACTTTTCCATTATTAACTCTTATTCATTTCAAATGGGCAACATTATAGAAGTTATTTACTAATAGATAAATGAATTTTATTAAAACATAATGATCGAATTATCTTTACTATCACCCAGAACAATTGCAATTATTTAATATTGCTCTTTTTTATCTTAATTTTAATTTAACAAACTAGATTAAAATTATTGTTAATCAAAGATTGACTCGTTTCACATCGGCATTTATAGTGAGATGGATATTTTCAAAATATCATCTGGTTAAAAATCAAATTCATCCTAACTGATTTGTTTAATATTTAATAAAAGAGAGAAGTATGTTTGACTCAATCGCTAAAGCAGGAAAATATTTAGGCCAAGCTGCCAAGCTTATGGTTGGGATTCCCGATTACGATACTTATGTTCAACATATGAAACTGACCCATCCTGAACAGACTCCTATGACTTATGAAGAGTTTTTTAAAGAACGACAAGATGCTCGTTATAGTGGCAAAGGTGGCTTTAAGTGTTGTTAAATATAAAGAGATAATGTATGACTCAAGATATTACATCATTATTACCTGTCACTTTATTAACCGGATTTCTGGGTTCAGGGAAAACCACTCTCATCAATTACCTGCTCGAAAATAATCACCATGAAAAAATAATGATTATTGAAAATGAATTTGGCTCGGTAAACCTCGATAGCAACTTACTTATACCAAATCATAATATCCAAGTGGTTGAAATGACTAATGGCTGCATTTGTTGTACAGTGCAAGGAGAATTGACCAAGGCCCTTCATCAATTATATGCAGAAAGGCAAGCAGGTAAATTGCAATTTGATAGGCTTATTATCGAAACCACTGGACTCGCTGACCCAGCACCAATTATTCAAACTTTTTTTATTGATGAGCTAATTAGACAAACCATTAGACTTGATGCGATTATTACTATTGTTGATTGTCAGCATATTTTGCAGCATTTAAATGAACATCGAGTTGCTGTTTCTCAAATAGGCTTTGCTGATCGAATTATTTTATCTAAAACTGATTGTATAACTGAACAACAACAAATTGAAATTATAAATCGCCTTCAAAAAATCAATAGTAAAGCAGCTATCTATCAAGCGATTAACGGGAAAATTGCCAAATCACAATGGTTAGATATTCATGCCTTTGATTTAGATGAAGAGTTAGTTCTTAATAAAGGTTTTTTTATCGTTGATCCAACAAAACAATTAGAAACTAAATTTAAAACAATTCCCTATCAAACCTTATCTTGGAATGATGATATCTGTTCTTATTATTTTGAAGCAGGAGAACTTGATTTAAAAAAAATAGGTTCATTTATGGAAAATTTGGTTGAAAAATACGGCAATGATATGCTGCGCTATAAAGGCATTCTTGCAATTCAAGATAATAACCAAAGATTAATCGTTCAAGGTGTTCATAAAATTGTCGGTTTTGATTATGGTTCTCCTTGGCAACAAGCTTCGGAAAAAATATCTCGCTTAGTGGTGATCAGCCGTACATTACCATTTGAGGAATTAAACAAGGCATTTTTGCAAACTACCGCCAGTTAATTAGTTAGCTGCGGTGACCTCTTTTTTTCAAACATTTTAATAAAATGTGATAAATCATCAATTTTACTATTAACTGCCTTTTTATCAAATATGATAGAATGAGCGGTTTTCAACCTGTTAAAACATACAACACAAAAATATGGACTACGATATTGCAATCATTGGACTTGGACCTGCTGGTAGTACACTTGCACGTTTACTTAATTCCTCTTTTAAAATTATTGCATTGGATAAAAAACATCAAACGGGTAATGAAGGCTTTCATAAACCTTGTGGTGGTTTATTAGCTAACGATGCCCAAAAAGCCTTTGTGCGTCAAAAGTTAAATTTACCTGCCGATATATTAACTGAACCGCAAATTTTTAGTGTTAAAACAATTGATCTTCAAACTAAACTAATTCGTAATTATCAGCGCAGTTATGTCAGCTTTGATCGGCATAAATTCGATTTATGGTTAAAATCACTGATTCCAAACAATGTTAACGTTTTACATAACACGTTATGCAAAGAAATTAGAAGAGTCATCGATGGATATCAAGTCACTTATACTGATGAATATGACGTAGAGCATAAAATAACCGCTAAATATGTAGTTGGTGCCGATGGTGCTAACTCAGTTGTTAGACGCATGCGCTATCCGCATCATTCCATCAGGCAATATGTAGCCATTCAACAATGGTTTGCTGAAAAACATCAACGTCCTTTTTATTCTTGTATTTTTGATAATCAATCGACTAATTGCTATGCATGGAGCATTTCTAAAGATGGATATTTCATTTTTGGCGGTGCGTTCCCGAAAAAAACCGCTAATCAAAATTTTGAATTACTACAACAAAAGTTAACTAAGCAAGGTTTTATTTTTGGAGAACCGTTAAAAACGGAAAAATGTCTTGTGATTTATCCAAATCGCTTCCGAGATTTTTATACCGGCAATGAAAATATTTTTCTAATCGGTGAAGCCGCTGGCTTCATTAGCGCAAGTTCGTTAGAAGGAATCAGTTATGCACTTGATAGTGCTGAGATTTTAAGCAAAGTATTAAATAGTGGCATAGCCAAACCAAACAAACATTATTACCAAAAAACCATACCTTTACGTTTAAAGCTCTATAGTAAAATAATCAAAGCCAAAATTCTTACTACCCCATTATGGCGAAAGTTAATAATGAAAAGTAAGATTAAGCATGTAAAAACAATTTAGCTATACAAAATTAACAAACATTATTAACACAACTAAATATAATAAGGAATAGATATATGTTTGATGTAAGTGATTTAATTCGTTTTAACCATGAATGGTCAGAAAAAATTGAACAGGAAGATCCTGAATTTTTTAAACAACTAGCTATTGCACAAAATCCTAAATTTTTATGGATTGGTTGTTCTGATAGCAGGGTTCCTGCAGAAAAATTGATTAAATTAAAACCTGGAGAAATGTTTGTTCACCGAAATGTTGGCAACCAAGTAATTCATACGGACCTAAATTGCCTTTCGGTTGTTCAATATGCAGTTGATGTACTTAAAATCGAAGAAATTATTGTTTGTGGCCATTTAGATTGTGGTGGCATTCGTGCTGCGGTTGAAAATCCTGATTTAGGTTTAATTAATAATTGGCTGCTTCATATTCGAGATTTATGGTTTCGTAACAGTTCTTTACTTGGCAAATTCCCTGCTGATATTAGAATGGATATTTTATGTGAACTTAATGTAATTGAGCAGATCTATAACTTAGGACATTCCACAATCATTCAATCGGCATGGCAACGTGGTCAAAAAGTCAATTTGCATGGTTGGGTTTATGGGATCGATAATGGCAAGATTACTGATTTACACATTACATCATCAAGTCGTGAAAACCTTGAAATCAACTATCGTGAAGCGATTTCTTATCTATTAAATCTGCACAAATTACAGTAAATTCATTTGAAACGATGGATTATTTGATTACTGCTTCCGCGCCATACTAGTTTAGGATCGGCCAGTTCTTGGACAAATTTTCCATCAATTAATACATCAATATAAGGAATTACCGCTTGCTGATCATCGGTTAATTCATCAAGTTTATAACCTGTCCATAACCAAATATCTTTATTAGTGCATTCAGTTTTAACTCGTTTAACCAGTTTTAAAATAGCTGAGACATTTTGAGGGTGTAAAGGATCACCACCAGAAAGTGATAATCCTTGGCGTTTTATTTCGGTATCTTGTAAATCTTTAATAATTTGATCTTCAAGTGATTGTGTAAATGGCTTACCAGAGTTTATTCCCCATGTACTTTTGTTATAACAGCCAGGACATTGATGTACACAGCCTGCTACAAAAAGTGTACAACGAGTCCCTTCGCCATTAACGACATCCACAGGATAATAACGATGATAATTCATGATGACAAAATTATTGATTAACCTATTTGACCATTATCCAAATGTTTAACCCGACGTTTTACTTCCTCTTGCTTACCAGCATTAAATGGACGAGCATCAGGACTACCTAAATATCCACAAACACGGCGAGTAACAGAAACTTTCGACGAATCATGATTACCACAACTAGGGCAAACAAAACCCTTGCTAGTACAGGAGAACTCACCGGTGTAACCACATTCATAACATTCGTCAATCGGGGTATTGGTACCATAATAAGGTACACGGGCATAACTATAATCCCATACATCTTCTAATGCCTTAACATTATTAATCATGTTAGGATACTCACCATAACAGATGAATCCACCACTCGCTACTGCTGGGTAAGGTTTTTCAAATTCAATTTTTTCATATGGATTAACCTTTTTCTCAACATCAAGGTGGAAACTATTAGTATAGTAACCTTTATCAGTTACTCCAGGAATAATACCAAATTCGGCTGTATCTAAACGGCAGAATCGGTCACATAAATTTTCACTTGGAGTACTATATAAGCTAAATCCATAGCCAGTCTCTTTTTTCCATTGATCGACAGCTTTGGCTAAGTGTTCAACGATTGCCACACCTTTTTTACGTAAAGTTTCGCTATCAAATGGGTGAGTTTGGTTACCATAAAGTGCATTTAATGTTTCATGTAAACCAATATAACCTAATGAAATTGATGCGCGACCATTTTTAAAGATTTCAGAAACATTATCATCTTCTTTTAATCGAACACCACATGCGCCTTCCATATATAAAATCGGCGCAACACGTGCTTTTACACCATCAAGACGAGCAATACGCGTCATTAATGCTTTTTTACAAAGGTTTAAACGTTTATCTAAAATTTCCCAGAAACGGGCTTCATCACCTTTAGCTTCAATTGCAATACGAGGTAAATTGAGGCTTATTACCCCTAAATTGTTACGCCCATCATGAATTTGTTGGCCATCTTCTTCATAAACACCTAAAAAGCTTCGACATCCCATTGGTGTTTTGAATGATCCGGTTACTTCAACAACTTTATCGTAGTTTAAAATATCCGGATACATACGTTTACTCGCACACTCTAACGCTAACTGTTTAATGTCATAATTAGCATCACCTTGTTTGTGATTAATACCATCTTTAATAGCAAAAACCAATTTCGGGAATACCGCTGTTTTATGATTTTTCCCTAAACCTTTTATACGCACTTTTAAAATCGATTCTTGAATTAATCGTGATTCCCAACTGGTTCCTAAACCAAAACCAAAAGTAACAAAAGGAGTTTGTCCATTAGCGGTATGAAGTGTATTAACTTCATACTCTAGAGATTGAAATGCATCATAACACTCTTTTTGGGTACGGCTTTCTGCATAAGCTTCAGGATTTGGAATATTCCATTCTTCGGCAACTTTTTTATGTTTTTGATAACTGATAGTCACAAATTTTGCTAAAATTTCATCAATTCGATTTATGGTGGTACCGCCATAAATATGGCTGGCTACTTGCGCAATAATTTGAGCGGTTACCGCGGTTGCAGTGGCAATAGATTTTGGCGGTTCAATTTCAGCATTACCCATTTTAAATCCATTGGTTAACATCCCATCTAAATCAATTAACATACAATTGAACATTGGGAAAAATGGCGCATAATCAAGATCATGATAATGAATTTCACCACAATCATGAGCATGAGAAATATCTTTAGGTAATAAATATTGTTTAGCATAATGCCGAGCAACAATACCCGCTAGTAGATCACGTTGAGTTGGAATAACTTTACTATCTTTATTGGCATTCTCGTTCAAAATGGCGACGTTACTTTGTTCGATTAAACCGCGAATATCTTGGTTCAAACGGCTACGTTCTTCACGGGCACGATCACGATCATGTCGATATTCAATATAAGCTCTGGCCAATTTTTTATAAGGCCCTGACATGAGCTGATTTTCCACCATATCTTGAATTTCATTAATATCAACACTGTCCCGATCCTTCATTTGATTGGTAACAACGCGAGCAACAGCAGCACAATAATCTGGATCATCAACATTGGCCGCAACAGCCGCTCTTATAATAGCATCTTTAATGCGATTCTCATTAAATGCAGTTTGACAGCCATCACGTTTGATTACTACGGGCATATATACTCCTCGATATTCATTAATAGTTAGCGCTCAGCATGATTTTTATATCAACCTTAATAGTTTTTGTATTATTCAAAGCTATTGATTTTTTATTGAAATATGGGCTTTTCGATATAAAGTCGGATTTTCACATTGCCAATGAAAACACTATATGTAGTAAATATGCGTGAATTATACACCATATATTGTGTTTTTCTAGTTTTTTAAAAAATAAATTTACTTGACAAGGCCAACACCAATAACCGCAAGTTTTCCCGAAAAATTAACGTCGATAAATTTGGCTAAAAAGAGTATAAAAGGTGTAGAAATTTTGTAAGAGTGCAACCGATTTTGCACTCTTAATTTAATATTAGAACAGATTTTATTAAGAATTAAGATTCAATATTTAACCATTCAGTATGAAACACGCCATCTTTATCGATACGTCTATAAGTATGTGCACCAAAATAGTCTCGTTGAGCCTGAATTAAATTAGCTGGTAATACTTCTGAGCGATAACTATCATAATATGCAATTGCTGCCGATAAAGTAGGAACCGGGATCCCTTGTGAAACGGCTAAACAGATAACATCACGCAATGATTGTTGATAAGCTTCAACGGTTTTAGAAAAATATGGTGCTAAAAGTAAGTTATCAATATTATTATTTTCACTATAAGCATCAGTAATTTTTTGTAAAAATTGTGCGCGAATAATACAACCTGCTCTAAAAATCTTGGCAATTTCACCATAATTTAGTTGCCAATTATAATGTTCTGATGCGGCTTTCAATTGCGCAAATCCTTGGGCATAAGAGATAATTTTCCCCATATAAAGTGCTTTACGAACTTTTTCAATTAACGCTTGCTTATCTCCTGTAAATGCCTCTTTACTAGGTCCTCTTAGTACTTTTGATGCAGCAACGCGTTGATCTTTAATCGCTGAAATATAACGTGCAAATACCGATTCAGTAATTAAAGATAATGGTTCACCTAAATCTAATGCGCTTTGGCTTGTCCATTTGCCAGTACCTTTATTGCCTGCCGCGTCAAGGATCTTATCTACCAGATAATCGCCATTTTCATCTTTATACTTAAAGATATCAGCCGTGATTTCAGTTAAATAACTATCTAACTCGCCTTTATTCCAATCAGAAAAAACATCAGAAAGTTCATCATTAGTTAACCCTCCTACATGTTTTAACACACTATAGGTTTCGGCAATTAATTGCATATCACCATATTCAATGCCATTGTGAGCCATTTTCACATAATGTCCTGCTCCATCAGGGCCGATATAAGCTACGCAAGGTTCCCCATTCGCTTTTGCAGCAATTTTTTCTAAAATTGGGGCAACCAGTTCATAAGCTTCTTTTTGACCGCCAGGCATAATTGAAGGGCCTTTTAGTGCACCTTCTTCACCACCAGAAACACCAGCCCCTATAAAATTAAAGCCTTCATTAGATAACATTTTATTACGACGAATAGTGTCTTCAAAATAAGCATTTCCACCATCTATAATAATATCACCTTTATCTAACAAGGGTCTAAGTTCATCAATGACAGCATCGGTACCTTTACCTGCTTGCACCATAATTAGGATGCGGCGAGGTTTTTCTAAAGAATTAACAAACTCTTCAATAGTATAATAAGGAACCAATTGTTTATCAGAATGTTCTGCTATAACCTCTTCTGTTTTGTCTCTAGAGCGATTGTAAATTGATACTGAAAATCCTCGACTTTCAATATTCAGTGCTAGGTTTCGCCCCATCACGGCCATTCCAATGACACCGATTTGCTGTTTTGACATAATTTGGCTCCTTTATTTAATCTCTATAACCTTAATAAGGTTTTGCTACTAATATGTTAATTCGATGGAATATTACCATTAAGTGATATATTGCCATAAAAAAAAACCGTATCAATACATAATACGGTTTTTCATCATTTAGTTAAACTGTTTTGCAATTAAGCGAATCATGAACGCTTCATCATTTCAAAAAACTCGTCATTGGTTTTCGTCATGGCAAGTTTGTCGATTAAGAACTCCATTGCGTCAATTTCACCCATTGGATTGAGGATTTTACGTAAAATCCACATTTTTTGTAGTTCATCAGGCGAAGTCATTAAATCTTCTTTACGCGTACCAGAACGGTTAAAATCAATCGCAGGGAAAACACGTCGTTCTGCAATTTTGCGCGATAAATGAACTTCCATATTACCGGTACCTTTAAACTCTTCGTAAATAACTTCATCCATTTTAGAGCCGGTATCAATTAGAGCAGTCGCAATAATTGTTAAGCTACCACCTTCTTCCACATTACGTGCTGCACCAAAAAAGCGTTTAGGACGATGTAATGCATTAGCATCAACACCACCTGTTAATACTTTACCTGATGATGGAATAACCGTGTTATATGCACGAGCTAAACGGGTAATCGAATCTAATAAAATAATCACATCTTTTTTATGTTCAACTAAACGTTTTGCTCGTTCAATTACCATTTCGGCGACCTGAACATGTCTTGCTGCTGGTTCGTCAAACGTAGAAGCCACAACTTCCCCTTTGACTAAACGTTGCATTTCGGTAACTTCTTCTGGCCGTTCATCAATCATCAATACCACTAATTCACATTCTGGATGATTCACCGCTAAGCTTTGAGCAATGTTTTGCAGTAACATTGTTTTACCTGCTTTTGGTGGAGCTACAATCAAACCACGTTGACCTTTACCAATTGGCGAAGCTAAATCAAGAACTCTGGCAGTAATATCTTCAGTAGAGCCATTACCACGTTCCATACGTAAGCGAGAATTAGGATGTAGAGGAGTTAGGTTTTCGAAAAGGATTTTATTGCGAGCGTCTTCAGGTTTATCGTGATTAACTTCATTTACTTTTAATAACGCAAAGTATCGCTCACCTTCTTTTGGCGGCCTAATTTTACCGGCAATAGTATCACCCGTTCTCAAATTAAATCGTCTAATTTGACTTGGTGATACATATATATCGTCAGGACCAGCTAAATAAGAACTATCAGCAGAGCGTAAAAAGCCAAAGCCATCTTGCAAAATTTCAAGTACACCATCGCCGAAAATATCTTCGCCACTTTTAGCGTGCTGTTTTAAAATTGCAAAAATAATATCTTGTTTTCTAAGACGGGCAAGATTTTCAAGCCCCATTTTTTTCTCACCAAGCGCTACAAGCTCGGAAACAGAAGTGTTTTTTAATTCAGTTAAATTCATAGTTTATAAATTCTTGAGGATAAAATTGATATGTTTGCAATTACTGCTATTTTTGTATATTTCTTTCATTTACTTATAAAAAATTCTCTTTCTAGCAATATGTAAAATTAATTTATTACCTAGCTTTCGATGATAATTATATACTTTGGATATTGAATTCTCACCACTTTATCAAGAAAAACAATGGATTGCTGAAAGGGGTCTATGTAAGAGTTTAGCAATTTACACTAAATTTATAGGGATGTCTATATTTTTAATTATATTTTATTGGAATAAAAAAATAATAAGCGCTATTTTAAACGCTTATTATTATATTTACTGAACAAATTTAGATTTTAATTAAAGGAATGGTTCAATAAAAGCTCTAAGTTGCGCTTTTAATGATTCGCCTACATGAGTAGCAACAACTTGACCATTTTTAAAAATTAATAACGTTGGAATACCACGAATACCAAATTTAGGGGCAACACTAGGATTTTGTTCCACATTTAATTTAGTAAAAATAATTTTGTCACCGTATTCTTCAGCGAGTTCATCTAAAATAGGGGCAATTTGTTTACAAGGTCTACACCATTCAGCCCAAAAATCGACTAGAATCGGTTTAGTTGATTCATTTATCGTCTTATCAAATGTAGCTTCAGTAAGTGCAACAATGTTATGACTCATTTAGTTATCTCCTAAGGAATTTATCTGAAAATATATTAGGATATTTTCATATTTACCGCTAGTAATTATTCTAATAGGACATAATTATTAGTGAAGTTGTTGTATTTAGTGTGTTACAATTGCGGCACTCTGATAATTATCTTCTAAACAATAATGATTCAATCATATCTTACAAAAACAACTTTCAATCAATTTCCCTTACACCCTTCAGTCATCAAAGCATTGGAGACAAAAGGTTTCGTTTACTGTACCCCAATTCAAGAGCAAACATTGCCATTAACAACCAAAGGAATTGACATTGCAGGACAAGGACAAACCGGTACAGGTAAAACGATTGCGTTTTTGGCATCAACATTTAATCATTTATTGAATAATGGTCCATTACCCGAGCATAAACCTAATCAACCAAGAGCTATCATTATTGCGCCTACACGCGAATTGGTTGTACAAATATATAATGATGCGCTACCTCTTTCAGAAGAAACTGGTATTAAATTAGGATTGGCTTATGGTGGTGATGGTTATGATAAGCAATTAAAAATGCTTTCTGCCGGTGTGGATATATTGATTGCAACTACAGGACGCTTAATTGATTATGCAAAACAAAATTATATCAATTTAGGGGCAATTCAAGTTGCTGTTTTGGACGAAGCCGATCGTATGTTTGATTTAGGTTTCATCCGTGATATCCGATGGATATTTAGACAAATGACCCCACCACAAAATCGTCTTACTATGTTATTTTCAGCAACCTTAACCCACAATGTGCGTGAACTTGCTTTTGAATACATGAATGAACCACAATATGTTGAAGTAGAACCGGAACAAAAAATTGGTCATAGAATAAAAGAAGAGCTATTTTTCCCATCAAATGAAGATAAATTAGCATTATTACAAACACTTATAGAAGAAGAGTGGCCCGAGCGAAGCATTGTATTTGCTAACACCAAAGTCGCTTGTGAAAAAATCTGGCGTCATTTAGTTGCTGATGGTCATCGTGTTGGATTACTTACCGGCGATATTGCACAAAAAAAACGTTTATCCATCCTTGATAAATTTACTCAAGGCGAACTTGATATATTAGTAGCAACAGACGTCGCAGCTCGTGGCTTACATATTCCAAATGTAACTCACGTTTTTAACTACGATCTTCCTGATGATTGTGATGATTATAGACATCGAATTGGTCGTACCGGACGTGCTGGCGCTGAAGGCTATTCAATTTCACTAGCTTGTGAACGTTATTCACAAAACTTACCCGCTATTGAAAAAGCCATTGACCACCCAATTCCAGTTAGCCAATATGACCCTCAGGCGTTATTATCTGGCTTGCCAACACCTAAACCATTTAAAAGAACCAACCGTAGAAAACCATCGTAAAAAGATAATTGATAAATATCTAAAAAATTAACTCAATACCATTATTAAAAATACATTTAATGATGGTATTCTTCTTAATTATTAAGTTACCAATTAATTTAAAACCTATTTTTTCTTCAAAAAATTCTGATAAGCTAATTCAATTATTTGTTTCGATTCGGATGATAATGTTCCAACATGTCGGCCATGTAATGCGCCAAATAATCCAAATAGAATATTAATCGACAACTTTGGGTTTTTACTTTTTATCCGATAATAAGTTTCCAAATAACCTACCTCTCTGAAAATGTTAATATCGATAATACCAGCACTTACCATTAATTTTTCCAAAGAAACTGTCATATTGGGTAATGATTTTAAACGACTTTGGCTTTTAGCTAATTTCTCATCAAGATCTTGCTTAGCATATTTAATAACCATTTGTACAATAGTATGCAATTTTTGTCTATCTTGGCGTAATTCATCTTCAACTCTATAGTAATCAAGTAGTTTATGCGATCCATCAAAAATTAAATCAAGTGGCAGCATACCTAACTCAATAAACATTGACCGATACTCATCATGGGCCCTTAAATAAATATTATTTTGATCTATCCAGGCAAACATAATTGATTCGCTATTCAGACTGAATCCGCCAAAAAATGAACGTAAAGTAACATCTTTAAGGTAAGAAAACTCATGTTTAATATTTATTGCTAATGTCTTAAGCATAAAAATTCCCTTTTTCACTTACTACAACATGTAACTCCAAAGAATGAGTTTATGCTAAACTATAGTAATTTTTTTGATATTCAAACAATTATTTAGTATTAATTAATAAATATGGGATCTGTCTTCCATAAATGAATATTTGTTTGATTTAAACTTGATTAATTATATTTTTTTGTTCTAAAGATTTTTAGCAACTTTTTAACAATTAACTAGTTGTAAATATCTTAATATTTCTTTAAAAAAGAAAAGACGCCTTTAGATTGTTATTCTGTTGTAATAATTATACAATCAGCGGTATTAACTAAATGGTATCCATTATTGTCAATTTCAATCAACATGTTTAAAAACGCTATATTAACGCTTTTTATTTTTTTTTCATTTTTCGCATCAGCAGATAAATTACCACTGATTCAAGAATTGACAGCCTGTAATCCAGATTTTTTTAATCATATCTATGCACATAGAGAAGAGTTAAAAACTCATACTAGTGTTGAGGTTTTTAACCAGAATCAAGCTTATATTCCCGTTGAAAATCGCTCAGATACTAACAAAAACTTTGTGTATTTCAAATCGCCTATTCAATATAAAAACCTGAAACTTATTGGTTATTATGATAGTGCAATGGATTTAAAAAAAATGGGTAAATACTATTTTTGGGGTTTTATTATTGATAACGATATAAATGAGATACGTGACAGTTTAAACTTTCTGGAGTGGAAAAGTATGGAGGATAATCTTCTGTATATCGCCAATCCAATGATTCGAAGTGTTAATGATGATATTCAAGTCTGGCATAAAAATACTGGAACTGTTGTTGGCGTTAAAACGATTCCAGCGCCCAATACCACTGAAAAATTATTATTACTTGAAAAGGGGGATAATATGCAACTTCTTATCTGTTCTATTCAAGGCATTGTCACCAATAATTTACTTCGGCAAGAACGCCCTGATATTCAAATCGGTCAAATTAAATAGCTGACTCATCCATTTCGCCAGTACGAATACGTATTACTTGTTCAACATTATAAACAAATATTTTTCCATCACCAATTTTGCCGGTTTGCGCTGTTTTCATGATAGTTTCAATACAGGTTTCTAAAATATCATCAGCAACAACAAGTTCTATTTTTACCTTTGGTAAAAAATCAACCATATATTCTGCACCCCGATAAAGTTCAGTATGTCCTTTTTGACGACCAAACCCTTTCACTTCCGTGACTGTCATGCCGGTAATGCCTTGATCGGCAAGTGCTTCTCGAATATCGTCTAATTTAAAAGGTTTAATAATTGCTTCAATTTTTTTCATATCTCTTTGCCCTTAATTCGAGATTACCAATTCTTAAAACCAAAAGCAGAAGTTATTGGATAGCGTCTGCCTTTACCAAAGTTACGCGCAGTTATTTTTGGCCCAACTGCTGATTGCCGTCTTTTATATTCGTTGATATCAACTAATTTAACCACTCGCCTTACAGTTGCTTCATCATAACCTTGCGTAATCAGTTGTTCAACGGAAAAATCTTGTTCAACATAGCCTTTTAATATTCCATCTAAAATATCATAAGGAGGTAGGCTGTCTTCATCTTTTTGATCTGGCGCAAGTTCAGCTGATGGAGGACGAGTAATAACGCGTTCTGGGATAACATACGATCGGCTATTTCGATATTTAGATAATGCAAAGACCATGGTTTTAGGCACATCTTTAAGTACATCAAAACCACCAGCCATATCGCCATACAGTGTAGCATAACCAACCGACATTTCGCTTTTATTACCAGTCGTTAATACTAACCTTCGACGTTTATTGGAAAGAGCCATTAAAATGACGCCACGACAACGCGCTTGTAGGTTCTCTTCGGTAGTATCTTTTTGTGTTCCCAAAAACATCGGTGTTAAAGAAGACATAAAAGCATCAAACATCGGTTCGATTGAAATGATATCAAACTCAACACCTAATATTTCCGCCTCTTCTTTAGCATCAGTGATACTAATATCAGCCGTATAACGAAATGGCATCATAACTGCTTGTACTTTATCTTTACCTAAAGCATCAACAGCGATTGCCAAAGTTAAAGCCGAATCAATTCCACCAGATAACCCCAATACCGCTCCTTGGAAACCATTTTTGGTAATGTAATCACGAGTCGCGAGAACTAATGCGTCATAAACATCAGCTAGTGGTTCATTTTTAGAAACAGAGACAGGTTGATAATTATGCCCCATTTGAAAAACGGAAATTTGCTCTTCAAAAGAGTTTAATTGGTGAATGATATCGCCTTTTTCATTACATACAAATGATCCACCATCAAAAACAAGCTCGTCTTGACCACCTATTTGATTAACATAAATAATTGGTAAACCGGTTCTTAGAGCATGTTGTTTAATCAGTTCATGGCGATATTGCTGTTTTTCATAAGTATAAGGTGATGCATTGATAGAGATAACCAAATCTGCACAATTCGTATCAATTCGATCGATAGGTTCAGATTGCCATAGATCTTCACAGATTAATAAACCAATTTTTTTGCCTTTAAAATCGACAACGCAAGTGTGTTCACCGGCAGTAAAGTAACGTTTTTCATCAAATACATCATAATTAGGTAACAGCTGTTTGTGATAACACGCTAACTGCTGCCCTTCAAAAAATAGTGACAACGCATTATAAACTACGCCATCTTGCCAATGTGGATGTCCAACAATCACTCCACATTGTTTACTTGCTTGTTTAATAGTTGATAAAGCCTGTTGGCAACGAATTTTAAAATCATTACGATAAATTAAATCCTCTGGAGGATAACCACAGATTGCAAGTTCTGAAAAAATAATAAGATCATGCGATGAATGGTTTTGTATCAGTTCAATGATTTGCTGAGTATTACCTTCAATATCACCAACACACCAATTTTTTTGGGCTAACACTAACGATAAAGACATATAAATTCAACATTACAGATAAAAATTACCAGTAAGTTTAAATGATTCTAAGTTGCACTGCTACTTTTTTATCGTTAACATGCAAGATTAAATTGGTATTAACTTATCTGGAAAAAATTATGCAAAAGATCTTAAATGTGGCGTTAGACAATCGCAGTTACCCAATTACTATTGGTGAAAACTTACTTAGTCAATTTGAACATTTTAAACTGCATAGTGGCCAGAGAGTACTTGTTGTCACCAATGACACCATTGCTCCGATTTATTTACAAGATTTGCTTGATATGCTTGAGGCTCATGGCGTCAAAACTGACTCGGTTATTGTCCCAGATGGTGAACAATACAAAACGATGGAAACATGGAACCAAATTTTAACTGCTTTACTCGCCAATAATCATACTCGAAGCAGTATACTTGTTGCGCTTGGTGGGGGAGTTATTGGTGATGTAGCAGGATTTGCGGCTTCTGCTTACCAACGTGGAATTAAATTTATTCAGGTTCCGACAACCTTATTATCTCAAGTCGATTCTTCAGTTGGCGGTAAAACGGCTATTAATCATCCTTTAGGTAAAAATATGATTGGCGCATTTTATCAACCTCAATCAGTGGTAATTGATATTAATTGTTTAAAAACCTTACCACAAAGAGAGCTCTCTGCCGGTCTAGCTGAAGTAATTAAATATGGCATTATTATGGACTCTGCTTTTTTTAATTGGTTAGAGACTCATATTGATGATTTGCTTAATTTAGATGTCGATGCCTTAAGTTATTGTATTTATCGCTGCTGTGAATTAAAAGCTCAAGTGGTTGCCGCCGATGAAACCGAACAAGATATGCGTGCTATTTTAAATCTTGGTCATACCTATGGGCATGCCATTGAAGCCGAGCTCGGCTATGGCAATTGGTTACATGGCGAAGCAGTTAGTGTTGGTATGTTAATGGCGGCACAAACAGCTAAATTGCTAGGTCTGTTGGCAGATAAAGATATTGAAAGAATAGAAAATTTATTAATTAAAGCTAAACTGCCAGTTAAAAGACCAGAACAGATGGCAATCGAATCTTACATTCCCCATATGTTACGAGATAAAAAAGTTATTTCTGGTAAGCTTCGGTTAGTAATTCCAACTAAAATTGGTCAGGTTGAAGTAATGGATGGAATAGAGAAAAGTGTGGTACTTGAGTCAATAAACAACTCATAAAATTTATTTAACTATGTTAAATGATATTGTATATGTAAATAAAGGAGCACTAACAGTGTGCTCCCTTTACCAATATAATAGACAATAAACTCAAATATTATTGTCTATTCTTTAGTGATTTATAGATTATATTTAATATTAAACCAACGAATGCCACTGAAATAGCGATATAAAACGCATAGGTATAACTTCCACCATTATTTGCTAAAATATCAGCGGTTACTTTGGGGGCAAAAAAGGCTGCTGAAGAATAGCCAATAAAAATGACACCATAGTTTACGCCTTGATTAACTGGACCATAATTTTCCATTACCATTGGCGGGAAAACGCCCATCACACCACCAAAACATAAACCTAACGCTATAATTCCTATTGCAAAACCTATTTGCGATGGTATATATAAAAATGCGATAAAAGCAAAGATAATTACCAAAAAAATGATATTCAATGTTTTATTTCGTCCCAGTTTATCTGACACCGTCCCCCAAACTACACGCCCGGCACAATTACTTAACGAATATAAACTCACATAAAATGAAGCAATACCCGCAGTTAATCCAAACATTTGTTGACCAATTCCAGAGGCGTTTGAGGCAATCATTAATCCCGAGAAAGCCCCTGTTCCAAGCATAAAAAATATAAGGTAAAAATAAGGTGTTTGTAACATCTCTAGCCAATTTTTATTAATAATAGCTTTACCTTGTTGAATACTTGCCGGAGTCCAGCCTTCTGGTTGGTAATTAACGGGGGCAACTTTAATAAAGACACTGGCAACCACAACGACGATTAAATAGCTACATCCAAGTGTTTGAAAAGCATGCAAGACCCCATAATTTTCAATTAAATGATGACCTATCGGCGCAGCGATAATCGATGCACCGCCCATCCCGGCGGTGATAATTCCGGAGGCAAGACCTTTTTTATCCGGGAAAAACCTTATAGTATTACTTAAACAGCCAGAATAGGCCAATCCTTGACCAAAACCACTTAATAATCCATAAGTTACATACAACATAATTGGACTGGTAACAAAACCTGATAGGAAAAAACCAAGCCCAAATAACAGTCCACCAATAACACTAGACCATTTTGCCAACCCTTTATCGGTTAAAAAACCACCTAGTATCATCGGAATAGGACCCACTGCTGCATTAATTGAAAATGCAATCATGACATCCGCTTTACTCCAATTTTTTGCAAGGCTTAATGGTTCGGCGAATACACTAAAAGCATAAATGGCCCCAGTACAAAGTAAAATCGAAGTTGAGGCAATTAGTACTACCCATCGATTTATCGTTTTATTTGTTTGATCCATGATTGCTATCCTTCCTTAGATTTATGTCATGCGAAGCCGTTTTTCCTGCAATTCGACCAAATGTAAAAATATCAGTTAGAGAGTTACCGCCCAAACGATTTCCTGCATGGATACCTCCTGCCACTTCACCTGCAGCATATAGACCGGAAATTTTTTGTCCCTTACTATCTAATACATGAGTTTGTGTATCAATTCTTAAACCACCCATTGTATGATGCACTGCCGGTTTTCTTGGCGTAGCATAGAATGGCGGAATTTCAACTTTTAGATCAAACACATCTTTACCAAATTCAGGATCGTGTCCAGCATCAACATAAGTATTATAATCAGCAATAGTTTGTTTAAAGACTGTCGGATCCATTGCTAGTTTTTCAGCTAACTCTTCTAGGGTGTTAGCGCAAAATAGCGTTCCGGCAGCAATTTGCTTATCAATTTTTTCTTGCGAAGTGTTGTAAGCCGTTTTTTTAATTTGTTCATCAGCAATTAAATAAAATAACCCACCATTATCAATAGCGGCCTGAGTTAGTTTATCTCGACTACCATATTCATTAACAAATCGCTTACCTTGCTTGTTTACCATAATGAAATTTTGCGGTGGTACTTGTAGTCCACTGAATAATGCACCTGTGTCAGGATCGGAAACCGGCATCATTTGAGAAAATCCCATACCGACCAAATCAGCGCCAACACTTTGCCCTAAAATAATACCATCGCCTGTAATAGCTGGTGAGTTAGAGGTTTTAATATCATCGTCAATTTCTGTCCAATAAGTATTATACTCTTTTAACATTTTAGTATTTGCACCAAAACCGCCTGATGCCAAGATGACAGCATTGGCTTTAACGGTAATTTTTTTACCATTTAAACCAGTACCAATAACTCCAGATACATGTCCATCTTCAACTATCAGTTCTTTAACCGCTGTATCAGTAATGATTACGCCACCATGATCTTCAACATATTTCTGTAAAGCAGAAACATATGCATAACCTTCACTTTTTAACGGTTTATGACCTCTACGCCATAAAGCACCAACTGGCATTGTCACGTCGTGTTTGTCAAACTCAACACCAACATCTTCAAGCCACTTGACCGATTCTAATGCCTCGTCAGTTAAAATTTTAACCAAATCATATTGACCATAAATAATATTACCTGATTGGTCTGTACGTTTACCACCAAGATAAGTTTGGATACGATGTAATAATGCTGAATCAAACAAATAACCTGTTTTACCGGTATTTTCAGCTAAATAGTTGGTAATCTGTTGTTTTAACTCTTTAAAATCATCAAGATATTCACTATCAATCGTTGACTCATCAATAGCCGAAATTTCCTGTAAAGTATGACTTTCACCCGCGATAGCATCAAAAGTGTTTTGCCATTGCGGATTTGCCGCATTCATTGGACCTCCGGTCCGTACAGTATTACCGCCAATAGCTGGGAATTTTTCCACGACTATGACCTTTTTACCTTCCTGCAAAATACTTGCAGCTGCGGATAATCCAGCCCCACCAGCACCAACTACCACTACATCAGTAGTATACTGTGCATCTGAAGTATCGACCGCACTCGGTGCTTTCGGTCTTTTACGTAATACATCCGGGTTAGCTCCTGCCATTTTTATTGCTTTAGCCACGCCGTCGATAACACCATTACTCGTTACTGAAGCTCCTGATAAAATATCAACATTAAGGGTCTGACCTTCAAGAATTTGTGAAGGAATACGTTTAAATACGACATCAGCAATTCCCTCTGATTCACCTTCAGTATCAATATCAATTGATTCAATACGATCCATTGATAACGTAACTACCATAGGTAAATCACCATTATGTCCAGGCGCAGTTACACAATATTGGCCCGGTTCATAGGTAATCTCTTCCGGCACATTAAGTAAATTAGCAACTTGAGTGAAACGTAAAAAACGCCAAAAGCAACTTTCAAGAAAATCGATAGTCCGTTCTGATTTAATATTACCCTGTTCATCAAAAGCATGATGTGCCTGACCGAGCAAAAATTCGTAGCCAGGCATAACGGTTGCATTAACACCTGGGGCATCAAGAATTTGGCGTAAATGTAATTGAGCACGTGACGAACCTTGTACATCATAAGATGCACCAACAATCATCACAGGTTTACCATCAAAAGGATGTAAATTAAATGAAAGCCATTCAAGAATACTTTTCAAAGCTGAAGGAATCGAATGATTATGTTCTGGTGTTGCAATAATAACGCCATCAGCCTCAATAATTTTATTATTAAAATGCTGAATAATATCACTATTAGATTGATCATCTGACTCATTAAACATTGGGACATCGGTCAATTCTAATATTTCAATTTCTGCTTTATGCTTAAAATGTTTTTGCATAAATTGTAATAGCATTCGGTTATAAGATTCTTGAGCATTAGTTCCAACAATTCCAATTAATTTCATGACAATGCTCCTTCTTCTGCTGTTTTTAACCAACTGAATTTTTTATTTTGCTCGGTATTAAATTTTTCTGTCGCCAGTAATTGGTTAGTTAATTTTACAAATAATAAAAATTCGTCAAAACACTCTTCCAATTCTTTCACTTTGTCTAAATAAACCAGATTACCTTTTTCATCAAATGCTTGCAGAGATTTTCCTAATAAAAATTCAGAACTAGGCATAATACGGGCTTTCAATTCAGGAGCATCTAAGATTTGCCTTAAATGAGCTTGGGCTCTTGAAGAACCTAACATACCGTGTGATGCACCAACAATCATGACACATTTATTAATCAACGGTCTGGTGGTATAAGACAGCCATTCAATAACACTTTTCAACGCGGCTGTTATTGAATGATCATATTCTGGCGTCGCAATGATGATTCCGTCAGCCGATTCAATTTTATCCGATAACGCTTTAACCGCTGGAGGAGGCGTTTTATCCTTCGGTTCATTAAATGCCGGTAACGATTTTATTTCACAAACTTCAATTTCTGCTTTATCAGCAAAATGTTCTCTCATATAATGAAGTAATTTTCTATTAGTAGAACTATCTGAATTAGTTCCAACTATACCAACGAATTTCACTTTATAACCTCACTTAGTACCTTACAGTACAATTAAATCAATATTAAAATTTTAGTAATACAAATTCTTTAGTCGACAGCACAAAGAAGTAGATTGAATTTTAGTTATATTAGGCCTATTGACTATTGTGCAAATCATTATGTAAGCTAGTGTAGAACAGAAAAAAAGGTTTGTGAAATAGCTGATTAATTATGGGGTTATAAGTAATTTATTATAATGAGGTTTAATAAAAGAATTTAAACAAATGGCAAAAATTAATTCGCTCAGTATGTTGCAATACATTGATGTTTTACTTAAGCATGGCAATTACACTAAAGCTGCGCAGAATTTGTATATTTCTCAATCATATCTAACTCAAACAATAAAAAAAATAGAAAATGAACTAGGGATTGATATTATCAATCGGCAAAGTACCCCTTTACAATTAACCGAAGCTGGAAAGATCTATTATCAGTATTTAACATCATTAGTTAACGAACAAGAACAATTCAAAAGAAAAATCAAAAAATATACTGACAGTGATTATACCGTTATCCAAATTGGTGTATTACCAAGTTTAGGGACTTATCTACTACCGCTATTTTTACCTAAATTTATGAGTAAATATCCTGATATTAAAATAGAATTACATGAATATATTCCTAAAAATAGTGAAGAAAAAATTGAAAATCAAACCCTGGATTTTTTTATAGGACAGAATCCAGAAACAATATCCCAAAATTTAATTTGTCATAAATGTGGTAAACATCGATATTACACCTTAATACCAGAAACCTCAAAATTATATCGAAAAGAAGTTAATGCTAATGAATATAATCATAAATTCATGAAATCATTGTTACAAGAAAAGCTTATTTTGACTGCACATGGTTCAGCAATTCGTCAACAAGTTGATTATCTTATTCAAAAATATCGGATTCAACCCAATATTATTCTCGAAAGTAGTAACATTTTTACACTTGTTGAGTTAGCTAAAAAAGGGCTAGGAATTACCTTTATCCCTGAAAGCGTCTGTGTCAATGAAAAACCAGGTGATCTAGCATATAATTTAATACCACTGCCTTTGGATCTCATCTCGTTGAGTTATTTTATTGCCTACTCTTCTCATAAAATGCTTAGCAGTGTGGAAAAAGAACTCATTGACCTATTCATCTCTTCTATACCATAAATTATCGGGTTAATGACTAATCTTAAATAACCAAATTAGCTGTAGATTACGTCAATAACCCATTTGAACAGGCAAATTCTTTATTGGTGGTAATAACCATTCCTTCAATATTGGCTAATTGATTAATTTTTTTTATCGCATTCTCGGCACTATAACCATAGAGTTGCGTCGTCAAAATTTCACCATCTATTGAATGCGTTGATACAATGGTAAGGCTTTCAATGTCTGTTTCTACAGGATATCCGGTTTGACTATTAAAAATATGATGATAAGTTTTACCTTTATAATTAAATGTTCTTTCATAAAGTCCAGATGTGACTATCGATTGATTTTTAATCTTTAATACCTTAATTACATTGCCGCGGCTTTGAAACGGGTTTTGAATACCTACTCGCCAAAATCCATCATCATGAAAGGGACACTCACCATAAGTTAATACATTGCCCCCTAAATCAATAAATGCCGATTTTGCGTTCAGTTTTTTAAAAATTTGCAGTATGTTATCGGCAAAATACCCTTTAGCTAACGCCCCCAGATCAATGGCCATTCCTTTATATTTTAAAAATACCGACTTATTTACCTCATCCAAAACAATATCATTTGGATCGATGAGAGTTAAAAGTTGCTGAATCTCTGAATCCGGTGGGTATCTAGCGTCATGAAATCCGACTCGCCATGCTTGTATGAGCGGACCAATTGCAATATTTAAAAAACGATTATTAATTAAACTTTGCGCTTTACCTATTTTTATCAAGGTAAAAAGATCGGGTTTTACTGTTACAGGCTTAATACCGGCATTAAGATTGATTTGCATTAAATCTGAATTGCGACAATTAGCGCTAAAACGACGTTCATAATCAATTAATTTTTTTTCAGCTATATCTAATAAATCTTTTGCTTGATCATGTTCGACCCAGATTTGAATTATGGTCCCCATTAAATTGAGGAATCGCTTATCATTCTTCATGCTGATGAGTTCCTAATAGTAAAAATTATGCTGGTCACAACTTATTAATCTTAAAGTCAGTTATAACAAAAAAATAATCGACTATCAAATCACAGTTTCACAGGTAATATGTAAACATTTTATTACATAACTAAATTAATTAAGTGAAATATCGAAAATTAAGTTTACTGCAATGTAATTTTGTGTTTACATATGTCATGTTTATGTATTTAATATTTTACATATAAAAAATATGAATGATTTTAACAAGGAAAATAAAATGTTAAAAGACACACTAAATAATGTTCGAATCAGAGATGAACAGATGCTAATCACCCCAGAAGAGATTAAAAATCTTTATCCATTATCTTCTGAATTAGAAAACCAAATTGCCACTTCACGCCAAACCATCGTAAATATTTTAGAACGTCGCGATCACCGTTTATTGATTGTTTGCGGTCCTTGCTCAATTCACGATACTCAAGCCGCAATTGAATATGCGCATAAACTGAAAAAACTTTCTGATGAAGTTAAAGATAACTTATTTATTGTCATGCGTGTCTATTTTGAAAAACCAAGAACGACCGTTGGTTGGAAAGGTATGATCAATGACCCGCATATGGATAGTTCGTTTGATATTGAACATGGTCTGAAAAAAGCCCGTAAATTACTTCTTGATATCTCTAAAATCGGCTTACCCATTGCCACTGAAGCATTAGACCCAAATACACCTCAATACATTGGTGATTTAATCAGCTGGTCGGCTATTGGCGCAAGAACCACGGAATCACAAACCCACCGCGAAATGGCGTCAGGGTTATCAATGCCTGTTGGCTTTAAAAATGGCACAGATGGCAGTTTAGATGTGGCGATTAATGCCATGAAATCAGCCTCCATGGCTCATCGATTTGTGGGTATTAATCAACAAGGGCAAGTTACCGTATTACAAACCTTGGGTAATCCACATGGTCATGTCATCCTAAGAGGTGGCAAAGCACCTAATTTTGATGCTGAAAATGTTGCATTATGTGAACTGCAAATGGATAAGGCTAAATTAGTACCTAACCTAATGATAGATTGTAGTCATGCCAACTCAAACAAAGATTACCGTAATCAACCAATTGTTGCTGACTCAATTATTGAGCAAATTAAGCAAGGTAATAATTCAATTATTGGTGTCATGATAGAAAGTAATTTATTTGAAGGCAATCAATCATCCGAACAACCAAAAGAAAATTTCAAATATGGGGTATCAGTTACCGACGCTTGCATTAACTTTGAAACAACTGAGCAATTATTGCGAAGAATGAATAATGATTTAGCACAGCCGTTAAAGAGTAGAAAAAAGTAAACGGTTAAAGCTAAAATTATGTTTATAAATCGCCGACTATTGTCGGCGATTTTTTTTACTAACCAAGTTGCTTACGAGCATTACGGAAAATACGCATCCAAGGGCTATCTTCACCCCAATTATCTGGATGCCACGAATTGGTTACCGTTCTAAATACTCGCTCTGGGTGCGGCATCATAATCGTTGCTCGACCATCACTTGAGGTTACTGCGGTAATACCATTTGGTGAACCATTTGGGTTTGCCGGGTACTGCTCTGTCGCTTTACCAAAATGGTCAATATATCGAACTGCAACCAAGCCAGAAGCTTCTAAACGAGTCAAATGTTCTAAATCACGGGTTTCGACTTGACCTTCACCATGTGAAACCGCAATCGGCATATGCGAACCTGCCATATCGGTAAATAGTAATGACGGACTAGATTGAATTTGAACTAAACTAAAACGCGCCTCAAAACGTTCCGATACGTTAAGTACAAAACGCGGCCATAACTCTGCCCCAGGTATCAGATCTTTTAGATTCGACATCATCTGGCAACCATTACAGACCCCTAATGACAAAGTATCATTACGATGGAAAAACTGTTCAAACTCATGGCGAACTTGTTCATTAAATAAAATCGACTTAGCCCAGCCTTCGCCTGCCCCTAATACATCACCATATGAAAAACCACCACAAGCAACAAGTGTATTAAACTGATTCAAGGTCACTTGGCCAGATAATAAATCCGTCATATGGACATCAACTGATTCAAAACCAGCGCGAGCAAATGCTGCTGCCATTTCAACATGTGAGTTCACGCCTTGTTCGCGTAGAATTGCCACTTTCGGTTTTACACCTTTGACGATATAAGGTGCAGCAATGTCTTGCGCTGGATCGAAGGTAAGTTGCACATTCAAGCCTGGATCTTCATCATTTTGTTTGAGTTGATGCTCTTGATCGGCACATGCTGGATTATCACGTAAACGTTGCATCTGCCATGTGGTTTCAGCCCACCATGTTCTTAACGTTAGACGCGATTCGCTATACACCACAGCAGTTTTATTGCGTACAATAAATTGCTGTCCAGCTTTAGCTTTTCCTAGTGTGTGAACTGCATGCGAAAGCCCAAACTGGTTAAAGCAGGCCATCACTTTGTCTAGCTCACTGCCACGAATTTGAATAACTGCACCAAGTTCTTCATTAAACAGTGAAGTAATTACATCACTACCGAGTGAATGAATATCAACATCAATACCACAATGCCCGGCAAATGCCATTTCAGCCAATGTAACCAATAAACCACCATCTGAACGGTCATGATAAGCCAGTAAGCTTTTTTGAGCGATTAACGTTTGGATAGCTTGATAAAAATCCGCTAACTCTTTGGCATCACGGACATCAGCGGTTCTTTGCCCTAGGTGACGATAAACCTGCGCTAATGCTGTAGCCCCTAATGCTTGATGACCTTTAGATAAATCAATAAATAGTAATAGATTATCCTCATCTGTACAAAGTTGTGGGGTAACTGTTTTACGCACATCTTCAACACGCGCAAAAGCGGAAATCACCAATGATAACGGTGAAGTTACCGTTTTTTGTTCACCATCTTGTTGCCATGTTGTTTTCATTGACATAGAGTCTTTACCAACCGGAATAGCTAATCCTAAAGCAGGACATAACTCTTCACCAATGGCTTTAACCGCTTGATAAAGACCAGCATCTTCACCTGGATGACCGGCGGCAGCCATCCAGTTAGCTGAAAGCTTAATACGTTTAATGTCGCCAATATTTGTCGCAGCAATATTGGTAATTGCTTCACCAACCGCTAATCTAGCTGATGCAGCAAAATTAAGCAGAGCAACAGGAGCTCGTTCCCCCATTGACATTGCTTCACCGTAATAACTGTCTAAACTGGCTGTTGTCACCGCGCAATCGGCAACCGGCACTTGCCAAGGTCCAACCATCTGATCACGAGCGACCATACCGGTTACCGAACGATCACCTATGGTAATTAAAAAGGTTTTTTCCGCTACAACTGGCAAATGTAAAACTCGTTTTACTGCATCATATAAATTGATATCCGCTGTTGAAAAATGATCCCCTTCTGCTTGGCTAGATTTAACATCTCGTAACATTTTAGGGGTTTTGCCCAATAACACATCTAACGGTAAATCTATCGGATTATTGTTGAAATGTTCATCATGTAACACTACTGCTTTATTTATTGTGGCTTCACCAATCACCGCATAAGGAGTGCGTTCTCGTTTACAAAGTTCATCAAATAGCTCAAGACTTTGCGGATGAATCGCTAGTACATAACGCTCTTGAGATTCATTACACCAAATTTCTAACGGTGACATTCCGGGTTCATCACTTAGTATTTTGCGCAATTCAAATTGACCGCCACAGCCACCATCGCTAACTAGTTCAGGCATCGCATTGGACAAACCACCAGCACCAACATCATGAATAAATAAAATTGGGTTTTTATCACCCAGTTGCCAACAACGATCGATTACCTCTTGGCAACGACGCTCCATTTCAGGGTTATCACGTTGAACTGAAGCAAAATCAAGATCAGCATCTGATTGTCCTGATGTCATAGATGAGGCTGCACCACCACCTAAACCGATATTCATGGCTGGCCCACCTAATACAATTAATTTGGAGCCGATAGGAAATTCACCTTTTTGGATATGTTCACGACGAATATTTCCCATACCACCGGCTAACATAATTGGTTTATGATAGCCTCTGACCTCTTCGCCATTAAAGCTATTGACTTTCTCTTCATAAGTACGGAAGTAGCCTAATAACGCCGGACGACCAAATTCATTATTAAATGCCGCACCACCTAAAGGGCCATCCATCATAATATCAAAGGCGCTAACAATTCGATCGGGTTTACCAAAATCTTGTTCCCAAGGTTGCTCAAAATTAGGAATACGTAAATTTGAAACTGAAAAGCCAACTAATCCGGCTTTAGGTTTAGCACCTTTACCTGTCGCACCTTCGTCACGAATTTCACCACCGCTGCCAGTGGCCGCACCTGGCCAAGGAGATATTGCTGTTGGATGATTATGCGTTTCAACTTTCATTAGAATATCGGCATACTCCTGATGATAATTGTAAGTTCGATTCTCATAATCAGCAAAGAATCGTCCAACTTTCGAACCATCCATTACCGCGGCATTATCTTTATAAGCAGATGACACATAATCTGGGGTATGTTCAAAGGTGTTTTTTATCATTTTAAACAGTGATTTTGGTTGTTTTACACCATCAATTACCCAATCAGCATTAAATATTTTATGTCGACAGTGTTCAGAGTTTGCTTGACCAAACATATAAAGTTCAATATCGGTCGGGTTACGGTTTAATTTTTGAAAATTCTCAACCAAATAGTCAATTTCATCCGACGCTAATGCCAAACCTAATTTTAGGTTAGCAGCTTCTAATGCTTGGCGACCTTGCCCTAATAAGTCAATAGTGGTTACTGGTTTAGGTTGTTCGGCTTTAAATAACTGCTGAGCTTGCTCAAAGCTGCTTAATACCGTCTCCATCATTCGATCATGAATTAATCCAAGGAAGATATCTTGTTGTATAGCGGTTAAAGGTGAACTAACTTGCACATAATAAGCAATTCCACGCTCTATTCGATGAATTTGTGATAGTCCACAATTATGGGCTATATCGGTTGCCTTTGATGACCATGGTGAAATGGTGCCTTCGCGTGGGGTAACTAAAAAGAGTATTTTACTTGCTGAATTTTCTACAGCTATCTGCGCGCTTTTAGGGCCATATTGCAACAGCTTATCCAAAGTTGATTGTTGTTCACCAATCAATTCATCTGTTAAATCAACAAAGTGAATATATTGCGCTTCAATATTGATGATAGGGATAGATTGTTCACGACATGAAGTTAAGATTTTATTAATACGAAATGTAGATAGAGCAGAAGAACCAGCTAAAATTTTCATCCTAAGTACTCTTTTTAAGCTAAAAAAGGGAAAAAATAGAGCAGTATTATAAAAGAAAGTCACTAAAGAGGCTATCTTAAAAATCATTATATGATTCAATAAAAAGAATTTGAGTAACCGTTTTTTTACCTTAAATGAGGTATCTTACTGTCATGTAGGACTTTGATTACCATTTTAAACAACATTTTTAACGGAAGGAGATCATTAAATTAAAAAAATAAATTGATTTATTGAATAAATATTGATTTACTGAATCTGAAAATAAATATATGTGTATTAACAATTTAAAAAAAATATAAGTATCTTTGTTAGAAATATAAGGAAAGTAGGGTGGAATTCTTTTTTTATTTCCTCATTATCATTCTGTTTATTGCAGTATTTGCTAATTTTGCTAATTTGAAGCAACAAATAACAGCCTTACAGAACCAATTAACCGAACTGCAACAACATCTTTTATCCTTTACACAGCAGCTTTATCAATCAGATAAAACCCATGTAGAAGAAGAAAACAGTACGACACAAGAAGAATCAGTACTCAATAGCCCTTCTATCTCTAAAAATAAAACTAATTTTATTGAGATTGAGCAAAAAATGGCTCAATCAACGGTTAATATGCATTCTAATGAAATAGAAGAAAGCAATTCAGAATCAGTAACGGTAGAATTAGAGACAATACAGCCATTAAAACCATCCCATCAACAAGAAACTTTTTCCAACTTGGCAATTAATGAGCAAAATGAACCAGTTTTACCTGATACTACTGGCCAATCTGATTCTGAATCAATAGTTGAAAACACATTAAGTGTTGAACATGATGGAGCAAAAGTCGAAACTCTAACAATTATTGAGCAAGCATTCTCACCACAAATCACCGAACCGGATAACCAACCTGAGATTAAACAAGATTCATCTGATCCGTTTGAATCATATCATAAACATTCTCGTAGCAATGAAACTAATATCGCTTACAGCTTGTTTAATTGGTTAATTAAAGTCAATATTATTACTAAAATTGCT
The DNA here is from genome assembly GCF_003202655.1 of Gilliamella apicola. Taxonomy (GTDB): domain Bacteria; phylum Pseudomonadota; class Gammaproteobacteria; order Enterobacterales; family Orbaceae; genus Gilliamella; species Gilliamella apicola_R. The sequence continues at coordinate 182,391 of NZ_QGLR01000004.1, read as the reverse complement.
ATCATAATTCTATTTTTGGGACTGACCTATCTATTTAAATACGGCATTGAACATCAGCGCCATTATCTTTCACCTGAAGTTAGAATTTTAGGTGCACTTATATTAGGAATTGGTTTATTAGCTATTGGTTGGAAATTACGCCGCAAACGTCAAATTTATGCCCTAATATTACAAGGTGGTGCAATAGCAATTTTATATCTGACCATTTTTGCTGCCTTCAAGTTATATGAGTTAATCCCAGCATTAATCACCTTTGCTATTTTAGTTGTGATATGTTCTTCCAGTATTTTATTTTCTATTTTGCAAAGAACCATAAGTTTGGCAATCATTGCCTGCGTTGGTGGCTATGTAACACCAATTTTATTATCCGATGGTTCTGGTAATCATGTTGCGTTATTTAGTTATTATTTAATGATTTCAACCGCAATCTTGATAATCAGTATCACACAATCTTGGCGAATTCTTAATCTAATAGGATTTACTTTTACTTTTATTGTATCGCTAGTTTGGGGAATACAGAGTTTTACGCCAGAATTTTATAAAGAATGTCAGATCTTTATACTTGGTAATTTAGTAATTTACGGTGTGTTAGCGGTATTGTTATCAATTCGAAGTATCCATAATAAAGAGAAATACCAGAATATTATTGATTTGTTATTACTGTTTGGCGCCCCTTTATGCGGATTTGGATTACAATATGCTATTACCCAACAATGGGAATTTGGTCCAGCATTTTCATCACTAGGCTTTGGATTATTCTATCTTGTTGGTGCCTTTATTATTTTCCATTTGTGGAAATCATTAGCAAAAACACTATCGTTATATTGGTTGGCTATTGGTGTTTCATTCATCACATTAGCTATTCCGCTTGCACTTAGTGCCAATTGGACTGCTACATTGTGGATGTTTGAGGGAACCGCTATTACCTGGATTATGCTCTCTCAAAAATACTACCGTACAGCGCTATCAGGTACCTTGATCATGTCGTTAGGGATTATATCTGCAGCAATATCGTTAGAAAATAATCAACTAACGCCTATACTTTACGCTTCGCTTTTAGGAATTAGTAGCACTGTTTTATTAGTTAATACTTGTTTATGGCACCAATATGGACAAAAAAACGAAGTAACAAAATTAATCAAATCTTTTTGCTTATCTATAGCTGTTGTTGTTTGGATATCGTGGATTTTATTAAGCATCCCGCTATTTTTACAGCAAATTATTTTGCAAATACCATTAATTTTATTATGTTTTACTGCTTCCTTTTGGTTATGGTATTTCATTGGTAAAAAGATTAATTGGAATATCATCTGTCATGGAATGCTATTACTTTGGGCGGTACTGGCAATAAGTTTGCTAAAAAGCCATGATGTTTCCTGTTACTATTTTTCTAGCTATTGGCCTTGCAATCTAGCTTGGATCGCCGCCTTCATAAGTGGTTATATCTATCTATATAAAATACAGGATAGCAAAATAAATAGTAATACCGGTATAAATAACCGATTTATTTTATTACATATTAGTCTATTTTGGATGTTACTCGGATGGTTTTCTCGGGAAATATTCCATCTTTTCGATACCTTACCATGGGGATATGAGGTAATAAAATGGAGTTTATTAGCAACGATTGCCAGCGGCATTACTTTGCTATTCTATATCCTTATTAAACGCCAATATATTACGTCATTCACATTGATAAAAAGTTATTGGTCAATCGGTTTGCTGCCACTTATTAGTTATATGGCATTCTATTTGATTGTAGGACTTGGTATGAGTGGACAAATTATCTATTGGCCTTATATCCCAATTATTAATCCACTTGATGAAAGTGCCATTTTTAGCTTAATCATGTTTTGCGTTTGGTTAAAATTAGCGATGAATTATTGGCAAATTGAAAATAAAACAACCAATTTAGCTAACTTTAAAATACCATTACCTAATTTGATTGTGATATTGTTACTGACATTAACATTCCTTTGGGCTAACAGTATTGTTCTGCGTTGTTTGAGTCAAACATTTGATATTAGTTGGAGTACATTTAATTTATGGCACAACAATATTGTACAAATGACCTTATCATTACTTTGGATGTTAAGCGCTGTGATTTTAATTGCTATAGGACACCGTTATTCACTCCGAAAAATATGGTTTTGTGGTCAATTAATGCAAATGATTGTTATTATTAAATTGATATTTGTTGATATCAGAGAAATTGATGGTTTACTACGAGCATTTGCCTTTATTGGTGTAGCATTATTGATGTTACTGATCGGTTATTTTGCACCGTTACCACCGAAACAAAATGATGAAAGTGTGGTCGAAAATGAATAAAAATATTAAAGATATAATTTAAATTGATAAACCAATATCACACAAATTCAGGAAGAACAAAATTGCATTATTCACCATTGAGATCAATACAACTTCCTGAATATTATTTAATTTAATGGATAGAAAGTTATGAAAAAAATCTTATTAAGCTCACTTTTGCTAATAAGTGGTTTAAGTCAGGCAGCAGATAAAACTAATCAATATGCCTATGGTGCTATGATTGAACTTAGCGACAGCGAAAGTATGTATAACCGAATAGAGCTGACCGGTGATATTTATACTCAAGCATTATCAAGCACATTAGATGATGTTCGAGTTTTCAATCAAAAAGGCCAACCCGTTCCCTTTGCATTAGCTAATGTTTATCAACAAAATGATGAAAATCAGACTTTTCCGGTCACCGTTTATAGCTTAGATAACCATCAAGAAAACGATAACAATAATAATCAAGAAGATGAGATAGAAGGAAAAAAACAATCTGCAATTGGCCAATATAATATCAACATCAATAATAAGAATGTACAAATTAACCTTGATAACGCCAATAAACCAAATGAATATCAGGCAACCTATTTGTTACAAATTCCTAGTGAAATTAAATTAGGCCAACCATTTAGTCGTTTATCTATCGATTTCGAGAAAATGTCAAATTGGCAAGCCAGCGCTAACCTTCTATATAGTAACGATTTGAAAAGATGGCAAACAGCGATAGATAATGTTCCGATAATGTCTTTGACAAATAATAACAATAATCAATCATTAAACGTTAATACAATTGACTTACCGTCTGGTATGAATTTCAAATCTATCTATTGGATTTTACAGTTAAAATCAGATAAGCAATTAATACCTACTATTAAAACGGTTAAATTCACATCAAGAAAAGCAACGCCAGTAAGGGATCTGTATCCAATCGATTTAAACTTAATCTCAGCTGATGAGCAAGAAGCTATTTATCAATTATCCACCTCACTACCGATTAAACAGCTCACTGTTAAACTACAAAATGAACGGACTGTTTTACCGGCAACTATTTTTTATAAAACTAGTGACAATGATAAAACATGGCATAAACTTGATGATTATATTTTTCGCAGAATAAATGATACCAATCAAAGTCAAACAATTAACATTAACAATTCGACTTTAAATATTAAACAATTAAAAATTAAAGCAATTAATGCCTCTTTAGATACCCCACCTTCTGTTACCGCTTACTTATATCGGATGAGGATTATTTTTAACAGCGCTAATAATGGACCATTTATTCTTGCTTGGGGTTCGGCAAAAGCTAAACCGGCATCATTAAGTGAAAAAGCACTACTATCTGACACCATATCTGCAAAAGATGTACCAGAAGCTTATTTAGGTGATAAAGTTAAATTAGGTAACCAAAAGGTATTATTGCAAACCGATGATAATTCGAGCAATTCATCTTCTTTATCTAAATGGCTAATTTGGGGAGTTTTAATAGCTGGTGCATTATTTTTAATGCTGTTAGCTTTAAAATTACTAAAAGAGGTTAAAAAAGCCGAATAATATTAATTATAGAGAAGAAAATAAAAACGCCAATTGAAATTGGCGTTTTTATTATAATTATGCTTCGTTCCAGCTATCTCTTAAACCTACCGTACGATTAAACACCAGATTATCTTCAGTCGCATATTTACTATCTAGACAGAAATAACCTTCACGTTCAAATTGATAGGCTTGTTCAGCTTTAGCCTTTTGTAAACTTGGCTCAACAAATCCTTGTTTAATAATTAAAGAGTTTGGATTAATGGTTGATAAAAAGTCTCCAGCACTACCTGGATTTGGGGTGTTAAATAAACGATCATAAAGACGAATTTCGGCTGGTTTGGCAAACTTGGCTGATACCCAATGAATAACACCTTTCACTTTACGTCCATCTTCAGGATTTTTATTTAAGGTAGCAGGATCGTAGCTACAATAAATAGTTTGGATATGACCTTCTGCATCTTTTTCAACGCGATCAGCACGTATCACATAAGCGTTACGCAAACGAACTTCTTTACCTAATACAAGGCGCTTATAATTTTTATTAGCTTCTTCTCTAAAATCTGCGCGATCGATATAAATTTCGCGAGTAAACATGACTTCTCGGTGACCGAGTTCTGGTCGATTAGGATGATTTGGCATGCTTAATACTTCATCGATTGTTGCCGAAAAGTTTTCAATGACCACTTTAACCGGATCAAGTACCGCCATCGCTCGCGGCGCATTTTCATTGAGATCTTCACGAATACAAAATTCAAGAGTACTCATTTCAACGGTATTTTCTTGTTTAGTTACCCCGATTCGACGACAAAATTCACGGATTGAAGATGGAGTATAGCCACGACGACGCAAACCTGAAACAGTTGGCATACGCGGATCATTCCAACCATCAACAATTTGTTCAGCAACTAACTGGGTTAATTTTCGTTTAGAAGTAATCGCATATTCAAGATTTAATCTTGAAAACTCATATTGATGAGGTCTGGCTTCGATAGTAATATTATCTAAAACCCAGTCATATAAACGACGATTATCTTGGAACTCAAGGGTACAAAGTGAATGGGTGATATTTTCAATGGCATCCGATATACAGTGAGTAAAATCGTACATTGGATAGATACACCATTTATTACCAGTTTGGTGATGTTCAGCAAATTTAATCCGGTATAACACAGGATCTCGCATAACAATAAAAGGTGATGCCATATCAATTTTCGCTCGTAAGCAAGCTTTTCCTTCAGCAAATTTACCCTCTTTCATTTGGATAAATAATGCTAAGTTTTCTTCAATACTGCGATCGCGATAAGGACTATTTTTACCGGGTTGTGTTAAGGTGCCTCGATACTCGCGAATTTCATCAGCAGACAGTTCATCTACATAAGCAAGACCTTTATTGATAAGCTCTAATGCATATTCATATAAACGGTCAAAATAGTCAGATGAATAGCAAATCTCACCATCCCATTCAAATCCTAACCAACGAACATCTTCTTTAATTGATTCAACATATTCAATATCTTCTTTAGCTGGATTGGTATCATCAAAACGTAAATTACATTTACCCTGATAATCTTGGGCAATACCGAAGTTTAAACAGATAGATTTTGCATGACCAATATGTAAATAGCCATTAGGTTCTGGCGGAAAACGGGTATGCGTTGTTTTATATTTTCCGGCAGCAAGATCTGCATCAATAATTTGACGAATAAAGTTTGTTGGACGAGTTTCGTTCGGTAAATCACCGCTCATAAAAAACCTCTGATTATATATTTATTTACTCATGACCAATTTAGAAATGAGATTTATCATTTTTATCCTTTTGACCGACGAATATAGCAAATTTTTTGTTTTTTCGAAACGTTAAAACATGAGATTTAAATTTTTTGAAAAATATCTCAGCTCAAACGGATAATACTCCGCAATAATTTTAGCAAAATTATTGATTAATAATAATGATTAAAAATAGATAAAACCATTACTATGAATTAACTTTGCTTAGCGGATTTTGCTTCTTTAACAAATAACATTGCCGTTATGCCAACCAATGTTATAACTGCTGCTAGGTAAAATCCACTATTTAAACTTCCTGTCTTATCGGCAATAAGGCCGGTAAAGTAAGGGGCACAGATTGAGGCGGCCATACCAAAAAAATTATATAGTCCAAATGCAGTACTTAATGATGCTTTAGGCGCATTATCAGCAACTAAAGCGATCAGTACCGGATTTAAACTAATTTTACCAATAAAACCGTATAGTATCAGCACTGCCACAAGTACCGCATAAGAATCACAATAGACTATTGAAAAAATGGCTATTAAAGATAACGGCATCATAAATAAGACCACCGGTTTACGGCGACCTAATTTATCTGAAACATAACTACACAATAGTGTCCCAATAATTGAGATCCAAGGTACAATTGAGGCAATTTGTGACGCTTCAATTTTATTCATGCCGCGTTCTACTTCAAGATAATTAGGTAACCAAGTGATAATAACAAAAAAACCATAAATAGAACAAAAGATGGTGATATATGCCAAAACTAAATTGCGATTTTTAAACAGTTGAGAAAAATTGGTTTTTTCTGAAGTTTGGGATGCGACTGAAAATTTGGATTTGTCTTTAATAAAAACAATCATCAAAATAGTAACTATTACGATTGGCATCGCCACCATCACAAAAGGTATTTTCCATGAAGTATTGAAAACCGAGATCATCACACTGGATAGATAATATCCCATTGCTATACCAAAAGACATGCCACTACCAATGATGGCACTACCTAAAGTTATCCATTTTTTCGGAATGGCTTCAGACGATAACGCATATTGAGGTCCATAATAACATCCTTGTGCAGCACCCGTTAACATCCAAAGGATTAAGAAGATTGTAAAGGAAGGTACAAAATAGATTGCCGCGATGAAGATAGCATATAAAGAAAACCCAGTGACTAAAACTCGCTTACGGCCAATTTTATCACCGAGAATACCTGATGGTATTTGAAATAAGGTATAAGCAAGAAAAAACAAACTCATGATGCCACCGGTTGCAGCTTTAGTTAAACCAAACTGAGTTTGTAATTCACCAACTAAGGGACTTAAAACCGATCTGCCAGCATAAATTACTATCCATCCCAAAAAGAAAATTATCACCAATTTAAGCCAATAACCTGTTGGAATAGAAGGTTTTAAATCATTTTCCATAATACTCACCTCATTGTGCAATAGAGTAAATATTATCCTATAATAGCAGTAAAAAAATGAAATACCGATAAATAACCAATATGATCATTTTTTATCATAAATCTTAATGATAAAAAATGATTAAAAATCACCTGATTTTATTGAAACCACAAATCGTGCGCCCCCTAATGGGCTGGTAACCACAAACGCTTTACCGTCATGAAATTCTGCCATTAATTTTACATAAGCTAATCCTAATCCATAACCACCCGTTGATCGAGTACGACTGGTATCTAGACGAGCAAATGGCATAAAGATCTTTTCACGCGCATCAAAAGGAATCCCTGTACCATCATCATCAATTTCCAAAATAACACGATTATCCTGTTTAGTGATATTTAATACCGCTTTATGCGCTGCATACTTAAAAGCATTGAGTAGCAGATTTTTGACGATAGTTTCTGCTAAATTTGTATCAATTTTGGCGTTGGCATCTTGGCTATGGCAAACGAGCTCAAAACCTTTAGGTTTAAATAGCGCTAATGACTGACAAACTTTTTCACCCCACTGTTTTAACGATACTGTAGTGAGATTTAATTCAATATTGCTTTGCTGCATTTTGAAATAATTCAAACTAGCGTTAATCAATGTTTCGAGTTCATCGATATCATCACTCATCCCTTTTTGTAATGCGACTCTTTCATCTTCGTCAGTAGATTCTTCAAGCATACTCAACTCAAATCGCATTCGTGCAAGAGGAGTGCGTAGTTCATGTGCCATTGCATGCGAAATCGTTTGGTTAGTGCTCACCAAATGCTCTATATGAGTCCCCATATTATTTAAAACGTTGGCTAATGGTTTGAATAGCCAACCTTTCACATTTTCGGTACGTGCTTTTAAATTGCCTTGTCCTAGTTGTTCGGCAGTTTGACGTATGTTGACCAGATCTTTCCATACGGCGCTGAAGGCAAAATAGATTAAAATAAAAAAGATTATGGCACTAAATAAAGCCCAAATAATAAGAAAAACACTTAACGACATGGTATTTGATGCTAATATATCTCGCATTAGAATCGGACCTAATTGCAATAAATGTCCGTCATTGAGGTCAATATATACCACCTCATCATCACCATCATAAGCAAAATTTAGTTTTTCTAACTCTTTTTTTATCGAATGAGATAATGTAGTGTTTGCTGGTAAAATTTTTATGGGATAGCCGAAATAAGGCTGTAACTCATCAATCACTGTTTGCAGTGGTCGCTGTTTATTCTCATCAATGTGTTTACGAATTAAGTTAACCGTTCCTCGCTGAGACTCACGAAAAACGATATGATCATCAGGCATATCAGTTAATGACGAAGGTAACGAATCAAATACTAATAATGCACCATAAGCAATAATACATTGTAATGAAAGTAAAATGACCAGATAAAAGACGATGCGACGATTGAAAAATAGCGGTTTAGCTAATAATTGTCTCAATGGTTTTCCCCTTCTCGCATGAATAAATACCCCTTTCCTCGAACCGTTTTAATTCGTGATGGGTTATCTGGATCATCAAATAGCTTGCGTCGTAATCGAGAAATTCGGGCATCAATTGAACGATCACTACCGTCAAAGTCAATACCTCTTACTTGGGAAAATATATCATCTCGAGATAGAATCTTACCGGTATTATTGGCCAACAACCAGAGTAAATCAAATTCAGCTGTCGTTAAATCAATTTCTTGTCCGTCTAATAATACTTTGCGATTTTCACCATCAATGACTAAATTTTCAAAGGTCAAAGTATTATTGTTAAACACGGTGGTAGGTTCTTTTAAGCCTTCTTTATCATTTTCGATCTGTTTGCGTCGTAGCAATGCTCGAATCCGAGCAAGTAATAATCGCGGCTCAACAGGTTTGGCTAAATAATCATCCGCACCCAACTCTAATCCGACAATTTCATCAATATTGTCTTCGCTAGCGGTCATAATAAGAATATAGTTGGTAAACCATGAACGTATGTCTCGACAGATATCAAAGCCTGATTTTTCAGGGAGCATTACATCTAAGATAACCAAATCAGGATTAATTTGTTGTATCTTCTCTTCTGCACCTTCACCGCTATTGTGCCAATCCACCATATATCCTTGACGGATTAGGTAAACTTGTATTAAATTGGCTAATCTTTCATCATCTTCGATAATTAATATACGTTCACTCATTTCAGGCTCTCTTTACCGTAATGTGGACTTCGAGATGCTTCATTATACAGGCAAATTCAGCTTCGTTACAAAATATATACAAAGAGCCAACAAAGATGATTATGGCTTTATGAGAAAATTGGCGACAATATTTATAACCAAACAATTTTCACTTTGAATATGAATAATTTTTCATCAATTACTAATCATCTTTTTCAGCCAGCTTATACTCATCATCATAAGCCTATTATTTTGTGTGATTTTGATGGCACCATTAGTATTAAAGATGTAACTGATACTCTACTTAGCCAGTTCGGCCGAGATGGGTGCGATGAACTCGAAGAATTATGGGTCAGTGGTAAAATTGGTTCTCAAGAGTGTATGAGCAAACAGATCGCCCTAATGGACGCGAGTTTAGAAGAACTTAATTCTGTATTGGCAAAAATTGAAATTGACTCTAATTTCAAAGCATTCATTGATTACACTGAAAAAAATCATATTCCGGTTCATGTAGTTAGTGATGGTTTAGATTATGCTATCCAATTTGTCTTAAAACGTCATGGCATCGAGCATCTACCGATTTATGCCAATAAGTTATTACATGATAATCATCGAAGTTGGCGTCTTGAGTTTCCTTATGCTAATAAAGATTGTATTAAACAAAGTGGTAATTGCAAATGCAATCATGTAAAACAACAGCAACATTTTCCTCAAATACTGTACGTTGGTGATGGCACTTCCGATTTTTGTGTATCTCATCATGTCGATCTGGTTTTTGCAAAAGACAAACTAGTCAATTATTGTGAGAAAAACCATATTAAACACACGGCTATTGCTAGCTTTGCGGATGTTACCAAGGCGTTAAAACAAACAGAACAATCACTAATTCCAGTCATGATGGTAAAATAAAGGAAGAATAATGAGTACAATTGAAGATTTATCTTATTTTTTACCAGGTAATAAAAATGGGGTATTGTTAATTCATGGTTTAACTGGCACCCCAAATGAAATGCGAATTTTGGCCAATGGTTTACATAAAGCAGGATTTACAGTTTATGCAATACAGTTAGCCGGCCATTGTGGTACTGAAGCTGATCTGTGTAAAACAACTTGGCAAGATTGGTATAAAAGCGTGCAAGATGGTGCCGATTATTTAGCCAAACAGGTAGATAATCTTTTTGTTGCAGGTTTATCAATGGGCGCCCTTCTGGCATTGAAACTAGCTGCCGATCGCCCCAAGCAAGTTAAGGGGGTTGGCGTTTTAGCACCGACATTTTATTATGATGGTTGGAGTATGCCATTTTGGGCAAAAAAATTCTTCTTTTTATTGGTCTATTTTAAAAAACTCGGTATTTTTCAAAAAGTCTCTTTTATAGAAAAACCACCTTATGGCCTTAAAGATGAACGAATTCGAGCCGTAGTATCTGAAAGCATGTTAAGTGGTGACGCCGCATCGGCTGGCCTCGCTGGAAATCCATTTCCCGCATTAGCAGAAATGCAATTATTGGCAAAACATGTTCGTCAAGAATTACCTAAAGTGACCTCACCTTGTTTGATTATGCATTCAGGCAATGATGATATTGCCAATATTGAAACTAATGCAAAATTAGTAGAAAAATTGGTCTCTGGTCCTAAACAATTAATTGTATTAAATGATAGTTATCATTTAATTACTATTGATAGCCAACGCCGAGAGGTGATTAAAGAGTGCGCTTCATTTTTTAATAATCTGGCAGAAGGAATTCAAGCATAATGTCATCCTTAGTTATTTTTCTTTGGATTAGTAATATCTGTTTTGATACCTTAGGACAAGTTGCTTTTAAATATGCTGCAACATCACCTACCAACAGAGATGGATGGTACTACTGGTTAGATCTTGCCAAAAATCATTGGATTTGGATAGGAATATCATCATACGTTGCCGAATTTTTATTATGGTTAGCTTTTTTGACTTTAGTTCCGCTTTCCCAAGGTGTATTACTCGCCTCATTTAATATAATTACGATTATGTTAGTTGGCCGAGTTCTATTTAAAGAATTACTTACACTTTATCGTATTATCGGCATGTTATTAATTACTGCTGGTGTAATCTTTGTGGGGCTATCTTAATATGGCTAGATTCTACCTAATTGGTTTTACAGTATTATTAATGTTTGATACCGTTGCACAATGCAGTTTCAAATTAGCAGCTGAACATGCCCAACCTCTGGCAATGAGTATTGAATGGTTAGTCAGGGTATTTTCCGGCCATTGGATATATGTATCAATTGCAGGCTACATTTTAACCTTCTTTACTTGGATGACTTTATTAAAAAAAGCACCAGTAGGCCCGGCTTTCGCAGCTTCGCATTTAGAGGTTGTGACGGTAATGATTGTTTCTATTTGGCTATTTCATGAGCCTATCACATTATTTAAGTTAATTGGTACCATATTGATTGTTTCTGGGATTTTGTTTTTGGCACTGGCGGAAAGTAAACTAGCAAAAAAAGCGAATAATCACAGTGATTAATAACTTCAAACCGTGAGTTTAAAGGCCTAGATAATTCAATCCGTTAAAGAATACTAGGCTTTTAACGCCTTTAATAAAGTTAAATTGAGTTGATGCTGTTCTTGTTGCCAATCATTTAACTTTTCTAACGATATTTCTGGTTGTTTATCAAGTGAACTTAGTAAGCGCTTAAACCAACTTTTTGGTTGCCATATTGATAACTCACCAGTGATATCACTGCCTATAATTCGCGACTTAACTGAAGAAATAGTATCTAATAGATGGTACGTCTGTAGCTTGCCTTGGTCCCAGTTGGTATGAATAACCTCTTCACTTAACGCATCTTTATCTATCGATAAATATATCGGTTTAGCATTGCGGTATTGTTCAGATAGAAATTGAGTAATAAGATCATCAGGCGAATCAAAATAACGAAAGGCATGGCTTAAACCAATTTTCTTAGCCCACGAAACATTGACATCCAAGCTCCAATAGGTCAGTTTTTTATGAAAAAGTGGTGACCATCTATTTTCCCAAAAATGCCATAAGCCAATATCATGCGAGGTAATGCCTAACACATGGACATGGCTAACAAAAGGTAAACTAGCCACATAACTAACCCACGATCCACAGTGAACACCAAATAGATAACGCATATTATCTGGGTGGTTATCAAAAATAACCACTTCAATTGGATTATCTGCACTATAGTACTTTGCTAGCTGCTCAATCAATAATAACGAAATATGATGGTAATCACCACTGCCCATTAACACGGTACCATAATGTTCTGGTAACGATTGTTGCAATACCTTTTTAAATTTTTGGAATTTTTTTTGACTACAGCCAAAGCGGATGACATCTTGCCACTGAGTGAAATCAAACGTTCTGGCATCGGTAATTTCACCAACGCTTTGATCAAAATTAAGGATAACTGGCGATGTCATGCTACTTTCTCCTTATCTGTTTCAAAATGACCAATTAATTTACGTAAAATCGCTCTTAATAAAGGATTCCGAATATAGACTAAGTGTTTAGTTAACGTAAAACTAGCTCCCAATGAAGCCTTAACTTCTGGATCAGTCCAACCGGCTACATAACTACTCAGATTTTGTTGCAACGCATATTCAAGATTAACAAACCAACTAACAAAATAGAGGTTTAATTCTCTTGCTTGTGGATAAACCATACCAATGTATTTATCGATTAAAACGTTATTTACCACAAAACAGATGTTATAACCAATTAATTTTCCATCATAATGATAAGTGAAAATACGTCCATTTGCTGCTTTGTTTTGTAGTAATTCGACAAAAAATGGTTTGGTTAATAGATCAAAATGTACTTCACTCTGTTCATATACATTGAGATAAAGCTGATAATATAAATCAAGATTGGTGTCATCAAAAAAACAATCATCACCTGTTTGCAAGATGTTAATCACCAATTTTTCACGAGACTTTAGTTTTCTTCTTAAATTCTTACGACGGCTATATGACAATTTTGCCAAAAAATCATTTATCGACTCAAAATCAATGGGAACCCAAGCTAAAGCTTGCCCTTCAACTTCAATAAAACCACGTTCTTTTAAGCAATCAATAATCTCCTTTGAATATTGATTATCCTGCTTGCTAAGTAAAGGGGAATCAGAAGGTAAATCTTTAACAATGACAAAAGGATATTTTTTGGTATAAGTTGCTTTAACATTATCCGCTAATTGATGGGCTTCGACTTTATTTGTCAATAAACTATATTCTGAAACGGTTGTCCCCACAAAACATGTTTTTGGTTGTAACCAATGTCGCCATTTTTTATAAAAAGGCAATTTATGAACTTTATTTTTAAAATCATCATCAGCAGTTGTGAGCAAATCAAACTTAGCAGAAAAAGCCGGTATACCATCTTCACTCATCCAGCTAGTAAACTCTTGTGGTGGGTGAGAAAGGAAATTATTTATTAGTTCATTTGGTTCTAGTTGATTGATATATCGCATAACTTTTTATAATTGATCGGGTATAGCTATAATCCCGTTAATTGCTATTAACGGGATTATTTTAATTTAGGACTTAAAGTTCTTTTTTAGCTCGAGTGATTAGTTGATCGAGTAATTCAATACCTTGATCAATTTCTTGACGAGTAATATGTAATGAAGGAGCAAAAGTGATAACATTTTTGTAATAACCACCAATATCAAGCACCAAGCCCATTTTATTACCTTTCCAGTCGAGATCACCTGACATACCGATATCAACCATTTTATCAACTAATGCTTTGTTAGCGGTAAATCCGTCTTCAGTACAAATTTCAGCACGAAGTGCTAAACCTAGACCATCAACTTCACCAATCTCTTTGTGTTTCTTCTCAAGTGTTTTTAATCCTTCAAGGAAATATGCACCACTATCCATTACCATTTTTTCGTAGTCGGTTTCTGAAGTCATTTTTAATACTTCTAGACCAACTGCGGTACCTAAAGGATTTGACGCAAACGTTGAGTGAGTAGAACCAACAGGGAATACTTCTGGATTGATTAACTCTTCACGAGCCCATAAGCCACCTAATGGATTTAAACCATTTGTTAATGCTTTGGCAAATACCACCACATCAGGTTTAACATCAAAATGTTCAATTGACCATAATTTACCTGTACGATAAAAGCCCATTTGGATCTCATCAACAACTAATAAAATACCGTATTGATCTAAAACTTTTTTCAGACCTTTAAAGTAGTTACGAGGCGGAACAATATAACCACCAGTTGCTTGTAATGGTTCTGCATAAAATGCTGCATATTCAGCTTGGCCGACTTTTGGATCCCAAACACCGTGATATTCAGTTTCAAATAAACGTGCAAACTCAGCAACTAAATGTTCACCATACTCTTCGGCGGTCATTCCTTTAGGACGACGGAACGGATATGGGAATGGAACAAACATTGCGCGATCACCAAAGTGACCATAGCGGCGACGATAACGATAACTTGAGGTAATTGAAGATGCCCCCAAAGTACGACCATGGTAACCACCTTGGAACGCAAACATTAGTGATTTACCGCCGGTAGCATTACGCACTACTTTTAGTGAGTCTTCAATACATTGAGAACCACCAACATTAAAATGAACACGCCCCTGGTAACCGAATCGCTGTTCCATACCTTGAGCAATAGTTTTTGCTAATTCAATTTTAGTTGGATGTAAATACTGGCTAGCACATTGTGGTAACGTATCGATTTGCTTTTTCAGTACATTATTTAAACGCTCATTAGCATAACCGAAGTTACAAGCAGAGTACCACATTTGTAAATCAAGGAAGGCTTTACCTTCTTTATCATACATGTAACTACCTTCACAGCCATCAAAAATCTTTGGTGGTTCAACGTAATGCACGGTATCACCAAATGAGCAATATTTTGCTTCATCTGCTAATAATGTTGCATCGTCAGGACGACTATTAATCATTTCTAAAGTTGGTTTACTCATAATTTATCTCACTAATCCATATTCAAATATGACAAAATGTGGCATTATTATCAAAGAAAACAGATTGTAACAATGTACAATTAATGTATAGATTTTGTGACGATAAGCGCAGCGTGACGAAATTACTACAATGATTGTCTTAAATCGTATCGCTACAAGTGGGTATCAAAATGAAAAATTTAAGCTGCATAATTTCGCTTTTATCAATATTTCCATTAGGGTATACGCAAATTGCATCGGCAGATCCTACATCATTAGGTATCGGTTTAGGTTGGTCTAATTCACCATACAAAAGTTACAGTTCAAGTTACTATCCAGTTCCTCATATTGATTATGACAATGGTTCATTTTTTATTGATGACTTATCAGCTGGTATTTACGCGATTAATGATGATAGTCAAAGTTTATCTTTTGGTGCTCGTTATCTTGCTAATGAATTTAAACCTCATGATTCAGACAACCATAAGTTAAGACAACTTGATAGTCGTCATTCTACCGTGCTAGCCGAAATTGATTATGCAATCAATACTAATTGGGGAATTTTTTCAGGCAGTATTGGCGCTGATGTGCTTGATAAAAGTAACGGAATCCTAGTAAATACCGACTATACTGTGCCTTATATACAAGGAAACTTTATTGTCGCACCTACTATTGGGATAAACTGGGCTAATAGTAAACATAATGACTATTATTATGGTATTTCGCATAAAGAGTCTTCACGTTCAGGTATACATTATTTTAATGCCGACAGTTCTTTTACCCCTTACTTTGAAATTAATGCGCAATACTTTGTAACAGATAACATCGCTACTTTTGGTGGCGTTCATATTGATAAATTGACTGGTGATGCCGCTGATAGCCCTATGGTTGATGATAGTACCGTCACTTCTATCTATATGGGTGTATCTTATAAATTCTAAATTTTTTATTAAATTTTATTAATAAAACAACAATACTTTATTTGCTACGAAAATTTTATTGAAATCAGTCATGATTAATTAATTTTCATAAACTATTTTTTGGAAATATTACACTATGCTTTGGTTTAAAAATGCAATTATTTATCAACTTAATAACGACAATTTACTTGATAAACAGACGATTGAAAACGCGGTTAAGTCTGCTTCATTTTCTCCTTGTGGTAATTTAGATTCCACTAAAATGGGCTGGGTATCACCTTACAGTGATAATAATCAGGATGATTTCATTATTGATATGCAAGGGCATTTATTATTACGCATCAAAAAAGAGACTAAAATTTTACCTGCACCAGTCATAAAACAAGCTCTAAATGATAAAATTGACAAACAAGAGAGAGCGTTAAGCCGTAAACTAAGTAAAAATGAAAAAGCCACCTTAAAAGATGAAGTGATGATCGATTTAATGCCTAGAGCATTTAGCAAATATAACTACTATTGGTTATGGGTAGACACGCAAAACAAACGAATTATTGTTGATTGTAGCAGTTTTAAACTTGCTGAGGATATTCTAGCCATCTTACGTAAAGAACTTGGCGCGCTCGCATTAACTCCGCTTTCGATTGAGAAACCGCTTGAGAAAATTATGACGACTTGGGTTAAAGAGAAACTTAGTTTTCCTCCTTTTATATTAGGTGATGAAGCGGAATTAAAGGATCCTCTTGAAGGTAATGGGATTATTAGTTGCAAAAATCAAGATATCACCAGTGATGAAATGTTAGTTCATTTAGATTTGGGGAAATGGGTCACTAAACTTAAAATCATTGATGAACGTGGCATCAATTTTATCATTCATCCTGATTTAACATTGAAAAGAATTAAATTTGATTCGGTTATTTTGGATGAAAACGAAGATATTGGATCAGATGAATTTGATAAACGCTTAGAAGCTGATTTCTATATTATGGCAAATACGCTATCAAATTCAATAAATGATTTATATATTACTATCAATAAAATTATTTAACCTCAAAAGGACTGGTTATTTTTTACAAAAACTTACCATTACACCTAGCTTCGAATAATATTTGTGCTATAATTTATGGTAAATTATGTGAAGCATAATTATTTATAATAAAAAATTAACACTTTTTAAAAAGTAAAATTTAACAATAAAAGCAAATTAAACAACGTCTATCACAACAAACAAGTTGAGGCAAAAAATGAAAAAAACAACTCTAGCTCTAGCAATCGCAGTTGCAAGTCTAAGTGCTACTGCCGCTAATGCAGCATATGAAGATAATACTTTTTATATAGGTGGTAAATTAGGTTGGTCAGAACTTTATCGTTTAGATGCAAACAAAGTTCGCGGTTATGATAAAGATGAAGCTGGAATTAAAACTTCAAATAGAAGTAATGTTGCTGGCGGTGCGTTCTTAGGTTTCCAAGCTAATCCTTACTTAGCTTTTGAATTAGGTTACGACTGGTTAGGTTCAGCAAAATATAAAAGAAATAATCTTACTGATACTTCTGGTATTGGCGGTAATAGCAAAGTTTCAGCACAAGGTGTCTCTTTAACCGGTAAATTGAGCTATCCATTATCATTTATTTCTGATGATTTAGATATTTATGGTCGTGCTGGTGGTATGATTACCATTTCTAAATGGAAAAATAGTGGTTATGTTAAAACGAATCACAGACTTGATCACGGTACAAAAACTGATATATCACCTGTTTTCGCGTTAGGTCTTGATTATCGTCTTAACGAAGATTTCTCAACTCGTTTAGAATATCAATATGTTCAACATATTCATACTCAAACTGACGCATCTCCAAATGCAGGAGCTGTAACCTTAGGTGTGACTTACCGTCTAAATTCACCATCTGTTGCTGTACCAGTTGAGATCAAATCTGAAGTAAACCGCTATATTTTAAATGAAGATATACTATTCTCTTATTCAAAAGCGGATTTAAAAGCAGAAGGTCGTCAAGCACTTGATAACTTATTAACAACTCTTGTTAAAATTAACCCAACTCAAAGTGCGATTATCGTAATTGGCCATACTGACCGTCTTGGTTCAGATAGCTTTAACCAAAAACTATCAGAACGTCGTGCTCACACTGTAGTGAACTACTTAGTTCAAAAAGGTGTACCTGCTGGTATTATCAGTGCGCGCGGTATGGGTAAATCTCAACCAGTTACCGGTGATAAATGTAATGCACTACGTGATGGTGAATTAAAAGAATGTTTAGCACCAGACCGTCGTGTTGAAATTGAAGTTAAAGCACGTAATGTGCAAGAAGTTCAAGTAATTGATCAAACAAATTAATTTTTGTTATTAATTATATCGTTAAACCCAGCTTCGGCTGGGTTTTTTCATTTATTAATTATGTTAGTAATTGAATAATAGCTTGCTTAAATGCTATAAATTATCCACAAAAAAGATTATAATTATTTAAATATTGTTAGTATCCCAATTAAAGGAGTAACCGTGCCTAACGCTATTTGGCAAGATTGTATTTCTCAATTACAAGAAGTACTTCCGACAACGGAATTCAATCTGTGGATTCGACCGTTGCAAGTGGAGATGGTTGAGAACAAACTCTATATTTATGCGCCAAACAGATTCGTATTAGATTGGGTTAAAAATAAATATCTAACTACAATTTCTCAATTGTTAAATAAACTGTTAGATAATGATTCATTAAAGTTATCATTGGAAGTCGGTTCAACTTTATCTGAAGAAAATAAATCCGAAATTAACCAATCTAAATCCGATATTGTACCTTCTTGGAAGACAACCAAAGAGAGTAATAATCACACTTATTATTCAGGTATTAATCATAAACATACGTTCGATAGTTTTGTTGAGGGTAAATCCAATCAACTAGCGGTGGCAGCAGCTAAACAAGTCGCCGAAAATCCAGGTAAAGCTTATAACCCTCTTTTTTTATATGGTTCCACTGGTTTAGGTAAAACACATTTATTACATGCCGTTGGCAATGAAATTATGGCGGTTAAAGCTAATGCTAAAGTGGTTTATATGCATTCCGAACGTTTCGTTCAAGATATGGTAAAAGCTTTACAAAATAATGCTATTGAAGAATTTAAAAATTATTATCGCTCCGTTGATGCTCTACTTATTGATGATATCCAATTTTTTGCAAATAAAGAGCGTTCACAAGAAGAGTTTTTTCATACATTTAACGCTTTATTAGAAGGTAACCAACAAATTATCTTAACCTCTGATCGTTATCCGAAAGAAATTGATGGAGTTGAAGATCGTTTGAAGTCAAGATTCGGCTGGGGATTAACCATTGCTATTGAACCACCAGAGCTTGAAACTCGTGTTGCGATTTTAATGAAAAAAGCAGAGGGAAATAAAATAAAACTACCTGAAGAGGTCGCTTTTTTCATCGCTAAACGATTACGATCAAACGTCCGAGAATTAGAAGGTGCGCTTAATCGGGTTATTGCCAATGCCAATTTTACCGGTAAATCTATCACTATTGATTTTGTCAAAGATGCCTTGAAAGATTTGCTTGCCTTACAAGAAAAATTGATTACTATTGAAAATATTCAAAAAACGGTAGCTGAATATTATAAAATTAAAGTTTCTGACTTACTATCTAAACGTCGTTCTCGTTCTGTGGCAAGACCAAGGCAAGTTGCGATGGCGTTAGCCAAAGAGCTAACCAATAAAAGCCTTCCAGAAATTGGCGACGGTTTTGGTGGAAGAGATCATACAACAGTATTACATGCATGCCGGAAGATCGCAGAGTTAAAAGAAGAAAGCAATGATATTAAAGAGGATTATTCCAATTTAATTCGAACATTATCAACCTAAAAAAGAATTAACACTATGAAATTTATTATAGATCGTGAAAAACTTATCAAACCATTGCAACTGGTTAGTGCACCATTAGGTAGTCGCCCTACTTTGCCCATTTTAGGTAATTTATTACTACAAGTGAGTGAAAACACGCTATCCATGACGGGGACAGATCTAGAAATTGAAATGATATCTCACATTCTTTTAACCGAACCTTGTGAAGCGGGTGCAACGACTGTTCCCGCGAGAAAGTTTCTTGATATCTGTCGAAATCTTCCTAATGATGCGCAAATATCGATAAGTGTTGATGATAATAGATTAATTATTCAATCTGGTCGAAGTAAATTTTCATTAGCCACATTACCGGCTTCTGATTTTCCTAATTTAGAAAATTGGCAAAGTGATGTTGAACTTTCTATACCGCAAAAAACCATCAAACGACTTATTGATGCAGTGCAATTCTCAATGGCTAATCAGGATGTAAGATATTATTTAAATGGTATGCTATTCGAGATTGAAGATGGTTTATTAAAAACAGTTGCCACCGATGGGCATCGATTAGCGGTATGTGCTCAACCAGTTGGTCAAAACATATCTGAAACCTGTTCAGTGATTTTACCAAGAAAAGGGGTAATTGAGCTTGCCAAACTTGTGGCTGATAATGATGAACTCGTTAACATGCAAATTGGTAATAATAATTTACGCGTTAGTCTTGGCGATTTCACTTTTACCTCAAAACTCATTGATGGCAAATTTCCTGATTATAAACGTGTAATGCCACGAAATCCGGATAAACCACTGGAAGTATCATGTGAAGAACTGAGAAATGCATTATCCCGAGTTGCCATTCTTTCAAATGAAAAATTTCGAGGCATAAGATTATATGTACATAGCAATCAGATAAAGATTACGGCTAACAACCCTGAGCAAGAAGAAGCTGAAGAAGTGATTGATGTAAAATATGAATCGCAAGAGTTGGAAATTGGTTTTAATGTAACTTATTTGTTGGATATATTAAACACCTTAAAATGTGATTGTGTTCAATTATTGTTAACCGACGCCACATCAAGTGTGCAAATTGAAGATATTAACAATCAATCGGCAACTTATGTTGTTATGCCAATGCGCTTATAATTACTAACCATTTAAAACTTCCGGCTTAGGCCGGAAACTTTAGCAACATGACACTTTCTCAAATCAAAATTCATCACTTTCGAAATATTGATTATGCTGAATTATCATTATCCAATCACTTTAATTATATAGTTGGCGATAATGGTAGTGGAAAAACCAGCCTGCTTGAGGCAATTTATATGCTTGGCCATGGTCGAGCTTTTAGACATATACAATCTAATCGAATTATACAACATGAAAAACCAGAGTTAGTATTGTTTAGCCAAATTGAATCTTCACAACAAACGCGAACAATTGGTTTATCAAAAACACGCCATAACGAGAATACGATAAAAATTGATGGCGATGAAGGATTTCGCTTAACAGACTTAGCGAAGTTATTACCGATTCAACTAATTACGCCAGAAGGATTTGATTTACTTACTGGTGGGCCAAAATATCGTCGTTCTTTTATAGATTGGGGCTGTTTTCATCATTATCCTGAATTTGTATCACTTTGGAATAATTTAAAGCGTCTTTTTAAACAGCGTAATGCCTTATTAAAACAGTCATCAAACTATAACCAATTATTACCTTGGGACAAAGAGTTGGCTCCAATAGCCGAAAAAATCGGCGATCTTAGAGCCAATTATTGCCAAAATATATTTCCTCAAATTATAGAGACTTGCCATGATTTTCTCCCTGAATATCAACTAAACTGCCAATATTATCAAGGTTGGGAATATGGTACCCCTTATGCAGATATATTATATAGACAATTTGAAAGAGATAAGTTTATTAATTATACCTCGTTAGGTCCCCACAAAGCAGATCTAAAATTACGAGTAGATAATATTCCAGTAGAAGATTTATTATCTCGAGGACAGTTAAAATTAGTTATGTGCGCATTACGATTGTCTCAAGGTGAATACTTTTCAGAAAAAACGGGGCAATCCTGTATTTATTTAATTGATGACTTTGCTTCTGAGCTCGATCAAAATAAACGAAACTTATTAGCTAAACGATTAAAATCAGCCAATTCTCAAGTTTTTATTACCGCGGTTAATCAGGCGCAAATTACCCATATGATCGATGAAAATGATAAGATTTTCCACATAAATTCTGGTATAATTTCTTAAATAAAAAAATGCTATAAATAACCAAATAAGTCGAGAAATCCATGTCTAACTCTTATGATTCTTCCAGCATTAAAGTACTTAAAGGGCTTGATGCTGTCCGAAAACGTCCAGGTATGTATATTGGTGATACTGATGATGGAACAGGACTTCACCATATGGTTTTTGAAGTGGTAGATAATGCCATTGATGAAGCATTAGCAGGTTATTGTCACCATATTGAAGTTACCATCCATCCTGATAATTCCGTTTCGGTACGAGATGATGGTCGTGGTATACCTACTGGAATTCACCAAGAAGAAGGTATTTCTGCTGCCGAAGTTATTATGACCGTTTTGCATGCTGGTGGTAAATTTGATGATAATTCTTACAAAGTGTCTGGTGGTTTACATGGCGTTGGTGTTTCCGTGGTCAATGCATTATCAGATAAATTAGAATTAGTTATCTATCGTGAAGGTAAAATTCATAAGCAAATTTATCATTTAGGCGTACCTGAAGAGCCACTAAAAATCATTGGTGAAACAACTGAATCTGGAACTTATGTGCGTTTCTGGCCAAGCCCAGAAACATTCTCTAACATCGAATTTGTCTATGAGCATTTAGCCAAAAGATTGCGCGAACTATCATTCTTAAATTCTGGTGTCTCTATTAAACTTAATGATGAACGTACTGGTAAAAGTGAACACTACCACTACGAAGGTGGTATTCAAGCTTTTGTTGAATATTTAAATAAAAATAAAAACCCAATCCATCCAAAGATTTTTTATTTTAGTACTGAGAAAGATAATATTGGCGTCGAAGTTGCTTTACAATGGAACGACGGTTACCAAGAAAATATCTACTGTTTTACCAATAATATTCCTCAACGCGATGGCGGAACCCACTTAGCTGGCTTCCGTGGAGCGATGACTCGTACATTAAATAACTACATGGAAACCGAAGGCTATAGCAAAAAAGCGAAAATCAGTGCCACGGGCGATGATGCACGAGAAGGATTAATTGCGGTAGTATCAGTCAAAGTACCAGACCCTAAGTTTTCCTCACAAACCAAAGATAAATTAGTTTCATCTGAAGTTAAATCTGCAGTTGAATCAGTGATGGGTGAAAAATTAGCTGAATATTTATTAGAAAATCCATCTGATGCCAAAATTGTGGTGGGTAAAATTATTGATGCAGCCAGAGCGCGTGAGGCAGCGAGAAAAGCGCGTGAAATGACTCGTCGTAAAGGTGCATTGGATCTAGGTGGTTTACCGGGTAAACTTGCTGATTGCCAAGAAAAAGATCCGGCATTATCGGAACTTTACTTAGTGGAAGGGGACTCTGCGGGTGGCTCGGCAAAACAAGGGCGTAACCGTAGAAACCAAGCAATTTTACCGTTAAAAGGTAAGATCCTAAATGTTGAAAAAGCCCGTTTTGACAAAATGCTCTCCTCTCAAGAAGTGGCGACACTAATTACTGCTCTAGGTTGTGGTATTGGTCGAGATGAATATAATCCAGATAAAATGCGTTATCATAGCATTATCATCATGACCGATGCGGATGTTGATGGTTCGCATATTAGAACGTTATTGTTAACTTTCTTTTATCGTCAAATGCCTGAGATCATTGAACGAGGTTATGTCTATATTGCCCAACCTCCGCTTTATAAAGTTAAAAAAGGCAAACAAGAGCAATATATCAAAGATGATGATGCCATGACGCAGTTCCAAATTGCTTTGGCATTAGAAGATGCTTCATTACATGTCAATGATCATGCTCCTGCTTTAGCTGGTGAAGCTTTAGAAAAATTAATTGCCGAATATCAGAAAGTCGAAAAATTAATTTCTAAAATGGAACGCCGCTATCCAAAAGCGTTATTATCTGAATTAGTCTATCAAGATGTATTGGATGAAAATATCTTAAAAGATCAACAAAAAGCTGAAAACTGGGCTAAATCAATTGTTGAAAAATTATCTAATAAAGAACAACATGGTAGTACCTATCTTTATAGTGCCGATTACAACGAGAAAGCAGCGTTATACATACCGGTTATTAAAGTAAGAACACACGGTGTTGATACCAATTACGCGCTAGATCAAGTATTTATTCATAGTAATGAATATCGAAATATCTGCCATTTAGGTGCACAATTGAAAGATTTACTTGAGGAAGGCGCATTTATACAACGTGGTGAGAGAAAACAGCCAGTTAATTCATTCGAGGATGCGGTTGATTGGTTAATTCGTGAATCTCGCCGAGGATTAACTATCCAACGTTATAAAGGTTTAGGTGAAATGAACCCAGAACAATTATGGGAAACCACCATGGATCCAACTAGTCGAAGGATGTTACAAGTTACCATTAAAGATGCTATTGAAGCAGATCAATTGTTTACTACCTTAATGGGTGACGAAGTTGAACCTCGTAGGTTATTTATTGAAGAAAATGCCTTAAAAGCAGCCAACTTAGACTTCTAGTAAATTAAACAAAAAAACCAGACACAACGTCTGGTTTTTTTCCGCTATTTTATTAATAAAAATATTTAATTGTAAAAAAACTAAGTTTAAATAGCCGTGAGACGGTATAGACTTCTCAATTATTTTTACCGCCAAATCCCAATAATCAAAAACAAAGTAAAGGTTATCGGCAATCTAAAATCATCCTGAACTAAAACAAGACATTATCGGTTTAAATCAGCAATTGATTACAGTTAGACGTTAATAAGAAAAACGATAACAATATAGACCATAATACCCTAAGGTTATTAACTCGGCTGTTTAAATAGATAAATGCCATAAATACCGACTACTATTTTAGCCTGAATGACTTTTTGACCAACTTTTTGCCTGATTAAGACCGAGCCACTACTGATTATAGTTTGATCTCATAAGTTACAGTTAGTTATTGGCAAACCGGTCGATTAATCTTGAGATCAGCAACAGCTTTATTCATTTGTTTAATCATATCGTTAGGGCTTTGAGCAATATACACTTTGCCTCCTGTAGCATTAGCGATACAATCTATTTTGTGCTCTCCAGCAATATCTACAATATTGATCTTTAAACGAGGTTGTTTAGCTGCTATATGATTAGCAAGGGTACAAATATTTGCTCGAGTACAGTTATCATCCCCATCACTAATTATAAGAATGTAATCATTACGTTTTACCCCATCAAGCATCTGGCTGGCTTTTTGTAACCCGCTGTAAAGCGGTGTTCCGCCACCACCAGCTCCACTTGGCGTTAATCGATTAATTTTACTTTTTAAAGCCGATCTATTTGAATAACTATAAAAAGGGGTTGTATCGGCTGCTGGGCAACCATTAAGCGCAACCAGTGAAATATTAATATTTTGCTGTATTTTATCAATACTTGAAAGTGCAACTTTTTTGCTAGTTGATAAACGAGTTGGCAAGCGCGTCATTCGTTTGTCATAATTAATTTTTTCTAGCTGAGACATACTTCTTGGATAACCATAAGTTAAATAATTGAAATATTTCCCAACTTCTAATGGCGATTCGGCTAAAGTTACCGTCATCGATAATGAATTATCGAATATTAAGGCCATTTTAGATGGATTACTATTTTTTACTAATTCTTCTTTAGTAATACAATTCGCTGGATTTTTTACTTTTGGTTTCGGTTCTGGGGTAACCGCAGGTGGTTGAGGTTCAGGAACCTGCGGCTGTGGTTTTACTTCAGGCTCTGGTTGTGGCTGAGCAACCGGTTCTGGTTCTTTTGGTAACTCAACAATCGGTTCCGGTTTTTTTTCTTCAACAGGTTGTATCTCTTCCACTGGCTTTGTAACAGCCGGTACAATTAGCGGTTCTACTTTTTTAGGCTCTTTAAAAGGATTAAAAAAGTACCATACTAATCCTAACAAGGCTAATAAAAGTAGAGCTAAAATTAAGGTATACCACCATTTCCAAAAAGGTTTTGGCGCTATTGCTGGTGCAACTGGAGTTTGAGGTAATATAACCGGCTCAAAAGCATCGACAATGACGGGCTCATCATTAATCACATAGACATGATCCTTGGAATGTTTGATCCTTGTTAACCAAGAAGAAACTACCGTTTTTTGTTCCTCAGTTAAAGGAATTAATTTTACTGTAGTTTCAATATCATTAATCCGAGTCGTTAAAATTTGTTCAATTTTAACTTTATGAGATGCATTGCTTATATCATTGAGTAAGACAGGTTGTCCTTCAAGATTGGTGTACCAACCTAGGTACTGGTTGTTTTCAATTAACTTTGGCATAGCAAAAATTGAATAAGTCCGTGCAGTCAGGTGGGGTTTAAGTATTGAAAGCAAAGAACCATACTGTTCTAATAACTGTATCTTATTTAAGTTATTATGATCAAAAGCAATGCGCGTTATTCTTTGCATCTTTAAACTTATTCCTTATTACTAAACCGGTAGTTTGAAAAAATTACTATAATATTTTATTCACAAATAGGCTTACTAATATTCATATTTGAAACTGCACTATTCATTTGATTAATAAGCTGTGTTGGGTTTTTAGCGATGTAAACATTTCCACCTGTACTTTTGGCAACGCAATCTATTTTATGTTCACCTGCAATATCAACAATATTGATTTTTAGACGTGGTTTTTCTTTAGCAATTTTATTAGCAAGAGTACAAATATTGGCACGAGTACAATTATCCTCGCCATCACTAATAATTAAAATATAATCATCTCGATTGACGCCATCAAGTAGTTTACTTGCCTGTTTAACCCCATTGTATAATGGGGTCGCACTGTTATACTCCAACGGACTTAATCGTTTAATTTTATTTTTTAGTTTATTTCTATTTTGATAACCGTAAAATGGCGTTGTTTGTGCTGCAGGACAACTGGTTAAGGTCACAAGTGAAATATCTATATTTTGTTGTATTTTATCAATGCTAGATAATGCCACTTCTTTACTCTTTGATAAACGATTAGGTAAACGTGTCATCCTTCTTTCATAAGCATCCGCTTCTTCTTCACTCATCGCATCAAAATTAGCATTTAAATACTTATTAATACTTGCCTGAGACTCCATTAATGTTATCGTCATTGAAGCTGAATTATCAAATATCATTACCATTTTAGGCGCGTCTTTATTATTGGTGACATTTTCTTTAGGTATACAATTTTTAACTTCCTCAACGGGTGCCGGCGCAGGTTCAGATTTAGGTTCAACAACGGGTTCAACCTCTTGCGGTACCGGCTTTATTTCTGGCTCTTTCGGTAGTTCAACTAGTGGATTTGCTACAGTTTGAGGCTCTTCAACATTTTGAACTACTATTGGTTCTGGCGTTTTTTCTTCTCCGTATGGGCAGAAAAAATACCAAAGTAAAGCAAGCAATCCAATTATAAATAATGCAAGTAGTAGCCAATACCACCATCGCCAGAATGGTTTTGGCGGTGGCGGCGGTGTTACAGGAGATTTAGGTAAAATAGGTTCTTCTAAACTATTTACAATAACAGGTTCATCATTGATCACATAAATGCTATTACCTAAACTTTTAATTCTTGGTAACCAACTTGAGATTAAAGCCTGTTCCTCGTTGGTTAAAGACATCGATTTAATCGCTAATTCAATATCATTAATGCGAGTATGCAAGGTTTTTTCTATCTGCTGTTTATGCTCTTCGTTTTCAATATTATTAAGTAAAATAGGTTGCCCTTCAAGGTGACTATACCAACCAATATATTGATTATTATCAATTAACTTAGGTTGTCCTAAAATTGAAAAGGTTCGTTCTGTTAAATTTTTTCTTAGCAATGCTAACAAAGAATTATATTGTTCTAATAAAGAGAGCTTATTAGAATCTCCATTATCAAATATAATTCTTGCTATTCGCTGCATTGTTTCTGTATTTCCCTATGTTTAACTAAATCTGTTATTTAATTCAACAATCAGATTATCTTTAAATATTTAAAGCTTTCTGTAGCTGTTGAAGTTTTTTATTTAACTTATCTAACTCAACTTGTTTTTCCATGTCAGACGCATTTGAATTGTTAACTTTATTCATCTGCTGTTCAATGTCTTTAACTTGAGCTTGTAAATCATCACGATTTTTTGCTTTATCTTTGACTTCTTTGGTGAGCTTGGTTAATTCAGTTTTTAATTTTTGCAACTGAGCTTGTTTTTGTTTTACACTCAGTGACGTTGAGTTTTTCTGTTTCTCAATGGTTGCATAAATTTCTCGGAACTGGGCATTAGCTCGTTTTTCGTCCGCTAATATCTGTTCTTTTTTATCAATACGCGCTTGATAATTTCCAGAATAGTTACAGCTAATTTTATCCATAATACCGATATTGGTATTGGTTGGATCACATTGTTCTGGCGTTGTTGTACAACCGGTTAATAAAACCAGTGGGCTGAGTAACAAAATAAGGGATATCTTCTTCATATTAGCTTACCTTCACTGCTGAACGTTGTTGAGAAACAAGATTGACTTGCTTTTCAAGCACGGCAATTTGTTTGTGTAATTGGTTAATTTGTTTATCAAGTTTTGAAACATTTACCCCTGATTGTTTTTCTTGAGCCGCAATTGAAACCCAATCTTTTTCGACTTTTTGCATACGGGATAATTTATCTTTCAAATAAGCAATATTGGCATCAATTTGGGTTAACTCATTCTTAGCTTGCGTTTGATTCACCGTTTGCGACTTAATCTGTTTATTTAAAGTCTTAAGTGTCGCTAAATTTTTATCTAATACTGCTTTAGCTGTTTCGGTTACCGCTTGAACCTCATAGGTATTTTGCTGAACATCTTGAATATAAGCGTCAAGTCGCATTTCAGCATCGGCAAATTCAGCACGTTTAGTATCAAGATAGTAATTTGCTCCCATCAATACGCCACAACCGACAGCGGCAGAAGCAAGACATGTGCCAGTTTTACCCCCCAATAATACACAGCCAATACCGCCTATTCCAGCACCTACAGCACAAGATTGCCATGCTGATTTACTAAAAAATTTAGCACTATTACTTTTAGTTAAGGTAGGATCGACATCCTTAGAACTTGCGCCACCAGAATTTTGACAACCAGTTAAAATCATCGAGATACATAGGGTTATCGTTACTATAATTTTATTCATTATTTTCTTCCTTTTATTTCATTACATGTTTCAAGCCATAGATTACGTTCTATCTTTCCTGATTCAATATATTGATTTATATGTTTAAAATAGAGTTTTAAATAATCACTCATATTTGCTTTACCACTATTTTCTAATATAAATAGGGTAGGTTTAGATTGCTGATTAATCGTTTCCTTTTCATAATTTGTTGCCGTATTTACAATCGTATCCGAATAGTATTTTAATATAAAATCACGCGCCGATTTAGATTCATCGAGAACATTTTTTAAATTAGTGAGTTTTGCTTTAGAACACATATTTTCATCATCTAAAGAATCTGTTTCATTTGGATCACAGATTTCTTCGCTCATGGTTTGATACAAATTATTATTGTATTCAAATTTACCATTCAAATCGGATACATTAGCACATAAAAAAGCACCTAATTGTAAAGCAGATTGGATGGAACGATCTCTTTGCTCATCTCGGGCTTGATTAGCACTGCGTAAAAGCGCATTAAGTTGGTTCAATTCTTTCTTGGTTTTTTCATCATCTACTTGTTGGGTGATTTTCTCAAGTTCACTAACAACATTATCGTTTTTTGACACACCGGCTTCATTACCTAACTCCTGCCACTCTTTATCCAACTGTTTTACCAGATCATTCGACCGGATAACTTCACTGGTATAAACTAAGCGAAAACCAACATCTTTGCTTTTATAAACACTTTGCCCATCATAATAGGGTTTTTCGGTTCTAAATGCTGTTGTCATTGATGATTCAGGTGTTAAATAACTACCGCCACGAACAATTATACCGCCTTGTTGACCATGATAGCGATCAAGCTTATTCATTCTAAATGAATCAAACATCATTTCACTAGCATTTCCTAAAATATCATAAATATCAAGAGGATTTGCTTCTAATCGTCCAATTAGCTGTAATTTACCATTTGCAGATTTTGCGCCAGAAAACCAAGCATAATTTTCTAAATTATTTTTCATAGGAAATCTTAATTCACGAAATTCTGATTCGGTAACTTTCGAGCCACCTCGGGCAGCATATTCCCACTCATTATTATTCGGTAAGCGAACATAGCCTTTAGGTAAATCATTTGGTTTAACTTTTGCTTGCTTGAGTAACCATTGATTATATTTGTCAGTGAAAGCGACAGCATCAAACCAACTAATATCAGTGATTGGAAAAGCCAGATTTGCTTTAGCCGTTGGGCACTTATCATTCATAACGGCTTGATATTGAAGTAGAGTAATTTCATATTTACCAATCAGATAATATCTCTCTTTCCCAGCATCTGAAAAACTGCCCGATATATAATTAGGGGTAGCATACTCGGCGAAACCAAGTTCTTTATTATTACTACCTAAAACAATCTTAACATCATCAAGTGGTTTACGTGTTGGAGTAAAGACTTTTTTCATCACCAAACTGCCTTCGCATGGCATGGGTAGAATAACGTCATCATTTGCCGGTTTTGGATTATAAAATTTACTATCCCATGGCTCAGCATGACTTAAGCCAGGAATTAAACCAAGTACAATTAGCCAGAGAGCAGATCGGCTATTACGCTTCACGTAAGCTTTCTGCGGGTTGAATTTTAACAGCACCTCGTCCTCCTATCGCAACAACAACAAATGATATAAATAAGGTTAATATAAATGCGATAATAAAATGATAAAATTGTAATTGACTAACAATTGGTTGTGAAACTAAATTTTTACCTAAAACCAGATTAAATGCACAATTACCTAATAAAAAAAGTAGGCATGACACGATAAAAGCCAAACAACTTAATGCCATCGCCTGAGTAAGCAAATAAACCATCACTTCCTTAGACTTAAATCCAATAAGCCGCATAAAAGCAATATCTTTGCGTTTTCGCTCAATATTAGATAAGAATGAACCACTAAAGGATAATATACAACCAAAAATTGCTGTAATGGCGATCACACCGAAAATAAAACTCAGTACTCTATCAATAGCTTGCATATTTTCAATCGCCATTGCTTGTGTGCGAGTTTCAATATTTTTCTCTCGTAACTTTAAGGCTAAGGGGGCAACATCATCCAGAGATTTAGCATAAATTCGCGCTCTAGCAAATGAATCAGGATAGGTAGAATTAGCTAAACCAGTTCCAGTTGGAAAAGTTTCACTTTGATAACCATCATAGAAATGTTCCATTTCAATCAAAAGGTCTAAACTGATAAAACCAGCGGCTCGACTATAATAAACTTCAGGAATAATGCCAATAACCTCTAATTCTGTTATCCCTTTTTCCAGCTTGCCATCTAATTGCCTAGTAATAACCATCTTGATGCGGCTACCGGTTTTTATTTGCATTTTTTCAGCGGCTAATGAACTCAATAAAACTTGATTTTTTTGGTTTATTAACGGCATATCCTTGGTTATAGGATCACCTTTTGAAGTGGGAATAACTTCAGCATTATTAACAAAATGTCCTGAATCTTTAAGCATATCCGCTTGGGTGTTTAAAGAACGAGTAAGAGGAATAACAAATGCGGTTTCCGGCTGATTTTTAATCCAATCCAACATTTGTTGATCAAATTGTAAATTACCGACAATTTTTACTTCTAAATTTTGTGGATCATTAAGTAATTGATGACGCAGTTGAGCAACAACACCATATTTTAAACTAAACAATAGTAACAAAGGGGTAATAACCGATATTACCGCGGCAATTATACAAAATGATACTTTCTTGTCATAGCATAAATCTGCCAATGATAATCGAGTAATGAATCCCCATTTTGCTGTTACTTTATCCATCTCTTATACCTTACTCTATAACGGTAAAAATTCTGATGACTGGGTTGAAGTTAATTTTGCCGATAACGTGAACAACCCTTTACTTTCAATGCGTTGCCAATCATGAGTGACAATCATCGCGGCAATATTATCTTGTTGAGCTTGTTCTATGATTAAATCAAATAACAAATTAGCATTATAAGGATCAAGCGCAGAGGTTGGTTCGTCGGCTAACAGTAACGCAGGTTTATGAATAATCGAGCGTATGAAAGATGCTCGTTGTCTTTCCCCTATTGAGAGCTGTTTTGGGTATTTATTTAATAAATGAGCAATATTAAGTTTATTGACTAAATAATCAAATCGTTGGGAATCAATATTTTTTTGTAATAATTTAGTTGATAATAAAATATTATTCTTAATATTTAAAAACGGCAACAATCCACCCGTTTGTAACATAAATCCCAAATATTGCGCTCGAATATTGGCCAATTGGTTGATATTGTTTTGATTAATCACATTAGCAATATCATAAGTTTGATTATCAACCATCAGATCATAACGAGCGACTTCATCTGGCTTAAGAATCAAGC
This sequence comes from Gilliamella apicola, assembly GCF_003202655.1. Taxonomy (GTDB): domain Bacteria; phylum Pseudomonadota; class Gammaproteobacteria; order Enterobacterales; family Orbaceae; genus Gilliamella; species Gilliamella apicola_R. Next base: position 149,777 of record NZ_QGLR01000004.1, on the reverse strand, counting down.
CTATCATTTCAAGTAAAGTACTTTTACCGCAACCACTATCACCCTTAATAACAACCACTTGCCCGGCTTTCACCAAAAGTTCTGGTAAACAAACTCTAAAAAATGATTTACCTATCGGTCTAGAAATCACCAAATTATTTATAGTTAACATATCTTATGGCAACATTTCTAATGGTATAGGATAAACATTTTCTCGAGGATCACTACCTTCAGATAATGAGATCCAACGATCAACATCAGCGTTACATTTTTGATAATATCGTACTTTACTATTTAAATTACGAATGAATTTTTCTTGTTCAATTCCACTCATGCTTTTCCATGTTTCTTGATCCAGACCAGTTACATCACTTTTATAGGGAATATTATCTAAATATTCACCCAGTAAACCTAAATCAGCAATTTTGGTGACAGAATCGGATTTTAATTTGCTTGGATCTTGCCCCATCGCGGCAGCAACTGAACGTAATTGTGAAAACATATCATCAGCAGAAATCAAGCCATCGTTAGCGGCATTAGCGATTTTAGTCACAATATCGCTTAAATCACTTAATTGTGATTTAGTTAATAAAATTCGCGGTTCTGCGGTTGGTATAGTCGGTTTGATAAAGTCTTTATCCGCAATCCATGCTTTAAACACTGACGGCGCTTTAGTTCCTTTGGTATCACCTAAATAAGCCAGCTGCATTGCTTTACTTAGTAGTAAAGCATCATTTAACATATTAGAGTTATTATCATCTTTAGCATTAAGCGCATTGCCAACAGAAGATTCGCCTTTATAGGCTAATTTAACCTGCTCGGATAATGCTTGAGCTAATAAATCGACTTTTTTACCAAATTCATTCACATCACCAGCATCAACAGGATAATAGAGTGATTTATGAATAAAATCGTTATAAGTCAGATCAGAATATTGGCTTGCAGCCACCTGATGATCTTTTTCTCCACTAGGTGTTTTTAAATGTAGCGCATAAATTGCCACACCTTTATGTTGTGCTTCCAGTCGCAATTGGGCCGCATCCATACCAGTGCTTGAGAGTTTATCATCACCAGGAATAGCGCTGGCATCAGTGATTAAAATCATATAACGAGCACCGAAACTATTCCAATTAATATCATTCAATGCTTGTGCAACGCCCGCATAAGAATCTTCAGCATAATAAGCGGTTGAGACAGAGGCTTGTTTTAGTGAGGCACTAAGTTTTTTGAACTCATCTTTATTTTTGACTTGATTAGGATCGGCAAACACTTTACTGACGAATTCCAATTTATCCGACGCTTTTAAGCTTGAGCGAAAGGAGACCAAACCAAATTTAACTTGATCTTGTAAATGCTCTTTTTCAATACGCTGATAAACTCGTTCAATCGCCTCTTTTGTTCTGGAAATATAAGGATCCATAGAGATAGTTGAATCAATAACAAATACAATTGCCGCCTTAAACGGAGCGACTTGATTAGTATTGTCATCAGAAGATGAGGATGAAGTTGATGGTTGGTTATTTTTGTTAATGATAGTCTGTTGTTTACTAACCGAAGCAACCTCGAGAATTCGTTCGTAAAAACCTTGACCATTCATTACCTCTTCACCTTGTAAAATCGGTAATAAATAAAAATTACTTTTGAAATCAACAAATTCCTTCGGTTCTTGTGCCAAAATTTGCGCAGAAGGTTTATTCTCTTTTAACGCATCTCGAATCGGTTTTAATAAAGTTTCCGGTTTGTCTGCATCAACAATTGAAGATAATGAGGCTTTATCTTTAAAAAATAACAGAGGATCACGATCAACGGGATTAGTGAACACTAAAGTCAACTGCATATTCCAAGCAATCGCACATGAATTGTTAATCCAACCAACCGTTTTACCATAAGAATCCGGCCCCACATTCAACCACTCTTGATTACTTTCATTTTTACGTTCATAAACATAATAACGAGAAAAAGCTGGTACAGGTTGACCAGTGGCGTCATTAATATTCTTTTTCAGCTCACAAGTCGGCGTGCTAAGAACTCGTTGGTAAAGTGTTGTTTTTCCCGCTTGCTTTAATGGCTCTAAAGCCGAACTAACCAAAGGTAAGCAAGTAAGGCTAAATCCGATAAGCAATGTTGACAGTACTGTTTTTTTCATACCCACACCTTTTTTATTTTTGCAATTCAACCAAACGTTCTTTAGCTAAAGCATTATTAGGGTCATTGTTTAATGATGTTTCATACCAATAAATAGCAGTTCCTTTATCAACCTTAAAACACCGATTATCTTGATAAAATTTTTCATCGTACTCTTTAGCATAAAGCAAGGCTATTTTAGCATTCAACATAGATTGATTTGCATATAAACGCTGAGCAATATCACATTTATTAGCCTGTTTTGCTTGATTTATTACCTCAATTAACGCATCCGTGTCAGGTTTCGACTGTAAACATTGTTGAATAAAGGATAAATCATCACTGGTTGCATTGCTTACATTACATTGGCTATTGGTTTGTGTTGTCGCAATAAGTGGATTGTTATCTTTAGAGAATAAGAAGTACCATACAGCACCACCAATTCCAGCTAAAATCAGCAATATTATCAAAATTAGGATAAATGTCCCCAATTTGCTTTTTGATTTAGTTGGTTCTGGAGTCGAAACCACTTCTTGGACAATTGCTGGTTCTGGCGCAGCTTCTCTGTCAATTTCAGGCTGATTTTCTGCTTCAATTGTCGCTTCTTCTGGTTCTGGAGATTTAGAGTCATCAGGTGTATTAAGATTAGCAGCCTCTTGAGCTAGCTGTGACCTATTTTGTTCAATTTCATCAGGTACAGTTTCGGTATTTAAAGCAGCAGAAGGGAATACATTATCCGCAATATTTACCACACCTCGGTCTTTATTGTTGTCATTCTGTCTATCGCGAATTTCAATAAGGAATCTAACCTGTGTTCCTTGAATTATTAAAGAATCAACTAACCACTCCTCAACTAGACCACTTAATTGTTCATTATCTACTGACAGATTAGTTAATGTATGCCAATGCTTTTCCGGTCCCCATTGATTGAGACCTAATAAATAATAACCATCCTGATTTCGTTGAATAAGTATATCAATATCAGCACTACCACTCCATTTTTGTGCTAAAAATTTAGCAATACCTGGTTTATAGCCTTCTAATTCGATTCTTAATGCCATGATATCCTCTATTTCACCATTGTGATTTTATCAATATGCGTTGATAAATGTTACATAATGTAAGGTAGCGTTATGCTACCTTATTTTTATTAATACTATTAATAGTTGTCCATTTACTCTATTGACAAGCCATTATTCTATTTTTGATTGCTTAAATACCGTTAAAACCTCTCCAAGTCGAGCGTTTTGTTCTTGACTTATTTCACGACCTGCATGATGACCAACATTTTCTTGAGCAAGCATAGCAAATGCAATAAACCAATCAAATATTGCAAATTGAGAATAACTTTTAGTCTTATCATCAAGCACCGGGAGTGGATGTGATAATTGATTTGAGAAATCATTCACAGGTGAAGAAAATATTGGCTTACCTTGATTAACTCGGCTTGCAGGAATCTCACTTGCTTGCCCAGAGATAAAACCAAGCCATGCAATAAAGTCGGTCAACAACAGATGAATTGAGCTAATTTGTCGAGACTCAAGATCATCGCGTTTACTACCGGTATTTTCATTATCTAAAATTTTCTGAGTTAAACTTGCTTCAATTTTTAAACGATTGGCGGCAGTAATCAGTTCTTCAACAATAAAGGAGAGTGATTTTTGTTCGAGTCCAAAAAATTGTAAAATATGCTTATCTAATACAATATTTCTTAAATGTTCCAGCCATGCGGTAAATACATTTTTAGCAAATTTTGATTCAGTAGGTAAGGTAGCTGCCACTTTAGGTTCTAAAGGCGAGCTTGAATCAGGAAAAAGTTCAAATTCAGTATTTAAACCAAAATCGTTTGATGAGTTATCTACTACCTCATCACTATTGCTAGCATCATTACTCAAATGGCTAGAATGATAAAGCGCCCGAATAGTTTGATCTGGTAACTCTAAAACTTTCAGTAATTCACCTAATAATAACGCTTTTCCTTGTAGTTCTTTAACAACGCCACTAATAACTTGTTTTTTCTTACCAAGTTCTTCATCACTACCGGCTTGATACCATGTATCAAAACGCATATTGATAATATAATCGATTTTCTCATTAAGTTGCTCAACAATCCGTTGTTGCTTAACTTCCGTTATCGCGACTTGTTCTAAATACTGGCTTATTCGACCTATCCCACCATCATTTAATTTCAACATCGCATCCCAAGCCTGATCTGGAGTATTGACATACTCTTTGATATCGGAATTTTCAACAAATGTCTTTTTCAACACTGACATTTCTTGTTGATAATTATCATTGTAAGATAATTCAAGGTTTGCCTTAGCATCGACATTTAAAAACGGTACATCAAATCCTGGTTTACGCACCAAAAATACGTTATTAAATTTACCATTATTTGACCAATTGGATAACCAATCATAACTACCAAATCGCTCTAAAATAGTTTGCTGTAATAAACCACCTTTACCCCAAGTATTACTCAGGTTATCTTCTGATTGATGCAACGATGCTCCGATTCGTTTATCAAACATGGTAATCGCCCAAAGCAATCCCGCTTTTTTGGTTGCTCTCTTTTCGGCAGTTTCACCTTGTGTTTTATCAATCCAACGTTCTAACACTGGGCCAACGTCATTCACGTCAGACTGTTTATCGGATGGAGTACAAACAACAAGAACATTCATCTCTTGGCTATCGGTGTATTTTTCAAATAGATAAGCGACTTTTCCTCGCAATAACAGCTGAGCAATCGGATTACCTTCTTTAACATCAGAGATAGAAATTAAATTTAATCGACCACGATATCCTGGAAAATCAAGCAGATCGACCTTCTCAAAAGTAGGAACGCGAGTTTGATTTACTAATGGGAAGATTAATTCTGCTGTTAAAAAAGCCAATTGAGCTAATGATATTGAGGTTGGCACACCGTTTACAGGGGTAACCGATACCGATGAATCCTTTTCAGTATTTAACCTTTCAAGCATATCCACATTCATGATGCTATCAATCTGTGACTTTTTACCATCATTTTCCTTCACTAATACTGAAAGTGGTGCATAAACTGTATTAACATGATTTAAGCTTGACAAAGTTGTGGCTAATTGCACATAAATTGCGGTGAGTTCATTAATACCTCCCCACAAAACAGAAAATAATATACCGCGATCAACAGTAGCAAGATAAGGTAGTAAAGATACAGCTTTTTCCCAGTATCCGCCTTTTAATCCTTCCAGTGAATTACCAAAGTTTTCCGATAAATAATCATAAAGATCAACGATATCATCTTCAGTTATACCACCAGTATAATCGGCTTGTTTTTTACTTTCAGCACGGGCTATAAGTTGATTTAATTCCGAAAACTCAATCTTATTCACCACTTTTTGTTGATCAAAATCTTTAAAATAGGCATTAATTAGAATTTTAACAATTTCGATTTCTTGAAAGAGTTTTAGTTCTAATGGATAGTTAGCAATGCCACCTTTAGCTGTTCGGCTAAATCGGGTAACTAGCCCTGTTGCTTCTTTACCACCGCCAACGGGGTTAACGTGATCAATAAAATCTAAAGTTTGATTATCAACCACGGTTTCAAGTTTACCATTCTCACCTGCGGCTAACGCTGAGATAAGATACGACTTACCAGCTTGCGATAATCCAAAAAAGCCTACTGCAACCGATTTAGTTGCCACATCTCCTAATCGTTTAGCGCTATTACGCAACCGACGTAGATCAAGAATTAAATTATCAGCCTCACTATTCAAACGCTTTGATGAATCTCGGGTTTGTTGCACCCACTCAATTGCCTGTGCTGATGCCTGATAAACCTGTTCCCAAGATTGAGGAAGTTGTTCGTTTAAATTTTTCATCGTTTTATCATTCCACTATCAAGCCAATATTGTGTGCTAATTAAACCTGAATTTACCATTGTGTTTAAATTAAGCTTTATATCTTTGGTTTTATCGCAAGTACGTCCATCTGAAGCTTTGACATCTTTAATATAGAAATTCTCAACCGTTTTTTGGCGATTTTTGATGCCTAAAGTTACCTCTAAAACCGCCCCATCGGCACTCAACCTTTTAGCAACTTCACTATTTTCAATCGTTAAAATATAAATTGGTGATGCCGGCCAACGATCGATCTCTAGCTGTTTAAAACCAAGCCTCGTTGTGCCTCGGATTTCAAAAGAGAGATCAGGAAAATCATAGTCAGGATCATCTAAATCAATGTCGCGATAATAAATATTTTCTTGCTTTATCATATTTAGATTATCTAGCAAACCAATGTATTTGACCGTTGAATACAGATCCATATTGGCTGATCTAAAATAGAAATTGGCTAATCTTAAGTTTTTACTTAGAAAACATAACATCGCACCTACAGCCGCCGTTGTTTTTGGATCATCAATACGTTCTTGTTTATGGAATGGATACCATCCCCCTGTATAATAACCATGCAATGGTAAAATACGTCCTGCAGGTATTGATAATCGTGAACGGAAGTAGCTTTGTACTCCAGGTAATCGCGAAGGACGACCAGTTAATAACAGTACATCACATTGATAACAGCTAATAATTTCAGATAACGCATCAAACGTTTTGCAAATATTGTAATAATCTCCACGGATAAATAAGTAGTGAATACGTTTAAGGTTAATCTCAACATTTAAATCAAGAACCGAAAATTCAGGATTATTTAATGCCCGACTAATAGGTTCATTGATAAAATTGAGGACATTAGCTGTCATCATATTATTCTGTAGTAATTCACCAAAAGTCAGATTATAAACATGTTGCTCTGCATGTAATGGATCATAAAGCTCATAGAGTTTTAATACATGCAAGCCTACTGGCGTAAACAGCTGTAAAGTTAATTGTTGACGCAATACCGCATCTTGTATTGATACCTGCTGTGAACCAATAATGGTGGATAAAATCGGATTAGGATCGGCAAGCCCCGCTTGTTTTAATCCATTAATTAATGAAGATAAAACGGTATCTTGAATAATATCAAGTAGTATATCATCACCAGCGACTTTAAACCCATCGCGAAAACGTTGCGTAGGCACAAGATAAGCATTACTACCACTAAGTTGTTTATTGGTGCCATAATCAAGTTCATAATCATTAATGACTAAATCAGTGGTACCTCCGCCAATATCGACGGTAGCAATCGTTAGTTTTTGTTTATTACTTTTATCTGGTCGTACCATTGAAGCAATAAACTCTTCTGATCGGCCATTGTAATTGTTTTGCGTCTCATTAAAGAGATAAACTACTTGGCCACAGGTTGCTTCATCCCACTGGATATAAACTTCAGGAATATTTGGCCAAATACTTTTTAACTGATTAGGGTTATCAAAATCGATATCGTCATCAGAACTATCCCAGCCTAAGCTTTTCCAAACCAAGCCAATAGCTTGATAAACACAGCTTTTAAAAATAGCTTGTTCTGGTTTTGGCATTGCCGGAGGGATGGTAAGAATAATTGAACGTAAATTACGCGGTGTTCTTGCATGTTCAAGTTTATTACGTTGAGCAACACTATTAATTTGCATCAATGCATGCATTAATACTTCACATAGCATAAATGTCATTAATGAGCTACGTGAATATTTGGGATGGAACACTGGCATTTTTCGATCATATTCCTCCTCAATGTCATTCCTGAGGATATGCAAAGCTTCACCATACTCATTGATTAAACTAGAAAAGGGTTCAGCCGTTGCGAAGGGTTCATGGTCACTCTTGACATAATGGGAATTAAATCGCCAACCTTGCTCATACTTCTCCTGATCCCACAAATAGCGTTTCGGGCTTGAAAGACCAGTTGCACCTTCATTTCCTTCACGACGACTCGCTAAGCGACTCGCTTCTTTGCCAACACGAACAATACTTGGCCAACGGAAAGTATCACGTCGCCCACTTTGCAGAGAAAAGTGCTCTTTACCAAAAAAGGTTTGTGCAAATTCTACTCGACTTTCAAACGGTTCATTATAGATATGTTCAGGTTGAGTTAAATCACGAATTTCAAGTTCATAACGACGATTCAAGCTATCTTTATCTTGTACATGGTCTTCAATTAAGATGCCACATGTTCTTGAATTACCAACATCTAAAATCATATCAACCGGAATGGATTTAACCACATCATCACGATTATTAGAGACAATTTTAATTTTTGGTAACTGCAATGAATCGGCAAGCAAATTAAGAACATTCAAATAATGACCATAATAAGCTTTATTACCTATTTCTAGATCTATATCATCTTTATGAATTTTTAATCGCTCTGGTTGCGGCGCTAACTCCTGAAATAGATCAATTAACCAACTGGTGATCCACTTTTGCTCTAAATACCAGGAAACGTGATCTGAACGATGAGCTAAGCTAAATACAGCCCCAGTTTTAACATCATTATCAGTCGGTGCCAAATAAGCCACATCCTGCATATTGGTGAAAATTTTGGTATCAAAGGCAAAGGTAATACGATGTGTATTGCCATCTGGATCTTCACCCTCGGGAATACTTACAATTCGAACACGATTCCAGTTATGTGGACCTTTATCAAAGCGCTCTGGCGGTATGGATCTTAAAACTGGCACCGGCAACCAAATGCCATCAAATAGTTTTAATGATTGGTCGACACTAATCTCTTGAGTTGGTGTGACCGCAAAAGAGAGATTATCCGGCGCAAAAAATTTACCACTATCGACATCTTCAATTAGCCTAACTAGTGCTCCGCTTTCTGATGGATTAATAAAACAACCATTAACTTTACTACGCCATTGATTATCTTTCCAATCTATTTTTAATGCAAAATCAAGAAATTGAATACCACTATTCATGATAAGAGTAACTTCTTGACCATAGTTGCGTATTTCTGGAAGCATATACAACCCTATTGTTTTTTCATCGTAATTGGGAACGAAGTCCCGTTATCATACATTCCCTGACAATCAGCTTGATTATTTTTGCCTGGTTTGCACTGAATACTTGGTAATTTATATTTAGTATTATCACTGCAGATAGCTTCGTTATTACCGGCAATATTTAAATTGCCATTTTGGATGCCGCTACCGACATTACCAGTACATTTAACGCCATCACTGCGAGTAAGTGTCACGTCACCATTACCTTGATTAAAGTTATAACTTAATTGTAATGGTTTCCCCGTTGCTTTATCTTGAATACCTGCACCAACAGACCATTGACCGTTTAAGAAGTTTGTTGAGCCTTGTTTTAATACATCCGCCGGTAAAGTTAAATGGTTGGATTGGGCGGTATTAGCACCATTGCCTTGATCTGTATTGTTAGCGTCAGGATTACTGGCTAAATCAGGTGTAGGAGGTGCCATTTGACCATTTTTGTCATCTGTATTCTGCACGTTTTGTTTGTCTTTATCCTCAGGCGTACTAGGATTATTTGGGTTATCACCGTTATCTTTCTTATCCCCCTGATCGCCGTTATTACCTTTATCATCGGGAGTATTTACCTCTGGAGGGTTAAGTTGATCACCTTGCGGATTGGCACTATTTTCCACGCCTTCATCAGGTGTTGATGGTATAGCTGGAGTGTCAACTTGAGCCGAATTTGTTGGGGTATCATCGCCGGCAACTGTTCCATTAGGCGCAACGCCATTAACCACACCCACAGGTTTATTATCTATAATAACCTCTTTAGGTTTCAGCTCTGGAGCGTTGATATCTAACTTATCATCTTGGTTATCAGTTGCTACAGGAAGATTAACATTACCATCTAATGATAGATTTGGATTAAAAGACAAACTTGGTTTAAACCAACAACCTTTCAACCAGAATATAGCTAGCAGTAATAATAAGAGTGGTAATAATCCTAATAACCATATCCACCATCGCTTCCACCAAGGTTTGCTAACGACAGCGGGCACCTCTTGAACAGGAGGTGGAGCAACTACTTCTGGTTGTGGCGTTGGATTTCTAACAGGTTCTAAACAATAAAATGGCGAGGTCGCTTGTGGTGTTTGGGGATTAATAAATCCCCAAAAAGTAATAACCGGTTTACCATTAACAATATAGACAAACTGATTACTAGGAAAACGTAATGCCATTAAATTAGGTTCAAGACTATCTGAGCTCTGTTTTGGATCGTAAATAAGGCGACTAAAAAGCAGTTGATCACCTTCTAGATTGGGATTTTGGGATAATTTTTTGCCTAATTCGATAACTTTGTTTTCAAATTCCTTGAGCAAAATTAGAGCGGATTCTTGTTCTGATTCACTTGCCGATGTCCATGGAATAATATCATATTCCCCATCAGGTAAGTCTGAATCGAAAGGAATATACCAATCAACAAGATTGCCCTGATCATTACGTTGTGGGATAGCTAAACAATCAGAGTATTGACGGCCTAATTTGACTCGGAACATTTCACGAATTTGCGAAGCGACCAGATACGCCGCTTTGCCATCATGCCCGAGCATTTTAAAATCTTTTATATCACCACTTCGAAGTAATGTGTTTGCCATATATTTCCTGATATTCCTTGAAATTACTTATATTTTTTATAATTATTTTTTAATAAAATCAATTCTATCAGAAATATTAACCAGTTGTCATTGCCGTCCCTAAAGATAAAATGATTTTTTTGTCATTTATAATTCGAAAAAATTATTTAAGTGACAATTAATCAAATCGTTAAATGAGTTGCGAAACATTTATCATCATGAAATTTAATGATAGATTTGTCAAATTAGACCTCAAAGCCCTGCTCTTCAATTTATTTTCGATATTTCTTTTAAAAATTCTTCATCGGTTAGCACACGGAGTGGTTGCATATCACTTTCGCCTTTTATAACTAAAGAGGGATCTGAACGTAAACATGCGCCACCATAATGACCTCCAACAGTAAAAGTACAAAGTTGCAAATAACGATCATCAACTTTGGGTAAACACCACAGTTCTTGATAAATATTTTCTTGTTTTGCAAATCGACCAACCGTTTTATCCAAAACTTGTTCATGACTACCAACTAACTCAATATCACTACCACGACGCCCGGCAATCGGCTTAATGGCATAACCTTTTTTGATTAAGTTGTCATTGAGTTCAAATGTAGATTCCAGCAGATAACGATGGTTTGGAAATAGCGACCATAATACAGGTAAAATAGCTTTGTTACTTGGGATGACCGTCCATAAAGGCTCAAAAACCGAAACTTCAGGTCGCAGTAATACATCAATTAATCTAACCGCATTTTCAGGATGCCATGTTCGGATCGGTAATCCAGCGGTTTGCGCCTCACTTTCTTGGCGTAGTTGTTCAAGTACAGTTTCCCATGCCCAAGTTTTCCAAACACAGGTAACTTGACGATCTTCATCATCAACTAAACGCCCTCTTTTATCCCACCTAAGTCCTGTTAGTCCGCGTAAGATTTTGCTTTTAAATCCAGCTTGCGTTAGGGCTTTTTGCATAAATAATGCGTGATAATTTTCCTCGCTGTCATTATCTTGCATAATGTGGATAAACGCTTTGGCGTCGCTATGCTTCCAACAGTTAGCCAATGCATTAAGCAATCCTGCACTCGGGTTTACGCCAACATTTAATTCAGCTTGTATGGCCCAATTTTCCAAAATTTTGCCTGCTTCGGTATGACATGATGCCGAATCAGCATTATACTCATAAACTTTAAAACCTCGTTCATCCATACAAAAATCTAATCGGCCGGTGATCATTTGATAACGACGTTGTTGCCAAGATAATCTAAGTCTTGGCCAAAGGATTTCCGGTATATTGAAATTACATAACAAATTATCATCTTTTAACACTTTATCTGTCGCATGCAAATACATTAAATGGAGCTCGTTTGTGGCACGAATAAGCTCTTGTTCCGCACTTTCAGAAATAGTGAAATAGCGATACTGATCATCATGACTAATGGCATGACCAGTTGCTGACACATAAGCACTTTCTAAAGGATCGTTTTCATCTAGCCATTTACCATCAAATTGACCATGGTTTTTAATATGTACGCTATGGATATCAAGTAAGTGCTTATCCGCATTAGGTTGCGGTAAACTGTGAAGTGTATCGTCTGTTTGAATCATCCAACCTAAAATTTTAGTATCATCAAAAGTATCATGTAAATAATAACCCTCATCAGATACCGTCATAGCTAACTCGCGCGTCCATTGTTGACCAATAGGAAGTCGAGTATGAATAACATTTTGTTCGGCAATTCGAATTTTGTTGTCAAAAACTTCGGTGATAATAGCCACATGACCAGTTCTATCAAACATACCGCCGTCATCCCATATCAACAAGGCACCTGCCTCTGGTTTTCTTTTACTACCGTTAGCAAAAGCTTGTAATGGTAAAATGGCTTCGTTGATCACTTGACGAAGAAACCTTAACGAAAAAATCTCATGCGCCATACCGACATCAGTAAACACAATCCCATAATTTAAAAATAGAAATCTTCTAGCAAATTCAACACATTGCCACTTATATCCCATATATTCATGACCGGAATAGCTGCGAAATGAAGCATCATTAGGAAATTGCTCAGGATCTAAATTTTCATAATCAGATGAATAAATTGCTACACCACCTGGTGCATAACCAAGTAATGTACCAAAAGGTTCTTTACTAGCAGATTGGGATAACATGTTATTTTAGCCTTTTAGAATAATAGTCAGGTAGGTTTTACTAAGCTATGTTAGAATTTGCTTATCATAGATCAAATTATAAGCTTTAAAAAGTAATGTTTATTGTTTTAAGGCTTGAAGAATAATAAATTGACTATATATACTAGATCATGTTAGTGGATTCATTGATAAAACGAGAAAAACCGTTATGCAACAAACAAAATTAAATGAATTATTAGATTTCCCTTGTTCTTTTACCTATAAAGTAATGGGGGAAGCAAAACCGGAGTTGGTTGATAAAGTAGTATCAGTTATCCAGCGCCATGCCCCTGGAGATTATACGCCGTCGATCAAACCAAGTAGCAAGGGTAATTATCATTCCGTTTCAATTACGATTAATGCAACACATATTGATCAAGTTGAAAGTTTATACAAAGAGTTAGGTGAAATCGATATAGTACGAATGGTTTTATAACTCTTTACTTTTTGATAATTTTTTGCACAAAATAAGAGCCTTATCGTTGTAAATATGAGGCTCTAATATGAAACCAGAGACAATTGCTCTGCACACTGGCTATACGCCTGAACCAACAACCCATGCTGTGGCGGTTCCGATCTATCAAACCACCTCTTATGCCTTTGATGACACCCAACATGGCGCTGATTTATTTGATTTAAAAGTTGCTGGAAACATCTATACTCGAATAACTAATCCAACTAATGCGGTACTTGAAGCGCGTATTGCTGCACTTGAAGGCGGTATAGGAGCATTAGCGGTAGCTTCTGGAATGGCGGCAATTACTTATGCGATACAAGCCATTACATTTGCTGGTGAGAATATTGTTTCCGTCTCCAAACTCTATGGTGGAACTTATAATTTACTGGCTCATACATTACCTAATTTTGGTATCACTACCAAATTTGCGCCACATAATGATCTACACGCTATCGAAAAACAAATTGATGATAAAACTAAAGCCATCTACTGTGAAAGTATCGGTAATCCAGCCGGCAATATTGTTGATTTAGCAGCACTGGCTGATATTGCCCATCGACATGGTATCCCTTTAATTGTTGATAATACCGTTGCTAGTCCAGCGCTTTGCCGACCATTTGAATTTGGTGCTGATATAGTGGTGCATTCATTAACTAAATATATTGGTGGACATGGTAATAGTTTAGGTGGAATGATAGTTGATTCCGGTAAATTTCCTTGGAAAGAGCACGCCGATAAATTTCCTATGCTCAATCAACCCGATCCTTCTTATCATGGTGTTTCATATACTCAAAGCTTTGGAGAGGCAGCCTATATTGCTCGTTGCCGAGTAATACCACTGCGTAACATGGGAGCAGCTTTATCACCGTTTAATACCTTTTTATTATTACAAGGTCTCGAAACACTCTCTTTACGCATTGAGCGACATTGCCAAAATACCATTAAGGTTGCCAATTATTTGGCATCACACCCTCAAGTTGAATGGGTCAATTATGCTGGATTGGCTAATCATCCAGAACATTATTTAGCAATAAAACAGATGGACAATGGTCTACCTGCTGGCATTTTATCCTTTGGTATCAAAGGCGGTAAACAAGCTGGAGCTAAATTTATCGATGCCCTGAAATTGATTATTCGTTTAGTCAATATTGGTGATACCCGCTCATTAGCTTGTCATCCGGCATCAACTACCCATCGACAACTTAATGATGAAGAGTTGCAAAAAGCTGGAGTTAGCCAAGAAATGATACGCCTATCAATTGGCATTGAACATATTGATGATATTATTGCTGATTTAGAACAAGCACTTAATTTAGCAAAATAATAGATTGAATAAGATGAGGGATGAAAAGTCTATCATCCCTCTTTTTTGCAATTAGCCTAAAATTTTAGTCAATTCATTGGTCACAGCTGAAACAGCCTGTGTTCCGTCAATACGGAAATATTGAGTACGACCTTCTTTGGCTTCATGTTGATAATAGTTGATTAATGGTTTGGTTAAATCATGATATTCAATAAGACGTTTACGAACAATCTCTTCATTATCATCTTTACGAATAGTTAATGGTTCACCTGTTACATCATCAATATTTTCCACTTTTGGTGGATTATGGCGAATATGGTATACACGACCTGAACCTGCATGAATACGGCGACCACTCATGCGATCAATAATAACTTCATCTGGTACATCAAACTCAAGGACATAATCAACATTGATTCCTGCTTCTTTCATTGCATCCGCTTGTGGAACGGTACGTGGAAAACCATCTAGTAAAAAGCCATTTTTACAATCGCTTTGCGCAATACGCTCTTTAACTAAAGCGATAACTAATTCATCAGTAACAAGCTTACCATGATCCATAAGCTCTTTTGCTTGTAGACCTAATGGACTTCCTGCTTTTACTGCTGCACGTAACATATCCCCCGTTGAAATTTGCGGAATACCATATTTTTGCATAATGAATTGTGCTTGAGTTCCTTTTCCTGCTCCTGGTGCGCCTAATAAAATAATTCGCATAAAATAACCTCTTATGGCTTTGAATATAGATACAATTTTCTACTCTGATAAATACTGAAATATCACTTTACTGCTGGATATTAAGCCATCAGTCGGACAAATATAGTTTATAGCCCCGCAACCTTTAACCATTTGAGCGCTCTGCTGACAAATTGGACAGATATACTGCTCTAAATAATGTTGTTGGCAATGAGGACAGTCATAATGTTGTGGTGCCACAATACTCATTTTATTATGGCATTTAGGACAAATACCTTCTTGTCCACCGGCGATCATCTTTTGGTTTGTCATAAGTTATTTACGACCTCGTACATGTTTCATTAACCGACGACGCTTACGTTGTTGGGAAGCCGTTAAACTATTTTTTCGACCTTCAAATGGATTAGCGCCTTCTTTAAATTGAATCCGTATTGGTGAACCCATAATTTTTAATGAGCGTCTAAAATAGTTCATTAGATAACGTTTGTAAGAATCAGGTAAATCTTCAACCTGATTACCATGAATAACCACAATTGGCGGGTTATATCCACCTGCATGAGCATATTTTAATTTTACGCGACGTCCTCTCACCAATGGTGGTTGATGATCATCTTGCGCCATTTGCATTATTTTGGTCAACAGTGCCGTATTAACCCGACGAGTTGCACAATCGTATGCTTCTTGAATTGAATCAAATAAGTTACCTACGCCACTACCATGAAGTGCCGAAATAAAATGTAAACGGGCAAAATCGATAAAATCAAGTCGATCATCTAACGTGGTTTTCACTTGTTCTTTGATATCTTGTGATAATCCATCCCATTTATTAACTGCGATAACCAGTGAGCGCCCACTATTAATGATAAAACCAAGTAAGGACAAATCTTGATCGGATATACCTTCTCGAGCATCTATCACTAAAATCACCACATTAGCATCTTCAATTGCTTGCAGCGTTTTGATAACCGAAAATTTTTCAACTGTTTCGGTTACTTTGCCTCGTTTACGTACACCTGCAGTATCAATCATGATATATTCACGAGCATCGCGTGTCATTGGTATATAAATACTGTCACGTGTTGTACCGGGCATATCATAAACCACAACCCTTTCTTCGCCTAATATTCGATTAGTTAGTGTTGACTTACCAACATTTGGTCTACCAACAATAGCAACTTTGATTGGTTGGTTGATAAGCGACTCGGCGTCATCTTCAATATCATCATAAGATTCAGGAAGAACGTCATCTGGCTCATCCTCTGATAAGGCCTCATTTTGATCATTGGCAAAATGAAAAATAGGATCGAGCACCGCTTCGATTAATACATTTACCCCACGACCATGACTCGCAGCAATCGGGTGAATGTCACCTAATCCTAAACTGTAAAAATCAGAGATTGCGCTATCGGCATCAATACCATCAATTTTGTTAGCAACTAAAAATGTTGCTTTTTGGCGAGATCGGAGATGCTTAGCAATAGCATGATCAGCAGGCATGGCACCTGCTCTGGCATCAACTAAAAAAAGGACAATGTCTGCTTCTTCTATTGCTTGTAAGGATTGTTCCGCCATAAAGCTTTCAACCCCATCTTCAGTGCCATCAATACCACCAGTATCAATGACAATATATTCATGCCCTTTGATTTCGGCTCGCCCGTACTTACGGTCACGAGTTAATCCCGGAAAATCAGCTACTAAGGCGTCTCGTGTTCGAGTTAATCGATTAAATAAAGTCGACTTTCCTACATTCGGACGACCAACTAGTGCGACAACAGGTACCATATTTATTCTCTAATTACCTTATTTTTTTGTGAAAGCGTAAATATCACCATTTTTAGCTTGGACAACAATTTTATTGTCGACAACTAATGGTTTCGAAATTAATCCACTGCTACTAACTTGGGTTTTAGCAACGATTTCACCGTTATCTTTGTCTAACCAATAAAGATAACCTTCGAAATCGCCAACCACAATATAGTTTTCGTAGATAACCGGATCGGTTAATTGACGATGTAACAAACCAGCTTGAGTCCAGAGAATTGTTCCGCCATTTTTGCTTACTGCTCGTACATTGTCATTTTGGTCTACAACAAATAATTGTTGTGAGTCAACCACAAAGCTATGTGTTGAACCCATCTCTTTACGCCAGACAATCTGACCATTACTTAAATCAAGCGCTACAACATTACCATTATAGCCGATAGCATAAGCTAAATTACCTTCTATTATCGGCGTTGAATCTACATCATTCAATTTTGCAATTTCTGTCGATCCACTTGGTTGCGAAATACGTTGTTGCCAAATCAATTGGCCATTATTGATGTAGTAAGCATTTACATGCCCGGTATCATCACCAAATATTGCCGCACCATGTGCAATTGTTGGAGTTGAATTACCTCTTAGTGAAAGAGGAGGAACTTCAAGCATGACATCCCATTCATCAGCACCAGTGTTACGGTTCAAGGCTTGTAAATTACCATTAGCGGTATGGATAATGAGTTTATCGGCAGATGATACTGGACGAGCAAGAACTTCACCTCTTACCGGTTTTTCCCAGATAACATTACCATCGTTACGATCTAGCGCATATACCACAGCACGTTCACTACCAATATAAACATATTTATCATCAGCGCTTACACCACCGGAAAATAGTGCTGTTTTACTACTGAATAATGTACTTTGTGATAAATTTTTATCCCAGATTGTATGACCATTAGATAAATCAACAGCTTTAACTTGTCCGCTACGGCTAGCAACATAAACGGCATTATCATAATTAATAGGCCCTAATAATGAATAAATATGTGTATTGCCTGCTGTACTATTTCGCCATACTTGTTGTATTGAAAATTGGTTGTTTACGGTTGGTGAAGGTGAAACTTGTACGATTTCTTCCTCTTTACCAAACAATGAACATCCAACAAGTGAAAACATAAAAACACTAATAAAAAGACTTTTTGATAACTTCATTGTATAGACCCTTATATCAGGATAAATTAATTTTTATTTTCTTGTGCGGCGTTTTTCTTAGCTTCAGCTTCTTGCTTAGCTTTTTCTTTGGCGGCTTCAGCTTCTTGTTCAGCTTGTTGCTTATCTTTAAGATATTGAGCCTGATTTAACTTCATTTTGATATTTTCATCTAACTGTTCAGTTGGTAATGAAGCTTTAACAATATTTTCATCTGAACCATCAATAGGAGTAGGTGTCAATGCAACAGTATAAGCAGCAACGGCTTGCGTGTAGTTATTCATTTTCATATACACGTCACCACGAATATCATTAACTACCGGTGTCCAACTTTTTTCAGTAACTTTGCTTAATGTTGCTAAAGTGTCTTGATAACGTTCAAGTTGATATTGTATTTTTGCAATACGAACATAGCTGATTGATTTAATAATGTCTGAATCGGTTTTACTTAATGTATCAGTAAGTAACTTTTCAGCTTTAGGATAATCTTTTATTTCTTCAACATAAAATTTAGCTGCTTTTAAATTAGCGAAAACACTATAAATAGTATCATCACTTTCCGCGAAAGAGACTAATTCATTTATTGAATCTGGATTATTTTTATCTAAATTAGCAATTAATTGTTCATATCGATCTGAAGATTCTATCGTTTTTGCTAATTTATGAGATTGCCAATAACGCCAGCCATAAAAAGCCAGTAACCCAATTACAATAACCGCAACAATGATTTTCCACTTTTTAGCAAGAAATTCTTTTATCTCTGAAAATTGTTCTTCGCCAGATAATTGATGACTCACGTTTTTCTCCTATTTTCCTTAATTTACAATATTGCCAAACAAGTTTGCACAATCTCTTTTTGGGCAACTTCGACTTGTTCGCCTGTTTGTAAATTTTTAATCGTTACTGATTGATTAGCTATTTCATTTTCACCAATGATTACAGCTATTTTAGCACCTAATTTGTCAGCTTTGGCAAATTGTTTCTTAAAATTGCTACTGCCGTAATTGGTCACAATTCGTCTATCAGGTAAACCATCACGTAATGTCTCCGCCATGATTTGGGCTGCAGATATTGTCTGCTCATTGCCGGAAGATATCATATAAATATCAATTGAACTATCACGATTTAATGAAGGATTAACCGCTTGTACCAGTAATACTAAACGTTCAACGCCCATGGCAAAACCAACCGCAGGAGTGGGTTGCCCGCCTAGCTGACTGACAAGTCCATCATAACGTCCACCACCACAAACAGTACCTTGAGCGCCTAAGCTTGTAGTAACCCATTCAAAAACGGTTCGATTATAATAATCTAAACCACGGACTAATCGTTGATTAATGTTATATTTAATCCCTGCTTTATCCAATAAATGACACAACCCATCAAAATGATTTTTAGACTCTTCATCTAAATAATCAAATAATTTTGGTGCCTGATTAAGTAATTCTTGAACATCAGGATTTTTGGAATCTAACACCCGTAATGGATTAGTATACATTCTGCGTAAACAGTCTTCATCTAATTTATCTTTATGTTGTTCTAAGAAGCTAACCAAAGCATTACGATAATTGCCGCGGGCTTCAACTGAACCTATTGAGTTAAGCTCAAGCGTAGTATGTTTTTCAATACCAAGTGCTTTCCAAAAACGAGCGGTTAGTAATATAAGCTCTGCATCGATATTAGGACCTTCAAGCCCAAATACTTCAACACCAAATTGATGGAATTGGCGATAACGACCTTTTTGCGGTTTTTCATAACGAAATGCTGGTCCTAAATACCATAAACGTTGTTCTTGATTATAAAACAGACCATGTTCAATACCAGCGCGCACACAACCAGCTGTAATTTCTGGTCGCAGTGTAAGACTTTCATCACTACGATTGTTGAAAGTATACATCTCTTTTTCAACAATATCGGTAACCTCACCAACTGCGCGTTTAAATAATGCCGTTTCTTCAACAATCGGTGTTCTAATTTCATTATAACCGTAACTATTTAGTACATTTTTGACAATTTTTTCAATTTGTTGCCATGTTGCACTATCACTCGGGAGTAAATCATTCATTCCCCGTATTGATTGGATTTTTTTTTCTGTCATTTTTTTATTCGCTATCTAATAAAATTATAGTTCAATCGTTGTAATTCTGTTTTTCAAAATTGTGGCTTTAGCGCGTATTTTCGCTTCCAACTCATCTATCATTTGTTCATTATCAATACGCCCTATGCGCACACCATCTTCATAAAAACCGCTTTTATTGTGCCCACCCGCGACCCCCATAGTGGATGCTAAGGCTTCGCCGGGACCATTAACAACACAGCCAATAATTGAGACATCCATTGGTGTTATAATATCTTCAAGTCGCTGCTCTAGCGTGTTAACGGTACTAATCACATCAAATTCTTGCCTAGAACAAGTTGGGCAAGCAATAAAATTAATCCCTCTGGCTCGGATGCGTAAAGATTTCAAAATATCAAATCCGACTTTGACTTCTTCAGTTGGATCTGCGGCTAATGAAACTCTTAATGTATCGCCGATACCTTCAGATAATAATAAACCAAGCCCTATTGCTGATTTTACTGCACCACTTCGAACGCCACCAGCTTCGGTAATCCCTAAATGCAATGGTTGCTTAATTTGTTTTGCCAATAATCGATATGAATCAACCGCAGTAAATACATCTGATGCCTTAACACTTACCTTAAATTGGTCAAAATCAAGTCGATCTAGGATATCCACATGGCGCATCGCAGATTCAACTATCGCTTCAGGTGTCGGCTCACCATACTTTTCTTGAATATCTTTTTCAAGTGAACCAGAATTAACGCCAATGCGTATCGGAATATTCTTATCTTTAGCACAATCAACAACCGAACGAATCCGCGATTCATTACCAATATTTCCGGGGTTAATTCTTAGACAATTAACACCATATTCAGCAACTTTTAAGGCTATGCGATAATCAAAATGAATATCGGCAATCAAAGGCACTTTAACTTGCTGCTTAATAAATTTAAATGCTTCAGCGGCATCCATTGTAGGAATAGAGACTCGTACAATATCAACCCCTACCCGTTCAAGTGCTTGAATTTGTGCTACTGTCTTTTCAACATCAGTTGTTCGAGTATTCGTCATTGATTGGACAGCAATTGGTGCACCACCGCCAATAGGCACATCACCGACATAAATTCGGGTTGATTCTCGCCTAATAATTGGTGATTCTTGATGACTCATAAGATGCCTAATCATGTTGCAAAATAACTAGGTCGCAATCTTAACAAGATTTGAGGCAAATGTCTGTAAGTGAATTCGAAAATTTGCTAACCGTTAACGCGATCTGCAGAGCTCGGCGAAATATAATGGCTAACTTCAACATAATTGTTTTTGGTTTGATAATTATTATAATATAACCCAAAACCTAACAAGCAAACTAGAATGAATAAAACAAAATAGAACCCTTTTTTACTATGCTTTTTTTGTTTGATTATTGATTTGAGTTTGAAAGGTTGTGATGCAAAATATTCTTTTTCTAATTCGTTAAGATAGGATTGACATTCTTCATTAGGTAAACCAACAATGTTTGCATAATTGCGAATATAACTTTTAACAAGAACAAAAGGGGCATGAACTAACTTGTTGTTTTCAATTTCTGAAATAACTTCTGTTCTAACATGAATTTGAGCGGCAATATCTTTCTGGGTCAAACCCATATTACCCCTTAAATCGGAAAGCATTTTACCCAATGAAATACTATCTTCCATCATTCCCTCTATACTTCACATTCCGTAAATTTACATTATATTTACTTATTATTATATTTTTCGTACATTTTTACATATTTTGGAAATTAATCAATTCTTTTTGCATTAAACCTTAATTTTGGTTTTTCGATTTCATTTTGTGCCGCAATTAATTGCAATTCATATTCATTTTGTTTTAAGGTTTCAAGCATGACCGCATAAACTGCTGAGGTGGTGTGCTCTAAAGCTTCGACCATTGATTTACCAAGCATTATATTCGCTAAGAATAGTCCACTTGTCATATCACCCACACCTACTGGTTGTTTAACACCAAAATCGACTAACGGACGATGAATGTGCCAAGCTTCATCTTGAGTGACTAACAACATTTCAAAACGGTCTTTTTGATAACCCGCACGACTCAAATGTTTAACTAAAATCGCTTTAGGTCCTTTTTGACAAATTGCACGGCATGCTAAAACGGCTTCATTAACATTACTAATGGCTTGTTTGCCATTGAGTTCCTCAAGTTCTAAAACATTAGGCGCCATGATATCTGCAACAGGCAAAGCAGTGTTACATAAAAACTCTGATACGCCGGGGGCGACAAAACAGCCTTTTTCAGGATGGCCCATTACTGGATCACAAAGATAAATTGCTTCTGGATTTTCAGCTTTTACTTTTTTCACAATTTCAATAATTGCATTACCTTGTTCAGCTGAGCCCATATAGCCACTTAATACGGCATTACAGCGTTGCAATTCGCCAATAGCATTAATCCCATCGGCGATATCGGTTAAATGAGATGCTGGCATTACCGTTCCAGTCCATTGATGATATTGAGTATGATTGGAAAATTGAACCGTATTTAACGGCCAAACATTCACCCCTAAACGGCGCATAGGGAATACTGCTGCACTATTCCCCGCATGACCGAAGACAACATGCGACTGAATCGATAATATATTTTTCATGAAATCATCTCCAAATAAGTAAGCAATAGTATTTTTTACCTCGACGCAATAAGGTATAACGATTAAAGAGTTTATCACCATCAGAGAAACGATAATCCGTTGTTGCGTTACGTTCACCATTAACGGAAATAGCATTTGATTCGATCATGGTTCTTGCCTGACCTCTTGACGGTGCGAACTCGGCATTAACAATTGCTTGTTGTAAATCGAGATCTTCTTCAACGGTCAAAGTTGGCATACCATCTTGAGCTAGTTGCTCTAAATCAGCCTCAGATAAATCAGTTAATTTACCTGAAAATAAACTTTCAGTGATACGTTTGGCCGCGGTTAAACCTTCTTCACCATGAACTAGACGAGTCACTTGCTCAGCTAGCACATATTGAGCTCTTGGCGCTACGCCACTATTCTTATCTTCTTCTTCCAATGCATCAATTTCTTCCAATGACATAAAAGTAAAGAATTTAAGGAAGCGATAAACATCAGCATCAGCAGTATTAATCCAAAATTGGTAAAATTTATATGGACTGGTCTTTTTCGGATCTAACCATACCGCACCGCTTTCGGTTTTACCGAATTTGGTTCCATCCGATTTGGTAATTAAAGGTACAGTTAAACCATAAACTTGTTTCTGATGTAAACGACGGGTTAAATCGATACCAGCAGTAATATTACCCCACTGATCAGAACCACCAATTTGTAATACAACATTATGTGCTTTATTAAGACTAGCAAAGTCATAAGACTGTAACAAACTATAAGAGAACTCAGTAAATGAAATACCTGACTCATCGCGGTCAATCCGTTGTTTAACCGATTCCTTGTTAATCATGGCATTAACAGAAAAATATTTACCAATATCACGTAAAAAAGATAAAACATTCATACCACCAAACCAATCATAGTTGTTGGCAACAATAGCGGCGTTATCACCACATGTAAAATCCAAGAACGGTGAAACTTGTTGCTTGATTTTCTCACTCCACTCTATCACGGTATCTTCGGTGTTAAGTTTACGCTCAACCGCTTTGAAACTTGGATCACCAATTAGTCCTGTTGCACCACCAACTAACGCAATTGGTTTATGACCAGCCAATTGAAAACGTTTTAAACAAAGTAACGGAACTAAATGACCAAGATGCAAACTGTCAGCTGTTGGATCAAACCCACAATATAGCGCAATAGGATTTTGTTCGATTAATTCCATTAACGCTTTTTCATCAGTAAGTTGAGCAATCAGTCCTCGCTCTTGCAGTTGTTTGATCACATTTTTTGTCATGATATTTTACCTATTAAATTTGTTACGTTTATATTCTACTTAATTAAACTTATTCTGTTTTATTATGATATCTTTGATGCGCTTGTTTAAAATGGTCTTCGATTATTTCATTTGGTTTTTTGTCTAATAAACTAAAAATAATTATCGCTATTGACGCAAATAAAAAACCAGGAATAAGTGAGTATAACTCAAACCAGTTAAAGTTAATCCAAAGTAAGACCGTAATTGCGCCGGTTATCATTCCAGCTAACGCGCCATTACGCGTCATTCGTGCCCAAAAAACCGAAAATACGACAATAGGACCAAATGCTGCACCAAATCCTGCCCATGCATGGCTAACTAAATCGAGCACACTGTTATTAGGATTGATCGCTAACAAAATAGCAATAACAGAAACAAGTAAAACCATTATACGGCCAACCCAAACTAACTCTCTCTGCTTAGCCTTTGGTCTGATAAAGGCACGATAAAAATCTTCAGTTAATGCACTTGAACAAACCAATAATTGACAACTTAAGGTGCTCATTACTGCCGCTAGAATAGCGGCAAGCAAGATACCTGCGATCCATGGATTAAACAGTAATTTGGATAACTCAATAAAAATCCGTTCATGCTTACCATTATCAATTAAATAAGCTAAATTAGGATTATTAGCAAAAAAAGCAATACCAAAGAAACCAACTGTAATCGCACCCGCTAAGCACAAAATCATCCAAGTCATACTAATTCGACGCGCGTTTTTCATGACTTCATGCGAATCAGCGGCCATAAATCTGGCTAAAATATGCGGTTGACCAAAATAACCAAGCCCCCAACCTAATAAAGAGATAATAGCAATCAGATCCATATGTGCAAAGATATTTGTATAGTCAGGATTTAATGATTGAATATTAGCTAGTGCATCGGTAAAACCACCGGCATTCACCATAACCATAATTGGCGTTAAGATAAGGGCAAACATCATCAAACTAGCTTGAATCGTATCGGTCCAACTCACGGCCAAGAAACCACCAATAAACGTATAAGCAATAGTTGCTCCTGCGCCCGCAAGCATAGCCCAACTATAACTAAGCCCAAAAGTGCTTTCAAATAATTTAGCGCCGGCAACCACACCCGAAGCACAATAAATGGTGAAAAAAATTAAAATTATTACTGCCGAAATAATTTTTAATAATGAACTGTTATCATCAAATCGACGAGAGAAATAATCAGGTAAAGTTAATGAATTATGATTTATTTCAGTAAAAACTCTTAGTCTACCGGCAATCAGTAACCAATTTAAATAAGCACCTATAATTAAACCAATTGCGATCCAACTTTGTGAAATACCAAATAAAAAGACGGCACCTGGTAATCCCATTAATAACCAGCCACTCATATCAGAAGCGCCAGCAGAAAGTGCCGTCACCACACTGCCAATACGACGTCCACCTAATATGTAATCACCAAAATTACGGGTTGCTCGGAATGCAAAGAAACCGATAGCAATCATTCCTAATATGTAAACAGCGAAGGTGACAATCATTGGTAATGACATTTTAATAATAAACCTTGAATGATGAAATTAAAAAATAGTTGGCTAGCTTATCATAAAAAGCGAATGCTAAAAAGCAGGCGATTTTTGCTGATCAATATAATATGCAAAAGAAAGAAAAATAATTCCAGTCACCTAGTAAAAATATTTTATAATTTTTTATATAGATAGATTTTTAATAGTTTTAACCTATATAAAAACTTAAGATATCCTACGGTTAAATTTTAAATAAAGTATATAATATTAACTAACCATTTTATGTTTATAATATATTGTGAAACAATCAACTCGTATACAAATTTTAGAAAGGTTAAAAGATCACATTAAAGATCCGACAACAGAATTGGTATATCAAACCCCATTTGAGTTACTTATAGCTGTTGTACTTTCAGCCCAAGCTACCGATGTTAGTGTTAATAAAGCAACTAAACCGTTATTTGCGGTTGCCAACACCGCTGAACAAATTTTGGCGTTAGGCGTCAATAAATTAAAAGATTATATTCGAACCATCGGTTTATATAATAGTAAAGCTGAAAATATCATCAAAACTTGTCAGATTTTGGTTGATAAATACCAAGGTGAAGTGCCTGAAAATTTTGATTCATTAATAGCTCTTCCTGGCGTAGGTAGAAAAACAGCTAATGTTGTTTTAAATACCGCGTTTGGTTGGCCAACTATTGCTGTCGATACGCATATCTTTAGGGTAAGTAATCGAACTGGTTTTGCTCCGGGTAAAACCGTTGAAGCTGTTGAAGAAAAATTACTCAAAGTAGTACCCAAAGAATACAAAATAAATTGTCACCATTGGTTAATTTTACACGGTAGATATACCTGTATTGCTCGCAAGCCACGTTGTGGTTCTTGCGTTATTGAAGATTTGTGTGAATTCAAAGAAAAAGTTTATCCAGAGTGAGAATCAATGTCGAATAAATTTATATTAGATCGTGAAGACATAGACTTATTTAAAAGTAGTATTGGTAAAACCAAACAACTTAAACAAGATACTGTGATTCATAAACCACAAAAGCGATCTCAAAAATTAATAGAAAAGCAGAAAATTCAACATGAAAAAGTAAATAATGAATTTTACTTTTCTGATGATTACCAACCGCTATTACAAGAAGATCCTATCCGTTATAGTCGTGAAAATTCAGATCCCAATGAATTAAAAAAATTACGCCGTGGGTTTTATACACCTGAATTCTTTTTAGACTTACATGGTTTAACGCAACAAGAAGCGAAAAAAGAGATCGCTGCTTTGATTGCTGCTTGTTTAAAAGAAAATGCCAACTGCGCGTGCATTATGTATGGACATGGTAAAAACATCTTAAAAAAACAAACCCCAATGTGGCTAGCACAACATCCACATGTAATATGCTTTCATCAAGCACCTAAAGAGTTTGGTGGTACTGCAGCATTACTAGTTTTATTTGATATCGATAACCCAGCAGTTAATCTAAGATAATCTTAAAAAATTAAGCAATAAAAAAGCCAGCTTAGTTTAGCTAGGCTGGCAAACATTGGAAGCAATGTGAGCAATGTCATACTTTTTCAGAAGTCTTTCGAGCTCTAATAAAGTACAATTGAATGATAATCATTCTCATTCTTGAATGCAAGACATTTTTTGACTTTTTTCAAAATAATCCACAAAAGCTTGGCAATTTTAAAACCGCTATAATATTAACTTATTGTTTTTATGTAAAGAATAGGCAGGAAAGGAGCAGGATAATATCATCCTGCTATTTTGATATGTTTGCTATCAATGAAATTTCAAAGCTGATTGATGATATTTTTATTTTTGGTAGATAAATTCGACACCCTCTTCATCACTTTCATCCCAATCATCAAAATCATCATCATCCAAAGCCTCATCCATCACTTGTTGATGGTAATCATCCCACATAAATTCTACTTTTTCAGGGGAATTATTCTCTTCTTCGGTCTCCCGAGGATGCGCATTGATATACTCCATTAAATCCCAGCATAGTGCTTTTACACCTTCACGGTTAACTGCCGAAATAACATAATATTTATCATCCCAATTTAAAGCTTGGGCAATTTCGGCTGCTCGTTTTTCACTCTCTTCGCTGCCTAATACATCCATCTTATTAAACACTAACCAACGCGGTTTATTGGCTAACTTTTCACTATATTGATGTAATTCTTGGATGATAACTTTGGCGTTTTCAATCGGATCTGAACCGTCAATTGGTGCAATATCAATTAAATGCACTAACACACGGCAACGTTCAAGGTGTTTTAAAAAACGAATTCCAAGCCCTGCACCATCTGATGCGCCTTCTATCAACCCGGGGATATCGGCAACCACAAAACTCTGTTCATTATCCATTCTTACCACACCTAAACTCGGTACTAAAGTTGTGAATGGATAATCAGCTACTTTTGGTTTTGCTGCTGAAACGCTACGAATAAACGTTGATTTACCTGCATTAGGTAGACCTAACATACCAACATCGGCAAGTAATAACAGTTCTAATAAAACATCGCGTTTTTCACCTGGCGTACCATCGGTTTTTTGTCTTGGCGCACGGTTGACTGAGGATTTAAAACGGGCATTACCTAGTCCATGAAAACCACCTTTAGCAACCAGAACTTTTTGTTGATGATGAGTGAGATCACCAATAATTTCACCGGTATATTTATCGGTTATACGCGTGCCAACTGGTACTTTAACGGTAATATCTTTACCTCTTTTACCGGTACAATCTGAGCCTTGGCCATTTTGACCACGTTCTGCGCGATAGTTTTTTTCAAATTGAAAATCGACAAGTGTATTTAGATTTTCATCAGCAATAAAAAATACATCACCACCATCGCCACCATCGCCACCATCAGGACCGCCTTTAGGTATATATTTCTCACGGCGGAAACCAACACAGCCATTACCACCGTCACCAGCTTCGACGCGAATTGAAGCTTCATCTACAAATTTCATTATTTGTCCTCTTTATTGCGGTTAATTAGCCAGCCTTTTCTTGGTTGCCATAAATGGTGTCCAACTGTTGCAAACATGGCACCCGCCACCACCGATACCGCGCCAATATAACCTATAATATTTAAATATTGCATTGCAAACTTTTCTGGCCATAGTAGAGCAAATAGATCTGAAAAAATCAGCGCAAAAAGTGGGGTTAATGTTGTTATAGCACTTACTTGCGCCGCTTGCCAACGTTCCATTGCCATCACTAAAGCACCATAGGCAATAATGGTATTTAACCCACAAAAAATAATTGCAAACAATTGACTAAAATCAGCATTAGCAATTTTAGTCGGTGATGCTAGTGGCCATAAAAAGATACTACATATAAGATAAATCAACCAAAGTAGCTGTTCTGCACGTAATTTTCTTAATAATACTTTCTGTGCTAATGCATAACATGCCCATGAAACCGAAGCTAATAAAGCCAACCACACCCCTTTACCGTATGAAGACATATTAGCAAAAAGATCGGCTAGATTTTCATTGAAAAATAGCCCTAACCCAATTAACAATATAGTAATACCAATAATTTGAGTTGGTCTTAATTTCTCCTTGAAAATAAAAGCACTTGAAATCATAAATATAACAATACCGGTTTGGCCAACAACTTGCGCAGTAGTTGCAGATAAATACTGCACAGCTGTGGCAAAAAGTGCAAAATTACCTAATAAACCAAATCCAGCAATCATCAATAAAATAAAACGGCGACGTTTTTTGAACATGGCTAAATTAGGAAACTGCTTTTTATAAGCTAGCCAAAGCGTGATCCCCACTGCCGATATACTTAAACGAGACCAAGCTAATGTTAAGGGATCAATAACAACTAATGCATATTTCATGGCAATTGGCACCAGTCCCCACATCACTGCGGTTAACATGGCTAGTGCAAAACCTAATTTGACATTTTGCTGTTTTATCATAATGAATTACTTTATATAAATTTCAAGAAATGAAAAAAGCCCCACAATAACTGTGAGGCTTCTATAACTTATGAACCGCTAGTCTATTAGCTGTTAGCAACTACACTAACATAACGGCGGTTTTTAGGTCCTTTAACTTCGAATTTTACTTGTCCATCAACTAAAGCGAATAGGGTATGATCACGACCACAACCTACGTTAGTGCCTGGGTGGAATTGAGTTCCACGTTGACGAACTAAAATGTTACCCGCAAGAACTTCTTGAGAACCATAGCGTTTAACACCTAAACGTTTACTCTGGGAATCACGACCATTACGTGATGAACCACCAGCCTTCTTATGTGCCATTGTTCGATACTCCTATTAAGCGATTGCAGTGATCTTCACATCAGTAAACCACTGACGGTGACCTTGTTGTTTACGATAGTGTTTACGACGACGGAATTTAACAATTTTCACTTTCTCGCCACGACCGTGCTCAACAATTTCTGCTTTAATTGTTGCACCTTCAACAAACGGAGCACCAACTTTGATGTCTTCACCATTTGCTACCATTAAAACTTTATCGAAAACAACTTCTGCGCCTGTTTCGACTTCAATTTTTTCCAAGCGAACGACTTGTCCTTCGCTAACTCGGTGTTGTTTACCACCACTTTGGAAAACTGCGTACATACTTAACTCCGCAATAAAAAGCAGACGATTCCTGATTAAAAATATATGTCTGCATTGATTAATCTTATAGGGCGTGAATTTTACGCAAAATTTATGCTTGTTGCAAGCGCTGTTTAATAAAAGATCGCAAAAAGTCATAAAAAAGATCTTAGGCTAGCAATTTTCACGTTACAATAGACCTAAATTATTATTTATTTAAACAATATTTAATAGCAAAATATTGAGTACTAATATGTTAAAAAGAAAATTTCGCTACAGTGCATCCATTATTAATCGTTTAACACTTTTAATGTTTTTTTTAGGTGCTATGGCGTTATTAGCTTTGTCTTTATCAATACAAGTCGCGAATGAAACCAAAGGTAGCGCTTATATGATAAATCAATTGGGCTTGATCAGAATGAAAAGTTACCAACTTTTATCAATGATCCCCATTGAAAAACAGCACTATGACCAACTTAATATTTTTAATGATATGCCATCTTCTGAGCAATTAAAATTATTTGAACGTTACCATTTAATTGCTGAGCTTAACCAATTGCAGTCTTTGTGGGTTACAGCTATTGCTCCGAAAATTAAACAGGCAAGCAATATACATGAAATAAAAAATGAAATTGATGATTTTGTTGCTCAGACCGATAAATTAGTTAATCAAATTGATCAAAAAACAGAAAATCAAATCCATTATATTTCACAATTACAACTTGTTTTTATCATTCTCATTGCACTATTTCTTCTTGTGCAAACTTACTATTTACGTCGCTATCTTCTTGCGCCATGGCGCAAATTAATTAGTATGGCAGAATCAATTTCTCAACATAACTTTAGCCAACGATTCAACAGTAAAAAAAGTAAAAAAAACGAATTTGATCTATTGGGACAAGCTTTCAATAAAATGGCTGAACAGATTGAATTACAGTACCAATTACTAGAAGAACGCGTCACAGAAAAAACCGCCGAATTACAACAAATCAATAAAATTTTGTCGTTTCAGTATCAAGCTATTAAACAGCTGCATACATCGGATCCCTTGTGTGAACGCTTTTTAATAATACTGCGTAAACTTGAAGAATTAGTGCCATTAACACAGTTTCAAATTCGGTTTTATGAGTCAGATAATATTGAACATTATCAGCAAATCAGTTATGCCAACCAACAAAAACTCCCTTATTGCCAAAATTCAGAATGTAATGCTTGTCTTATTCCAGCAAAATCCTATCAAGAAAATGGATTTCAACGTTATTGGTATCTTCAGGAAAAAGGAGAGAAATTTGGTATTTTATTCGCTGTACAACCCTCAAAAATGCATCTAAGTGCAGAACAAGAAAATTTAATTACCGCCTTAGTTGAGCAAATGACAACGGCACTCATGCTTGATAGACAAATAGAACAACAAAAACAATATCTATTAATGAAAGAGCGTTCAGCCATGGCAAGAGAGTTACATGACTCGATAGCACAATCGCTTTCCTGTTTAAAAATTCACCTTAGCTGCCTACAGATGCAACCCGATTTAACCTCACACACAAGTATTGATTTGCTAGCGACGATGCGTAAAGAGGTTAATATTACCTATTCTCAATTAAGAGAATTAATAACCTCTTTTCGTTTACGTCTTAACCAGACCGGTTTTTATGCTAGCTTAATGGAATTGATCGAAGAATTTAATCAAAAATTAAAATTTACCATACAAACTGAATATCAATTACCGCTTAATCTTATTAATAGCAAATATGCATTCCATCTATTGCAGTGTGTTCGCGAATCTCTAAATAATATTTATAAACATGCCAATGCCACACAAGTCAAAATAAGTTTAACTATTGATGAGAATCAAATTATTACTGTCAGCATAAAAGATAATGGAGTTGGTCTACAAAATAATACTAATCAAGATAATCATTATGGATTAATCATTATGCGTGATAGAGTTGAAATATTAAATGGCAATTTAACCATTAATAGTAAACCTAATTTGGGTACCGAAATTGTAGTAACGTTTAAAGCAACGACAATGATCCCTGTTAGAAGGATAGAAGAGTAACAAATGGAAAACATTAAAAGTTCAATATTGCTTATTGATGATCATCCCATGTTGAGAAATGGGGTAAAACAGCTGATTAACACCATCAATGATTTTGAAGTTATTGGCGAGACAGGCTCTGGTATAGAAGGCGTTAAGCTTGCACAAACGCTTGACCCTGACATTATTTTGTTAGATATCAATATGAACGATGTCAGTGGTTTAGAAATTTTACGTTATTTACGAGAAAAGAATATTTCTGCACGAATCATTATGTTTACCGTATCTGATGCCAAGGAAGATATCGTTACCGCGCTCAAAACTGGGGCTGATGGTTATTTATTAAAAGATATGGAGCCGGAAAATCTTCTTAAAGCATTAAAAGATATTTCCGAAGGTAAAATCATCATGGATGAAGCAATTTCACATATTATTCTTGATTATATGCGTCATGGTGGCGGCACGACTACCAATCAGAGCCATGATATTAATTTACTTACCCCAAGAGAACATGAAATATTTAATTTATTAGTCCAAGGATTATCCAATAAATTAATCGCTAAAGAGTTAGATATTGTCGAAAGCACGGTTAAAGTTCATATAAAAAGTATTTTTAAAAAGCTAAACTTTAAGTCACGTATGGAAATGACGGTATGGTATTTGCAGAGTAAAGAATAACTTTGGCAATGTATTAATGCCGATTTATATCATATATCAGCTTACGCTTTTAATTGGATAGAATATCTAATCCTAATCATTAAAAATCTTCCATAAAAACCGTTTTCTTTTACTTGATTCAATTGAAAAACAATATTTATAATTATTTAAATCAATTGAATTGATTTATTAAACAAAATTAAGAACAAAAAATAAAAAATAGGATGAAGTTGTAAATGTCTCTATTAGTCAATGCTTACTCTACACTCACAAATCCAATAGCAATTAATTTTAGTTGTAAAAAATTAAATCAGCGTGGATTGAACTCACTAAATTTTACAGATCACCTTAATGGTTTTATTGGCTATGTTATGCAAGCTGGTGACGGTGAAATGAATTCCCGCCGTTATGAACTGTATCGACATATTCAAAAAACTAAACATCAGTTTACGTTTGAGGTAGAAGAGAATCAATTTGATGAACTAACGATTTGGGCTGAGCAGGCTAATGTCATTTTATTTATGCCCGACGGTACGATTCGCAATCCTAACATGGAGGTACTACAACATCCAGATGGAAAATTTGATATCAATATTAAAATGCCTTATCCGTCAGAAGCATTACAACGCAAAGCAAAAACCGAGCAGTATTTAGCAACATTAGGGTTACAGCCACTTGCAAGTTTACCACCTGTTGTTGCAGAATCTGAAGTGATACTTAGAACCCCTGATGAAGTAGTAAAACGTGCCTTGGCACTAATGTTAACCGGCATTCAAGCCGAAAGTTTTCGAGAAAATGACCCATTAGATCCCGAAGAATTCAAAACGCGTTGTCCGTTGGGTTTTGCTGCTTTATCAAATATTGAATATGATTTTATTCACGATCCTCAACCGCAAGAACAAGATGTTATGAATATGAGTTGGCGCTATGAAGCCTTATTACCACTACAATGGGCACTAAATTGGCAATCAACATTACCTTTTGCCGATACTTTTTGTAATGTATCTTCATTGGTTGAAATCGGTGTAGAAAATAGTAATCCTGAACTCTCTACCTTAACCTTAAGACCAACGAGTGAACTGCTAGATGCATTGGATTTAAATTACCGCTTACATTGGCTAGCAAGAGATTATCGTCTTAACAATAAATCGTTACCGATAGAAATAATGGAAGGCGTCATTCAAGAGAGACAATATGCTTTAAATTGGCTAACGAATTTTGAAAATGCCGATTGGGATGATGTCGATACTCCAACCTAAACTTTTGATAAAAAAGGCAAAGTGCATATTGTTATAAAATACTTTTTAACAATATTATTTAGGCAAATTGCTTGGTTACAAAAGGCAAGAAAATAAAGAATTGTTTACCTTATCCTTTTCTTGCCAATTGTTGCTAATTGTGAGAAAACCAGTTGAGTTTTTCTCGTAATGCCACTACCGGACCAACAATAATTAAACTCGGGCTACAAGCTTGTAAAGCTAGCTCATCAAGCTCGGATAATAAACCATCGATGACTTTTTGCTTGGTTGTGGTGCCTTCTTCAACAATAGCAACCGGTGTATCACCATTCATACCGTGTTTAATTAAATTTGCTTTAATATTTTCTGCTTGTGATAATCCCATATAAAAAACTAGTGTCTGTTTTTCAGCCGCTAAACTATGCCAATCTAGCTGAGTACCATCTTTCAAATGACCGGTAATTAAACGAACACTATGGGCATAATCACGATGAGTTAACGGTATACCACTATAGGCTGAGCATCCTGAAGCAGCGGTGATCCCTGGTATTACTGAAAAAGGAATATTCGCATTAAATAATGTTTCTAGCTCCTCTCCTCCCCGACCAAAAATAAAAGGATCACCTCCTTTCAGTCTGACTACTCGCAACCCTTTCTGCGCTTGCTCTAATAATATTTGGTTAATTTGTTCTTGGGGCACGCAGTGAAAACCGGGGCGTTTACCAACAAAAATGCGTTGAGCATCTCGCCGAGCAAGATTCATTATTTCATTGGATACTAATCGGTCATAAACAATAATATCGGCTTGTTGAATTTGTTGCAGACCTTTTAATGTCAATAATCCCGGATCACCAGGACCGGCACCAACCAAAACCACTTCACCGCGATAATCAACCGGCTCTGCAAATAATTGATTAGTTAGCCTTTCAACATTTTCTGAATCATTATTAGCTACAGCTTGCGCTAATCTATCATGGGTAAATAGCTTTTCCCAAAATCGTCGCCGTTCAGTCATACTTTGGTAAGTTGCTTTTACTTTATTACGTAGATAACCCGCATATTTGGCTAATTTGCCAATATTTTGCGGCAATATCGCCTCTAATTTTTCGCGTAATAAGCGTGCTAATACGGGAGCATGACCTTCGGAAGATATCGCGACCATTATAGGTGAACGATCAATAATAGACGGCATAATAAAACTAGCGCCTTTAGGTGAATCGACAACATTACAAAATATCCGACGCTTTTCTGATTCAGTGCTGACTTGTTGATTGGTTTGTGGGCAATCGGTGGCAGCAATAACTAACCATTTATTATCAAGCAGTTGGGTAATAAATTCACCTTGCACTAAAACTAGTTGCTTCTGTTCCTGCCAACAGAGAAACTGCTGAGTAAATTCGAGTGCATTAACCGTTAACTTTGCGCCGGCCTCAAGTAATAACCGAGCTTTACGCTCGGCTATTTCTCCACCACCAACTAACAAGCAATCACGGTTTTCTAATTTACAAAATAAAGGTAAATAATCCATAGACTTTTAAAACAACCATTCATATTAATATCTTATTGAACTAAAAAAATTTACGGTTAGCAATCCAACAACGATTAAAAACCAGCAATTTGCGCAATTAAAATCCTATTCTATACTAATTAAGGTCGCTCTGCCTTAGGTGTTGAAAACCAATATCCTAAGCCCATAAATAGTGCTCCTGACACCAAATTACCTAATGAAACCCATAATAAATTATGACCGATTCCGCCTAACGTGTAGGCATCAGAATGATTGCCAAACCAAGAGAGTGAAAATAACGTCATATTAGCGACACTATGTTCATAACCACAAGCAATAAATGCCAGTAAGCACCACCAGATGGCAATAAATTTAGCCGAACCTTCAACTCGATTTGCCATCCAAATAGCCAAACAAACTAACCAATTACATAAGATTCCTCGGAAAAATAGTGCCGTTGCCGGTGCAGATGTTTTTGCTAATGCCGCGGCATGCACCAGAGAAGTATCGGTTGCCAATAATGGACTAGACCCCCAATAAAATAGCGCAGCGACAAAAATTGATCCTAGCAAATTGCCTAACCATGTTTGTGGTAATACGCACCACATTTGGCAATGGGTAATTTTTTTTGCCTGAACGCCAAAAGTTAAAAACATGGTATGACCAGTAAATAACTCTGAGCCGGCAATCACAACTAAGGTTAATGCAATACCAAAGGTTGCGCCCATAACTAAAGGCCTAACCGATGGATCAAGTAAATTACCTAGCGTAAAAATTAAGATAATCCCTAGACCGACGTAAGCTCCTGCCATTGCAGAACTTAACCAAAATCCGATTGGGTTGGTTTTAGCTAGTCGAACGATACGTGCAGCATTAGCCGCACATTTGTTAATTGTTTCTGTATACATTTTCTATTCCTTAGGCAATTAATTAATTAGATTTTATTTGTACAAAATCTTCGTTATCTACTTTGACCTCATAATGAGCAACAGAATAATTTTCATTTTCAAGACAATAACCATCCTTTAAACGAAAACGCTGTTTTTTCAAAGGACTAGCAACCCACAACTCATTTTCATGTTCAGCAATAATACCTCGAGAAAGAACGCTAGCATTAGCAAAAGGGTCAATATTACTAATGGCATAAAGCTCATTAGTATCATAAGGACGAAAAACTGCAACATGCTCTTTACCGATTAGCGCACAGATACCTGTTTCCGGCAAAATATCTTCTAATTTACAGATAGTAATCCATTGGCTCATGATCTATTCTCCTAACATAGCTTGACGTTCTTCAAAAGTAGCAGGGCGATGTTGATCGCGCTCAGGCACAAATTGAACATTATCATCACGTTTAGAACTATTAACAAAATGGGCAAAACGGATTTGTGCTTCAGGGTTATCTACGGTTTCTTTCCATTCACAGACAACTAATTTGCGAATCCGTGCCATCTCTTTTTCTAGTTCGGCATTAATACCTAACTTGTCATCAATAATCACGCTACGTAAATAATCGATTCCTCCTTCAAGATTTTCAAACCAGACCGAAGTCCGTTGTAATTTATCGGCGGTACGAATATAGAACATGATAAAACGATCCAAATAACGTATAAGCGTCTCTTTATCTAAATCGGCAGCAAGTAAATCTGCATGACGAGGTTTCATACCACCATTACCACAGACATAGAGATTCCAACCTTTTTCGGTAGCAATAACCCCAATATCTTTACCTTGTGCTTCTGCACATTCACGGGTACAGCCTGAAACACCAAGTTTAAATTTATGCGGAGAACGAATACCTTTATAACGATTTTCTAATTCAACACCTAAACCAACACTATCGCCAACCCCAAAACGGCACCAAGTACTACCTACGCAAGTTTTAGCCATACGCAACGCCTTAGCATAGGCATGACCACTTTCAAAACCAGCGGCAATGAGCTCTTTCCAAATCGCCGGAAGATCGTCTTTTTGCGCACCAAATAAACCAATTCGTTGAGACCCGGTAATTTTCGAATACAGATTGTATTTCCTAGCAATTTGCCCTATGGCAATTAAGCCTTCTGGGGTAATTTCCCCACCAGCACTTCGCGGAATAACTGAATAAGTACCATTTTTTTGGATATTACCTAAAAAGATATCATTACTATCTTGTAACGGTACAAGATCAGGTTTGAGAATATAATTATTCCAACATGACGCTAATATGGAACCGACTGTTGGTTTACAAACTTCACAGCCATAACCGCTACCATGTTTTTTTATCACTTGATCAAAAGATGTTAATCCTTCCACCCGAACTAAATGAAAAAGTTCTTGGCGAGAATAGTTAAAATGCTCACA
Source organism: Gilliamella apicola (assembly GCF_003202655.1). Classification (GTDB taxonomy): domain Bacteria; phylum Pseudomonadota; class Gammaproteobacteria; order Enterobacterales; family Orbaceae; genus Gilliamella; species Gilliamella apicola_R. The sequence goes on along the minus strand of NZ_QGLR01000004.1, from coordinate 111,716 downwards.
AAGCGCATGGCTTACTTCGATTCCTTGTTTCGCTAACTCCAAATTGAGGATTTGTGTTACTAACGGAATACAACCACCACAACCAGTACCCGCTTTGGTTTCAGCTTTAATTGCAGCGACAGTATGACAACCAGCATGAATAGCCTGAACAATTTTCGCTTTCGTCACATCAAAACATGAGCAAATTTGTGCGCTATCCGGTAATGCATCTGCGCCTAATGCAGGTTTAGCGCCGGCATGAGAAGGTAAAATTAAGCTATCTGGATGTTCTGGCAGATCCATATTATTAAGCATTAATTGTAATAAATTACTATAGTCTGATGTATCACCGACCAATACAGCACCAAGCAATTTACTATTATCATTTGAAACCACTAATTTTTTATAGACCGGAATATTTTCGTCTAAGTAAACATAACTCCGGCAATCGAGCGTCTTCGCTTTGGCATCACCAATACTGCCAACATCGACGCCCAATAATTTAAGTTTAGCGCTCATATCAGCGCCTTCAAATTTAGCATTTTCGCCATTCAAATGGGCTAAAGCGACCTGTGCCATTTTGTATCCTGGGGCTACAAGTCCATAGACTTTACCTTGCCAACAAGCGCATTCGCCAATAGCATAAATATCCGGATCGGATGTTTGGCAATAATCATTAACAACAATCCCGCCACGCGGGCCAATATCGAGCTCACATGCTTTAGCTAATTGATCGCTAGGTCTAATACCGGTTGAAAAAACAATAAAATCAATTTCAAGTGATGAACCATCAGCAAATTGCATAATTTTACCTGATGGAGTATGAATAATTTCTTGGGTATTTTTACTGGTATGAACACCAACCCCCATCGCCTCAATTTTCCGACGTAACTGCTCACCGCCCATCGCATCAAGTTGTTCCGCCATGAGTACTGATGCAAATTCAACGACATGTGTCTCAATACCTAAATTCTTAAGCGCTCCGGCAGCTTCCAGCCCGAGCAACCCACCACCAACAACAGCACCGGTTTTACAATTGCTAGCACAATCACGAATAGCATCAAGATCTTCAATAGTACGATAAACAAAACAATTCGCACCATCGGCACCTTTAATTGGTGGTACCCATGGATAAGATCCAGTTGCAATAATCAACTTATCATAGGGAACTATACGCCCTGTTTGTGAATGCACTTCTTTACATTGTCGGTTAATTAAAGTAACCGGCTCATTAAGTAAGATATTTATATCATTTTCTTGATATAAACCTTCTCGAACTAAAGACAATGCTTCTGCGCTATGGTCTGAGAAATAGGAAGAGAGATGCACACGATCGTAAGCAACTCTTGGTTCTTGGCAAAAAATAGTGATGTTGAACTTATCTGCCTGCATTTTGTCGATAATTTCTTCGACAAAACGATGTCCAACCATCCCATTGCCAATAATGACGAGATTGGTTTTACTCATAAAAAGCTCCAAATATATTTTTAATTCAATTATTTAATTTTTATCTATTTGATATTTTAAGGAACTTTAAACAGAATATAATTACCCTCAAGGATTACCACTTTAGTGGTAGTCAAAATTATAATTTTGAAAACAATAAGTTACCCATTTTCACCATTTTGATATCAAAAATATATTAGTAGATTAATGTGATAAACATCTCAAATCCCTAATAAAAAGGGATTGCCAATTAGGGTTAAACTAGTATAATTAGCCGACTAAATAAATTAGGTAATAACAATTGAACTACAATTCAAGAATACTTCCTTCACGCGAAACTTTAGCAAAAGCTCAAAGACTTAATGATGAAATTATCGAGGTTTCAGGCGTTGATCTGGTCTTAAGTTTAATCACGACCGCCGATTTAATTCGTTCAAATATCTATGCGCAACTGGCAAAAGATTATGATGTATCAGAAGGAAAATTTGCGTTACTCATGTCACTGTATAGTGAAGGTGAGACCTGCGCTAGCGAGCTAGCATTGAGAGTGGGGGTGACGCCTGCAACCGTTTCGGTAATGGTAAAACGAATGTTAGCCGCACCAGATCCCTTGATATCCATGACCAAAAGTGGAGAAGATGGTCGTTCTCGACTAATCACCCTTACCGCAACCGGTGTAACGCTTATCCAAAAAGCATTACCTAATCACTTAAAATCGATTCGTGCTTTTGCTCAGGTTTTAAATCCACAAGAGCAGGAATCCTTAATTGCAATGTTACGCAAGCTATTGCGCAAATAATTGCCATTAATCACCAATCATCATAATGTTTTAACCATATACTTAGCTGACTAAATAAATGAAAAATAAACTAAACTTAATTTCAAATTTACCCAAAAACATTAAAATTCCAGCCATATTCTTGTTACTACTTTTAGTTGGATCAACGTTAATTTGTCTTGGTTCAAGAAACGATGCAGTATCTGTGGCTAAAAGTATCAAATCAGGGGTATTAACTGCTGATGAAATCAATGTTGCCTTCCAAAATGTAGGCGGCAAAGTTGTTAAACGCTTTGTCCAAGAATCACAATTTGTCAAAAAAGGTGATCCATTAATGCAACTTGAAGACATTGATACTCAGCTATCAATAGATCGCTTACAAGCGCTAGTTGATAGTCAAACCGCCGCCGTTAAACAAGAACAAGCGGCCATTGAAATCACTGAAAATGAAACGAATCTTAATGAATTATCTACATGGCGCAAAATAGAAGAAGTCAAAGCTAATTTAGAAGCAGCAATCTCTTCTCGAGATTTAGCAAATACTGAATTTCAACGTCATACTCAATTAAGAAAAACCGGTGGCGCGTCACAATCACAACTTGACGCTGCCCGTAATGCCTACATTAATTCGAAAATGCTCGTTGTTCAAATTGAAAGTCAACTTTCAACCTTGATGATTGGTGCAACCCCCGAACAAATCGCCCAATTCGAACAAACGAGGAATGCAACAGGTATGACATTGCAGTCCATTACAATTGCTAGACAAAAACTGCAAAATCGCCAAAATCAACTAGCTCAAATCAAAGCTCAACTAGCACAAGCCGAAGCTGATTTAAAACAACTGAAAGTGAATTACAGTCGGCTTACCTTAGTTGCCCCCGAAGATGGCAAAGTGCTAAAACTCATGTTTGAAGATGGTGAAATGGCTCCAGCCGGCGCACCAGCAGTACTGTTAGAAACTGATCGTAAATATGTCGATATTTATGTTAATGAAAAAATGGTTAATGACTATCAACCGGGTACCAAAGTAAAAGCTAATGTCATCGCTCTGGACAAAACCGTAAACGGTACAGTTCGCTTTGCCACAGCTGCGCCTTCATTTGCTGACTTACGCATGACTCGTGAACGAGGTCAAGCCGATTTAACCTCTTACCAAGTCAGAATTTATATGGAGCCTATTGCAAACCTATTAACCGGTATGACAATTGAGGTGGATCAATGATGCGACAAAACATCATTAAATCTATGCTTGAAGAGCTTGATGCTATGTTATCAGGCCACTTCATCCCTTATTATAAAGTGTGCTTAGGTTTAGCCGCTATCGTATCGCTTGTTTTTTCAATAGTACTAAGCCATGGTTCGGTTTTCGAAGGAAAGATCGCAGTTATTGATCTTGATGGTTCAAATTATTCAACTGAATTAATCAGCAAGGTAAATACCTCACCATTTATCGAAATAACGGAAGTGATTCGTTCACCAGTTAATCCAATTACTTTAGTTTCGCACGATCGTAATTTAGGCGTGTTATATATTCCCAAAGGATTGGAAAAGTCATTGAAGAAAGGCGATAAAACCGTTAAATTGGGTTATTTTGCTGATGATTCAAATGATGCACAAAATGCCAAGGTGATGCAGAGCCTTAATGAAATTATCCCTGAATCCGGTGCCGAATTGAGTGTTGGAAAAGTAGCTGCATTAGGACTGGGAAGAGAAGCAACTGAAGCAACGCTATCGCCGATGCAATTAAAAACAAGAACTATGTTTAATCCGGCTAGTTCATCAACAATATCCACGATTATCTATTTCGTTTACTTTTTTTCGTCATTAACCTATGGATTGACCTCTTTGATGATAGTTGGTCGCTTAAAAACCATGGGAATGTGGAATACCGTTATAGAACGTGGTTTGCTACCGTTATTAGCTAGAACCGTTCCTTATGCCCTATTTTATACTACTGCGTTAACCTTAATTACCGCAATACTGGTTTTATTTGGACAATTACGTTTTGATGGTAATTATTTTGTTTTCGTACCTAGCATATTTATGACTGGACTGGCTTTTGGTTGGTTAGGTTTCTTATTATCTTGGAATACTCATCATCCAGGAGAAGGGGCGAGCAGAATGATTTTCCTTGTGCCACCAGGATTCATCATGGGTGGTTCAACCATGGCGGTAGGTATTATGCCAATCTGGACATTTTATGCCAGCCATGCTTTTCCATTAGTTTGGCTATTTCGCTTCTTCCGTGATATCGGTATACGCGGACGCTCATTTGTCGATATGCTATCAACATATGGGATCTTTATTATTTATTTAACAGTTATCGCTTTTATCGTGATGCTATTTGTTAATCGCATTAAAAATAGCCAAGTAGAATAAAAGAAAAATAACCGACTATATTATTGAAACACTATTTGTGTGTTTCAATAATAGTATCAACCGCTAGACTTGCTTAGTTAAGATGTTAAATCAACCACTTTATAATCTATTAAATTCAAAAATTGTGATCTAAATCACACTAAACAGTGAAAGCTTATATTTGTTTATTGTTTAGCTTCCTTTCTTTTTACGCTCTCGATCTTAAGTTAACAATTTGAATAATAAAGTTAATATTCTTTTTATTGCCTATCATGCATATTGAAACCTTTCGTTTCATTTTAAATGGAAATGATATTTCAAGGTTTTCTTACCTAAACCATTTTGTGACCTATCTATCATTTTTCGATTCCTTATCCATGGTTAAATTTAATAAAACGAAGCCAGTCAAATGGGTGATAGAAAATGAATAAAGAGATAATTAATACTTTACAACGTAGAGAAAAAATTATTCATTTACTTGATAAAGACAATACCGTATCAGTTAATAAATTAAGCAAATTATTTAAAGTATCACGCGTTACCATCCGAAACGACTTAAGGCACCTTGAAGAAAAAGGTTGCTTATTGCGCTGTTACGGTGGCGCCATGCTAAATAAGTCTTTTGCTTTGGATAAGCCATTATTAGATAAAAGCCGTCTCAACTCAAACATAAAAAATAAAATCGCCCAGCGGGCAGCTGAAATGGTGAATGATGGCGATCGAATCATTCTCGATTCAGGATCGACAACCGCGGCGATGGTCCCTTTTTTACACAACAAGAAGGACTTAATTGTTTTTACTAATGCAGTAAATATTGCCTACGAATTATCAACTTGTAATGACATTGAAGTGATTATTGCTGGCGGTAATATTCGAAAAAAAGCTTACTCAATTTCCGGCCCCACAGTAGAACAACAATTAAGGATGTACCACTTTGATAAACTTTTTTTAGGTGTTGACGGTTTGGATCTCAATACCGGTATTACTACCCCCAATTTTGCTGAAGCCAATGTCAACAAAGTAATGTGCCAAGTTGCTGAGCAAATAATCGCAATTACTGACTCAACAAAATTTGGTCGTAAAAGTTTCTGCACAATAGAAAACGTTAATCCGATTAAAACAATAATCACTGACAGCAAAATTCCCAAAGATTATCTCGAGCAATTACATACATTAGGAATAAATGTAGTAATTGTCGATTTTTAAACTTATAGATTTATTGAAACGAAAAAAGGATGTGGTTTATGCAAAAATATTTAAATTATTCATTAGATTGGTTAGAACAACGCAAAGCTCACCATACGGCAAAAGAGATTTGTCAACAACCGCAAATTTGGCGAAATTTATGGCAAATCATCGCTAAACAACAAAATCAATTACAGTCATTTTTACAACCCTTACTTTCCGACCCAAATTTAGAAATAATCTTGACCGGAGCCGGCTCGTCCGCTTTTGGTGGTGTTGCTCTCGCCCCGTGGTTAAGAGAACATACTCATCGAAATGTTTATGCCTATGGCACAACTGAGATTGTTGCTGACCCACTACAATATTTTACCGCAAATAAAAAAACGTTAGTGGTGTCATTTGCTCGTTCAGGTAATAGTCCGGAAAGTGTGGCAGCAGTTAAATTAGCCGATCAATTAATTTCTGATTGTTATCACTTATTTTTAATATGTAATCCCAACTGTGCTTTAAGCGATTATGCAACTAATAACAGTTCATCAAACCGTATTTTTCAACTGGTTATGCCAGAAGGTGCTCATGATTTAGGTTTTGCTATGACCTCAAGTATTAGTAGTATGATGCTGGCTGCATTACTCCTTTTGGGTAATATTGATCAAATGGTCGCACATGAGGCAATAATGGAAATTGCTAGTATCTGTGAACAAAAAATAGCAAGCTGGCAAGAAATAACCAAACAGTTAGCTCATAAAAACCATCAACGAGTTATCTATGTCGGTAGTAGCTGTTTTACTGGTATCGCCCAAGAGTCTGCATTAAAAATTCTTGAATTAACAGCGGGTAAAATAGCCTCTCGATTCGACTCTATTTTAGGGTTACGTCACGGCCCTAAATTCATGATTAATTCACAAAGTTTAGTTGTCTGTTTCTTCTCTAACGATGGTTATATCCATCAATATGATACTGATTTGTTTGATGAATTAATTCATGACCATATTGCAACAGATGTGTTTGCACTCAGTGGAAAAAATAGTGGCAATAAACAAAATATCCTTGCATTAAATAGTAATTTAGCCGATTGCTGGCTCATCTTTCCATATCTGGTTTTTGCCCAGATGCTCGCATTCGAGAAATCATTAAGTAATGGTTTAACACCGGATAATCCTTGTCCAACAGGTGAAGTTAACCGAGTGGTTAAAGGCGTTACTATTTACCCATTTAATTAAATTTAACGTATCCCATTATCACAAAAAGAAGGATGTAAAACATATGAGCACGCCTAATATTCTTATGACACGTATTGATAATCGTTTAGTTCATGGTCAAGTTGGCGTAACTTGGGTTAATGCACTGGGTGCCAATCTATTATTAGTCGCTAATGACAGTGCTGCGCAAGATCCCGTGCAACAAAATCTAATGGATATGGTTATCGCCGAAGGGATTCAAACTCGTTATTTTACCTTACAAAAAACCATCGACATTATTGGCAAAGCCGCGGAAAGACAAAAAATTTTTATTGTCTGTAAAACACCACAAGATCTATTAACCCTCGTTAAAGGTGGTGTTCCTATCAAATTTGTCAATGTTGGCAATATGCATTTTTCCGAAGGTAAAAAACAAATTCATAAAACTGTTTCCGTTGATGAATCAGATATCGCAGTATTTAAAGAACTTGAAGGATTAGGTATAACTTGTGAGATCCGCCGAGTACCCGATGAAGCTGGTGAAAAAATAACGGATTTAATCAATCTATCTTAACTCGAGGGAGCATACTATGTTAATGGCTGCATTATTAATTGGACTACTTGCAGGTATTGCAGGTGTAGACTTATTTGATGGTTTAACACATTTACATCGACCTATTGTAATTGGCCCTTTAGTTGGCTTGATTTTAGGTGATATTAAAACAGGATTATATGTTGGCGGTTCATTAGAGCTTGTTTGGATGGGAATGGTACCATTGGCCGGAGCACAACCACCCAATGTTGTCATTGGCGGCGTAATTGGCACCAGTTTTGCAATATTAACTCAAGCCGATCCTAAAGTTGCCATAGGTATTGCCGTTCCATTTGCTATAGCGGTACAAGGTTGTATCACTATTTTATTCACTATCTATTCACCTATGATGCATAAATGTGATCGTTATGTTGATCAACTCAATTTTAAAGGTATTGAATGGGTTAACTATCTTGGCATGATTATTCTTTTTGGTTTCTATTTTATTGTTGCTTTCTTACCTATCTACTTTGGTGCTGATGCAGCTACAGCATTAGTTAAGAAATCACCACAATGGATACTTGATGGGCTTAGTGTTGCTGGAGGTATGATGCCAGCAATTGGTTTTGCAATGTTAATGAAAATTATGATGAAAAAAACTTATATTGCCTATTTTATTTTAGGTTTCCTTGGCGTGACATACCTTAACTTACCAATATTAGCCATTGCATTAGGCGCGTTAGCAATTGCAATGATTGATTTCTTTAACTTTGGCCGAGAAAACAACCATAGTATTAAGCCTATAAATTCAGATTCAGTGGAGGTGGAAGATGGAATTTAATAACGATCACCAACAAAAAATGGCCGAAAAAGAGGCCAAACGCATGCAACAAGCACTAGCAACAAGCAAAGTATCGACGGATACTTATATTGATCAAAACCAAGATGTAACATTAACTAAAGTTGACATTAACCGAATGGCATTACGTTCCCTAGCGCTACAGGCTTCGTTTAATTATGAACGTATGCAAGCTGGCGGTTGGCTTTATACTATTTTACCGGCTCTACGTAAAATTCATAAAAACGCTGATGACTTAAAAAACGCTATGCATATGCATATGGAGTTTATTAATGTTCATCCTTTTGATGTTACCTTTTTGTCTGGTTTAGTTTTAGCTATGGAAGAAGGTAAAGAAAATATTTCAACCATTCGTTCAGTTAAAGTTGCCTTAATGGGGCCTTTAGGTGGTATTGGTGATGCACTATTTTGGTTAACCTTGTTGCCTATTTGTGCGGGACTTGGTGCGTCATTAGCACTAGATGGTAGTTTTTTGGGGCCAATAATATTTTTATTAATGTTTAATTTAGTCCATTTTGGATTACGTTTTGGTCTTGCTCATTACGGTTATCATGCTGGCACTAACGCATTACCTTTATTGAAAACCCATACCAAACGCATTTCACATGCGGCATCAATCGTCGGTATGACAGTTATTGGAGCACTTGTTGCCTCTTATGTACATTTATCCACACCATTAGAGATTAATGCGGGTAAGGCTCATATTGCTCTACAAGCCGATGTTCTAGATAAACTTATGCCAAATTTATTACCGTTAGGCTTTACGTTAAGTGTCTTTTATTTGATGAAACGTAATTTCTCACCGGTAAAATTAATTGGTTTAACCGTGGTTATTGGCATATTGGGTAAATTAGTTGGATGCTTATAGAGGTTAATTATGTTGGGTATCATTTTAACAGGCCATGGTAGCTTTGCTACTGGCCTTTATGAAGCGGTAGTACAAATCATGGGAAAACAAGCACAATTTACTGCGATTAACTTCCCTGATGGGATGAGTAGTGAAGTGTTAGAGCAACAACTAACTGATGCTTTAAAAAAGTGTGATAAAGGGGATGGCGTAATATTTTTTACTGATATTTTAGGCGGTTCTCCATTTCGACTATCGGCAATGTTAAGCTATCAATTTAATAATGTTGAGGTAATTAGTGGTACCAATTTGCCTGTTTTATTAGAAATGCTATTACAACGAGATGTATTAGATGCTGAAAGTTTCCGCCTACGAGCATTAGATATTGCCAAATCGAGCATAACCAGTTTATGGGATGAAAACTGCAAAAAAACGATTGATAAAAAGGAATATTCAGATGGAATTTGAAAAAATATACGCTAAACAAGCTCTAACTCCCGTTGGCTGGTTAGCAAACGCAATGCTTACCATTAAAAATGGCAAGATTATAAAGATTGAACAGACAGATAAAGTCTGTTCAGACAATATCAAGGTGTTACCGGCACTTATAGATACCCATGTTCATGGTGTAATGGGGGCAGATACCATGGATGCCAACCATGAAGCCCTCAATACAATGAGCTGTTTCTTAGCACAACATGGTATTGGAGCTTTTTTAGCGACAACAGTTACAGAAAGTCATGAAAAAATTGAGGCTGCATTAGTACAAGTAAAACAGAGTATAAAGCAAGGAGTCGCTGGTGCAACTTTATTAGGTTCATATCTTGAAGGACCTTTTTTTAATGCTGTACATAAAGGAGCACATCCAGAAACACTACTACATGCCCCAGATCGCAAACTAATAGAAAAATGGTTAGCGCTTGCGGAAGGCACATTAAAGTGTATAGCTCTTGCACCTGAATACCCAAATGCATTAGAAATTATAGCTTGGTTACGTTCAATAAATATCAGAGTAATGGTTGGACATACCAATGCGGATTATCAAACAACAAAAGCAGCGCTACTTGCTGGGGCAAGTGGGGTCGTGCACTGTTATAACGGTATGTCAGGTTTGCATCATCGTAATCCCGGGGTAGTTGGTGCAGCCCTAACAATCGATAATTGTCAAACTGAAATTATCATAGATGGTCATCATGTACACCCTGCTGCAGTTGATATTGCTTACAAATGTTGTGGAAAAAACTTATTATTAATTAGCGATGCAATGAGAGCAACCGGGATGTCGGATGGAGATTATCAATTGGGTAAATTAAAAGTACATGTACAAGATCATATTGTACGGACTGAAGATGGAAGCCTAGCGGGAAGCACGCTAACGATAGATCGTGCCGTTAGCAATCTTGCTGATTATGCCAATATTTCATTTGCACAAGCATGGTTGCATGGTAGTTTTTATCCAGCAAAAGCATTAGGAATTGACGATACTTTAGGTAGCATTGCGCCAAATAAATTAGCCAATTTAGTATTATTAAATGATAATAATCAGATAGTTGCAACCATTATAAATGGTCATGTTGTTTATAAATCATCCACTGATCTTAGCAAGGTTTTAGTTTAACAATCTGTTTTCTTTTGTTTTATGCTATTAGAGTTGATAAGTATATAGGATAAAAACCGACTATTTAATTAAAGGAATTACTACTCACCTGCCACGCATAACAGAAATCGAAAGGTGATCTTATCTCGTCAAACAACACTTAAGAGGATGTTTATTTATGAAAAAACTAAAAATAATATTAGGTCTATCTTTGGTTTTCTCTTTTTCGGCACCAGCAATAGAAACATTAGATAATTATACCTTAGAACAAGTTGTCGTATTTAGCCGACATGGTTTAAGAGCCCCACTTTCCAGTCCAACAAGCACTCTTGGTAAAATTACCGCCAATCAATGGCCACAATGGGATACTCCTGCCAGTTATTTGACGACACGTGGTGGGGTATTAGAAAGCTATTTTGGTCATTACTTTAGTGAATGGTTGGTTGATAATAAACTTTTAACCGAAAATACCTGCCCAAGTGAAAATGAGGTGTATATATACACCAACAGTTTACAACGTACTATCGCAACCGGCCAGTACTTTACAGTTGGTGCTTTTCCTGGTTGTATAGTACCAATTATCCATAAGGAAAAATTAGGTACTATGGATCCACTGTTTTTTCCTGTGATTAGTGATGATAACCCTGAGTTTAAACAAGCGGCAATCACTTCAATCAACCAAACAGCTAACGCAAAAGGTATTGAAGGGTTAAATCAGAAACTTAGTAACACCTATCAAGATCTGTCAAATATTATAAATTATACCCAATCAACTAATTGTTTGACCGATAAACAGTGTGATTTTACCGATTTACCAACCAAAATTATTATTGAAAAAGGCAAAGAGCCCGGCATAACGGGTCCTCTTCGAACTGGAACATCAATTGCTGATGCCTTTATTTTACAATATTATGAAGGTGCTCCATTGCAAGATATTGCTTGGGGAAAAATAAAAAATAATAAACAATTTGAACAATTAGTTGCGATAAAAGAATATTATAATACCGTTTTATTTGGTTCACCCGTTATTGCAAAACAGGTTGCCGCCAATTTAATTAACTATATTAATCAAACTTTCTCGGAAAATAATCATACCAAATTTACATTTTTAGTCGGTCATGATTCTAATGTGGCATCTTTATTTGCAGCATTAAAAATTAAATCTTATACACTTGCCGATCAATTTGAAACCACACCAATTGGTGGCAAAATAGTATTCCAAAAATGGCGTAATAATCAAAGTGGCGAAGCATTGATGAAAATTGAATATTTTTATCAATCAACTGAACAAATCCGCAATTTGAGCCAATTAAATCGTAGCAATCCACCCCATAAAGTAACATTAGCAATGGAAAATTGTCCAATTAACACTTTAGGGTTTTGTTCATTTTCAACCTTTAAACAGATCATCGGTAATATAAATTAATAATGGATAACACCGTTGATAATATGTTCAAATCAAGCAGATATTGAACATATTATCAACAATTACTCCATAAGATATTTGCCGATTCAGATGTGATTAAATAAAGTAATAAATTTACTAATCATACTTCATACCTTATTTTTTAAAATTTCAAAATTGTTCTGGTTTAATTTATTGATGACTAACTCGTCAAAAGAATTGATATTTAACATATGATTATTATCAAGTGAGTTAGGAGTGTTAACAGTAATAATTTGACAATGCGCATTCAATGCAGATTCAATGCCCGCTTTAGAATCTTCAAAAACAATACACTCATCAGCAGGTAACCCAAGTAAATCTGCACCTTGTAGATAGCCATCAGGCGCAGGCTTTGTTTTAAAAACCATCTCACCGGTAATAAAAACTTTCGGTTTAGCTACATTGAGAATAGCAAAACGAGAATCCGCTACTTTTTTGGTACCAGAGGTTACAACTCCCCAAGGAATATTAAGTGAAGATAACTGTTGTAAGAAATGACTTGCACCAGATATTTCATCAATATCTTTGATATCTTGAGCCTCTAATTGTTCCAGCCAATGATACTCTTGTGCGATAAAACTTTCTGGCTTATTAGGTAAGAATAGTTTTATATTATCGATAGCTTTACGGCCATGAATGGTTTTTAATACATAGGAATGATTAAGTTGGTGGCGCTCGGCAAAGCCTAACCAGCAGCGTTCAACTGCTGGTAATGAGTTAACTAATGTGCCATCTAAATCAAATAAAATACCCTTTGCTTGCATATTATAATTTACCTGCACTGCCACAAATGCGAATTTTTTCTTCAACTATTTTCTTCATCGCTGCTTTAGCTGGCTGCATATAGTGTCTTGGATCATTAGCATCTGGATGTATATTAAAGTCTTGTTTTAAAGCATCAGAAAACGCAATTTTTAATTCTGTTGCAACATTTACTTTACAAATTCCTAATGAGATAGATTTTTTGACCATTTCCTCAGGAATACCGGAAGCACCATGTAAAACTAAAGGAATATCAACTTTATCTCGAATTTTTGCTAATCGTTGAAAATCAAGTTTAGGTTCTCCTTTATATAATCCATGAGCAGAGCCAATCGCTACCGCTAATGAATCAATGCCGGTTCTTTCAACATACTCTTTAGCAGCATCAGGATCGGTAAAAGCGCTTTGTTTATCATCGACAATCAAATCATCTTCTTGCCCACCTAGACGACCAAGTTCAGCTTCAACACTTGCATTATATTTATGACTGAAAACAACCATTTCTCTTACTATATCAATATTTTCTTCAAATGGATAATGAGAAGCATCAATCATAATTGAACGAATACCTGCTTCGATCTTAGATTTAATATCGCTCAAATTTTCATGATGATCTAAATGCAAAGCAAATGGGAAATGATGAATCTCAGCGGCTTGTTTACAGATACTAATTAAATATGGTGTACCGGCATAACTATAGGTAGCAGGCGTTGCCGCAAGTATAACTGGTGAACCTAACTCTTTAGCGGTATCAACCACAACTTGAATTGTTTCAAGATTATGAATATTAAACGCAGGAACAGCGTACTGCTCACGTTGAGCTTTTTTTAACATTTCTTGGCTGGAAATAAGATACATAATTTACTCCTAATTAAAATTTTAAATAATTTCTTTAATCTCAACTTGTTGATAATATTCATGATAGTTATTCATATTAACAAACCCAGTTTGAGCCTCCATGGCATTTAACATTCCCATAGTCATGGCACGTTTTAACATAACCTCTATTGATTCATTTTCATGTAGACTGACCGCAAGCCCTGCTAAAGTGATATCACCAGAGCCTACTGGATTAACAACATTGATTTTCGGGATGGAAACCTGATAATAGTGATTAAAACAACGAGCAAAAGCACCATTTTTACCTAATGAAATAACAATCAAAGGGATATCATCAAGAGAGTCGTGTTTGAGTGCTTTTATTAATGAATGGCTATCATTAACATCTATATCCATCTGAATAATCTGTTTTAACTCTTCTTGATTGGGTTTTATTAAATAAGGTTTATATTGAGATTTGAGGGTGGTTAGTAACATTTGTCCCGAAGAATCAAGCAAAACCGGGATTTGATATTCACTAGCTAGCTCAATTAAATTCACATAGAAATTGACGGGAAAACCAAGAGGTAATGATCCGGAAATCGTAATAATTTTTACATGATTGAGTAACTTTTTATAGTGTTGTAAGAATTGTTCAACATCATCATTATCTAACCGAGGACCGGCCTCAAGAATCTCGGTTTGATTACCCTGATGTAAAATTGCTATGCAATTTCTTGATTCTTTTTGGGTTACATAAAAGTTATAAGCTATATTATCTTCATCTAACTGCTCTTGAATAAATTTACCGGTAGTGCCACCAATAATTCCTGTCGCTAAAACAGGAATATTTGAAAAATTTATTCCTCGCGTAACATTAAGACCTTTACCACCAGCGGTTTTTCTTGTATTTGATACCCGATTGACATCATTAATAACTAATTTATCTAAAGAGTATGAAATATCGACTGATGGATTCATCGTAATTGTTAATATCATTTTCTCACCTATGCATTTACATCATTGTGAGAAATAACAATCTTAAATGATCTTCATTTGCCAATATGCTTGAATTCATCGACAACTATGGAAAAATTTCATATTGCAATGAATTACAATTTATTATCTCGCCAACTATTTGAGATCAATATTAAATAAAGTTTAAAAATCGACAGTGACACGATTAAACCGCTATTAAATTAATGCCTTGCTTTGCAAACTCTTGCTTGTATTTATTATCTACATTGGTATCTGTGATGATGACATCAAGTTTATTCAATGGTAATACAATATTAATACCATTACGCCCAAATTTAGATGAATCCAAAACTGCAACGACTTTCTTTGCGACATTCGCCATTACACTGCTAATTGTATAACCTTCATTAAATGTTGTTATTCCTCTTTGTGCATCAATACCATCAGCACCAACAAATAAAATATCAGCAGAGATACCATCTAAAGATTGCTCGGCAATTTTTCCATGAAAAGAGCGGGTTTTATGTCTAAGTGTACCACCACAAATTAATAACATAATGTCACTATTATCAGATAGGATAAAAGCAGAGGTAAGACTATTGGTAATAACTGTAATGTGTTTAAGTTTTACCAACTCTTCTGCTATCAACATAGTTGTACTACCACTATCTAAAATAATAATATCACCCTCTTTCACTTGTTTAACTGCCTCAATAGCAATACGTTTTTTAGCCTCAATAAATCGCTGATAACGTTCTTCTAATTGCAGCTCTTTAAATGATTTAATGTCATCGTTATCTATAATTTTGGTTGCACCGCCATGAAATCGAGTAAGCACCCCTTGCTTTTCTAATAATCGAAGATCTGTCCGTATGGTGACTTCAGAAACATCATATTTCTTGGATAAATCACTCACTAACACGGTACTGTTCATATTAAGAAGCTCTATTATTTCTTGGCGTCTTTCACTTGCATTCATAATATTTCCTTTTTCGAAATTATTTCAGCAGTGTATAACAAACAAAATCAAAAGATAAGTTTTCATTTTCAACGATTAAATTAAATCAAAAACTACATGCAATTTAGTAAAATCTTCCCATTCATAGGATGACCATTTAATTCGGTAACTTGTGCAATAAATGTATGAAAGTCACCAATACTGGTAATAAGTGGTTCAAGTTTTATTTTTCCTTCAAGGAAAAATTGGCTCACAAGTTGCCATTCCTCTCCCGGCCATGGTGCAGAATAATTCATCCAACTACCCAAAATGTGTAATTCTTTTCGTAAAATTAAGCCGAAAGTTTTTTCAGAAAGTGTAATGTCATTATGTAAAGTACCAACTAAACCAATTTTTGCTCTAGGTCCGGCTATCTCAATAGCTAACTTAACGGTAACCGGTGAGCCTGCTGTTTCTAGAACAATCTGCTCAAATCGATTTATTGATAACGCCTGAGATATTTCTTCTGGACTAAGATTTTTAGAGTTGTAAACTTGAACGGCCCCTAATGATTTAGCAAGATTTAAACGCGTGTCATTAATATCAATAACAGCTATTGATTTAGCCCCCATGGCTTTGGCACATTGCATGGCAAGTAATCCAATTGTTCCGCCGCCGACTATAATGACATTTTTATCTCTGCAACCATCTGCTAATAACAGCGCGTGCATTCCAACAGTCATTGGTTCAAAGAAAGCCCCCTCAAGAGGAGTTACACCTTTGGGTAATTTGAAGGCATTTTTTTTATTTAATACTATATATTCAGCAAAGCCACCACTGATTCTTGAACCAACAAAGGTATAATTTTTACAAAGTGAGTAGTAATGTTTTTGGCACTCATCACATATAAAGCAAGGTAATAAAGGTACACAAGAGATTAAATCACCAATAGCAAATTCTGTAACATCATTGCCAATTTCCGTTACCGTACCACTAAACTCATGACCAAGGGTTATTGGATAATAGTGAGCGCCTTGATGAAATATTCTTGGAATATCTGAACCACATAGTCCAGAATAAGCCACTTTAACTAAAATTTGATCTGAAGATGTTATTTTGGGTTTTTCCATTTCTGTAACAGATAAATTACCCCCATCATTAACGATAACTACTTTCATCTTTTTTCCTTATAGCTAATAAATGATGTTTATTTATGGCTTTCACTGGCTTTCCAGTGAAAGCTTGCAAATGAAATACTTACTGATTGTTGTTAATTTTTAATCTATTTATTCTTTAACTAATAATTGATATCTACGTGCTCTTTTCCATGTCAAAAATAAGCAGAATAGATAAAACAATCCAATAAGAACAAAACCTATAGGTTGTTTTAAATTAACCAACTGAACCATAAGGTAAGTAATTGGTGACCCGCCTTGATCCATTGCCCCAACCAAAATATTGTTATCTGCCGCAATCGTGCCGGCATTAACTGCCAATTGTGTGGTTAATGGGATCATTTGTGTCGCAATCCATAATGTAATGGCAATAATGATTGCCCCCGATATAACAATTCTAAATAAGTTGCCTTGATGGATAGCCACCCCCATAGCAACAAAAAAACCAATGGTTGCTAAGTCACCGAATGGTAAAACCTCATTACCAGGAAGGATAATGGCAATAAAAATACTTAAAGGAATAAAGATTAAACTTGCCGAAACGACTGTTGAGTGGCCTAATAATAAGGCAGGATCTAAACCAATAAGAAAATCTTGGCCGCCAAATTTAGATTGTAAATGTTTGCGAGCTTGTTTGGATATTGGTGTCAATCCATCCATAATTGGTTTGATTACTCGTGGCATGAGTAACATCACCGCAGCGGTTTGAATAGCAAGTTGTAATGTTTCCTTCACGCCATACCCTGCCAATAAACCTAATAAGATCCCCATAAATAAACCAACGGTTACCGGCTCACCAAAAGCACCAAATTTCTTTTGCATATCGACAGCGTTAAAATTAATTTTGTTAACACCGGGGATTTTTTCAATAACTGCATCAACAAATACCGCTATAGGTCCACAATAGGCTGAGGTACCATGAGGTACAGCAATACCATCAAGTTCAAAAAATTCTTTAGTATCTTTAGCGAACCAGTCTCCCAATTTATAAGCGATAACCGCGTGCACAATGACGCCAACTATACCTAAGTAGTAAGAATCGGTAGCAATATAGACAAGTGCACCGGTAAAGGTCATATGCCAGATATTCCATATGTCCACATTGACAACTCTTGTTAATCGCAGAACTAACATCAGGATATTAACCGCAATAGCAATCGGTATCGCAACTAAAGCAATTTGCGAAGCCCATGTCATTGGCGCTGCGCCCGGCCAACCAACATCAACCACTTTTAAACTGATATCAAATCTTTCCGCCATGGCTTGCGCGGCTGGTCCTACCGAACTAGTTAGCAATCCAACCACTAAGCCAATACCAACAAATCCAATACCAATATGAATACCTGCTTTTAATGCATCACCAATTTTCATTCTTAATACTAATGAAAATAGAATAATAACAATCGGCAACATTACTGATGGGCCAAGATCCAAAATGTACTGCATAATTTCAGTAAACATATACTCATCCTTTTAAAATCGATAATATTTTATCTTTTAGCTGCTCAATCCCAACGCCTGAAACAAAAGGCATACCATGAACGATAGGAATATTCCCAAAGGTTTGATCCATCCTTGCTGTAGTGCAGATCAAATCAACATCATCAATAAATGTATTAATTTCATTAATACGACATTGAACCAGATCGAGATCTATACTATTTTCTTGGCACAACTCTTTTATTTCTTCTGCTGCCAGTGTTGAAGTCGCAACAGCTCCTCCACATGCCACAATAATCTTTTTTTTCATAATGCCTCCTAGTCAATTTATTGGTTAATAATCACTTTTTTAAAATGCTCAGCGACTTCATTCGCTTCAGCACTAATTAAAAAGTGATAAAACTCTTTATTTTGTAAATTTGAAAAAAGTGCTTTCAATAGATTCAGTTGATCCTCCGGAGAAGTAACAACCAGTGAAATGATTAATGAAACTTCAACCGTACTATCTTCATCAGCACGATTGAAAACAACTGGAGATTGAGGACGAATTATATAAATAGCAGGACTAATAGCGTGTTCAGCTTCACAATGAGGGATAGCCACGGCATAACCATCAAGTGCAATCCCAGTAGGAAATAGAGCTTCTCTCTCTATTAACGCTTTTAGATGACTTTTTTTAACAATATTCTTTTGTTGTAATTGTTCACTAATAAATGTTAAGGCATCACGCTCATCTTTAAACTTGATATTGTCTTCTAGCAAAAATTGACATTCATTCATGTTTGATCTCCATTATCACTTTACATTTGACTTTCGTTATCTTTCGAAATCAAAAATCATGACGAAAGATTATTTCCTTTCGAAATTAAAAGCAAATGACAAATATTGTTTTTGTGATCGAAATCTATTTTTTTAAAAAAAGTTAAAAAACGAAAGTTGATGCAATAAGGTAGGGATTGGTTGTGCTGTAAGATAAGAATGAATTTATTTTTTAATTTCAAGAATTGGCGGTGATAGCTAAAATACACTTTATTAAAATATATATATAAATTATTAAGTTAGTTATTTTTAGATTTATTTTAGCTTATAGTTATCCAAAAAATCGCTAGTTAACTGGTTAGCAAAAATATGATCTAAATCACAAAAAAAACTTTTTTATATTGCAATAAAGGATTATAGTGACAAAATGTTACCCGTAACAGATCATTAGGAGAAAGAAGCAATGACGCAACAAAAGAAACATGTTTTCGTTTTCATGGGAGTATCAGGTAGTGGTAAATCGGCTGTGGCAAAACAGATAGCCGATAACCTAAATGCCGCTTTTTTGGATGGTGACTTTTTACATCCAAAAGCCAATATATTGAAAATGCGCAGTGGTACGCCACTAAATGATGAGGATAGGATGCCTTGGTTAAATTTAATTAGTAATGCTGCATTTGCAATGAGTAATGTGAATAACATTTCGATCATTATTTGTTCGGCACTAAAAAGACAGTATCGCGATATTATCCGTGGTGAAAATGAAAATGTGCACTTTATTTATTTAAAAGGAAGTTTTGATGTTATTGCCCAGCGTTTAGCCAAACGTCAAGGACATTATCAAAAAACCGGCATGTTACAGTCGCAATTTGACGCATTAGAAGAACCATCAGCTGATGAAAAAGATGTCTATGCTATCAATATTGAACAGCCGCTAAACGATGTTATTCACGATGCCACAAAGGTGATTAATTCAATATGTCATGGTGAATAAATTGATGGTAACTAAAATTATAATAAATATAATCCAGAGGTTAATGTGAATTCCACTATTTTAGCTGTAACTCAGCGCATTATTGATCGGTCTAAAGCAACACGTGAAGCTTATCTGCAAAAAATCGAACACGCGATGTTAAAAAAAGTCACGCGGGCAAGCTTACCATGTAGTAACTTAGCTCATGGGTTTGCCGCTTGCTGTCTTGATGAAAAAAATGATCTTAAAAATATATTAAAAAGTAATATTGGCATTATCAGTTCTTATAACGATATGTTATCGGCGCATAAACCTTATGAATTTTATCCAGAACAAATTCGCAAAGTATTACATGAAATAGGTGCTGTCGGACAAATGGCTGGTGGTGTACCTGCTATGTGTGATGGAGTAACCCAAGGCGAACCGGGCATGGAAATTTCGCTAATGAGCCGAGATGTGATTGCCATGTCAGTTGCTGTTGGGTTATCACATAATATGTTTGATGGCGCACTTTATTTGGGGGTCTGCGATAAAATCTTACCCGGGTTATTTATTGGCGCCTTATCATTTGGCCATTTACCGGCAATCTTTGTTCCTTCTGGACCGATGCCTTCAGGGTTACCAAATAAAGAAAAGGTACGTATTCGTCAACTTTATTCGGAAGGAAAAGCCTCACGCGAAGATCTATTAGAATCTGAATCAGCCTCATACCATACCAGTGGAACTTGTACTTTCTATGGCACCGCAAATAGTAATCAAATGGTCATTGAGCTAATGGGATTACATCTACCTGGAGCGGCCTTTGTGCATCCTGAGACCTCATTACGTTATGAACTCACCAATGCCGCGGCAAAACAGATCACTCGGTTAACTAATCAATCCGGTAACTATATGCCAGTTGGTAAAATGGTTGATGAAAAAGTGATAGTTAATGGTTTAGTTGCACTCTTAGCTACAGGCGGTTCAACCAATCTGACTATGCATATCGTCGCTATGGCTAAAGCGGCCGGTATTATTATTAATTGGGATGATATTTCAGACCTATCCACTGTTGTGCCGTTATTATGCCGAATATACCCAAATGGCCCAGCTGATATCAACTACTTCCAAGCAGCTGGTGGTACTTCTTTATTGGTTAGAGAATTATTATCTGGTGGTTTATTACATGAAGATGTTGAAACGGTAGTTGGTCGTGGACTAAGCCGTTATACTAAAGAACCTATTTTGGAAAACGGTAAACTCATCTTCCGCGAAGGCCCAAGCAAATCCTTAGATGAAAATGTGATTGCTTCAATTAACAAACCTTTCAACTCGCATGGTGGATTAAAGGTGATGTCGGGTAATTTAGGTCGGGCCATAATGAAAACATCAGCGGTTACGGCTGAGCACCAAATAATTGAAGCACCAGCCGTGGTATTTAATAGTCAGTATGATTTAGATGCAGAATATAAAGCCGGCAATCTTAACAAAGATTGTGTTGTAGTGGTGCGTTATCAAGGGCCAAAAGCTATCGGGATGCCAGAATTGCATAAATTAATAACACCATTGGGTGTTTTGCAAGATCGTGGTTATAAAGTTGCTTTATTAACTGACGGACGACTATCTGGCGCCTCAGGTAAAGTGCCTGCGGCTATTCATGTAACACCGGAAGCCTATGCCGGTGGGTTATTAAGCAAAGTTCAACAAGGTGATATGATTCGTGTCAACGGTCAAACCGGCGAAATAACTTTACTGGTTGATGAGGCCGAACTAGCAGCACGAAAACTTGAGCCAATTGATTTAACCAATTCACACCAAGGCTTTGGGCGAGAGCTTTATAGCGTTATTCGAGAAAATCTTAGATCAGCTGAAGAAGGTGCGGTTAGTTTTTAATCCAATTTATCTGCCGCTAAATGCGGCAGATATGGTTAAACAGCCCGCAAAACTACTTTCCCAATTTTTTCTAGGATAAAAATATAAGTAGTTAATTTATTTCTTTACGAAATTATCCATCAACAAATTAACCACATCTTTCATTTTGCCACTCAATGATGCTCTTACACTATAAAGCGCCATTCCCATTACTTGTGAGGTATGAATTTCCGGTGGCATAACCAATTCATATTCGCTCGTCTTAACATCTAATAATGCAGGTCCAGAGTGAGCTAGAAATGATTGCACTGCTGCTTCAAGTAAATCAGAACTCTCAACACGAATAGCAAATAATCCCATCGCACTAGCTACTTTAGCAAAATCAGGATTTTTTAAATCAGTATAGTGATCAACCAACCCTTCTGATTTTTGTTCTAATTCGACAAAGTTAAGTGAACTATTATTTAGTACGATAACTTTGATGGGTAAATTCTCTTGGACTGTGGTCAATAAATCACCTAACAACATACTAATACCACCATCCCCTGATAAGGTAATTACTTGACGATGAGGAAAGGCTTTTTGTACGCCTAATGCTTGTGGCATTGCATTGGCCATAGTGCCGTGTTTTAAGCTAATGACGGTACGTCTTTTACCATTAGTTGAAAAGTGCCGACACGCCCAAACCATGGCGGAACCAACATCAGCACAAAGCACGGCATCATCATTAGCATGTTTATCAATTAATTCGGTTAAATATTGTGGATGAATAACGGCTTTTGATGGTATCGCTTTTTTATTTAATTTATCGATTGCTTTAGTGTGTAATCCACGGCATTTGTCTAAAAATTGGCTATCTGTTTTTTCATCAACCAGTGGTAATAAAGCCGCTAAGGTTGGTTTACTTGCACCGACTACACCAATATCTACATTGTGACGGTGACCAAGATGAGTTGCATCAATATCTACCTGAATAATTATTGCGTTATCAGGATAAAATTGTGACCAAGCAAAATCAACACCGAACATCAAAAGTACATCACACTCTTTAATGGCGGTTGCTCCAGACGCCATACCAAACATACCGGTCATACCAACATTATAAGGATTATCATATTCTACAAAATCCTTAGCTCTTGAAGTATGAACTACCGGTGATTTTAATTTCTGGGCTAAGGCAACTAACTCATCATGAGCTTCAGATACCCCATGACCAGCAAAAATTGCCACTTTACTGTTTTTATTTAAAATTTCAGAGATTTGTGCCAGCTCTTCATCAGATGGTCGAATAACCGGTTTGGGGTGATAAATTTTATGCCCATTATTATCTTCTACTTTAGCTAGGCTAATATTGTAAGGAATCACTAAAACCGCAACGCCTCGCTCATTTATCGCCGCTTGTACCGCCGCTGTGGTGATTCGTCTTGCTTGAGTGGGATCGGTAATTTGTTGACAAAAGACAGAACAGTTTTTATAGACAGCTTCAAAGTCAACTTCTTGCGGAAAATCAGTGCCTTGTTGGGAAGTAACTAACTGACTAGCCAATAAAATCAGTGGTACTTTATTACGTTGGGCTTCATAAATACCATTGATAAAATGTAAGCTACCGGGTCCACAAGAACCAGCACAAGCAGTTATTTGATCGGTAAGATAGGCTTCAGCGCCTGCGGCAAAGGCACCAACTTCTTCATGACGAACATGCACCCACTCAATATCACTTTTTTTGATAGCTGAGGTGATTTGATTTAAGGTATCACCAACAATACCATAACAATGTTTAACACCGGCTTGAGATAAAACATCAACAACAATTTGTGCAACTGACTTTTTTGATGACATACTGTCTCCTCAACATGGTTTTCAGATTAAACAGCTTAAGTTGTCTAAATTACACCTAAGTTTTGTGAATGCGAATAGTATAAAAATAAAACAGCAGAAAATGTTAAAAATATCATATTAACTAGAGGTGGTCAGCAATAATCTTTATTTCAAAATATTCCCTATTACAATAAATCAAGGTATTATGTCGAAAATCCAATCAACTTCATGAGCTACCTTTTGTGGAACATTCGTCATCTGGGCATAGTTTTTTATCATTAATGTCTACTTATTTACCTAATTATATCATCGAATATTATCCACTCATTACTGTCTGTTTTTTACTTTTTATTGCTATTTTATTGTTTTCATTCAGTAAATTGAGAATGGATATTATTGCGCTAATGACGATAGCAGCAATCACCGTTACTGGTGTATTAACCCCAGCTGAAGCACTTTCGGGATTTAGTGATCCCAATATTATTCTCATTGCTCTGTTATTTGTAATAGGAGAAAGCTTAGTCAGAACAGGCATCTCTTATAAAATGAGTGAATATATCTTAAAAGCAGCCGGTAAAAATGATATACGGATAATTACATTCATCATGTTAGGGGTGGCTTTATTGGGTTCCATCATGAGTTCAACCGGAGTTGTTGCAATCTTTATTCCAGTCGCTATCAGTATTGCTAACCATACAGGTATTCATGTTAAAAAACTCATGATGCCACTGTGTATTGCCGCCTTGATTAGTGGCATGATGACCCTTGTCGCCACAGCACCAAACCTAGTAGTAAATAGTGAACTTAGCCGAGCGTCCTTGACTGAATTTGGTTTCTTTTCAATTACCCCAATTGGCTTAGGAGTATTAATTGTAGGGGTGGGTTATTGCTTATTAACCCGTAATTGGTTACTAACCGCTGACCAAGTTACCGCCAACAATAGTCAACCGCAACGACGTAAAATTACCGATTTAATTAGAGATTATAAATTAATTGGCCGAGCGCATCGAGCCCAAATTCTTGCCGGCTCACCTTTTGTTGGGCGAACCATTGATGGATTACATTTACGCAGTGAACATGGGGTAAATGTCATTGGTATTGAACGTTGGCGAAAATTTCAAAAAGTACTTATCCCGGTTAATGGTAGTACCGAATTTCGGGAAAACGACATTCTTTTGTTGGATATGTCGCATTCCGAAGCTGACTACCGTACCTTCCTAACCACCAACAATCTTGAACCAAAAGTACTACGTGGTGAATATTTTTCAGAGCAAGTCAAAGAAGTTGGCATGGCTGAAGTCGCACTACTACCAGAATCATCATTATGTGGAAAAACACTCAATGAAATTGATTTTAGGGAAAAATATTTTCTGACAGTTATTGGAATTTGGCGAAATCATGCCCCCGTTGAGACCAATAACTTATTCCAAGAACGGTTAGAAATGAGTGATACACTTTTGGTGTGTGGCGATTGGGGATCAATACAAAAACTACAAACCCGTACTAGTGACTTTGTAGTATTAGATTATCCATCAGACATTGATGATGTTGCACCAGCAAGCTCACAAGCTTTCGTGGCACTATTTAATCTGGCGGTAATGATTATTTTAATGGTAACTGGGCTTGTCCCAAATGTCGTTGCGGCACTTATTGCTTGTTTATTAATGGGCGCTACCCGCTGTATCGATATGGCTAATGCTTATAAATCGATTCATTGGCCAACGTTAATTCTCATTATTGGTATGATGCCTTTCGCGGTCGCGTTAAATAAAACGGGAGGGATTTCACTCATATCACAATGGCTTGAGATCCATTTACGCTCCTTTGGTCCTTATATCGTGTTAACTTTTATCTTTTTGTTATGCTCAACGGTAGGATTGTTTATTTCCAATACTGCAACAGCAATTTTGATTGCCCCTATTGCGATTGATTTAGCGATAAAATTTGGTTATTCACCCTATCCATTTGCAATGACTGTTGCTATTGCAACATCGGCTTCATTTATTACTCCTGTTTCATCACCGGTTAAAACAATGGTAGTCGCGCCTGGAGGATATAGCTTTAGTGATTTTGTTAAGATTGGCGTTCCATTAACTTTTCTGGTAATGGCTGTTGATATAGCATTAGTTCCAATCTTTTTTCCATTTTGATTAAAATAAATATAGATTTTACAATTAACTGATTAAATTAAGTAATTCAGATTCAGGAGTTAGAAAATGAGTAATGCTCAACAATTTTTCATGTTTATAGGCATAATGACATGCCTAATTGGCAGTTTTAGTTTATTTATTTATATATTAACAGTGTTGCATACATTAATGGTTAAAAAATCAATAAATAATGTTAAAACATCAGATGAAAGATTAATCAAATTATATAATGGTATGAAAAATACTCTTGATAATAAATCTAAAATTATCATAGCTGCGGTTGTTATGGGCATATTTTGTGGCGGAATTATTGGTGGATTTTTTTACTATTATTTTATCAAAAAACTTTTTACCAACTCTTATGAAATTTACAAAAATGCGATGATTCAACGTAACTTACCGCTGTAACCTACGTAATATTTTTTTATATAACACAAAAGTGATATCTATTAAAGGTATACTTTTGTGATTAAAGATTCTTAGAACAATTTGAAGTATACTATCTATTATATTTTGATTATGGATATTATCACTCATGACATCAACAACAAATCCCTTAAATATTATTTTTGCCGGCACACCTGATTTTGCAGCTACTCATTTAAAAGCTTTGATTGATTCCAGCCATAATGTCATTGCTGTCTTTAGTCAACCCGATAGACCGGCAGGTCGAGGAAATAAGTTAACAGCTAGCCCAGTAAAACAATTAGCGGTCGAACACAATATACCTGTTTATCAACCGGCGACGCTCAAAACTGAAGAGATTCAAAAAATTATTGCCGATCTAAATGCTGATATTATGATTGTGGTTGCTTATGGATTGATTTTACCTCAAGCTGTGCTTGATATGCCAAAACTAGGATGCTTAAATGTTCACGGTTCTTTATTACCTCGATGGCGAGGTGCAGCACCAATTCAGCGCGCCTGTTGGGCTGGTGATAGCGAAACCGGCATCACCATTATGCAAATGGATGCTGGCCTTGATACTGGGGATATGCTGTATAAATTAGCTTGCCCAATTGAAGCGAATGATACTAGTGCAACATTATATGAAAAATTGGCTAAATTAGGTCCTCAAGCATTACTTGATACGCTAACACTAATTAACCAAGGAAAAGTTAAACCTGAAAAGCAACAACAATCACAAGCCACTTATGCCGAAAAATTATCTAAACAAGAGGCTAAATTAGATTGGAATTTATCAGCGAAACAATTGGAACGATGTGTGCGGGCATTTAACCCGTGGCCAGTTAGTTACTTTGAAGTAAATGGTGAACCCGTAAAAGTTTGGCAAGCTCAAGTTATTACTGTTGAACATAATCAACCCATCGGTACCATTTTGCAGGCTGATAAAAAAGGCATCTGTATTGCCACTAGCGATGGGGCGTTAAATATGACAGTATTACAACCAGCAGGTAAAAAACCAATGTCAGCCCAAGATTTATTAAACTCTCGAAAAGCGTGGTTTGAAGTTGGTAAAATACTGGGTAATAACCAATAGTAAAAAAATATATTACAGGAAGCATCCTGTAATATTATGGTTTCTTGGCGAATAGTGTCGCAAAACGGAGTTTTATTCGGTTGCCATGGATATCCGTTTTATGCAATTCGCCAACATCCTCATTATATTTTATAATCTGCCAATCCTGATAATAATTACGTAGTTCATTCTCTTTAAACGTAAACGAAAAGCCAACTGTACAAGGAAAATCATCCGTTGACATAGCACAAACAATTAAATTATAACCGCCTGATTTAGTTATCGTTTGCATATTGTGAATAATATCGGGAATTCTATCAGGTTGTAAAAACATCATCACAACGGTTGAAATAATTAAATCGTAATTACCTGTTAAATTAGCTTGGTTTATATCATAAATAGATGCATTGATATGCGCTAAATGATCGTTGTCAATAATTTGCTGTAAATTATTAATGCTCATCTCTGACTTATCAACGGCATCAACATCAAAACCAAGTAGCTGTAAATAGAGTGAATTACGCCCTGAACCACAACCTAAATCTAATGCTTTTCCGGCTTGAATCATTTGACAGATTTCTGACACGTCAGAATGGGTTTGCGTCATTTGATATTTTTTATGTGTATAATCCTCTGGTTGGCAATAAAAAGCCAGTTGGCACTGTAAATCATCGGATACATTAGCTATACGATGCCATTGTTGAGGCTCAATAAAAGGCGGTTGATGCTCAACATCAAAAACATGTTGAGAAATGATCTCGCCTTGCTCGGTTAACATATCAAAATTCACACGACCTTTAATAATGTTTAATTTTGCCCATGTACCTACTTGGGTATTATGCTTTTCACAAAACATTTTCGGTAGAGTTGTTACATCCCAAACTGGTAGCGTTTTATAGCAAACTAAATCTTTCATCACTATTTACCAAACTAAGCTATTTAATAGTTGAGTATTATAGTCAACTATTAACCCAATAAACAACCTCTTTTTTAAAAATAAAATGGCAATTAAATAGGTAAAAATGAATTTATAGTAGCGAAGTTAACTATATCAACATATAATCATCAACATTCTAGACTATATAGTAAAAAATATTAGAGGAATAATTTATGGGATTTTTAACGGGTAAACGCATACTGGTTACCGGCGTGGCAAGTAATCGTTCTATTGCTTACGGTATTGCTAAAGCGATGCACCGAGAAGGGGCTGAATTAGCTTTTACTTATCAAAGCGAAAAATTAAAAGGCCGCGTTGAAGAGTTTGCTGCTGATTTTAATTCTAAAATCGTTTTACCTTGCGATGTGGCACATGATGACAGTATCACATCGTTATTTACTGAGTTAGCAAAAACATGGGATAAATTTGATGGTTTTGTACACGCTATTGCTTTTGCGCCAGGAGATCAACTAGATGGTGACTATGTTAATGCAGTAACGCGTGAAGGTTTTGCAATTGCCCACGATATCAGCTCTTATAGCTTTGTTGCGATGGCTAAAGCTTGTCGTTCAATGCTTAATCCTGATTCAGCATTAGTTACCCTTTCTTACCTAGGTGCTGAGCGTGCAATTCCTAACTATAATGTCATGGGTCTTGCTAAAGCATCTCTAGAAGCAAATGTACGTTACATGGCAAATGCTATGGGGCCTGAAGGTATTCGTGTAAATGCAATTTCTGCTGGTCCTATTCGTACCTTAGCGGCATCAGGTATCAAAGATTTCAAAAAGATGTTATCACACTGTGAATCAGTCACTCCTATTCGCCGTACAGTAACCATCGAAGATGTGGGTAATTCAACCGCATTTTTATGTTCAAACTTATCTTCAGGTATTACTGGTGAAGTTATTCATGTTGATGGTGGATTTAGCATCGCAGCAATGAATGAATTAGAACTTAAATAATTGAGTAGAACATTTTTTATAAAGGGCTAATTGTAAAATTGGCCCTTTTTATTACATCAATGCAGGTATCTCAACGATGATATATTTTGGTTTAATTTTAAATATCATTGCTATTTTGCTAAATATCGACATAAATAAGCCGTCGGTTCGACAACCTGCACATCAAATTGGCTCTCTTTGGCCACATGAAAAACTTGCCCTGCTTCGAAAATTTGCCAATCATTAGCCGTAGGTAATAAGACTTTAAGTGAACCAGTAATGACCGTCATTTCTTCTGGATTATTGGTGCTAAAAACATATTCACCAGGCAACATCACACCAATAGAAACTTTACCGGTAGAGCCATTTTCAAAACCTATTGACTTAACTTTGCCATCAAAATAATCATTAATTTTCAACATAAAAGCTCCTTTCCTGACATTTTGTATAGAGTAAACGTGTTATTTAAGTTATACCGAAACTTTGTATAATATATCACCTTATCAGCTTAATTGATTTCAATTAGCTATCCAACCATTATTTATAATTTAAAAACTATCTCTAAACAAAAATTGCAGCAAATAATAAAACAATATTAAAACTTTCTAAATTACGAAGAAAATAGCATACAGATGGACTTTTTTCCGTTAAAATTTAACATTATTTGCTCAGTAACAGTTTGTTGGAGAAAACATGAAAATAGCAAAAAATACAGTGGTAAGTTTAGCGTATAAAGTTCGTACTAAAGATGGCGTATTAGTTGATGAAGCCACCGCAGTTGCACCACTTGAATATTTACAAGGTGCAGGAAACTTGTTACAAGACCTAGAAAATGCTTTAGAAGGTCATCAAGTTGGTGATAAATTTGACGTTGAGTTAGTTAATCCTTATGGTGACTTTAATGATGCCCTTGTACAAAACGTACCCCGTGACGTTTTTGTCGGCGTGGATGAACTTGAAGTGGGTATGCGTTTTTTTGCTGATACCGATCAAGGTTCATTACCGGTTGAAATCACAGCTATTGATGGCGATACCGTTACTATTGATGGTAATCACATGCTAGCAGGCCAAGATTTAAACTTTAATGTTGAAGTGCTTGCAATTCGTGAAGCAACACCTGAGGAAATATCTCATGGTCATATTCATGGTGCACATGGCCATGGACACGATCATGGACATGGTGGCTGTGGTTGTGGCGGTCATGGACACGATCATGAAGATGAGGAAGAAAGTGGTTGTTGTGGCGGTGGTCACGGTAGTTGCGGATGCCATTAATCTTTTACATAACACAATTTGAAAAGCGCTGATTAGCGCTTTTTTATTTTTTAGTAAAAAATCTTTTATCTTTACGATCCATTTCACAATTTTTCATCTCTCAAGTTATTAATGGATGAAGTTTAAGCAATAATCTCATTTTTATTTAATGAGAATTTCTATTTATGTCAATACAAAGTATGCCCTTAATGCCACGAGAAAAATTATTACAATTTGGGGTTGAAGCGCTATCAGACGCTGAGTTACTTGCACTTTTTTTGCGTACTGGTACGCGTAATTTACCGGTATTAAAATTATCTCAAAAACTATTAAATGAATTCGGTTCCTTTTACCACATAATAAATGCAAGCTATGACGAGTTTTGCCAAAAACCAGGACTTGGTACCGCAAAATATACTCAATTAAAGGCAGTGGTCGAACTTTCTCACCGATATTTAAAAGTTAAAATGACCAATGAAAATTATCTTACATCACCAAGTTTAACGCATCACTATCTCGCCAATCGTTTAATGGATAAAGATCGGGAAATTTTTATGGTGATATTTCTAGATAATCAAAATCACGTCATTAATTCCGAAGAGATGTTTATCGGAACGTATAACTGCGTAGAAGTTCATCCAAGAGAAGTAGCAAGACGTGCATTACAATACAATGCAGCAGCGTTAATTTTGGCTCATAATCATCCCTCTGGCTTAGCTGAACCAAGTCAAGCTGATCGGATATTAACCAAAAAAATCGAGCAAGTCTGTGAGCTCATTGATGTCCGCATTGTCGATCATCTGGTCATTGGTAAAGGAGAGTATGTCTCTTTTGCCGAACGAGGATGGATTTTATAATAACTTTTACTTACAATATAGAATTAACTAGCCATTAAGAAACAGACTATGAACCAACAACTGGAATTATTAGAAACAAAAGTTGCATTTCAAGAGATGACCATTGAAGAATTAAATCAAATGGTGGTTAAGCTACAAGCAGATATCAGCAAACTTAAAGAACAATTAATGTTATTGTCACAAAAATTACAGGCTACCCAAACCTCAAATATTGCTAATTTATCAGAAGAAACTCCGCCACCACATTATTAACTAAATGTTTAATGATTCGAGGAATTCTAAATTCTACTTTTTATGAATAAAATTATACCCTCGATAAGAAAGCAGAGAAATCAAAATCAAGAAGCAACCGATCCATTTTGTCCATGGCATAGGTTCCAAATAAACAATTACGCCAGCCAAAGTTGTAAATACCGGCTCTAAAATCATGATTATTGCTGCATTGCTTACAGGGACATATTTCTGTCCAACAAATTGTAAAGCAAATCTTAAAATTGTAGCAATAAAAATACTAACGATAAGCCATATTAAAGTGATGAAGCTGATGCTTGACGGCCAACTTTCAGTAAATACAGAAATAATTAGGCTTGCTGTGCCGGTACAAAACATTTGTATGCAAATTAACGGCAAAATTGCTATTTTTTGAACTAATCGACTATTAAAAACAAAAAATATTGCTTGAGCTAGTGCAGAAATTAAAAACCAGAGCTGATTGACGCTTAAGTGCCAGCCATTTGATAAAGATAAAAAGGCAAGACCAACAACAGCAATCGGTAATGAGAGCCAAAATATTACCAATGGCTTTTCTTTAAAAAAGATCCAGCCAACAATTGGTGCCATTAATACCGATAAACTCATAATAAATGAACCTTCACCTAATTGCCCACCAATGCTTATTGCTAATATCCATAAAATGACATTAGTTGATTGCAAACAGCCGGTTATTATTGCTTTAGGTACATCTGTCATATTGATTCGTTGTTGAGTACTTAAACAGACCGTAAATAAAATAAAAGCGGAAGAGAGAAATCTTAATCCCATAAAAGCTAAAGGAGGCATTTCTAAAATGGTTTCTTTTGAAGAAACCCAACCAACAGCGGCTAAAATGGTTACTAGTACTAAAATCCATTCACCATTTCGTTTAACATCTATCATCTTGATACTACTACATTACTTAGGATTAATCTGTTAATTTTAAAACTATAATTTAACTGAGTAAATATCGACAATAACTTATCTTAAGTTTTAAAAATTCTATGAACGATGATTTATATATGGTAGTTAAATATAAAAATACTTAGGTTGATAATATCAAGATAATAAAAAAACCGGCTATTTAGCCGGTTTCAATTTAAGCTTTAATTATTTATTCAGCTGCTGCTTCTGCTTCAACTGCAGGGCGATCAACTAATTCGATATAAGCCATTGGAGCATTATCTCCATCACGGAAACCACATTTTAGAATGCGAACATAACCACCTGGACGGGTAGCAAAACGTGGACCTAAATCAGAAAATAATTTTTTTACTGTATCTTTATCACGGATACGAGCGAAAGCCAGACGGCGATTAGCTACACTATCGCTTTTAGCTAACGTAATTAACGGCTCAACAACACGACGCAACTCTTTAGCTTTAGGCAATGTTGTTTTGATGATTTCATGTTCAACTAATGAACTTGTCATATTACGAAACATTGCTTGACGATGGCTGCTATTTCGGTTCAGTTGACGACCACTTTTACGATGGCGCATAACTTTATCCTTCTTATATAAATTTTATTTTAGTCTTCAACAATACTTGCTGG
Source organism: Gilliamella apicola (assembly GCF_003202655.1). Taxonomy (GTDB): domain Bacteria; phylum Pseudomonadota; class Gammaproteobacteria; order Enterobacterales; family Orbaceae; genus Gilliamella; species Gilliamella apicola_R. The sequence continues at coordinate 78,570 of NZ_QGLR01000004.1, read as the reverse complement.
TGGCCAGTTCTCAAGACGCATGCCTAAAGATAAACCACGAGAGGCGAGCACATCCTTAATTTCAGTAAGAGATTTTTTACCAAGATTAGGGGTTTTAAGTAACTCGACTTCAGTACGTTGCACTAAATCACCAATATAATGAACTGCTTCTGCTTTTAAGCAATTAGCAGACCGAACAGTTAATTCCAAATCATCTACTGGACGTAAAAGAATTGGATCAAATTCCGGTTTATCTTCTTTGACTTCTGGTTGACGTACATCACGTAAATCAACAAAAGCTTCAAGTTGTTCAGCCAAAATAGTTGATGCGCGACGAATAGACTCTTCTGGATCGATAGTACCATTGGTTTCCATATCAATCACCAGTTTATCTAAGTCAGTGCGTTGTTCCACACGAGCAGCATCGACCGAATAGGCAATACGCTCAACTGGACTATAACATGCATCAACTAATAGACGACCAATTGGTCGCTCTTCATCTTCTGACTTAACGCGAGCAGAAGCAGGGACATAACCACGTCCTCGTTGTACACGAATACGCATACTAATTGAAGCATTGGCATCAGTAAGATGACAGATCACTAAATCAGGATTAACAATTTCAACATCACCATCATGAGTGATATCTGATGCGGTTACTGCACCTACGCCTGATTTAGTTAATGTCAGCATAACATCATCTTTAGTATGTACGCGTACTGCTAATTTTTTCAAATTAAGCAGAATATCAAGCACATCTTCTTGGACGCCTTCTTTAGTACTGTACTCATGCAGAACACCGTCAATTTCAACTTCGGTTACTGCATGTCCCGGCATAGATGATAATAAAATGCGGCGTAGTGCATTACCTAAAGTATGTCCAAAACCACGCTCTAGTGGCTCTAAAGTCACTTTTGCATGAGTTGGGCTGTATTGAACAACGTCAACTAGGTGAGGTTTTAAAAACTCTGTTACAGAACCCTGCATTATGTCCTCTCTTAAGTGCTAAACTTTACTTAGAGTAAAGTTCGACGATCAAATGTTCGTTGATGTCAGCAGATAAATCTGAACGTTCTGGTAAGCGTTTAAATACACCTTCCATTTTGCTAGCATCAACTTCTAACCATGTTGGTTTTTCACGTTGTTCAGCTAACTCTAAAGCGGCTTTAATACGTGCTTGTTTTTTAGATTTCTCACGAACACTAATCACATCTTCAGGTGAAACTTGATAAGATGCGATGTTCACTACGTGACCATTAACAAGAACAGCTTTATGACTAACTAATTGACGAGCTTCAGCGCGAGTTGCACCAAATCCCATACGATAAACAACGTTATCTAAGCGACGTTCTAAAAGAGCAAGTAGGTTTTCACCAGTATTACCTTTAATACGTGCTGCATTTTTGTAGTAATTACGGAATTGACGTTCTAGAATTCCATAAATACGTCTAACTTTTTGTTTTTCGCGTAACTGAACACCATAATCTGATAAACGCGGTTTGCGCGCACCATGTTGTCCAGGAGCTTGATCTAATTTACATTTACTATCAACCGCTCGGACACCAGATTTAAGGAATAAATCTGTACCTTCACGACGACTTAATTTGAGCTTTGGTCCCAAATATCTTGCCATTTTTTTTCTCCAATAATCCTATAAACATTCAATGTTTAATAAAAAATTAAACACGACGTTTCTTTGGTGGACGACAACCGTTATGAGGAATCGGAGTAACATCAGTAATATTAGTGATGCGATAACCCGCTGCATTTAATGCACGAATTGTTGACTCACGACCAGGACCAGGTCCTTTAACCATAACTTCCAGATTCTTAATTCCGTAATCTTTTACGGCTTCAGCACAACGTTCTGCTGCTACTTGAGCTGCAAACGGAGTTGACTTACGAGAGCCGCGGAAACCAGAACCACCAGCGGTTGCCCAACCCAACGCATTACCTTGACGATCGGTAATTGTTACGATTGTATTGTTAAATGATGCATGAATATGAGCTATACCATCAGAAACTTGCTTTTTAACACGTTTACGTGTACGAACAGGTGTCTTTGCCATTTATTATCACCTCAATTATTTCTTGATTGGCTTACGCGGTCCCTTACGGGTACGAGCGTTAGTCTTAGTGCGTTGACCACGGACAGGAAGTCCACGACGGTGACGCACACCACGATAACAACCAAGGTCTAATAAACGCTTGATACTCATAGTTACTTCACGACGTAAATCACCTTCTACAGTGAATTTAGCGACTTGTTCACGTAACTTCTCAATCTGATCTTCAGATAGTTCTCTGATCTTAACATGTTCAGGAATACCGGCTTCAGCACAAATTGTCTTAGCACGAGTATTACCGATACCATAGATTGCTTGTAAAGCAATCACAGTATGTTGTTGATCAGGAATGTTAATGCCTGCTATACGGGCCACTATGCACTCCTTTATTGTTAATGTTCAGCAAATCCACCATACTGAAAAGCCCGTTTTCAGGATACTCAAACGGTGGATCTACAAAAAAAATTTAGGCTGGCTATTCTAGCCAGCTTTACTATACTTTGGCAAGTAAAATATGCAAAAGTTCAATTTCGCAGTTAAATAATATTAACCTTGACGTTGTTTGTGTTTACCTTCAATGCAAATAACACGAACGATGCCATTGCGTTTGATGATTTTACAATTTCTGCATAATTTCTTGACTGAAGCACGAACTTTCATGTTTTTCTCCGTAACTTCTGGCTAACTTATCGACCGTAGCCTTTAAGATTCGCTTTCTTTAACACTGACTCATAACGATTTGGCATCATTAAAGTCTGTACTTGTGCCATAAAATCCATGATTACAACAACTACAATTAATAATGATGTCCCACCAAATTGGACTGGAACTTTCATTGCACTTGTCATAAACATTGGTACCAAACATACAAGAGTAATGTAAATAGCGCCAATTAGCGTTAAACGTGTCATTACTTTGTCTATATACTTCGATGTTTGTTCACCTGGACGGATACCTGGAATAAATGCGCCAGATTTTTTTAATTGATCCGCTGTCTCTCTAGGATTGAAAACCAATGCCGTATAGAAGAAACAGAAGAAAATAATCGCGGCTGCAAAAAAGATTATGTATAACGGTTGATCATGAGAGAAATATTGTCCGATAAGAACAAAGATATATCTCCAACCTTCACCATTTCCTTGGAACCAAGAAGCCATCATTGATGGTAACATAACGATTGTTGAAGCAAATATAGCAGGAATAACACCCGCCATATTAATTTTTAATGGTAAATGTGTACTTTGTGCGGCATACACACGACGACCTTGTTGTCTTTGTGCGTAATTAACAACAATACGTCGTTGACCACGTTCAACAAAAACGACAAAGTAAGTCACACCAACCACTAATGCTGCGACTACTAATAATAAAATCGGATGCAATGAACCAGAACGAGCTTGTTCAATTGTTTCATATATAGCATGAGGAAGACTTGCCACAATACCAGCAAAGATAATGATAGAAATACCATTACCTACACCGCGTTCTGTGATCTGTTCACCCAACCACATAAGAAACATAGTGCCAGTAACTAAGCTAATCGATGCAATAAAATAGAAAGAAAAACCTGGATTAATCACAACTTGACTATAACCAGGAATATTTGGTAAACCTGTCGCAATACCAACAGCTTGTACCAACGCTAAAGCTAATGTGCCATAACGAGTATACTGACTGATTTTTTTACGACCAGATTCACCTTCTTTCTTCAATTCTGCTAATTTAGGATTAATTGCCGTTAATAACTGCACAATAATAGATGAAGATATATAAGGCATTATCCCTAAAGCAAAAATTGAAGCACGGCTTAAAGCACCACCAGAAAACATATTGAACATACCAACAATACCATTAGATGATTCTTGTAGTAATTTCGCTAACGCTTTAGTATCAATACCAGGAACCGGAACATAAGAACCAAGACGGAAAACAATAAGCGCTAAAAGCACAAATAATAATCGTCTTTTAAGCTCACCACTACCGCCTCGAGTGCTTTGAAAATCTAATCCTGGTTGCTTTGCCATCTTTCTAATTATTCCTCAATTTTTCCGCCAGCAGCTTCAATTGCAGCTTTAGCACCTTTAGTTACTCGAATACCACGAACGGTTACTGGTTTAGTCACTTCTCCAGATAACATGATTTTCGCATATTCAATTTGTGAATTAATCACATTAGCAACTTTTAAGCTATTTAGGTCAACAATATCGCCTTCAACTTTCATTAAATCTGAAAGACGAACTTGCGCTGTTACCATAGCTTTACGTGAGGTAAAACCAAATTTTGGTAAACGACGATATAAAGGCATTTGACCACCTTCAAAGCCACGACGAACGCCGCCACCTGAACGAGATTTTTGACCTTTGATACCACGAGTACCAGTTTTACCTAGTCCAGAACCGATTCCACGGCCTACACGTTTAGGTGCGTGCTTTGAACCTTCAGCAGGAGATAAAGTATTTAAACGCATTACTATTACTCCTCAACTTTAACCATGTAATAAACTTGGTTTACCATACCGCGAATTGCAGGTGTATCTTCACGCTCAACAGTATGACCAATACGACGTAATCCTAGACCAACTAACGTTGCTTTATGCTTCGGTAGACGACCAATAGAACTACGAGTTTGTGTAATTTTAATTGTCTTTGCCATGGCTAATTACCCCAAAATTTCTTCGATGGTTTTACCACGCTTAGCAGCAACCATTTCTGGAGATTTCATATTTTCTAAGCCATCAATCGTTGCACGAACCACATTAATTGGGTTTGTAGAACCATATGCTTTAGCTAGAACGTTACGAACACCAGCAACTTCTAATACAGCACGCATTGCACCACCGGCGATAATACCAGTACCTTCTGATGCTGGTTGCATATAGACACGAGAACCTGTATGAGCACCTTTAACTGGATGCTGTAAAGTATCGTTGTTTAATGCAACGTTAATCATATTACGACGTGCTTTTTCCATTGCTTTTTGGATTGCTGCTGGCACTTCACGTGCTTTACCATATCCAAAACCAACGCGGCCATTACCGTCACCAACCACTGTTAGTGCAGAAAAACTAAAAATACGACCACCTTTTACGGTTTTAGAAACTCGGTTAACTGCGATTAGTTTTTCCTGCAGTTCACCAGCTTGTTTTTCGATGTTTGACATCTTTAACTCCTACCTTAGAACTGTAGGCCAGCTTCGCGAGCAGCATCTGCTAGCGCCTGAACTCGACCATGATATTGGAAACCTGAACGATCAAAAGAAACTTCTTTGATATCTTTCGCTAATGCGCGCTCTGCAATTGCTTTACCAACTGCTGCTGCTGCATCTTTGTTTCCAGTGTATTTTAAACTTTCACTGATAGCTTTTTCTAATGTTGAAGCCGCTGCCAGTACTTCTGATCCGTTTGGTGCGATAATCTGCGCATAAATATGACGCGGAGTACGGTGAACTACTAAGCGAGTTGCAAGTAGTTCATGCATCTTGCGACGCGCTTTAGTTGCACGACGGATACGAGCTGATTTCTTATCCATAGTGTTACCTTACTTTTTCTTAGCTTCTTTAGTACGCACAACTTCATCTGCGTAACGAACACCTTTACCTTTATAAGGTTCAGGACGACGATAAGCACGGAGATCAGCAGCTACTTGTCCGATTAACTGTTTATCAGCACTTTTCAGGATGATTTCAGTTTGTGAAGGACATTCAGCTGTTACACCTGCAGGTAATTGATGATCAATTGGATGTGAATATCCAAGAGATAAACCAATTGTATTACCTTTAACTTGTGCACGATAACCGACACCAACTAGCTGAAGTTTTTTAGTAAAACCTTCAGTAACACCAATTACCATTGCATTAATCAATGCACGAGCTGTACCTGCTTGCGCCCAAGCATCAGCAAAACCGTCACGAGGTGCAAATTTAATTTGACCTTCTTCTTGATTAATTACAACAGCTTTATTTATAGTGCGAGATAACTCGCCATTTTTACCTTTAATCGTAATTACCTGACCATTGAGTTTTACCTCTACGCCAGCAGGAACAACGACAGGTGCTTTTGCAACACGAGACATTTTTTTCTCCCTTACGCTACGTAGCAGATAATTTCACCACCAAGACCTGCTTGGCGTGCTGCACGATCAGTCATAACACCTTTAGAAGTAGAAATAACTGCAATACCTAATCCAGCCATTACTTTTGGTAATTCATCTTTACGTTTATAAATACGTAAACCTGGACGGCTAACACGTTTAATACTTTCTACTACAGCCTTACCTTGGAAATATTTTAAAGTGATTTCCAATTCTGGTTTAGTGTCACCAACTACTTTATAGTCGCCGATATAACCTTCTTCTTTTAGCACATTGGCAATTGCCACTTTTAGCTTAGAGGAAGGCATGGTGACTGCAACTTTATTCGCAGCTTGACCGTTACGAATACGGGTCAACATATCTGCTATAGGATCTTGCATGCTCATCTATAACACTCCCCTGATTACCAACTTGCCTTTTTAAGACCAGGAATCTCACCACGCATGGCTGACTCACGAACCTTAATACGGCTTAAACCAAATTTACGAAGGACGCCATGAGGACGACCGGTTTGACGACAACGACGACGTTGACGTGATGGACTAGAATCACGAGGAAGCGTTTGCAATTTAAGCACTGCATTCCAACGATCTTCATCTGATGCATTAAGATCAGAGATAATCGCTTTTAATTCTTGACGCTTTGCAAAATATTTTTCTGCTAGCTTTACGCGTTTCTTATCGCGTTCAATCATTGATTGTTTAGCCATTATGCCCTACCTTACTTACGAAATGGGAAGTTAAAGGCAGATAATAAAGCTCGGCCTTCTTCATCTGATTGTGCTGTTGTTGTGATAGTGATATCTAAACCACGAACACGATCAACTTTATCATAATCGATTTCAGGGAAAACGATTTGTTCACGAACACCCATGCTATAGTTACCACGACCATCGAATGATTTTGCGCTTAAACCACGAAAATCTCGAGTACGAGGAAGAGCAATATAAACTAGACGTTCAAAAAATTCCCACATACGTTCGCCACGTAAAGTGACTTTACAACCAATAGGATACCCTTGACGGATTTTAAAACCAGCAACTGATTTGCGTGCTTTAGTGACAAGTGGTTTTTGACCACTGATTGCTGCTAAATCAGCAACCGCATTATCTAATAATTTCTTATCAGTAATTGCTTCACCCACACCCATATTCAAGGTGATCTTTTCGATCCGAGGGACTTGCATGACAGATTTGTAGCCAAACTGTTCTTGCAGTTTATTTACTACCTGTGCTTTGTAGTAATCATGCAGTTTCGCCATCGTACACTCCAAATTACTTAATTGATTAATTTATTAGTAGACTTGTAAAAACGGACTTTTTTTCCATCTTCAAAACGAAAGCCTACGCGATCTGCTTTGCCTGTATCTTGGTTAAAAATTGCTACGTTAGAAACGTTAATTGGCGCTTCTTTCTCAACAATTCCACCTTCTTGATTTAATGCAGGTACTGGTTTTTGGTGTTTTTTCACCAAGTTAATACCTTCAACAATCACTTTACCAGTAGACAAAACACTTTTTACTTTACCGCGTTTACCTTTATCTTTACCGGCTAACACGATAACTTCATCTTCTCGACGGATTTTAGCTGCCATTACCCGCTCCTTACAGTACTTCTGGTGCTAATGAAATGATCTTCATAAACTTCTCAGAACGAAGTTCACGAGTGACCGGTCCAAAAATACGCGTACCAATCGGTTGCTCACTGTTATTATTTAAAATAACACAAGCATTGCGATCGAAACGAATGACAGATCCATCAGGACGACGAACACCTTTTCTAGTGCGCACCACTACAGCTTTAAGTACATCACCTTTTTTAACTTTACCACGTGGAATAGCTTCTTTAATGGTAACTTTGATGATATCACCAACCGCTGCATAACGACGATGCGATCCACCGAGAACCTTGATACACATTACGCTACGTGCGCCAGAGTTGTCAGCAACATCGAGCCTAGTCTGTTCTTGGATCATTTTAATGCTCCGTATAAATTAATTATTGTCTAATCTACCTTCATCCACCTCAACTACCATGGATAAGAATAGACAACCAAAAACCCACTTACGTGAGGGCGCATAGTATAACACCACTCAAATAAAATGGATAGCATAAAATAAACGGCCGGTGAGCCGTTTATTATATTATGTACAGTTTTTAATCAAATTTGATTAGCTAACTGCTTTTTCAACGATTCGAACAAGAGTCCAAGATTTGGTTTTTGATAATGGACGACACTCTTTAATTTCTACAGTATCACCAATACCACACTCGTTGTTTTCATCATGTACATGCAATTTAGTCGTACGTTTAATGAACTTACCATATAACGGATGCTTCACTTTACGTTCAATAGCTACAGTAATAGATTTATCCATTTTGTCGCTAATAACACGACCTTGCTGAGTACGAATTTTTACTTCAGTAGTCATATTACGCACCCGCCTTCTCAGTTAATAACGTTTTAACTCGTGCAATATTACGACGCACTTGTTTTAACATATGAGTTTGTTTCAACTGACCCCCAGCTAATTGCATACGTAAGTTAAATTGCTCACGTAATAAATTAAGAAGTTCAGTATTTAACTCTTCAACGCTTTTTTCGCGTAGCTCTTTTGCTTTCATTTACATCACCGTCTTAATCACAAAGGTGGTTTTAATTGGCAGTTTTGCAGCTGCCAACGCAAATGCTTCACGAGCAACTTCTTCCGGTACACCGTCCATTTCATAAAGGACTTTACCTGGTTGAATCTGAGCAACCCAGTATTCAACGTTACCCTTACCTTTACCCATACGCACTTCAAGTGGTTTTTCAGTAATCGGTTTATCAGGGAAAACTCGAATCCAGATTTTACCTTGACGCTTAACTGCACGAGTCATTGCACGACGTGCTGCTTCGATCTGGCGCGCAGTCAAACGACCACGACCCACAGCCTTAAGACCGAATGTACCGAAACTTACATCAGTACTCACAGCAAGACCACGATTGCGGCCCTTGTGCACTTTACGGAATTTTGTACGCTTTGGTTGTAACATCAGCGACGCTCCTTATTGTTTTCGGCCTTTGCGCTGCTTTTTCGGTTGAGCAGCAGGTTGTTTTTCTGCTTGTTCAACGGCAGCCATACCACCAAGGATCTCACCTTTGAAGATCCACACTTTAACACCAATAATACCATAGGTTGTCAATGCTTCTGATAAACCATAGTCGATGTCCGCTCTTAATGTATGTAATGGTACGCGACCTTCACGATACCACTCACTACGAGCAATTTCAGCGCCGCCTAAACGACCACTTACTTCAACTTTGATACCTTTAGCACCCGCCTTCATTGCATTTTGTACCGCACGTTTCATTGCACGACGGAACATAACACGGCGTTCTAACTGAGAGGTAATACTGTCAGCAACTAATTTTGCGTCTAGTTCTGGTTTACGAACTTCAGCAATATTAATTTGTACTGCAACATCACGTTTCTCTTTTTTGTCTTTGTATTTATTGACAATAGAAGCTACGGCATTACGTAATTTTTCGACGTCCTCACCTTTTTTACCAATCACAATACCTGGACGAGCAGTGTGAATAGTAATGCGAACGTTAGTTTCTGCTGAACGGTCGATAACAATTTTAGAGATTGATGCTTGTGCTAACTCTTTATTTAAGAATTCACGCACTCTAAAATCACTTTCTAAATTATCAGCGAATGTCTTTGTACCCGAATACCATGTAGATGTCCAAGGCTTGACGATGCCTAGTCGGATACCATTTGGATTTACTTTTTGACCCATTGCTATTCTCCAGCCTAGCGATCTGAGACGATCACGGTGATGTGACTCGTACGCTTCAAAATTCGATCTGCACGACCTTTTGCACGAGGCATAATACGCTTCATGGTTGGGCCTTCGTCTACGAAAATTTTCGCAACTTTTAGATCATCAATATCAGCACCATCGTTATGCTCTGCATTAGCAATAGCAGACTCTAATACTTTTTTAACAAGTACAGCCGCTTTTTTATTGGTGTACGTTAAAATATCAAGTGCCTGAGACACTTTTTTACCGCGAACAAGATCTGCAACTAAGCGAACTTTTTGTGCAGAAGAACGAGCGTGGCGGTACTTTGCAATTGTTTCCATCTCTTTCTCCTACTTATTTCTTCTTAGCTTTCTTATCCGCAGCGTGGCCGCGATAAGTACGAGTCGGCGCGAATTCACCTAATTTATGACCAACCATTTCGTCGGAAACATAAACAGGAACGTGCTGACGACCATTATGGACAGCGATGGTCAATCCGATCATGTTAGGAAAGATCGTTGAACGACGGGACCAAGTACGAATTGGTTTCTTGTCCCCGCTTTCCACCGCTTTCTCTACCTTCTTCAGCAAGTGTAGGTCAATAAAAGGACCCTTCTTGAGAGAACGTGGCATAGCTAATCCTCTATATTAATTATTTCTTATTGCGACGGCGAACAATATACTTATCAGTACGTTTGTTGCTACGCGTTTTCAATCCTTTGGCTTTTTGACCCCATGGAGACACAGGATGTTTACCAAAGTTACGACCTTCACCACCACCATGTGGATGGTCTACCGGGTTCATTGCTGTACCACGAACAGTAGGACGAACACCACGCCAACGCGTTGCACCCGCTTTACCTAGTACGCGAAGCATATGTTCTGAATTACCCACTTCACCAATAGTGGCGCGGCAATCAGATAATACTTTACGCATTTCACCTGAACGTAGACGTAATGTTACATATGCACCATCACGCGCAACGATTTGAACATAACTACCAGCAGAGCGAGCAAGTTGTCCGCCTTTACCTGGTTTCATTTCAATATTATGCACGGTAGAACCTACTGGAATATTACGCATCGGTAAACAGTTACCTGTTTTAATCGCTGCATCAACACCAGATTGGATCTGATCACCTGCTTTTAAGCCTTTAGGCGCTAAAATATAACGACGTTCACCGTCTTTATATAGAACCAATGCAATATTTGCACTACGGTTCGGATCATATTCCAAACGTTCAACAACTGCTGGAATACCATCTTTATTACGCTTAAAGTCGACAATACGATAATGTTGTTTATGACCACCACCGATATGACGGGTAGTGATACGACCATTATTATTGCGACCACCAGTTTTGCTTTTTGAATCAAGCAACGGTGCATAAGGCTTACCTTTATGCAACTCTGGGTTAACCACTTTAACAACGTGGCGACGACCCGGAGATGTAGGTTTACACTTAACAACTGCCATTGTTCTTACTCCTCCGAATTACTCAGCGACGCCAGCAAGGTCTAAGTTTTGACCTTCTGCTAAAGTAACGTAAGCTTTTTTCCAGTCGCTACGGCGACCGATTTGTTGACCACGACGTTTTACTTTGCCTTTAACAACAAGAGTATTCACGTCATCTACTTTAACTTCAAATAGTTGTTCAACTGCGGCTTTAATCTCTCTCTTAGTAGCATCTTTAGCAACTTTCAATACTAATGTATTTGTTTTTTCCATTGAAATAGATGCTTTTTCAGAAACATGTGGTGCTCGCAGGACTTTAAGCAGACGCTCTTCACGAATCATGCTAACATCTCCTCTACTTGTTTAACGGCATCAACAGTGATAACCACTTTGTCAAATGCAATCAAACTAACTGGATCAATACCTGCCACATCACGCACATCAACTTTATATAAGTTACGTGCTGCTAAGAAAAGATTTTCATCAACTTCAGAAGTAATGATTAACACATCTTTTAGGTTCATATCATTTAATTTCTGAGTTAATAATTTAGTCTTAGGTGCTTCAACAGTAAATGTTTCAACCACGATTAAACGTTCTTGACGCACTAATTCAGAGAAAATACTCTTTAATGCACCACGATACATTTTACGGTTAACTTTTTGGCTATGATCTTGTGGTTTTGCTGCAAATGTTACACCACCACTACGCCAGATTGGGCTCTTAATAGAACCTGAACGAGCACGACCGGTGCCTTTTTGACGCCATGGTTTTTTGCCTGAACCAGCGATTTCTGCACGAGTTTTTTGTGCGCGAGAGCCTTGACGAGCAGCAGATGCATAAGCAACAACTACTTGGTGAACTAACGCTTCATTAAACTCACGTCCGAAGGTAGTTTCGGAAACAGAAAGCGCTTGCGCGTCTTTTACTACTAATTCCATCTCTATCTCCTCGACGTTAAGCCTTGATTGCCGGTTTAACAATTACGTCACTATTGATTGCGCCTGGTACTGCACCTTTAATTAATAAAAGGTTACGTTCAGCATCAACACGTACAATATCTAAGTTTTGAACAGTTACGCGTTCATTACCTAGGTGACCTGCCATTTTACGACCTTTGAACACTTTACCTGGAGTTTGGTTCTGACCAATTGAGCCATGACCACGGTGTGCCAAAGAGTTACCATGAGTAGCATCTTGAGTACGGAAATTCCAACGTTTAGTTACGCCAGCAAAACCTTTACCTTTAGATGTTCCAGTAACATCAACTTTTTTAACGTCTGTAAAAATATCAACGTTAATGCTTTGACCTACAGTGTATTCGCCTTCTTCAAAACGGAATTCCCATAGACCACGACCAGCTTCAACGCCAGCCTTAGCGAAATGACCTGCTTCAGGTTTGTTTACACGGCTTGCTTTTTTGCTGCCAGTAGTAACCTGAATAGCTTGATAACCGTCATTTTCAAGTGTTTTAACTTGAGTGATGCGGTTGCTTTGAACTTCAACTACGGTGACAGGAATAGAAACACCCTCTTCGGTGAAGATTCGTGTCATTCCTACTTTACGACCGATTAAACCAATCATTGTTTCGACCTCTCAATCATTCAGCTTAGGATTAACCTAAACTGATCTGCACATCAACACCGGCAGCAAGATCTAGACGCATTAAAGCATCAACTGTTTTTTCAGTTGGCTCAACAATATCAACTAGACGTTTATGAGTACGAATCTCATATTGATCACGCGCATCTTTATTAACATGCGGAGAAATCAATACTGTGAAACGCTCTTTGCGTGTCGGTAATGGAATAGGACCACGAACTTGTGCGCCTGTGCGCTTCGCAGTTTCTACAATTTCAGCAGTTGATTGATCAATCAAACGATGATCAAACGCTTTTAACCGGATACGGATTCTTTGGTTCGACATGAGACCAGAGCTCCACTATTTAAAAGTTATAACAAAAGATTACTCCTCTTGCCCTGTTTCGATTGACAGGAGAGTGTAATCCGTTCTTTTCGTAATCCCCAAATCGGGAATGTTGTTGATATAATTCAATATTTTTACATAAAGATTATATCTTTTTACGCATTTGCTTACATAAATACAATAAACAAAGTGGCGGGATTATACCCTGATAGTTAACTAACATCAAGCATTAATTATCATATAGATAGAGAAAATCAGATAATTGATAGTTGCAAAAAAGTTAAGAAATGGAGATTTTTTTAATCAGATTATGTTGCCATTAAAGGCGACCGATTACTGAGCTTCTTTGGTATATATAATATAGATATTTTTTCGAAATCTCGATATCGAGAGTATCATCAGTCACTTAAGTTTAACCACTTAAGTGACTATATGACTCAATACATTACTGTTATTTAATATTGCAATAACTCATCGCAATTTCAGAAGCTAATTTTGCATTATTAAAGACAAGATTAATATTTGCTTCTAAACTATCACCACCGGTTAACTCAACCACTTTAGCTAACAAGAATGGGGTAGTTTCTTTACCTTTAATTCCTTGCTCAACTGATTCTGTTAAGGCTTTTTCAATTGCTGCTGAAATTAACTCTTCATCCATTGCATATTGTGTTGGAATAGGATTAGCAACCACGACCCCACCATTTAAGCCTAAATCCCATTTTACTTTAATCATTTCAGCTATCTGTTTGGCACTATCTAGTTTCACACTAACATCAAATGGGCTAGTTCGACTAAAGAATGACGGTAGTTTTTCAGTTTGATAACCAACCACAGGAACACCAAATGTTTCTAGATATTCCATCGTTAAACCTAAGTCTAAAATTGATTTAGCACCAGCGCAAACAACGGCAACACTGGTATTGGCAAGTTCTTGAAGATCGGCAGAAATATCAAATGTATGTTCTGCCCCACGATGAACACCACCTAATCCACCGGTTGCAAACACACGAATACCGGCTAATTCAGCGATAATCATGGTTGCCGCAACGGTAGTTGCACCATTTTGTTTATTGGCAACAACTACTGGTAAATCTCGACGACTCACTTTGGTTACATTTAATCCTTCTTTACCCAGAATCGTTATCTCTTCTTTTGACAAACCCGCTTTTAAACGACCATTAATTACCGCAATGGTGGCCGGTATTGCGCCATTTTGCCTGACAATTTCTTCTACTTTTAATGCTGTTTCAACATTTTGTGGATAAGGCATACCATGTGAAATAATGGTAGATTCTAAAGCCACAACCGGTTGATTATTTTCAAGCGCTTGTTTAACTTCAGGTGAAATATCAAGATATTGATTATATTTAGACACATTGTTCATGAAAGGGACTCCAAAATATTTTGAACACAATTAATTGATAAATTAGGATTATTAGTGAATTCGGATGATAATGTTAATGCTGAACAAGCTTGGCCAAATCTCACACTTTGATAAAAGCTAAGCCCATCCAAATAACCTTGTACCAGTCCTGCTAGCATAGCATCTCCAGCACCAGTAACACTGATAATATCTGTTGGAATTGGGGCAGACCAACCACGATCACCATCGATTTCACTATAATAAACACCATCAGCCCCAGCACTAATTGCGATCCGTTGCACGCCTTGCTGATGGAACCAGTCAACTACTTTAGGAATATCATCATTGGTCGTGATTTTTATCCCACTTAAAATCTCTGCCTCTAGTCGATTAGGTTTTAAAGTATGAATATATGACAACCAATTTTTAATCTTGTGAGATTTAAACGCAGATACCGTATCAACAAAAATAGGTACGGTTCCAGCATTGTTAAACAACCAAGTCAATGCATCTTGTTGTAAATTACAGTCAATAATCAGTAATTTAGCATGTTGAATTAGCTGTTTGGATTCATTTAATAAACTTGGCGTTAACTTGTTAATAATATCCATATCATTAATAGCAATCACCATTTCGCCTGATTGATCAAGCAGAGAGAGGTAGGTTGAAGTAGAATCGCCTTTTATCACATGGCAATGATCCATATTAACACCGGCTTTTCGAGTATGTTCAATAAGCTGAGCACCATAAAAATCATCACCAATCATTGAAACAAGATAGGTATCAAGTCCTAAAAGCGCTAAATTTTCAGCTATATTTCGCCCTACA
Organism: Gilliamella apicola; assembly: GCF_003202655.1. GTDB lineage: Bacteria > Pseudomonadota > Gammaproteobacteria > Enterobacterales > Orbaceae > Gilliamella > Gilliamella apicola_R. The sequence goes on along the minus strand of NZ_QGLR01000004.1, from coordinate 63,070 downwards.
CCACCAGGTGTACAACGAATTTTACCGGGGTTAGAATCTTCATAAACCAATTTTTTATCTGAATATCCAGTAACATCCATGTTACAAGAGCCAACGACAACCACATGATTATTTTCAGATAAAAGATAACCTTTGCCTTTTATGTAACCTTTTTGAGTCAATGTCATAATGTAACCTGCTACACTTGAACGGGTAATGCCTAACATTTCAGCAATTACATGTTGTTGAATGAAAGGATCTTGGCGAATAATCGTAAGGATCTGCTTTTCTCTTTGATTCATAAACACCTGTTTATTTTTAAGCACATGTTTAGTCTTTGACTATAGCAGAATCATGATCAAGTTAAAAGCAAGCAAATACACTTGATAGCTGAAATGTGATAATTATCACAAGAAAAAGTTGAGAGATGAGGTTTTTAAACAAAATTATGTCGCCATAAAGGCGACGGATTAATGATCTTCTTTGGCGTGATTAAGGCTATATCTTGGAATTTCGACTTCAAGATCTTTATCGGCTACTCGAGCTTGGCAACTCAAACGACTATGTGGTTCAACACCCCAAGCTTTATCTAGCATATCATCTTCTTGTTCATCGCTTTCTTCGAGCGAATCAAACCCTTTTCGGACAATACAGTGACAAGTTGAACAAGCACAAGACATCTCACAAGCGTGCTCTATTTCGATATCATTGCGCAAAGCAACTTCTAAAATAGATTCGCCTTCTTCTGCCTCTACAGTTTTTCCTTCAGGGCAAAGATCGGCATTTGGTAAAAAGGTAATTTTTGGCATAATAATCTCATTGGTTAAATATCATCAACGCTATGCCCAGTTAAGGCATCACGTATTGATCTATTCATACGTTTTGCAGCAAAAGTTTGCGTTACATTATCAACATGTTTAATTTGCTGCTCAATCAAATAACAATCATTAGATTCAGTGGCTTGCCGTAATTGATGTTGAGCTTTTAAAATGAGATTAAGTTCCTCTTCATCTAATAAATCGGCATCTTTATCTAAAGCGGTTTGCAATGTTTCAAGTACTCTAGCCGCTTCCACCTTCTGCTCAGCAAGCATTCTTATTTGTTTATCTTGATTTGCATAATTGATTGAATCTTGAATCATGGTTGCAATTTCATTTTCGGTTAGTCCATAAGATGGTTTAACTTGTATTGCAGCCTCAACCCCGGTCGATTTTTCCATCGCCGTGACACTCAATAAACCATCAGCATCGACTTGAAAGGTAACTCGAATATGCGCACCACCTGCCGGCATAGGCGGAATACCTCTTAAAGTAAATTTTGCTAATGATCGGCAATCAGCAACGCTTTCACGTTCACCTTGTAAAACATGAATCATCATCGCCGTTTGCCCATCTTTAAATGTGGTAAACTCTTGTGCTCTAGCGCATGGAATGGTGCTATTACGAGGAATAATTTTTTCAACTAATTCCCCCATTGTTTCAATGCCTAAAGATAAAGGAATAACATCCAGCAATAACATATCTGAATCCGGTTTATTGCCAACCAGTATATCCGCCTGTATTGCGGCACCAATGGCAACAACTTTATCTGGATCAATCGAGGTTAAAGGTTCAGTTTTAAAATAATGACCGACCAATTGTCTTACTAATGGCACTCGGGTTGAACCACCGACCATCACAACTTCACTCACTTCGTCAAAATCAATTTGCGCGTCTTTTAATGCTCGGCGACAAACAGCCAAAGTTCGTTTAATTAAAGGCTCAATTAAGTCTTCAAATTGTTTACGGCTTATTGTTAAAGACTGCCCTTCTATATTCACTAAAGCAGAATCTTGCTGGCTTAATATAACTTTAATTTTAACCGCTTCATCGATAATTTTTTGGTTTATATGGGGATCAGTATTATTTTCTAAACCTAACTGTTTTTTTAGATAATCTGCAAGCAACTGGTCAAAATCATCACCGCCAAGCGCTGAATCGCCACCCGTGGCTAAAACTTCGAACACTCCTTTATGTAAGCGCAGAATAGAGATATCAAACGTACCACCACCTAAATCATAAACCGCAATCACACCTTCTTTGCCTGAATCTAAACCATAAGCGATTGCGGCAGCGGTTGGTTCATTCAATAATCTTAAAACGTACAGCCCGGCTAATTTAGCCGCATCTTTAGTTGCTTGCCTTTGCGCATCATCAAAATAAGCAGGTACAGTTATTACCACCCCATCAATTTCACTTTCTAAACTCTGTTTAGCGCGATCGGCTAAAGCAATCAAAATTTCAGATGAAACTTGTATGGGATTAACCTGTTGATTAGGTAAATTTAATAAAGGTACACCATTATCAGTCTGTGAAAAACTATAAGGGAAACGAGTAAGATCAATATCCGATAAACTTCTACCCATTAAGCGTTTTATTGAACTGACGGTATTTAATGGATCGCTTGCCGCATTGGTTTTAGCATTTTTGCCGACAGTTATAATCGTATTATCATCATGATCAACACCATAATGCACGACCGAAGGTAATAAAGCATCGCCTTCTAAATCAGGCAAAACTTCGGATGTTCCACTGCGAACAGTTGCGACTAAAGAATTAGTTGTGCCAAGATCGATGCCAATTGCCACGCGACGCTGATGAGGTTCTGGTGTTTGTCCTGGTTCACTAATCTGTAATAATACCATTTGATCTATCTCTAATTGATGTGTTACTTAATCTTGAATTATAAAGCAAATTGCTTTTCTTGTAACTTTTCGATCTGTTCAATCAACCTAGCCAGATAGCGGATTTTATAGATTTGATTAAGTGCGGCTTGCCAATTTTGTTGTGAAATATCGTCCAATAACTGTTGATAGACCTGTTTTTTTCGTTGTGAAATTTCCGAATGAAAATCATCTAAAAGTTCAACATTATTTTGGCTTTCAATATCATCCAATTTTTCACGTAAGCTAAATTGTTCCATTAAAAAATCGGCATCGTGAATAATATTTTGTTCGGTAGCAACATCAACACCTTGTAAAGATAACAAATATTCAGCCGCTTTTAGCGGATTTTTTAGCGTTTGATAGCCATCATTGATCATTGCCGACTTTTGAATAATAGCCACTTTTTCATTATCTGTTGCCTGAGCAAAATTATCAGGATGATATTGCCGTTGCAGCTGTTGATAGTTGACCGTTAACTGACCACTATCAATGGGCAATTTAATCGGTAATTGAAATAGTTCAAAATAATTAGTCACAATTCATATCCCAATTAAACATTAAAGCTTTCGCCACAACCACATTCATTGTGCGAATTAGGATTATTGAATTTAAAACCTTCGTTGAGACCTTCTTTAACAAAATCAAGCTCAGTGCCATCAATATAAACTAAGCTCTTTTTATCAACGATAACTTTGACATCTTTATCTTCAAAAACACTATCATCGTCATTAATAGCATCAGCAAACTCAAGAACATAAGCCATACCTGAGCAGCCAGATGTTTTTACGCCTAGTCTAAGTCCAACACCTTTTCCTCTATTAGTTAAAAAGGCCTGTACTCGATTGGCTGCACTATTAGTTAATGTGATTGCCATTAGCGTTGTCCTTTTTTAGTTTTATAATCATCGATTGCCGCTTTAATCGCATCTTCGGCTAAAATCGAACAGTGAATTTTAACTGGTGGCAACGCAAGCTCTTTAGCGATATCAGTATTTTTAATCGCCTCGGCTTCATCTAATGATTTACCTTTAATCCATTCAGTCACTAACGAGCTTGAAGCAATAGCGCTACCACAACCATAAGTTTTGAATTTGGCATCTTCAATAATACCGTTATCATTAACTTTGATTTGCAATCGCATTACATCACCACATGCTGGTGCTCCAACCATTCCACTACCAACATTCGGATCATTCTGATCGAAAGAACCAACATTGCGCGGATTTTCATAATGATCAACGACTTTTTCACTGTATGCCATAACTTGCTCCTAATTTTAATGGGCTGACCACTTAATTTTAGTTAAATCAACACCATCTTTAAACATTTCCCAAAGCGGTGAAAGCTCTCTTAATTTATCGATAGAATCTTTAATTAACTTAATCACATAATCGACTTCCTCTTCGGTACTAAATCGTCCAAATGAGAATCGAATTGAGCTATGTGCTAGTTCATCGTTAAGTCCTAATGCTCGTAATACATAAGATGGTTCTAAACTTGCAGATGTACAGGCTGAGCCTGATGATACAGCTAAATCTTTTAAAGCCATCATAAGTGATTCACCTTCAATATAAGCAAAGCTTACATTTAATATATTAGGGACACTATGTTCTAAAGAACCATTAAGATAAACTTCTTCGATATCTTTTAAACCATTCCATAAACGGTTTTTTAATGCCAAAAGACGCGGCATTTCGGTAGCCATTTCTTCTTTAGCTAGGCGATAAGCTTCGCCCATACCAACAATTTGATGAACCGGTAGCGTTCCTGAACGCATACCACGTTCATGTCCACCACCATGCATTTGCGCTTCAATACGCACGCGAGGTTTACGCCTAACATAAAGCCCACCAATCCCTTTAGGCCCATAAATTTTATGACCTGAAAATGACATAAGATCGACTTTTAATTTAGACAGATCAATAGGTAATTTACCGACGCTTTGGGTTGCATCAACATGAAATACAATACCTCTTTCACGGCACATCTCACCAATTTTTTCGATATCTTGAATGACGCCGGTTTCGTTATTAACATGCATAATCGATACCACAGTAGTATCACTACGCATCGCTGCGGCAAGTTTATCAAGATCAATAATACCGTCAGATTCAGGCGCTAAATAGGTTACTTCATAGCCTTCTCGTTCTAATTGACGGCAAGTATCAAGCACAGCTTTATGTTCTGTTTTACAGGTAATAATATGTTTACCTTTAGCTTGATTGAAATGTGCGGCACCTTTAATGGCTAAGTTATCAGCTTCTGTGGCGCCTGATGTAAAAACAATCTCACGTGAATCGGCACCAATTAAATCAGCGATTTGGTTACGCGCTATGTCGACAGCTTCTTCTGCTTGCCAACCAAATTTATGGGAACGTGAAGCGGGATTACCAAAAACACCATCCGGTGTTAAATATTGCATCATTTTTTCCGCTACTCTTGGATCTACAGGCGTGGTAGCTGCATAATCCATATAGATAGGCAATTTCATTAATTACTCCCAATTACAAATTCTGTCTTTTATTTCTTTAATTAATTCTGTTGTGATGGAGATGACTTTGTCGCTCAGCTACGGATCTCACCTCTTGGTGATTAACTAATTCGCTTAACGTGATACTGGTCAAAAAATCATTAATTCGTTCACTTAAGTCATTCCATAAACTATGAGTAAGACATCTTACACCTTTTTGACATCCAGTATGTCCATGACACTTGGTTGCGTGAACAGTTTCATTAACCGCTTTAACAATTGCACTAATCGCAATTTGATCCATACTACGACCAAGTACATAACCGCCACCAGGACCTCTAACACTCGAAACTAAACCATTTTTACGCAATCGAGAAAATAGTTGTTCTAAATAAGATAGTGAGATCTCCTGACGTTCAGAAATATCAGCAAGTGATACAGGGCCTGATTCTGAATGCAAAGCTACATCTAACATAGCTGTCACTGCATAACGCCCTTTTGATGTCAATTTCATTACTCATTCCCCTATATTTAATAATCAATATTTTATATATCCTTCAGTTTTAGTCAAGTATTTACTTGACTATTTTAGTGGGAATTAAGTTATTAGTTGGTCATCGACGAAATATAAGCAAATATGCTAATCTATTAAGCAGATTTGATAAAGGAGTTAAGCAATGAATTCAGTAATACGTTGGTGTTTGATATTAAGCACTACTTTATTAGCCAATAGTGTATTTGCAGACCCATCGCAAAATGATTGGCGACAAAATTATCAAAAATGGCAAAACACTTATCAATCACTAAGTTTTGATGAGCAACAGGCATTACTAAAGCAATTGAAGGATTATCCACTTTATCCTTATGCTGCTGTTCAATTTTTTCAAACTAATATTAAAAAGGTATCACCACAATCAGTGAGTGAATTTGTAAAAAAATATGATCACTTTCCATTAACTTCATCATTAACTCAAGCTTATTTAACTGAACTAACTAATCGCCAAGATTGGAACGCGATTATCTCTTTCCCTAAAGACAATTCCACTGTCGCTGATTGTCGATATCAATATGCCAAATTACAAAAAAATAATGATAAATCGGCATTAGATAGTGTCGAGTCCTTATGGTTAACGGGAAACGAGTTACCTTCAGCCTGTGATCCATTATTAGACGCATGGTCAAAAAGTGGAAAACGCACTTCTGATCTTATATTGTTACGTATTGAACTTGCACTTGAAAAAAATAATGTAAAACTAGCACGTCATTTAACCAGTTTATTAGATGATAATTATCAAACCACCAAAAGTTATTTATTAGCTGTTTTTAATGATCCGCGCAAACTTGAACAATTTTCGCAAAATATAAATACTAGCACTTTCACAAAAAAAATTGTCTTAGCATTTTATCCTCGCTTAGTCAAAGCAGACAAAAATCTTGCGGCAGCATTGCTACCTCAACTGATAAAAAAACAGAATTTAACTGATGAAGAACAAAATAGATTACAAAGTAGTTTAGCAAATAGTTATTTTAGTGATTCTGTGACAAAAGAACAAAGCAAATGGCGAGACAATTATCTAACCAAAAGTCATGACACCCCATTAATTGAAAAACGTATTCGTATAGCTATTGATGCCAATAACTATCAAGACATTGCGTATTGGATAACACAATTACCTCCAGCAGACCAATTAAAAGAAGAGTGGCAATACTGGCATGCACGGGTATTACTCAATAACAAGAAAACCAATGAAGCCAAGAAAATCCTAAAATCGTTAGCCAATAAACGTGGTTTTTATGGAATGGTCAGTGCACAAACACTGAATCAACCTTACATAATTAATAATTTATCTAAAAAGCTACCAACTGCCGAAGTAAGTTCTTTAAAAAACAAATATGACCAACAACCATTTGTTATTAGAATTGAAGAGTTGAGACTTTTAGGTCTATTAGCTGAATCAAAGCAAGAGTGGCGCTATATACTAAATAACCAAACACAAGAAAGCGAATATTTAGATTTAGCCAAATATGCTTATCATAAAGGTTGGGGGGATCTTAGTATTCAAGCAACAATATCTGGCAAATTATGGGATAATTGGACAGAACGCCTACCTATCATGTATAAAAACTTATATAATGAAGCATTAAAGGATAAAGCGATCCCATTATCTTACGCTTTAGCCATTACACGGCAAGAGAGTGCATTTGACACCACAGTAAAATCACCAGTGGGCGCCAGTGGTTTAATGCAATTAATGCCAGCAACAGCTAAAGACACAGCCAAAAAGGTCAGCAATATTACCTATTATTCACCTAAACAACTGTTAGAGCCGGTAACTAATGTACATTTAGGCACTTATTATTTAAACAACGTTTATTTACAAAATAATAATAATCGTATTTTATCTTCTGCTGCCTATAATGCTGGCCCAAACCGAGTAAAAAAATGGTTGAATAACAGTAATGGAAAACTTGATGCTATCGCATTTATTGAAAGTATTCCTTTTAATGAAACCCGAAATTATGTCAAAAGTGTATTAGTGTATGATCATATTTATCAGCATATTTTAGGTGAAAAGAAACCTCATATACTGACAAAAAACGAATTTAATAGACAATACTAATGGTACATTATATGAAAACTAAAGAATGGAACCAAACGGTTGAAATATTACACCAAGCTTTTAATAGCGGTTATTCATTAGATATATTAAAACTACTGATGACCGCCGATGAACGCGATGCTTTAATCACAAGAGTAAAAATTGTGCGCTCATTACTTGACGGTTCAATTAATCAGCGCCAACTTAAAGATCAACTAAAAATCGGTATTGCCACCGTCACCCGAGGGTCAAATAGTTTAAAAGAAGCAACACCTGAATTTAAAGCCTGGTTAGAAAAGATTCTATTGAATACCAATGACTAAAAGCTTGTCAATATTCATGATGACTAGTTATAACATATTATAACGATAAATTTGATTGAATATTGACTTCTTCATCAGCCACTACCGGAACACAATAATCACATTCCATACTATGGATATCTTTAAAACATTTAATGGTATCATCATGATGATTGTGATGAATTTCAATTAAACAACTTGAACTACGCAATCTCACTTTTAAAGCTGGCATCGCCGCTAAATGAACTTGAGAAATAAAATCACTAAAATCCTCTGGTGAACCAATATATTTAAAGCACAGATACAAACCACCATCACTAACAATCGGTTCGATATGCTCAAGATTATTATTGTGCTCTAAAGCAATTGTATATAAAAGTTCTTGTTCATTGGCATTATCTCTACTTTTTAAAATACGACTAAAAGCAAAGATTTTGTCTGGCAAACTGTTACTATTATGCTCATAATGAGATAGATAATTATGAAAAAACTGTGATCTTAACTTATTTTCCTCATCTAAAATTTGGCTCAAATTACAATTGTTCTTATATGAAATTCCCCAAAAGGTTTGTTTCGGCATATTAACAAATTTAGGTTCAGGTAAAGAAAGCCGATTTTTATTTAATTCAATAGCAGGGGTTAAGCCAGTTGGATCCCAGAATTCCCCACGACGATAACTTGCAGGTGTTTCATTAAATTGCTTTTTAAAAGATCGGGTAAAAGTTTGTTGTGAATCAAAACGATATTGCATAGCAATATCTAAAATAGGTTTACTTGTCATTCGCAAAGATAATGCCGCATAAGTTAACCTGCGGTGACGAATATAAGTACCAAGTACTTGTCCTGTTACTTCTTTAAACATCCGTTGTAAATGCCACTTTGAATAACCTGATTTTTGGGCAACATTATCAATGGATAAGGGCTGCTCCAAATTTTTTTCAATCCAAACGATAAGATCTGAAATAATACTAACTTGATTCATAAAACCCCATCATAAAGTGAATTGGCAGATATCATGCGATTATGACTTAATCCTAGCAATAAGCAAGGTTTAAATCGAAAATTTTTTAACAATAAGAATGGCTTCCTGCTTGATGTTCGGTAATATCTTTAACTCCTGCCAGTTCAGGGAATTCGGCGAGCAACTGCTTTTCAATCCCCTCTTTTAGAGTAAAATCAACCATTGAACAACCATTACAACCACCGCCAAATTGTAATATTGCATAATTATCTTCAGTCAATTCTACCAAGCTAACATGACCACCATGACTAGCTAATTGAGGATTCACTTGGGCTTGAATAACATAATTGACCCGTTCAATTAACGGAGCATCATCTGCAACTCTTCTCATTTTTGAATTAGGTGCTTTTAAGGTTAATTGCGAACCTAATTCATCAGTGACATAATCAATCACGGTTTCTTCTAAAAAAGGGGCGCTAATCTCGTCAATATAAACAGAAAAACCGGCTTGTTGTTGTTCTTCAATATCACTATCTTCAATAGTATCCACCGGACAATAGGAAACTCCACATTCAGCAGATGGTGTACCAGGATTAATAACAAAAACCCGAATTTGAGTACCATCCGGCTGATTAGCAAGTAATTTTTTAAAATGTTGTTGAGCTGATTCAGAAATGGTAATAATAGACATAATCCCTCACTTAGACACGACTGACATTAATTACGGCTAATGTCATCGATAATAGTTGACTAACTTTCTTGGTTATTATAGGGGGTGTTTTGGATTTTACAAGACTGTCCGACACAAACAAACGACCTGCACATGGATTGCTCCACGCTCTTTTAATTGCTGGCTAATGGCATTTACCGTATTTCCGGTAGTAACGATATCATCAATAAGCATTACCGATTGATTAGTTAAATCAGAGTGACACTTAAAAAGTGTTTTTACATTACTCATTCGCTGCTTGAGTGATAGATTCTTTTGATCATGTGCGGCTAGTTTTCTTGATAACAGATGCGGTTGAAAATCTCGCTTTAACCACCTGGCTATTGGTTTAGCTAACAATGCCGCTTGATTAAAACCTCTAAACCAATAACGAAAATGGTGTAGAGGGACACAAGTTACTATATCAGGTTTAACGAGACTATCAATCAATCGACGTTGATACCACGCTAAAAACATCAATCTGGCTAATGCGTTAGTTAACTCTACTTTTTTATGAAATTTTAAATGTTGGATTAATTTTTTTAATGGTTCAATATAATCTGTCACGGCAACCATGTCGTCCCAATAAGGGTTATTTTCGCGACATCGGTAGCACTCTTTGGTTGCTAATGAATGAGGAAGACAACATCGATGGCAAACCTTATTAAGCTTCGGCAAATTTTTAACACACTCACTACAAATTCCATGGTGAGATAACATTAATGGCATATTACATAAAATACATCGCATAACAATTCTTCATTCAGCATCAAAAGTTGAGGAGCAGAATTTTTTCAAAGAAATGAGATAAAATAGTCATCAAATAAAATATAACTTTATTAACATTTTCAATTATAGCGAATAAAAATTATTTTTTTCTCATTTAGCAAAGTATTGCGATCTGCCAAACAAAATTTTAGATAATTTTTCATATTAATGATTTCAATTAAACCAATATTCGGTATAATTTGCCGACAATATAATAATAAGGATTTATAAAATGAGAAAAATCAAACTGTTATTTATAGGGCTGTTATTAAGCCTTTTTTCTACCGTCTCTTTAGCTGATACCAAAGTATTAATTCAAACCAGCGTGGGGGATATCGAAGTTGAATTAGATAGCCAACTTGCTCCAATTACCACAAAAAACTTTCTTGAGTATGTCAATAGCGGTTACTATGAAAACTTAACCTTCCATCGTGTCATTCCTGGATTTATGATTCAAGGTGGTGGTGCTGATGATCAATTAAAATTCAAAGAGGCGAAACAACCAATCAAAAATGAAGCTGATAACGGTTTGAAAAACGATCGCGGAACTATCGCAATGGCAAGAACTAATGCAATCAATAGTGCAACTAGCCAATTCTTCATCAATGTTGTAAATAATGATTCTCTTAACTACCAAAGTCCGGAAAAATATGGTTATGCTGTTTTTGGCAAAGTTATTAAAGGAATGGACATCGTTGATAACATTGTGAATGTACCAACCAAACGCGTAGGGCCACATCAAAATGTGCCTGTTGAACCAATCTATATTAAAAAGGCAACAGTGATCGAAGATAAACAATAAGTTGTTCTAAAATTAATAAACACCTCAAGCAAACCACCTTAATGATTTAAGGTGGTTTTCATCAAAAAATAGGCTTGTTTTTTATTTATCACAAGCTATTTTAAGCCCCCCATCACAAGCCAGTTGAAAATACTTTTTAGCTAATGATTTGTTTTGTTCAACGCCATCACCTTTCTCATACATAATCGCCAAATTGTATTGTGCGCTTAAGTATCCCTGCTCAGCTGCTTTTGTATACCAATATGCTGCCTTTTGTTTATCTTGTTCTACACCATTACCATTAAAATAATTATGCGCTAAGTTATATTGTGCATTAGCATACCCCTTTTCTGCAGCTTTTATATACCAATATACTGCCTTTTTTTTATCTTGTTTTATGCCATCACCTTTATCATACATAGCGGCTAAATTGTAGCATGCACTGGGGTTAGCTTGCTCCGCAGCTTTGGTATACAAATTTAAAGCTTTTAATTTGTCTTGTTCTACGCCATCACCTTTCTCATACATAAGCGCTAAATTGTTTTGTGCGTAAGAATTTCCTTGCTCTGCGGATTTTGTATACAAATATGCAGCTTTTGTTTTGTCTTGTTCTACACCATCACCTGTATCATACATAACCGCTAAATGGAACTGTGAAAGGAAATTACCTTGCTCAGCTGCTTTCGCAAACCAATATGCCGCCTTTTGTTTATCTTGTTCTACGCCTTCACCTCTATAATATTTAACCGCTAAATTATTTTGTGCCTTTGAGTAACCGAAATTCGCTACTTTTGTAAACCAATATACCGCCTTTGATATATCTTTTTCTATGCCATCACCTTGATCATACATAACCGCTAAATTGTATTGTGCATTTGGGTTACCTTGTTCTGCCGCTTTAGCGAACCAATATGCCGCTTCAGATTTACTTTGTTCTATGTTATCGCCATTATAATACATAAAAGCTAACTCAAGTTGAGCATTACTATCACCCTGTTGTGCTGCTTTTGTATACCAAGATACTGTTTTTTCGTCATCTTTTTTCATACATCCTCCCTTTAGATCGTATTTAGCTTTATTATTACCTTTGCTCGTTTCTTATATGCATTGATTAAATGCCTTTTATAATTTTCTTATTAATATATGTAATGCATTGGTTTGCATAAATTTAAAAAGGAAATAGAATTAATACTCCAAAAAGATAAATATTTTTTCATTTTCTCCTATTCCTATTGCAGCAAACATTAATACTTGTTTATTTTACCGGCGTTTTACATAAAAGTATGTAAAATAATTAATATTGATTTTCTTAATTACCGATCACATAAAATGAAGCTATTGTGTTATGACTAAAGTCATTAAAAAAAGAGATATTGTGGGTAACAGTGGTAAATATACCAACCAAACTAATGGTGCCATAACAATATGGCTATTTTCTTCTGAAAAAATCAATATAAAGTAAATACCCTTTATTAAAATTATAACGACATCAATTCATTCTTAATATTGAAAAAATAAAAAAGCACTCTTTGAGTGCTTTTGTGAAAACGTTGATTTAAAATGATTGTCGAAAATAATTTAATTATTTTTTTAATTACCTTAATTTATAGCAAGCCTTTTGATAATGCCCTTCACAAGCTAGTTGGTAATACTTTTTAGCTAAAGATTTGTTTTGCTCAATATCATTACCTTTCTCATATATCAGCGCTAAATTATATTGTGCCTCGACATCTCCTCCGTCCGCCGCTTTTGTATACCAATATACCGCTTTTTGTTTATCTGACTTTATGCCGTCTCCTACCTCATACATATGCCCTAAATTATATTGGGCATCTAAATGACCTTGCTCCGCGGCTTTGCTAAACCAATTTATTGCTTTTATTTTATCTTGTGTTACGCCTATTCCTTGATAATACGCACTGCCTAAATTGTTCTGCGCGTCAGCATTACCTTGTTCTGCGGATTTTGTATACCAATATAACGCTTTTTGCTTATCTTGCTTTATACCATCACCATGACTATACAAAAAACCTAGACTAAATTGTGCGCTAGGCATCCCTTGTTCTGCCGCTTTTGTAAACCAATCTATCGCCTTTTGTTTATCTTTTTTTATGCCATTACCTTCATAATATTTAAGCGCTAAATTATATTGGGCGATAGAATCACCTTGTTCTGCTGCTTTTGTATACCAATATATCGCCTTTTGTTTATCTTTTTTTATGCCATCACCGATATTATACATATCCGCTAAATTATATTGAGCGGTAGACTGCCCTTGTTCTGCTGCCTTTGTATACCAATTTATAGCTTTTAGTTTATCTTGTTCTACACCATCACCGTTTTTATATATACTCCCTAAATTGTTTTGCGCGTTAGGCTCACCTTGCTCTGCTGCTTTTGTATACCAATATATCGCCTTTTGTTTATCTTGCTCTATACCATGGCCACCACTATACATAAGAGCTAAATTAAATTGCGCTCTAGACTCACCTTGTTCTGCCGATTTTGTAAACCAATATACTGCTTTCAACTTATCTTGGTCCACGCCAGTACCTTCATAGTATATACTCGCTAAATTATATTGTGACTTAGAATCACCTTGTTCTGCTGCTTTTGTATACCAATATAACGCTTTTTGCTTATCTTGCTTTATGCCTTTACCGTCATTATATTTAACCGCTAAATTAAATTGTGCGCCGGGATGACCTTGTTCTGCTGCTTTTGTAAACCAAAAAACTGCTTTTTCTTCATTTTGTTCTACGCCAGCACCTTTATTATACATAACGCCTAAATAGTATTCCGCTTTATTATCGCCTTTCGCCGCCTCTTGTGTACATTCATCAAATGCTGTTTTATAATTTTTTTGCTCATAATACGAAGTGCAGTCATTTGCATAAATTGAAAAAGAACATAGAACTAATAACCCAGTAGATATATATTTTTTCATAGTATTTCCTATACAGGTTAAAACAGAGATTGATATTTTTTTATCTTACTCATTATATATAAATTTGTGTATAGAAAATATCCATTATTATTGTTTTTTTATTAATTAATCATCAGAAAAAGACGGTTATGCCGTTTTATGAAAAACATTAAAGGAATGGACGTCATTGGAAAAATTGCTAATCTTGCAACCAAACGCATGGGGGTAGACATCAAAATATATCTGTTTTGACGATCTATATTAAAAGGCAACGGTGATTGAAAATTAAGATAAATTAATCTAATGTTGATAAACATTATAAGAAAATCACCTTAATGATGTAAGGTGATTTTTCATCAACTATTAGGATTATTTTTTTAATTTATTACAAGCTTTTTTAAACCCCTGTTCACAAGACTGTTTAAAATACTCTTTAGCTAGAAATTTATTTTGCTCAACGCCATCACCTTGAGCATACATAAGCGCTAAATTGTATTGTGCTTCAGCATTTCCTTGCTTTGCGGCTTTTGTAAACCAATATACAGATTTTATTTTATCTTGTTCTACGCTTTCACCGTAATAATATTTAATAGCCAAACTAAATTGTGCACCATAATGGCCTTGTTCTGCGGCTTTTGTATACCAATATACTGCCTTTTGTTTATCTAGCTCTATGCCTACACCCATATCATACATAAGCGCTAAATTATATTGGGCGTTAGACTCATCTTGTTTTGCCGATTTTATATACCAATAAACTGCCTTTTGTTTATCTGGCTCTATGCCATCTCCTTTATAATACATATTCCCTAAATTATATTGTGCTCTGGAGAGACCTTGTTCTGCGGCTTTTGTATACCAATATACCGCCTTTTGTTTATCTGGCTCTATGCCATCACCATTACTATACATAAGCGCTAAATTAAATTGGGCATCGGATTCTCCTTCCTCCGCTGCTCTAGTATACCAATATATAGCCTTCGGCGTATCTTGTTTTATGCCATCTCCTTGATGATACATGAGGGCTAAATTGTATTGCGCGCTAGATTGACCTTGCTCCGCAGCTATAGTATACCAATATAGCGCCTTTTGTTTATCTGGCTCTATGCCATTACCATTATTATACATAAGAGCTAAATTATATTGGGCTTTAGAATGACCATTCTCCGCAGCTAAAGTATACCAATATATAGCTTTTTGTTTATCTGGCTTTATGCCATCACCATTATTATACATAAATGCTAAATTATACTGTGATCTAGAATCACCTTGCTTTGCAGCTCTTGTGTACCAATATACTGCGTTTTGTTTATCTAGCTTTACGCTATCACCTTCATAATACATAACCGCTAACTGGTATTGTGCTTTAGTATGGCCTTGCTCCGCAGCTGTGGTATACCAATATACCGCCTTTTGTTTATCTTGTTCTATGCCATCACCGTTATTATACATAATTGCTAAATTATATTGGGCATTAGGCTCACCTTGTTCTGCTGCTTTTGTATACCAATATACTGCTTTTAGTTGATCTTGTTCTACGCCAGCACCTTCATCGTACATAACGCCTAGATAGTATTGAGCTTTATTATCACCTTTTGTCGCCTCTTGTGTACATTTATCAAGCGCTTTTTTAAAATTTTTTTGCTCAATATGGCTAATGCACTCGCTCGCATAAATTGAAAAAGAACATACGACTAACAACCCCGCAGATAAATATTTTTTCATTGTATTTCCTATACTGGTTAAAACCAGCATTAATATTTTTATGTTATTGATTATATATAAATATATATATATAAAATAGCCATCATTATGGTTTTTTTAATTATCAGAAAAATGGTTATACCATTTTAGGAAAAATCATTTAAAGGAATGGATATCGTTGATAAAATTACCAATCTTGCAACCAAACGCATGGCTGGTGCAGATCAAAATACCCCCTATTTTGCCAATCTATATTTAAAAGATAATGGTGATCGAAGATAAATTAATCTAATGTTCATAAACATTAAAAGAAAATCACCTTAATAATCTAAAGTGATTTTTCATTAAAAATCATGGTTAAATTTTTGATTTATTAAAATATTTTTTAAGGCTTTACTCACAAGACTGTTTAAAATACTCATTAGCTAATGATTTGTTTTACTCAACGCCATCACACTATACATAACGCTAAATTATATTAGCCGTTAGGATTGCCTTGTTCAGCGTCTTTTTTATACCAATATAACGCCTTTGGTTTATCTTGCTCCATACCATCACCTTCATCATACATAAGCGCTAAAATATATGGATATCGGCATTACCTTACCCTAATTCTACTTTATTGGGCGTGAAGGTTTGTTAATCACTCCCATAAAAAATATATTTTTCATTGGGTTGCATAAAATAAAGTAGAAAATAAGAGTGATAATATGATTAATAATCCTTTTTTCATAATTTTCCTTATATTCCCTACCAAAACTCATTTATGCTTTTTAAATGTTATTTTAGTGATAATAACTATCGATGTATTTAGAATAATTTATACAAAATTATTAATAGGATTTTTATAAAAAAATCAAAGAAAACTATAACTAGTTTTTTAGAAAAAATCATTAATAGAATGGATGTTTTGATTAAGATTTAAAATGCATTAACTTATTTTTGATCTTAATCAAAACAGAAAAAGCACTCATTGAGTGCTTTTTAAAAACGATGATTAAAAAAGGTTTTTCGAAATAAAGTAATTACACTTTTAATTACTTTAAATTTTTTACATGCGCCTTTAGAATTCCCTTTATAAGCTAGTTGGTAGTACTTTTTAGCTAAAGATTTATTTTGCTCAATACCATCACCTTTCTCATACAAAAACGCTAAATTATATGGTGCCTGGTTATTTCCTCCCTCCGCCGCTTTTGTATACCAATATACCGCTTTTTGTTTATCTGGCTCTATGCCATCTCCTTTATCATACATAAACCCTAAATTGTTTTGGGCAGCAGCATTATCTTGTTCTGCCGATTTTGTATACCAATATAACGCTTTCTGCTTATCTTGTTCTATGCCATCACCGTTACTATACATGATTGCTAAACTAAATTGGGCGTCAGCATTACCTTGCTCTGCTGATTTTGTATACCAATATAACGCTTTTTGTTTATCTTGCTTTATACTTTCACCTTTACTATACATAAACGCTAATTTAAACTGTGCGTTAGAATGACCTTGTTCTGCCGCTTTTTTAAACCACTCTATCGCCTTTTGTTTATCTTGCTTTATGCCATCACCGAAATAATAATTATTACCTAAATTATTTTGTGCAATGGAGTTACCTTGCTCCGCCGATTTAGTAAACCAATATAAAGCTTTCTGCTTATCTTGTTCTATGCCTTCACCGTTACTATACATAACCGCTAAATTATATTGGGCATCAGCATCACCTTGTTCTGCCGCTTTTTTAAACCACTCTATCGCCTTTTGTTTATCTTGCTCTATGCCATCACCGAAATAATAATTATTACCTAAATTATTTTGTGCAATGGAGTTACCTTGCTCCGCCGCTTTTGTATACCAATATAACGCTTTTTGTTTATCTGGCTCTATGCCATTTCCTTTATCATATATAACCCCTAAATTGTTTTGGGCATCTTTGTGACCTTGCTCTGCTGATTTTGTATACCAATATAACGCTTTCTGTTTATCTTGCTTGATACTTTGACCTTTACTATACATAAACGCTAATTTAAACTGTGCGTTAGAATGACCTTGCTCCGCCGCTTTTGTATACCAATATAACGCTTTCTGTTTATCTTGTTCTATGCCATCACCGTTATCATACGTAACCGCTAAATTGTTTTGGGCTTCAGCATTACCTTGTTCTGCCGATTTTGTAAACCAATATAACGCTTTTTGTTTATCTTGCTCTATGCCATCACCATTATCATACATAACCGCTAAATTGTTTTGTGCATAAGGATAATCTTGCTCTGCTGATTTTGTATACCAATATAACGCTTTC
Source organism: Gilliamella apicola (assembly GCF_003202655.1). Classification (GTDB taxonomy): domain Bacteria; phylum Pseudomonadota; class Gammaproteobacteria; order Enterobacterales; family Orbaceae; genus Gilliamella; species Gilliamella apicola_R. The sequence continues at coordinate 44,871 of NZ_QGLR01000004.1, read as the reverse complement.
TGTTTATCTTGCTTTATACTTTCATCTTCACTATACATAAACGCTAATTTAAACTGTGCGTTAGAATGACCTTGCTCCGCCGCTTTTGTATACCAATATAACGCTTTCTGTTTATCTTGTTCTATGCCATCACCGTTATCATACATAACCGCTAAATTGTTTTGTGCGTAAGGATAATCTTGCTCTGCTGATTTTGTATACCAATATAACGCCTTTGGTTTATCTGGCTCTATGCCATCACCATTACTATACATAAGCGCTAAATTATATTGGGCATCAGCATCACCTTGTTCTGCCGATTTTGTATACCAATATACCGCTTTTTGTTTATCTTCTTTTATGCCATCACCGAAATAATACTTATTCCCTAAATTATTTTGTGCATTGGAGTTACCTTGCTCCGCCGCTTTTGTATACCAATATACCGCCTTTTGTTTATCTTGCTCTACGCCATCACCTTTATAATACATATTCCCTAAATTGTATTGTGCGTAAAGATTATCTTGCTCTGCTGATTTTGTATACCAATATAAAGCTTTCTGTTTATCTTGCTTTATACTTTCATCGTCACTATACATAAACGCTAATTTAAACTGTGCGTTAGAATGACCTTGCTCCGCCGATTTTGTATACCAATATAACGCCTTTGGTTTATCTGGCTCTATGCCATCACCATTACTATACATAAGCGCTAAATTAAATTGGGCATCAGCATCACCTTGTTCTGCCGATTTTGTATACCAATATACCGCTTTTTGTTTATCTTCTTTTATGCCATCACCGAAATAATACTTATTCCCTAAATTATTTTGTGCATTGGAGTTACCTTGCTCCGCCGCTTTTGTATACCAATATACCGCCTTTTGTTTATCTTGCTCTACGCCATCACCTTTATCATACATAAGCGCTAAATTATATTGGGCTTGAGGGAATCCCTGTTCTGCCGCTTTTGTATACCAATATAAAGCTTTCTGCATATCTTGCTTTATGCCATCACCTTTATGATACATAAGCGCTGAATTAATTTGTGCGTCAACTAATCCTTGTTCTGCCGCTTTTATAAACCAATTTATCGCTTTTATTTTATCCTGCTTTACACCTTTACCGTAATAATACATAATTGCTAAATTTTTTTGAGCATCATCATTACCGTGTTCTGCGGCTTTTGTATACCAGTATAGTGCCTTTTGTTTATCTTGCTCTATGCCATCACCTTTATCATACAAAAGCGCTACATTATATTGGGCGTAAGCATTACCTTGTTCTGCCGATTTTGTATACCAATAAAACGCTTTTTGTTTATCTTCTTTTATGCCATCACCGAAATAATACTTACTCCCTAAATTATTTTGTGCATTGGAGTTACCTTGCTCCGCCGCTTTTGTATACCAATATAAAGCCTTTTGCTTATCTTGCTCTATACCATCACCTTTATCATACTTACGCGCTAAATTATATTGGGCTTGAGGGAATCCCTGTTCTGCAGCTTTTGTATACCAATATAGCGCCTTTTGTTTATCTTGCTCTACGCCATCACCTTTATCATACATAAGCGCTGAATTAAATTGTGCGTCAACTAATCCTTGTTCTGCCGCTTTTATAAACCAATTTATCGCTTTTATTTTATCCTGCTTTACACCTTTACCGTAATAATACATAAATGCTAAGTTTTTTTGAGCATCATCATTACCGTGTTCTGCGGCTTTTGTATACCAATATAGTGCCTTTTGGTTATCTTGCTTTATGCCATCGCCTTTATCATACATAATGCCTAAATTGTCTTGTGCTTCTAAGTGACCTTGCTCTGCGGCTTTTGTATACCAATATAACGCCTTTTGTTTACCTTGCTTTATACTTTCATCGTTACTATACATAACCGCTAAATTAAACTGTGCCCTAGAATGACCTTGCTCCGCCGCTTTTGTGTACCAATATAGTGCCTTTTGTTTATCTTGCTCTATGCCATCACCGTTACTATACATAACCGCTAAATTATATTGGCCGTTAGCATTGCCTTGTTCAGCGTCTTTTTTATACCAATATAACGCCTTTGGTTTATCTTGCTCCATACCATCACCTTCATCATACATAAGCGCTAAAATATATGGACATCGGCATTACCTTGCCCTAATTCAACTTTATTGGGCGTAAAGGTTTGTTACCCTCCATAAAAAATATATTTTTCATTGGGTTGCATAAAATAAAGTAGGAAATAAGAGTGATAATATGATTAATAATCCTTTTTTCATAATTTTCCTTATATTCCCTACCAAAACTCATTTATGCTTTTTAAATGTTATTTTAGTGATAATAACTATCAGTGTATTTAGAATAATTTATACAAAATTATTAATAGGATTTTTATAAAAAATCAAAGAAAACTATAACTAGTTTTTTAGAAAAAATCATTAATAGAATGGCTATTTTGATTAAGATTAAAAATACCTCAACTCATTTTTGATTTTAAGGGAAAATAGAAAAAGCACTCGTAGAGTGCTTTTTGTGAAAAACGGTGATTTAAAATGTTTTCTGAAATAATTTAATTATTCTGTTAATTGCTTTAATTTATTACAAGCCTCTTGATAATCTCCATCACAGGCTTGTTGGTAATACTTTTGTGCTAGGGATCTATTTTGCTTAACACCATCGCCTTCATCATACATAAGCGCTAAATAGTATTGGGCACTAGAATGACCTTGTTCCGCCGCTTTTGTATACCAATTTATCGCTTTTATTTTATCCTGCTTTACACCTTTACCGTAATAATACGCGTTCCCCAAATTGTTTTGGGCGTCAGCAAATCCTTGTTCTGCCGATCTTGTATACCAATATAACGCTTTCTGCTCATCTTGTTCTAAGCCTGTACCTTCTTTATACATAATCGCTAAATTATATTGGGCGGTAGAATGACCTTGTTCGGCAGCTTTTATATACCAATATGCAGCCTTTTGTTTATCTTGCTCTATACCATAACCTTCACTATACATAAGCGCTAAATTATATTGTGATCTAGGATGACCTTGTTCTGCTGCTTTTGTATACCAATATACCGCCTTTTGCTTATCTTGTTCTACGCCATTACCTTCATAATACATAAACGCTAAATTATATTGGGCGGCAAAGTTACCTTGCTCCGCCGCTTTTGTATACAAATTTACAGCTTTTTCTTTATCTTGTTCTACGCCATCACCTCGTTTATACATACCCGCTAAATTGTTTTGTGAGTCGGAATCACCTTCTTCTGCTGCTTTTGTAAACCAATATACTGCCTTTTGTTTATCTTGTTCTACGCCATCACCGTTTTTATACATAAACCCTAAATTATATTGTGCATCTATGTGACCTTGCTCGGCGGCTTTTGTATACCAATTTAGCGCTTTTACTTTATCTTGTTGTTCTCCTTCACCGTAATAATACATATTCCCTAAATTATTTTGTGCATTAGTATTACCTTGTTCAGCTGACTTAAAATACCAAAATAAAGCTTTTTGTAGATCTTCTTTAACCCCCTTACCATCGTGATACATGAATGCCAGATTATATTGAGCTTCGGCATCACCTTGTTCTGCTTTTACTTTACACGGAGTAAAGGCTTTTTCATAACTCTCCATAGACCAATATAATTTGCATGGATTGGCATAAACTGCAGAAGAAAATAAGACTGATAATATGACTAATAATCCTTTTTTCATGATTTTCCTTATATTTACTACGAAAACTTATTTATGCTTTTTAAATGTTATTTTATGGATATTAACTATCAATATATTTAGGAAATTTATACAAATTATTAATAGGATTTTTATAAAAAATCAGAGAAAACTATATCTAGTTTTTCAGAAAAAATCATTAATAGAATGGCTATTTTGATTAAGATTAAAAATACCTCAACTCATTTTTGATCTTAAGGGAAAATAGAAAAAGCACTCGTAGAGTGCTTTTTGTGAAAAACGGTGATTTAAAATGTTTTCTGAAATAATTTAATTATTCTGTTAATTGATTTAATTTATCACAAGACTTTTCATAATGTTGCTCGCAAGCTAGTTGGTAATACTTTTTAGCTAAAGATTTATTTTGCTCAATACCATTACCTTTATCATACATATACGCTAAAAGATATTGGGCTTGAGCATCACCACGCTCCGCGGCTTTTGTATACCAATATACCGTTTTTTGTTTATCTGGCTTTATGCCGTCTCCCTCATCATACATAGCCGCTAAATTACATTGAGCGTCAACATTACCTTGTTCTGCCGCTTTTGTATACCAATATAACGCCTTTTGCTTATCAGGCTTTACGCCATTTCCTTCATCATACATAATCGCTAAATTGTTTTGTGCGTAAGACTCACCTTGTTCTGCCGCTTTTGTATACCAATATAACGCCTTTTGTTTATCAGGCACTATGCCATCACCTTCATCATACATAAGCGCTAAATTATATTGGGCATCAGCATTATCTTGTTTTGCTGCTTTTGTATACCAATATAACGCCTTTTGCTTATCAGGCCCTATACCATCACCTTTATCATACATAAGCGCTAAATTTTTTTGTGCAATGGAATTACCTTGCTCCGCTGCTTTTGTGTACCAATAAAACGCCTTTTGTATATTTTTCTCGGTGACATCACCTTCATTGTACATAACCGCTAAATTGTTTTGTGCATCTACGTTACCTTGTTCCGCGGCTTTTTTATACCAATAAAACGCCTTTTGTTTATCTGGCTCTGTACCATTACCTACATCATACATATACGCTAAAAAATATTGAGATTCAGTATTACCTTGCTCTGCTTCCACTTTACATAAAGTTAAGGCTTTCTCATAATTTTCCTTATACCAATATTTACTGCATTGATTAGCATAAACAATAGTAGAAAATAAAAGTGATAAGATGACTAATAATCCTTTCTTCATAATTTTCCTTATATTCAATATGAAAACTTATTTATATTATTTGAATGTTATTTTTGAGATATTAACTATCAATATATTTAAAATCATTTATACAAAATTATTAATAGAATTTAGTATAAAAAAATCAAAGAAAACTATAACTTTTTTTCTCAGAAAAATTCATTAATAGAATTGATATTTTGATTGAGATTAAAAATGCATCAATTCATTTTTGATCTTGGTAAAAACAGAAAAATCACTCATTGAATACTATTTTGATAAAACTGTGATTTAAAGTAATTTTGCAGAATAATTTAATTATTCGTTTAATTGCTTTAATTTATCATATGTTTTTATATAATTTTCGTGCAGCTTTTGTTTTCCATCACCCAACTAAATTTATAAATAAAAAATAGTTAGCAATCAGAAGATAAAACTATCTTCAATGTATTTCTTATACAGATTAGAACAGACATTAATTTTTTTGTTACTCATTATATATAAATGTATGTATCGTAAATAGCCATTGTTATTGATTTTTTTTTAATTATCAATTATCAGAAGCAATAGTTATGCCGTTTAAGGAAAAGATGTTAAAGGAATGGACATCATTGATAAAATTACAAATCTAGCTACTAAACTTCTAGGTGGTACATATCAAAATGCACCTGTATATATTAAAAAGGTAATGGTGATTGAAGATAAACAATGAATTGCTCTAACATTTATCAACACGTCAAAAAATCACCTTAATGATTTAAGGTGATTTTGCATTAAATAATAGGACTACTGTTTTAATTTATCACAAGCTGTTTCAAAACCTAGCTCACAAGACTGTTTAAAATACTTATTAGCTAATGATTTGTTTAGTTTAACTCCATCACCATTCTCATACATAGTTGCCAAATTGTATTGTGCGCTTAAGTATCCTTGTTCTGCTGCTTTTGTATACCAATCCACCGCCTTTTGTTTATCTTGATCGATACCATCACCGTTATAATACATAAGCGCTAAATTATATTGTGCTTTAGAATGACCTTCTTCGGCGGCTTTTGTATACCAATATACCGCTTTTTGTTTATCTCGTTCAATGCCATCACCGCTGTAATACATAAGCGCTAAATTATATTGTGCGCTAGAATGACCTTGCTCGGCGGCTTTTGTATACCAATATACCGCATTTGGTTTATCTTGCTCGACTTCATCTCCGTTATTATACATAAAAGCTAAGTTATTTTGGGCGTTAGCATAACCTTGCTCGGCGGCTTTTGTATACCAATATACCGCCATTTGTTTATCTTGCTCTACGCCATCGCCTTTATAATACATAAAGGCTAAGTTATTTTGGGCGTTAGACTCACCTTGTTCGGCAGCTTTTGTATACCAATATACTGCTATTTGTTTATCTTGCTCTACACCTTCACCGTTATAATATTTAAGAGCCAAATTATATTGAGCGCCAGGATGATCTTGTTCGGCAGCTTTTGTATACCAATATACCGCCTTTTGTTTATCTTGTTCGGTGCCATCACCTTCGTCATACATAATCGCTAAATTATATTGTGCTTTGAGGATACCTTGTTCGGCACTTTTGCTATAAACAACAAAAGCTTTTTGTTTATCTTGCTCTATACCATCTCCGTTATAATACATAAACGCTAGATTATATTGACCTTTAGCATCCCCCTGGTCTGCGGCTTTTGTAAACCAATATGCAGCCTTTTGTTTATTTTGCTCTATGCCATCACCTTCATAATACCTAAGTGCTAAATTATATTGGGCGCTAGAATTACCTTGCTCTGCTGCTTTTGTATACCAAAATAAGGCTTTTTGTTGATCTTGTACGACGCCTTTACCAATATCATACATAATCCCAAGGTAGTATTGAGCTTTATTACTACCTTTCGCCGCCTCTCTTGTACATTTAGCAAATGCTTTATCATAATTTTTTTGTTCAATATATGTAGTGCACTGGCTTGCATAAATTGAAAAAGAACATAGAACTAATAATCCAGAAGATAAATATTTTTTCATGGTTTTCCTTATACCTATTGCAGCAGACATTAATACTTGTTTATTTTACCGATATTATTTTAGTGATATTAACTATCAATGTATTTAGTAAATTGATACAAAATTATTAATATTATTTTCATAATAAATCAATAGAAAAATATAGCTATGTTTTTTTGAAAAAAATCATTAACAGAATGGATATTTTTATTGAGATTATAAATGCATCAACTTATTCTTAATATTGGCAAATAAAAAAAGCAATTATTGAGTGTTATTAATAAAAAACGGGGGGTAAAGTGATTTCCGAAATAATTTAATTTTGCCTATTAGCATTTACTTGTTTGGTTTCTTGTGCACATCCAACAAAGGCTTTTTATGATTTTTTATTGGCAATCTGTTTTACACGGACAGGCATAATTTGAAAAAGAACGGCGAATTGATAACCCTAAAGATGATATTTTTTTCATTGTATTTCCTATACATGTTAAAACAAACATTAATATTTTTTTATTTTACTTATTATATATAAATATATGTATCCAAAATAGTCGTTGTTATTGATTTTCTTGATTACCAGAAAATATGGTTATGCCGTTTTTGGCAAAGTCATTAAAGGAATAGACATTGTTAATAAGGATTATGAATGTAGCAATCAAACACATGGGATAACATCAAAGTGTGCCTGTTGAGCCAATCTATGTAAAAAAAACAACAATGATTAAAGATAAACAAAAGTTGTTCTAAAATGAACAAATACTTCAAGCAAACCACCTTAGTGATTTAAGGTGGTTTTTAACCGAATAATAGGATTATTTTCTTAATTCCTCACAAGCTAGTTCAAAACCTAGATCACAAGACTGTTTAAAATACTCTTTAGCTAATGATTTGTTTTGCTCAACACCATCACCCTCATTATACATAACCGCTAAATTATATTGGGAATAAGGATTACCTTGTGCTGCAGCTTCTTTAAACCAGTATACAGCTTTTTTCTTATCTATTTCAACACCATCTCCACTATCATACATAGCGGCTAAATTGTGCTGAGCAGTTAAATCACCTTGTTCTGCTGCTTTTGTATACCAATATTCGGCTTTTTTCTTATCCATTTCAACACCGTCTCCATTGAAGTACATAAGTGCTAAAATAGATTGTGCATCGGAATAATCTTGTTCTGATGCTTTAATGAACCAAAAAGCTGCTTTTTCCTTATCTATTTTAATACCTTCCCCATAATAATACATGAGCGCTAAATGGAATTGTGCGTTTAAGTATCCTTGCTCGGCTGCTTTTGTAAACCAATATACCGCTTTTTGATTATCTGGTTTTACGTCTTCACCTTTATGATATCTAATAGCCAAATTGAATTGTGCTTCAGATGCTCCTTGCTCGGCTGCTTTTGTATACCAATATACCGATTTTTGATTATCTGGTTCTACACCTTCACCATGACCATAAATAAACCCTAAATTATTTTGTGCTCTGAAATAACCTTGCTCTGCGGATTTTGTATACCAAAAAATAGCTTTCAACTTATCTTGTTTTATACCATCCCCCTCATCGTACTTAAACGCTAAATTATATTGTGCTTCGGGATTGCCTTGTTCTGCTGCTTTTGTATACCAATATATAGCCTTTTGCTTATCTTGCTCTACGCCATCACCCTCATCATAAATAACAGCTAAATTATATTGTGCATCGGATTGCCCCAGTTCGGCGCTTTTGGTATATAACTCAATAGCTTTTTGTATATCTTGCTCTACTCCATCACCTTCATCATACATAAGTGCTAAATTATATTGTGCATTAATATGATCATGTTCCGCTGCTTTTGTATACCAATATACCGCCTTTTGTTTATCTTGCTCTATTCCTTCACCGTTATTATACATAAACCCTAAATTATACTGAGCGCTGGAGATACCCTGCTCCGCTGCTTTTGTATACCAATTTATTGCTTTTATTTTATCTTGTTCTATCCCTTCACCATTATCATATATCAACGCTAAATTGTATTGTGCGCTAGAATGACCTTGCTCCGCTGCTTTTGTAAACCAATCTACTGCTTTTATTATATTTTGTTTTACACCTTCACCGTTATAATACACATTCCCTAAATTAAATTGTGCATCAGAGTCACCATTCATCGCTTCTTGTGTACATATATCAAACGCTTTTTCATATTTTTCTTGGTCACCAGAAGATAAAGTTTTTTTTAGCGTGTTTATTATTGAAGATAATATTTTTTTCATTGTATTTCCTATACATGTTAAAGCAGACATTAATTTTTTATTTTACTTATTATATATAAATATATGTATCCAAAACAGCTGTTGTTATTAATGTTATTGATGTTCTTGATGTTCTTGATGTTCTTGATTACTAGAAAATATGGCTATGCCGTTTCTGGTAAAGTCATTAAAGGAATTGACATTGTTAATAAGGATTATGAATGTAGCAATCAAACACATGGGATAACATCAAAGTGTGCCTGTTGAGCCAATCTATGTTAAAAAAGTAACAATGATTAAAGATAAACAAAAATTGTTATAAAATGAACAAATACTTAAAGCTAACCACCTTAGTGATTTTAGGTGGTTTTTCATCAAATAATAGGATTATTTTTTTAACTCTTCACAAGCTGCTTCAAAACGTTGATCACAAGACTGTTTAAAATACTCTTTAGCTAAAGATTTATCCTGCGCAACACCATCTCCCTTATCATACATAATTCCTAACTTATATTGTGCTTCAGGGTCATTTTGTTCTGCTGCCTTTGTATACCAATATACCGCCTTCTGTTTATCTTGCTCTATGCCTTCACCGCTATAATACCTATTCCCTAAATTATATTGAGCTTGAGAACAACCTTGCTCTGCTGCTTCAGTATACCAATATAACGCCTTCTGTTTATCTTGCTCTATGCCTTCACCTTCATCATATATAGCCGCTAAATTGTATTGTGCATATAAATCACCTTGCTCTGCTGCTTTTGTATACCAATATACCGCCTTCTGTTTATCTTGCTCTATGCCTCCACCGTTATCATACATAAACCCTAAATTATTTTGTGCGTTTGAATGACCTTGCTCTGCTGCTTTTGTATACCAATATACCGCCTTCTGCTTATCTTGCTCTATGCCTTCACCGTTATTATACATAACCGCTAAATTATATTGAGCACCAGGATTATCTTGTTCTGCCGCTTTTGCATACCAATATACCGCCTTCTGTTTATCTTGCTCTATGCCTCCACCGTTATCATACATAAACCCTAAATTGTGTTGTGCGTCTGAATCACCTTGCTCTGCTGCTTTTGTATACCAATATACCGCCTTCTGTTTATCTTGCTCTATTCCTTCACCGTTATCATACATAAACCCTAAATTATTTTGGGCATAAGGATTATCTTGTTCTGCTGCTTTTGTAAACCAATATACCGCCTTCTGTTTATCTTGCTCTATGCCTTCACCGCTATAATACCTATTCCCTAAATTATATTGAGCTTGAGAACAACCTTGCTCTGCTGCTTCAGTATACCAATATAACGCCTTCTGTTTATCTTGCTCTATGCCTTCACCTTCATCATATATAGCCGCTAAATTGTATTGTGCATATAAATCACCTTGCTCTGCTGCCTTTGTATACCAATATACCGCCTTCTGTTTATCTTGCTCTATACCATCACCTTCATCATACATAACCGCTAAATTGTATTGTGCATTAGGGTTACCTTGCTTCGCCGATTTTTCATACCAATAAAACGCCTTATATTTATCTTGCTCGATGCCATCACCATACTTATACATATTAGCTAAACTTAATTGGGCATCAAGACAACTTCGTCCTGCTGCTTTTGTAAACCAATATTCGGCTTTTTTCTTATCCATTTCTACACCGTCTCCATTACAGTACATATATGCTAAAATAGATTGTGCATCGGGATAATCTTGTTCCGAAGCTTTAATGAACCAAAAAGCTGCTTTTTCCTTATCTATTTTAATACCTTCCCCATAATAATACATAAGCGCTAAATGGAATTGTGCGTCTAAATATCCTTGCTCCGCTGCTTGTGTAAACCAATATATCGCTTTTTGATTATCTGGTGTTACGCCTTCACCTTTATGATATCTAATAGCCAAATTGAATTGTGCTTCAGATGCTCCTTGCTCGGCTGCTTTTGTAAACCAATATACCGCCTTCTGTTTATCTTGTTCTATGCCTTCACCGTTATCATACATAAACCCTAAATTATTTTGGGCACCAGGATTATCTTGTTCTGCCGCTTTTGTATACCAATATACCGCCCTCTGTTTATCTTGCTCTATACCATCACCTTCATCATACATAACCGCTAAATTGTATTGTGCATTAGAGTTACCTTGCTTCGCCGATTTTGCATACCAATATAACGCCTTTTGTTTATCTTGCTCTATACCATGATCACCACTATACATAAGTGCTAAATTAAATTGTGCGTTGGATAGACCTTGTTCTGCTGCTTTTGTATACCAATATACCGATTTTTGATTATCTGGTTCTACACCTTCACCATGACCATAAATAAACCCTAAATTATTTTGGGCATCAGGATTATCTTGTTCTGCCGCTTTTGTATACCAATATACCGCCCTCTGTTTATCTTGCTCTATACCATCACCTTCATCATACATAACCGCTAAATTGTATTGTGCATTAGGGTTACCTTGCTCCGCCACTTTTGTATACCAATATAACGCCTTTTGTCTATCTTGCTCTATACCTTCACAATATTTGTGCATAACGGCTAAATTATATTGTGCTTCGGGATTGCCTTGTTCTGCTGCTTTTGTATACCAATATATAGCCTTTTGCTTATCTTGCTCTACACCATCACCCTCATCATAAATAACAGCTAAATTATATTGTGCATCGGATTGCCCCAGTTCTGCGCTTTTGGCATATAACTCAATAGCTTTTTGTATATCTCGCTCTACTCCATCACCTTCATCATACATAAGTGCTAAATTATATTGTGCATTAATAAGATCTTGTTCCGCCGCTTTTGTATACCAATATACCGCCTTTTGTTTATCTTGCTCTATTCCTTCACCGTTATTATACATAAACCCTAAATTATACTGAGCGCTGGAGATACCCTGCTCCGCTGCTTTTGTATACCAATATACCGCCTTCTGTTTATTTTGCTCTATGCCTTCACCGTTATAATACATATTCCCTAAATTATTTTGGGCGTATGACTCACCTTGCTCCGCTGCTTTTGTAAACCAATAAACTGCCTTCTGTTTATCTTGCTCGATTCCTTCACCGTTATAATACATATGCCCTAAATTAAATTGTGCGTCAGAGTCACCATTCATCGCTTCTTGTGTACATATATCAAACGCTTTTTCATATTTTTTTTGTTCACCAGAAGATAAAGTTTTTTTTAGCGTTTTTACTATTGAAGATAATATTTTTTTCATTGTATTTCCTATACATGTTAAATAAACATTAATTATTTTATTCATTTTATAGAAGTATATATCAAAAATAACCAATATTATTAATTTCTCTAATCACCAAAAAATTTAACTATACTGTTTTCGTAAAACTATTAAAGGAATGAATATTGTTGATAAGATTGTGAATATCGAACTTAACGTATAAGACCACAGCAAAATGTCCCTGTTAAACCAATCTATATTAAAGAAGTAACAGTGATTGAAGATAAACAATAAGTTGTTCTAAAATCAATCAATACTTCAAATAAACCACCTTAGTGATTTAAACTATTTTTCATTAAATCATAGGATTATTTTCTTAATTCATCACAAGCCATTTCAAATCCCTGATCACAAGCCAATTGAAAATACTTTTTAGCTAAAAATTTATTTTGCTTTATGCCATCACCATACTTATACATAAGCGCTAAATTATATTGTGCTCTTAGATGACCTTGCTCGGCTGCTTTTGTAAACCAAAAGAAGGCTTTAAGTTTATCTTGCTCTATACCTTCACCGTTACAATACATAAGCGCTAAATTATATTGTCCTCTTGGATGACCTTGCTCAGCTGCTTTTGTATACCAAAAGAAGGCTTTCAGCTTATCTTGCTCTATACCTTCACCGAAATAATACATAATCGCTAAATTATTCTGAGCCTCAGCATCATTTTGTTCTGCCGCTTTTGTATACCAATAAACTGCCTTTTGTTTATCTTGCTCTATACCTTCACCGTTACAATACATAAGCGCTAAATTGTATTGGGCTTTGGAGTCACCTTGCTCCGCGGCTTTTGTATACCAAAAGAAAGCTTTTTGTTTATTCTGTTCTAAGCCATCAATGTTAAAATAGATAATCGCTAAATTAAATTGTGCATTAGAATCATTTTGTTCCGCAGCTTTTGTATACCAATATATAGCCTTTGTTTTATCTTGTTTTATGCCATTACCTTTCTCATACATAAGCGCTAAATTATATTGGGCACAGACATAACCTTGCTCTGCTGCTTTTGTATACCAATATACCGCCTTCTGCTTATCTTGTTTGATACCTTCACCTTCAGCATACATATACGCTAAATTATATTGGGCGTTGGCGTAACCTTGCTCCGCTGCTTTTGTATACCAATATACCGCCTTCTGTTTACCTTGTTTGATACCTTCACTTTCACAATACATAACGGCTAAATTATATTGTGCTAAAAAGTGATCTTTTTCAGCAGCTTTTGTATACCAAAAAAGAGCTTTACGTTTATTTTGTTTTACACCTTCACCTTTATCATACATATACGCTAAATTAATTTGAGCTTTAATATCTCCTTGTTTCGCTGCCTTTGTATACCAATATACAGATTTGTTATGATTTTTTTGTTGAAAAATTTTTTTGTATTGATTGGCATAATTTGAAAAAGAACGGAGAATTGATACCCCAAAAGAGACTAGTTTTTTCATGGTATTTCCTATATATGTTAAATATATATGTTAAAGTAGACACTACTATTTTTTATTTGCCAATATATATCGAAAGTAATCGTTATTATTGATTTCCTTAATTACCAATCAACAGATCAATATGATTATACTGTTTTGGTATAGTCTTTAAAGGAATGGACATCGTTAATAAAATTGTTAACGAGTCACCAAACATATGGCATCACGTCAAAATGTCCTTGTTAAACCGATCTATATAAAAAAGCAACAGTGATTGAAGATAAACAATAAGCTGTTCTAGAATTACTAAACACTTCAAGCTACCACCTTAATGATTTAAGGTGTTTTTTATTAAATCATAAAATTATTCTTTTAATTTATTACAAGCTTTTTCAAAACCCTGCTCACAGGACTGTTTAAAATACTCATTAGCTAATAATTTGTTTTGCTCAACACCATCACCTTAATCATATATAAGCGCTAAATTATATTGTGCGCAAAAATGACCTTGTTCTGCTTCATGGGCACATACAATTGCAATAAAGCCCTTTTCATAATTTTTATGCCAAATTTCTGTTTTGCAATCACTCGCATAAACAACATAAAGAAAACAAGAGGGGCATAACTAATAGTAACTTTTTTATGTTCATGATATTCCTTATATATTTATAAACTTTTTTAAAATTCTATTTAATGCATCATAAAATCATTACTAATCATTTTAATATAGTTAACAAATTAGCCAGAGTTCTTACCCCGATACCTGTTGCACCAGTTGCCCATAAAGCGGTGGCACTTTTGCGGAATGTCGCTGAACAGTCAATGTGTAGCCAATTTTGTTTATAATTTTTAATAAAATGAGATAAAAATGCCGCGGCAGTGCTGGCACCAGCGGTATTGGGTAATCCTGAATTGGCTATATCCGCAAACGATGATGGAAATTGGCTACGATGAAAATCAGCTAATGGTAATCGCCAAAAAGCTTCATGTTCCGCTTGGCTACTTGCCAATAATTGATTAGCAAATTTGTCATCAAATGAGAGTAATGATTGATAATCGTTACCTACTGCAATTTTTGCTGCTCCAGTAAGGGTTGCGCAATCAATAATATAGTGAGGCTTATCACTGTCCGCACTAATTAACCCGTCAGCTAAAACTAATCGTCCTTCCGCATCGGTATTATCCACTTCAACTGTTTTACCATTACGATATCGGATAATATCACCCAGTTTAAATGCCTTACCACTCACCAAATTATCAGCGCAACATAGGTAAAGTTTAATACGATGTTTGACTCCTCGGGCAATAGCAAGTGCCAGAGCACCAGTTACTAATGCCGCGCCCCCCATATCCGATCGCATTGATTCCATAAAACTGCTTGGCTTTAAGCTATAACCACCAGAATCAAAAGTGATACCTTTACCGACTAAACAAGCGACAATTGGCGCTTTGGGGTTGTTAGTCGGATTATAATCAAGCTCAAGTAACGCTGCCGGCCGATCAGATCCTTTGCCAACCGTATAAATTCCCATATAATCCTGTTCTTTTAATGCTTCGCCGGAAATGATGTTATAGGTAATATCTGAGGAATAATTGCTGATTAAGTTTGCACTTTGCGTGGCCAATTCTAGAGGACTTAATGTTTCTGCTTGTTGATTAACAATATCTCGACACCAATCAATAATTGCTAAGCGATATTTTAGTTCTTGTTTATCTTGGCTATTAAGTTTTGCCCAACTCACTTTATTATTATTTTTGGCATTACGATAACCGAGCCAAAAATGCCAACACGATTCTAGATCCCAATTATCACCACTAAGTTTAACCGACTTAATACCTTGATTATCTAATTTTCTTGCTGCTCGCTGAATGGCGCCATGTCGATGATCCGGTTGATAATGAATGGTAACAGCATCATCTGAAAAACTAAGTAACGCCTCTTTTCCCCACTTTGATGGTGCAGGTTTTTCCGAAAGTAATATAGATAAACTCGACATAATAAATTCCTCAAGCAATAAAAATGCAAAAACGATAAATCAATTCTAATCAGAAACATGTTAAGATAGCAAGCAAAGTTAAGCGTAAATAAGGACCTATAATGACATCAGTTGTACCAATCCAAAATGGCATCAATTTTCGTGACTTAGGTGGCATTAAGACCAGTGATGGTCGCCAAATTCGAACAGGAATGTTGTATCGTTCAGGTGAATTTTCACGTCTTAATGATAGTGAAAAAAACTTTTTATCTGATGAGCTTAATTTGCATTATGTATTAGATTATCGTGATCAACATGAAATTGATCGTCATCCCGATAATCTTTGGAATAACAGTCAATATATTAATGTGCCAGCAAACCCATTAAGTGATGAAATTACAGCAAGCCTAACCAGTGATGATATTTTCGTTATGAAAAAATATTCACCGTTTGATTTTATGATTAAACTTTATCAATTATTACCTTTTAATAATCTTGCTTATAAAAAGTTAACATCACTACTACTTAGCGCTAATGGAAAACCCTTAGTGCAACATTGTGCAGTTGGTAAAGATAGAACTGGTGTTGGCGTAGCTTTAACCCTATTTGCATTGGGGGTAAGTGAAGACGTAGTTATGCAAGATTACTTACTTACCGAACGCCATTTAAATGATTATCGTCAAGCCATACTCAGCCAAAATGAAAGTAAATTATCGGCTGAAGAGTTTGAGAAACAGAAAATCATTTTTGCGGCTAAACAAGAGTTTTTAACCGCAGCTCTTGATGAAATCAAAAAACGCTATACCACCATCGACGATTGGTTAACTAAAGAGTATCAATTGGATGATAAAAACAGGAAAATTCTTCAAGATATTTATCTGATATAAATAACCTAAGGGGATGGGTCATCTCCGTGCTCTTATTATAATCAGATTATCTTTAAAGACAGAGAAGTGAAAACAATAAAATAACAATGTGAGGCAAATAAAATGTTAACCAACCAAATGGTCAAAAAACTTAATGACCAATTAAATCTAGAATTCTACTCTTCTAACCTTTACCTACAAATGAGCGCATGGTGTGATGATCAAAATTTTCCATCTTTCGGAAAATTTTTAAGAGATCATGCCGGAGAAGAGCGGCAACATATGGAACGCTTATTTGATTATGTGTTAGATTGCGGTTCGTTAGCGCTTATTGGCAAAATTGCAGCGCCAGAATCAGAATATAAATCACTACTTGATGTGTTTAAAGCGGCATATCAACATGAACTTAAAATTACCAAAGAAATTAATGAACTTGTTGACTATGCTTTAACCCAAAAAGATTTTTCAACCTTCAACTTTTTACAATGGTATGTAGCTGAACAACATGAGGAAGAAAAACTGTTCAAGAGCATTGTTGATAAACTCGAATTAGTTGGTGAAAACAAACGTGATTTATTCTTTATGGATAAAGACTTCAATAAAACATTAAGTGAATCAGGCCTAACGACCTCAAGCGAAGAGTAAATTGATGATATTAATCTGCTACCACATTAGTAGCAGATTATTAATAGATTAAGTTTGCAGGATAAATTTTTTGATTGGTTTATTCTGATTAACAGCAAGATGAACCGATGCCACTTGCTGATATTGATAATAAAAATCTTGTCCAAATGGCGCACTAATCAACTGGTTTGCAACATCAACTTTTACCGATTTCATTTGCCAAACGCCTTTGGCATATAATTTAAGAGCTGACTCTTTTAATGTCCAAAGTTGCCAAAAGGCGGTTAAAGTATCACGTTGTTTTAACATCCATTGATATTCATCATTAGCAAATATACTTTCAGCGACATTCAAATAATTTTTACGCTGTCGAGCAACTTCAATATCAAGGCCGACTTGACCATTTAGCGATATTGCAACCGCCATCCAATCTTGGCTATGACTAATATTAAAATCAGGAAAATGATTATCTAAAAAACGCGGTCGACCATTATCGCCAACTATCATGCTCGGTAAAGTATCAATTTGACAATACTGTTTAAGCAAACTCGCTAACATTGAACGGCAAACTAAAAACTGTTTTTTACGTGTACCCTTTAATAATTCAGCATCATCAATAACCTGTGGTGATAATAGCGAATAGTTCACTTCAACCGTATCTAAATGGGCAAGTTGGACAATTAACATGTTGTATAAGCCAGTTTGAATAAAAATTATTTTTTACTATTTTAACAGCATGCTATGCTAACTGTTATCGAAATTATTAGATCACTAAGGATACATCATGTCATTACAAACAAAATTAGTTCATGCTGGTCGAAAAAAACGCTATACCCAAGGTGCAGTTAATTCAGTTATTCAGCGAGCATCATCGCTGGTTTTTGATTCAATTGAGGCCAAAAAAGAAGCGATGGAAAATCGCACTAAAGGAGCACTATTTTACGGTCGTCGCGGCACATTAACTCATTTTGCCCTGCAAGATGCCATGGTGGAAATTGAAGGTGGTGCTGGTTGTTATCTCTATCCTTGCGGTGCGGCCGCCATTGCAAATGCCATTTTAGCTTTTGTAAAAACCGGTGATCATATTCTGGTATCAGAAGCCAGTTACGAACCAACGCAAGAATTTTGTGAACATATACTCAAAGATTTTGGTGTGGAAACCGATTATTTTTCTCCGCTAATTGGTCGTTATATCACGAATCATATTAAACCAAATACCAAAGTGGTATTTCTTGAATCACCAAGCTCAATCACGATGGAACTGCATGATGTACCAGCAATTGTTAAAGCAATTCGCAAGGTAAATCCGGAAATTGTCATTATGATGGACAACACTTGGAGTGCTGGCGTTTTATTCAAAGCATTAGATCACGATGTTGATATCTCCATTCAAGCAGGTACTAAGTACTTAATCGGCCACTCCGATGCCATGTTAGGAACTGCTGTTGCTAATCAACGTTGTTGGGATCAATTACGTGAACGTTCTTATCTAATGGGACAAATGTGTGATGCCGATACCGCTTATATGGCAGCACGAGGATTACGAACCTTAGCGGTTAGATTAAAACAACATCACGAAAGTAGCTTAAAAGTGGCAAACTGGTTAGCTAATCATCCTAAAGTGGCAACTGTTAATCATCCGGCTTTGGCAAGTTGTAAGGGACATGAGTTTTTTAAACGTGATTTTAGTGGTGCTAGTGGTCTATTCTCGTTTGTACTTAAAGATCATTTAAGCGATGTGCAACTATCTGATTTCTTGGATAATATGACTCACTTTTCTATGGCGTATTCATGGGGTGGATTTGAATCATTAATTTTAGCCAACCAACCTGAAGATCTAGCAAAAATACGTCCGGTATCGGGCATTGATTTCACTGGTACATTAATTCGATTACATATTGGTCTTGAAGATCCTGATGATTTAATCGCCGATCTTGCT
Source organism: Gilliamella apicola (assembly GCF_003202655.1). GTDB lineage: Bacteria > Pseudomonadota > Gammaproteobacteria > Enterobacterales > Orbaceae > Gilliamella > Gilliamella apicola_R. Next base: position 25,641 of record NZ_QGLR01000004.1, on the reverse strand, counting down.
GCTGGCTTAGATAGAATTAAATTACATAAAAACAAAGTTAATGCATTACAAAGTTTAGTATAAATGGATAACCGATGAGTCATCAAAATCAAGCTAAGACTAAAAGTATTATTGAACAAACAATCTTACAACATCTAAACGGTCGACAATCGCTACTGGTTGCTTTTAGTGGTGGTGTCGATTCGACTGTTTTACTGCAAGCATTAGTCAACTTGAGACAAAAGTCACAAAATTTACAACTTAGAGCCATTTATATTCACCATGGTTTAAGCAAAAACGCTGATAGTTGGGCTGAACATTGCCAGCAACAATGCAATATTTGGCAAATTCCTTTGATTATTGAAAAAGTCAAACTTGATAGAGCGGCGGGCAATATTGAAGAACAAGCCAGAGAAGCTCGCTATCAAGCTATTTATCGACATTTAAAAAGTGATGAGTTGTTATGTACTGCTCAGCACCTTGACGATCAATGTGAAACGTTCTTCTTAGCGTTAAAGCGTGGTAGTGGTCCTGCTGGCTTATCCGCTATGCCACTTGAAAATGGTCAACATCTTCGGCCGCTACTCACGATTTCTCGTCAAGAGATTGAACAGTATGCCAATCAGCACCAATTAACTTGGATAGAAGATGAAAGTAATCAAGATGATCATTACGATCGTAATTTTTTACGTTTAAAGGTACTGCCAACGCTTAATCAGCGTTGGCCACATTTCTCGCAAATGGTGGCGCGTAGTGCCGAGTTATGTCAACAGCAAGAAGCATTAATCCATGAGCTTTTATCGTCAGAGTTTAAGCAAATTATTGGCAATGCCAAACAACTTAATATCCAACCACTACGTGATTATTCAGATTATAAACGTAATGCAATATTGCGGATGTGGTTTAAAGAACAACATATCGGCATGCCAAGTCAAAAGCAACTCTCACTAATTTGGCAAACCGTTATTCAAGCGAAAGAAGATGCTAATCCACAATTTATTTTGCATAATCGACAGATTCGCCGCTATCAAAACCAACTTTATTTATTGCCTCTATATCAAGATATTGAACAGCAAATCTTGCCTTGGGATCTAAATACTTCGCTAAGCTTGCCGGATAATTTAGGCATATTACAGTCCAATTATCAAACCAAGTTAACTTGTCGTTTACCACAAAAAGAGGAAACCGTTTCGGTGCGTTTTCATGCCCAAGGTCAATTTCAAATTGTGCAGCGCAAAGGATCACGATCGATAAAAAAATTGTGGCAAGAACACCATATTCCCCCTTGGCAGCGTACTCGTATTCCATTAATTTACTATAATGAACAATTGATTAGTGCTGTCGGGGTATTTGTTACTGAACAAGGTAAGGGCTCACAAATTAGCTTTAATCTAAAACAAATTGTGTAAATAAAAGGGGATTTAACAATTAAACAATAAAAAGACGGAAAAAGTTAATTTGTTACTCGGCTATTTTATTTATATGGCAACCATAATTCAGTCAGGCAATTTACTAGGTGCCCAAACTAATTGTTTCCATTGTATAGCATTATTACTTAAGATCCCCTTTATATGATTTTCAAAACACCCCTTATCATCTTTATAGGATAGCTTAAGTTTCAATGCCTGTTCTATCTTAGTAAATAATTCGTCAAATGAATCATCATAATCGTAGTGGTAACCATTGGATAATGGCCGTTCCAGTTTTCCTTTTTAAAGATGCATTTTAATCATATTAATTAGTTCGTAAAGATCCTTTTTCAAATCTTGATTTTTATAAAATAGTAATTTTTTTCTAAATAACTGATCAACTCATAACTAGGGTTATTACTTAATAATAAACTAGTTGTATCAAATATCTCATATTTACCAACTAACTCATCATCTAAAATTCTTCAATGTACTGACTGCTTTATCAAAGCAAAACGTTGATAAATATCGGTATGCATCTTAATTTCATCAGTCATAAGGAGAGCTAATTGGCTTTATTGGAATATGAACATCAGTAGCATGATTTGAATTTGGTTCCTTATTAGATACTATCGTTTTTTCTGTCATTTTCCCGATAAAATTAATTACTCTGGATATATTTGAACAAGACCTTCCGGTGTATTTTCAGTGATTTTTAGCGTTGGTTCAGTTTCTATATTATAATAGCGTTCAATATATGTACCCAACCACATACGTTGTTCTATGTTCGTGATAACATTATCTTTGTAAAGATATCTCCTTGCTGAAAAGTTATTATCATCTGAGTAAGTATAAGAATCAGTTATTATATCGCCATCTAATTTCACTAAAATCACCCTATTTAGATTGGCATCATCATCATTCTCGCCAGTACTTCCAAATATTAATCCAATTACCTCGTTGTCTTTTCTAAAATAAAATTCCCTGTATACAATCCATTCTTTATGCACATCTACGAATTTAGCGTATATTACTATTCCAATAATATTATTATTAATATCCATAAAATATTTATGTCTATTAACTGCTGGAGAGCAGTCCTTTTTTTTAAGCATCCTTCCAGATTTAGACCCCAGTAATTCACAGCTATATGGTTCTAAAGAGTAAGCTGGCATTATTCCCATTCCCCATGATTGGCTGACAGCATTATCGCTTAACCAAATTTTCAACTCTGGATATTTGCTTTTGTATTCATTAAATATGTCTATTAGATAATCTTTTACGTTTTTCATTCTCTATTCCTTATTTTTCATTCACTATGCCTTGGGGAATTTCATTCCATTTTCCTTCCTAACCAATGATTATGTGCTTAAGCTGGTCTGAACTGCGTGCCTATGGGGCAGTGATGATAAAGCTTATGAGATTAAATACGCAGTGAACAAGATCCATAACGCATTGGCTGAGACAGGTCTTGCGTCATGATAGCAGCAAATAAAACCGGAAGGAGCAAAAGGTGATCTTCCGATTTCTTTCAGATAAAATCAATTACTTGGATATATCTGAATAAGACCTTTCGACGTATTTTCAGTGATTTTTAGCGTTGGTTCAGTTTCTATATTATAATAGCGTTCAATATATGTACCCAACCACAGACGTTCTTCTATGTTCGTGATAACATTATCTTTGTAAAGATATCTCCTTGCTGAAAACCTATTATCATCTGAGTAAGTATAAGAATCAGTTATTATATCGCCATCTAATTTCACTAAAATCACATGATTTAGATTGGCATCATCATCATTCTCGCCAGTACTTCCAAATAATAATCCAATTACCTCATTGTCTTTTCTAAAGTAAAATTCCCTGTATACAATCCATTCTTTATGCACATCTACGAATTTAGCGTATCTTACCACTCCAATAATATTATTATTAATATCCATAAAATATCTTTGTCTATGAGCTGCTGGAGAGCAGTCCTTTTTCTTAAGCATCCTTCCAGGTTTATACCCCAATAATTCACAACGATATGGTTCTAACGAGTAAGCTGACAATACTCCCATCCCCCATGATTGGCTGACAGCATTATCATTCAACCAAATTTTCAACTCGAAATATTTGCTTTTGTATTCATTAAATATCTCTATTAGATAATCTTTCATGTTTTTCATTCTCTATTCCTTATTTTTTATTCAATATGCCTTGGGGAATTTCATTTCCCATCCTCTTTCCTATTTGATAGCAGATAAAAAAATAATCGGAAGAGATCTTTCCGGTTTTATTTAGTTGTGTCTTTTAAATTAATAACCCGCTGCCACCATTGTTTATTTTTGATATCACTTGTTGCAATGTTCCAGCCCAATTTTTTATATTTTTTTAGGAAAAATACCATATCCACATCAGACTTTTCTATCACATCATGAGATTCATTAATCCCCAAACAAAAGAAAATATTTATTGAGTCAAATAAATGGAGAACTTTTAAAAACTCTTCATAGAGTAACTCTCCATCAGCGTAAATTAATCTGCTCATATAGTCATAAGTAATTTCAACAATATTACTGTACTTAGAGGTAACCACACTATTGATAAAATCGTTAACTATATTTTTACATATTAACTCATTGTATTCTGATGAATAATATATTTCGCAAGCTACCACTTCAATATCATGCGGCAGTCTATACCCCTTTTTTATTAACTGAATAATATGATTCACTTTATTTTTCATTTAATTTCTCTCACTAATTAGACACTGAAAAACCAGGCAATTTTCTCTGGTTTTCCCTATTTTCAGGGAAGTGAGTTAATTTAGTTGGTTTTTACCTGTTTAGTTTGACACTGTAAACAAATCCAGAGGAGCTACCTAGGTTAATGAATTTAGGTGGCTTGTAGCGTAAATAGTCCACAGTTAGGAGTATAATAACGCAACATGTTGAAATATAAAAATGTAAACTCTTGACAACGGCCACCACACGCTCAATCATGGTGAGGCAATTGGTAGCTGGTAAGTGTGATCACCCAATGCATACACTTCTTCAACAAAGGAGCTCCATTTTTAACTTAGTTTTCATGAGGTAGTTAAATACTTATAGAAGCAAATAAACGCATTACGAGCATTAGGTCTGATTTTTTCTAAGATTTATCTCAATCTTTCAACTTCTCTTAGCGCATTATCTTTTACTTTTTCATTCTATATTAAACATTAGTGGCTTATTCTATTGTTTGTTGGTTATATTCAATTTTATGCGTTGCACCATAGGGAGGTCTGGATTCAATAGTATATCCTTTCGTATATTTCAATGCCTATGGTGAGTATTGTTTTGACCAATAACTATTGGAAGTCAACAGAACCGAATTCGCTTTAATTCTATAACCGCTGTATTTACAAATTGAATATGGTTTTTCCCATTTTATTGATTGTCCGGTTTATTGCATCGTTCTAATTAGAAGATTGCTCCAACACAATAGACCTTTATTAAATATGTTTTTCCCAATTATATGTATTAGGCTTTCTATGGTTTCGAAAACTATTTTTTGATTTTAATTAATTTCTATCTAGTATATACTTTTTACTGGTGTCAATTTCAAGATTTTTATAACGTTCCTCTTCTTCAAAATTAGCAATTCTATGGGATGGAACACGACCATATGTAACTTCAATTATATTTCCTTCTTTATCAAGGTGAACAATTTTACTATTACCAACACTGGGAGTATAAAAGATCTCAGTTTTGTCACCTTGTTCATTAAATAATGTGGTTTCAGAAAAATATTCATTTCCTTTGGGATAGGATTTTCTTATACTTATCGGTTTATTATTTTGGTTTTTAGTTACAGATATTAATGACTGACCCTCTTCGTCATATTCCACATTTAAAGATTGCAATATGGTTTTCTTATCAATAGCATAATTAAAATATCGTAAATAATGGAGCTTAGCACTGTGTGGCCAGTATTCATATTCCCATTTGCTGATGGAAAGTAAGGGTTTTTTTTCAATCGCTACAATTTTATCCATCTCTTTTGTTACTTTTATATAATTAGGTAAGGTAATCGCGTTTTCAATGGTAATAGGTTGCAATTGTAAATCGTCATTTAAAATAAAAAAATGTGAACCATTTTCCAATTCTTTTAAACAGGCTTGTTGTTGATTATTAAGTAAAATATATTGAGGTTTACGTACATAACTCCAACGTATTTTAAATTGATAATTGTCACCGACTTCATTAATTTTAAGTCTTGTACTGAACGGATTATTAACCCGATAAGGTGCATTTTCTGCCTGTTCAAGAGTAATTGGTGAAAAATCAGGATAGTTATTAGGAATTCGGTAATGATTGAAAATAGTTTTGGTGGAACCATAATAGGGAACATGAGGTTTAATACCCATGATGCGAATTTCAATACATTTAGCAACATCAAATGGATTAATTAAACCTGTCATCATAGCTCCTAATAAATATATTAACAATGTCATCACCATTAAGGTTAATGTCACTTTTTTTTTCATTGTTATCATCCTTATCTATTATTTTTTAGTAAATTTCTCAGCACTATCTTTAACACATTTCATTCTTTTATAAATCTTATCCGCTTGTTTTCTGATTTCTTCATCATTTTCTATTTGGAGTATAATTGCTCCATCAGTTGGAACATAACGATACTTGTCTTTGTGAATGAAAGCAGATGAAAAGAATTTAGTAAAATGAGGATTATACAAAATATATTTATCTACAAAATACTCAAACAGATAAGATCATTTTTTCTTCTTCTTTGATTATAACGCTACCGACTTCATTTGAAATATCTTCATTTTCCTTATCATCCATATCTCGAAAATAAACGTAATCACTATTCAGGCATCCAATTACAGTAAAAGAGTTTGAAAAGGTTACTGGCTCTTGAGGATACCAGCCATAACTTTCAATAAACAGTTCACTACCGTCCATTTTGCTTAAATCGTTGATAATTTCGATCCAGTAATGACCTGATGGTGATTTAGTATCCACTGCAACACGACCGCCAAGTATTAAAATCGGTAGTCGACATATCCTGATTCGGGTTAATTCTTTAACACCAGTTACTATTTTTTGTTCATAACTGGCCCCCTTTAGATACGGTTAGAGCTATACTTTCTTGCCAATTATCAGACTGTTTAACGGATTGAGTATTCATTTTTTAATATCTCTTACACATTTTACAATTTATTTAGTAATTGATTTTAAAAGTCTAATTTACTTGATTTGTTTTGAATTTATCTAAAGATTGTTTGAATATTTGCTGAATCAATTTATCCGAATAAAGTGGTAATTCATCATAAGGTTGTGGATCATTTTCATTAGTCAAATCATCTGTAATCAATAGCGTATTCCCCGTTTTGTCTAAATGACGATTTTCAATAAGGGTATTACGATAAATAGTAATATGATTCGTTTTCTCCTCTTCCCGATTAAATCGCTCAATCACGCCATAAATATTATTATCATTAAATTTTGAAAAAACAGCGATTCGTTTGTTTTGACTATCTTTGATCGTTTGTGATACGACAAAAACACCAATATCATCATAGATTGTTTCAACGGTTATTAATGGCATGCTAGGACTTTCTAGCACCGTTAAAATCTCTTTGTGCATTTGGTTATTTTTGTTGTATTCATAAACCTGTTGCGTTTTTTGGATTCGTGTTTTTTGAAGTATTGAAGCAATTTTTCCCATTACTTTTTCGACTCGCACGTAGCTAGGCAATATAATTGCCTGTTCAATATCATCTAATGGTATTAATTGACCTTGCTTATCTAGAGTAAAAAAATAGGTGCCATTTTCTAATGGTTTAAATTGTTCGTGTGGTATTGATAACGGGACTTGTAGCCATTTTTCTCTGGAAATGGTTTGATATTGATAATTGTCACCGACTGTTACTTTGACTAAGTCAACATATTGTTCTTTGGGGTGTTGATATTCAGCTTGAGCTAATGTCATAGTTAATTGGTGAGGATAATTTTTATAACGATCTTTTCCCCATTGTGGGAAGGGGGTTGAATGATAATAAGTACTATTTGATTGTATACCTAGAAATTTTGCTCGTCTGACAGCTTCTTGGTCAGCTAAGGTATAATTGTCCTTAGATGCCATTTGTTCAATCAGTTTGCCTACATGGGATTGATGTACTCGTAAAAGATCCATCGGAATAGATTGATAAATCGCAGATTGTGGTAAATATGCATCTGTTGATAAGTTTGGCTCAAAATTGCTGGTATGTATAATTTGTCCAGACTCATCTAAATATTGGCTTTCCACATTACCTAATTCATCATAAAAAATTGTATGATTAACCTTAATCCCTTTCTCATTAAAAATATCCATTAATGCATAAACGTCTTGCGTATATAAGTAAGTCATAACCACTTTATAGTTGGTTATAAAGTTATCTTCTAATAATTTTATTCTTTGTCCTGTTTGATCATATTCAATTTCATCATGAACAAGCACATTATTATTCAAATCTAGCTTTTCACTGATTTCTTGTTGTTTATTACCATTTGACCAATATGAAAATACTGTTTTGGTAATATATGTTAAGGGGCGTTTTTGCATTTTGACAACTTTCCCTTTTACAATCACTATTTTGAGATAGCAGTCTTGTTTCCAAGCTTCTTCAACTGAATTTAAATGATGGAGTTGGTATTTTTCATCAAGAGTAAAGAAATGCTCACCATCTGAATAATCGTCAAATAAGGCAATGGGAAACAATATATCAATTAGATCTCTTTCCTTCTCAACAATATGTTTATATTGATAATTATCATCTAGCTCAATAAATTGAATGATATTATTTGAATCATTGGGAGATTTTTTTTCAGCCTCAGATAATGTTAAAAATGGTTTTGTTGGAAAATTCTTATATTTACTGTAGATGTCTCCAGAGTGAATATAAGTGACATGCGGTTTAATGCCTTGTATTTTTAATTGATCGATGATGATATCATCGGTTAAAGTATCTTTGTTGATAGCCATTCCAAAAATTGAATAAAATAAACTTATTAGAATAAACAAGTGTATTTTTTTTAAAAATGCAATTTTCATAAGCCACCCTTAATCTAGCGATTATCATTAATTAATATTTTAGGAGGAAGTCGTGATGATAATTCTTGTAAATCAGTTAATGACTGTATACGTTTTTGATTAGCAATCTTAGAGTCTTCTTTGAGATGATAAAAATAGGCTATAAAATGATAATCCTCTTTTTTTGCAATAATCGGATCGGCTACTTTAAGCTCACCTAACAATAAAAATAGAAAGGTATGACAATTAACTTCATCAGAACCATTATTGTGCCAACTCCAAATAGCTGAGTGATCGAATTTAAACCTACTTGCAAATTTTCTGATTTGTTGGATTATCGTTTTTTTAGTTCTATTGTCTTCAGGGGGTAAATAAGGATTTGAGATCATATCTATTTCTTATTCATTAAAATATAAATATTACTCGGGATCAAAAGCATATTTAGTTAGGTTACTGTCCATTGTATTTCTTACTGCATCTCGTTCGGTTGTATGATCACGATAACTTGGTCGCATTTTTTGCTATTCAAGCTTTATATATTCTTTTAGTAGCTGCTTCACATCAAAATCACACTGAGGAGCTAATTTGGGTAATTTTTTAGCCTCGCTTTCTGATATAAGGGTTTTATTATCCCAAATATCAACCTTTTTACAATATGCTCCTTCACCGAAGGTAAAATAAACATCATCTACATCTGTAGGTATATAATCATTCTGATGTCCTATAATCCGCCAATCTGCTTCTTTTTCAAACTTCCGATCAAATAGCGTATAACTATCTAATACTATTGGTGCAAACATTCTTTTGGATGAATCAATGTATTCGACCTCTATTTCGGGCGTTGATGATACATAGTTAAAAATCTCGGCAACACGACCAAAAAATATTTTTGAAATAATTCTGCCGAAAATATATTTTTTATCATTCAGTTTGACGCAAAATATATCACCTGGTTTTATGAAACGTAACATTGTCCGAGGCTTTTTATCCCATCCCCAAAATTTAAAATCATTCATTAACAGTCCCTTTTTATTCTATTATTGTCATTCCCTTTAAACACATATCTCCTTAAATCAGTTCGAACACTTGATATTTGACTATTCAAGCTTTATATATTTTTTTAGTAGTAGCTTCATACCAGAATCGCGCAGAGGAGATAATTTGGGTAATTTTTCAGCCTCGCTTTCTGATATAAGGGTGTCATTATCCCAAATATCAATCTTTTTACAATATGCTCCTTCACCGAAGGTAAAATAGACATCATCTACATTTGTAGGTATATAATCATTCTGATGTCCTATAATCCGCCAATCTCCTTCTTTTTCGGTTTTCCGATCAAATAGCGTATAACTATCTAATACTATTGGTGCAAACATTCTCTTAGATGAATCAATGTATTCGACCTCTATTTCCGGCGTTGATGATACATAGTTAAAAATCTCAGCAACACGACCAAAAAATAATTTTGAAATAATTCTGCCGAAAATATATTTTTTATCATTCAGTTTGACGCAAAATATATCACCTGGTTTTATGAAACGTAACATTGTCCGAGGCTTTTTATCCCAGCCCCAAAATTTAAAATCATTCATTAACAGTCCCTTTTTATTCTGCTATTGTCATTCCCTTTAAACACATATCTCCTTAAATCAGTTTGAACACTTGATATTTGACTATTCAAGCTTTATATATTCTTTTAGTAGCTGCTTCACACCATAATTACGCATAGCAGTTAATTCAGGTAATTTTTTAGCCTCGCTTTCTGATATAAGGGTTTTATTATCCCAAATATCAACCTTTTTACAATATGCTCCTTCACCGAAGGTAAAATAGACATCATCTACATTTGTAGGTATATAATCATTCTGATGTCCTATAATCCGCCAATCCGCTTCTTTTTCAAACTTTCGATCAAATAGTGTATAACTATCTAATACTATGGGTGCAAACATTCTCTTAGATGAATCAATGTATTCGACCTCTATTTCCGGCGTTGATGATACATAGTTAAAAATCTCGGCAACACGACCAACAAATACTCTTGAAATAATTCTGCCGAAAATATATTTTTTATCATTCAGTTTGACGCAAAATATATCACCTGGTTTTATAAAACGTAACATTGTCCGAGGCTTTTTATCCCACCCCCAAAATTTAAAATTATTCATTAACTGTCCCTTTTTATTCTGTTATTGTAATTATCTTTAAACACAGCTGCCTTAGAGTCAATTCGATTGTGATCAAAAAAGTTATATTTATTACCTTGATTTATTGAAGATACCGCTTCACCTATCTTTCCCGTTCGAGTTTTATATTTTTCTATATTATGTTGTTCCACACCTCTCACTTTTCCATATGTCAAGTTTTCCTCTATAGATACCATTTCCGATCTTGGATCTAATCTTCTAGTTTTTCTATGTTCATCGACTCTTCTTTCTATGTCATTAGTAATACTAATATATGTTGTTGCGCATTGGCCTCACCACTTAACCGCATCCCCTGCCAACTAAAATCGGTGCCTGTTGTGCTATACCGCTGACTGTATTTATCATAATGCTCCGTCGTCTTATTAATTCGTCGACCCAGCGCATCATATTGGTATCGGGTGATTGAGCGGTGTTGTAAACTCTCAACCCTCGCTTCTATAAGTTGATGTTCATGGTTATAACTGAACCACTGCGTGATATTTTCAGCCGGTCGTTGCCGTTTAATCAGTCGACCAAAACCATCATAATCGTAGTGGTAACCATTGGATAATGGTCGTTCCAGTTTGTCAGTTATTTTTTATCTTTTTCTTATTTAAATAAAAGTCCAAATATTTTTTAGGTATTTCTTTAAATGCTCGAGCTTGACCTAAATTATATGCCTCACCAAAATATTTGTATGATTCGTCGTATTGACCTAATTCATAGCACACCATTCCCAGATTAATCGCTGGTTCTACATCAATATCAGATCCGCTTGTCAGTAGTGATATTTCTGCCCAATTTTTAGCATTGGAAAAATCTGTCATATGAAAATAAACGCTATATATACATGAGCAAATCCAACGAGCCATTTCCCAGTCTAACTTTGGTTCAGGAATTAATTTCCAAGCTTGATTATATTTATTTAAAGCACTAGAATAATCTTTTTTATACGATCTAAATTGCCACTTTCTATTATAAATATTATTTCTTTCTCAAGTTTATTATCAGTAAGTATTTTCATGCTTATCCTCCTTTAATCATAATTTTCTGGTTTTATCGGTGACCTGATAAAATTTCACAGGGAGCTGATATGTAACTCCTAATTTCGCCCCTTGAGAACGGTTATGCGAATAATGTCCCAATACTTAGTTTTCTGCGCTTCTCATAAACTCTCTAACTTCCTTAAATTTAGCCCCGTAAAATCTACCTTTTTGATTCCACCATACAACCGCATCAGTTATATGAGCCATATCTGCTTCTTCAAGTTTATACCATTTACCATCAGTTGGACTTTTAAACACCATCTCATCGTCGAAACCACGAACAAGATCTTTCTCACGCAATCGATCTATAACTTCTTATAACTTCTCGGCCTGTTTTACTCTTTTTACCAGGAGTCTTTCCCATGTATTTTAGGCGACAACTTATTAACCCCCACGGGTCAATCCAAGAGAGTGTATTCGGCGCATATTGGTAAAGATTAATCCCCAATTAAACCTATCGGGTCTTGTTGGATAAATTATCATTAATGTGAATACTTGATAGTAACAAATTACAATGCAGAATTAATTATCAGCTGATAAGGTTATTTAATTAAGTTATCCTTAATACATCAACACAATTTTTTCGTGTAATATGATTTAGTTAATGGTGTATTAATACTCAGGCACGGGAAGAGCAGCGACGCGCTCTTCCATATCATTTATAAACTACTCTTACACCATCTACCGTCATATTCAAGCACCTCACGTTTGTCAACTCGCCATTCCTTATTTTTAAAAATTAACGTATATCGATATTCGTATACAACTCCCGTATCAAATTTTTTATGAACCTCAATTACTATTTTTTTATTATTAGCACTTAATTCACAACTAATGATTTCACCATCAGGAGTAAATGTTGATGGATACTGCGTAGATAAAGCAACCTGCTTTCCTAGTTTTCTTTCTCTAACCGTTACATATTTTTCATAAATGGCATCAATTTCTTGTTTTAGCTCTTTTCTATAATTTAAATTAACTCCTAAATTCGCACATCTAAACTCAAACCAGTAATCTTCCCATTTCTTCATTTCTGTTAAAAATAGTTTTAATACTTTTAATGCTTGCTCTGTAGAACTCATTTACCTTTCCTAATTTTCAAAAATATCAAAAAGAACCCATTATTGTCAGGGGATAATCTTTTTTGTAACAGTCCGCGCCCGTTATAATGATACCTAGTCACCGTGCCATCAAAATCGTGTACCGCTTTCACTAAGACAGCTTGATTATAAATGTACTGTTGACAACTGCCATCCACCCGCTCAATCATGGTGAGAGGATTAGCGACTGGTAAGTGTGATTATCCAGTGCATCCACTTCTTCAATAGGGTTACAATATTTGCGCTAACACCGGTTTAAAAAGTGAAAGTTAATCATAAAGTACTTTGATAATTTATCATCTGAAAACTACTCCATTTTTAACTTAATTTTCATGAGGCAGTTAAATACTTATAAAAGAAAATAAGCTCATTATTAGATTTATATAGTGTTAAAGAATAATTATATTTTTCATTTAACTCAATAATTCGGTTTTGCTTTTTCAAAAGGTACAAAGCTTGGTATATTGTATGGTCAATTATCCATTGTTCCGGATTAGATTGAATATCCGAAACCCATTTTTCAGTAAATAAAACACTTTGCACTAGTTGCGCTTTCCAATTAGGAATTTCATTGATATCATCAAAAACAGAAAACCAAATAGAAAATCGATCATTAAAGTCAGACAAAGGTTCTTTTTCCTCTTTAAAATCACGCCAATCAGTTACCATTCCTAAATTATAATCGCTAAGTCTTATCTTCATTGCGTATTTTATCATTTCATCACTACGTCCATCTAGACGAATAAAATCCTCATCTAACCATACTTTTTTAGCTACTTTATTCACTTCTTTCATAAATGGTTTATTCAATAATTTTAGGCGTAAATGTAGTGAAAAATAGCCCTTCCTTTTCGAAAGAAGTATTTCATATTGATATATATTGTTAGTGTTACTATCATGAAATTCAAATATGTTTTTCTTTTGCACAAAACCTTTTTGTTCAAACAAAGGGCCAATTACTTTTGCTATATCGGATATAACTTCATCTCTTGTTGTCTTATTCATTGTGTAGTCATTTCTTATAGTAGAAGATGCATTTTTTAATAATTTACGACCCAATAATTCATTGTCTTATTTGAGTCTAAACTCCCTGTTTCGCTTAGCTTTTACAATTCAGTTAAATACTTATAAAAGCACATAAGCTCACCTTTATAATTGTTTCCCTTTAACAAATAATTATATTTTTCATTTAATTCGATAATTCGGTTTTGTTTTTTCAAAAGGTATAGAGCTGGGTATGCTGTATGGTTAATTATCCATTGTTCCGGATTAGATTGAATATCCAAAACCCATTTTTCAGTAAATAAAACACTTTGCACTAGTTGCGCTTTCCAATTAGGGATTTCATTAATATCATTAAAGGCAGTAACCCAGATAAAAAATCGATCATTAAAATCAGACAATGATTCATTTTTCTCTTTAAAATCACGCCAATCTGTTACCATCCCTAAAATAAAATCTCTAAGTCTTGATTTTATTGTACTTTTTATTGATTTATCATCCCAACCTTTAAGATAATCATAATCCTTATCTAATAATACCTTTTCAAGAACTTTATTCACTTCTTTCATAAATGGTTTATTCAATAAATTTAGGCGTAAATGTAGTGAAAAATAGCCCTTGCTTTTCGAAAGAAGTATTTCATATTGATATATATTGTTAGTGTTAGTATCATGAAATTCAAATTTGTTTTTCTTTTGCACAAATCCTTTTTGTTCAAACAAGGGCCCAATTACTTTAGCCATATCTAATATAACTTCATCTTTTGGTGTTTTATTCATTTTTTCCTAACTATTATGGCAATACTTGTATTACTTTAACGATGTTACCTTTTGTTTTTTTAGTTGCAAGTAGATTTCCATCTTTATCTTTTGGTACATTTTTCCTAAATATTCCCTATTTTTTTCCATTTTTGCGTCCCTTATTACCACTCAAGCGATTGAGCAGCTACTCGCCTAAAATCAGACCGTGATTAAGATATTTTTAGATGCTTTACTGACTAAAAAGCAGATTAAGCTGCTGGGTAAATAATATCAATCTACCACTAGGACAAATGGACTTTACCGTGATACCTAAAACCGCTAACCACAACTAACTAATATGGAGTTAATTATGGTTAAGCCACATTCTAAGTTACAACTCATCACAGATTGATATTAAAGGCCGCTGGCTGGAACAGTTATGATTTTTTCCGGTCTGGCTATTACCGTCACCATTGAGTAGGGCAAGCTGATTATTCAGCCTGAGATACAGATTTAATTAATCACAAAAAAATAAGACCTGAATTCTGGTTTTCCTCAACTTAGTTGTTAAACTTATTATTAATTCACCAAGTTCTAGTTCTCATTGCTGTGATGAATTTATTTGACACTCCGTCAAAATAAACTGTTATATTATTTTTAATAAGTAATATTTTTTGATTATCTATATACTCTTCTTCTTCATATTCAACTTTAATTTGTTTCAGATAGCCTTTGAACTCATCATAATTAGTATTCTCTGTAATCTTATTTTTATTTATGTAAACTTGTTTAAGACGATCAATTTCAAATTGTATTAAACATAATTCATTCATATCAAATAGATATTCTATTCCTTGTGAATACACACCGTATGACTCATCTTCTTTACTGATCAAATATACTTGGGGGTATTCAAGTTTAGAAATAACCGTATTTAGATCTTCCCCAAAAGTAACAGGGAATGTTTCTCCTTTTAAGAATTTTTCAAAAATCATTTTATTTCTTCTTCTATTGCCGTTAATATTTTCTAAAATCTTTCTATGCCACGTTGAGCTTGCTGATAGATTCATGAACTTGGATTACCATGAGTTAAGATTTGTTCAACATCAGCAGTAGCTTGTTTTGTCTGAAATCTCTCCTCTATCATTATTTTGGTATTTTTAGACATTTCCTTAATTACTTTATCCGCATCTGTTAATACTTTCGGATTTTTAGTTAAATCATCCCAGCGATACCATTTCCCATTATTACCTAATACAGCCTCGGCAACTTTTTTGTCTTTTACAATATATCAGCATGAGGTGCTTTAGTGTGGACATCATTCTTATAAGACTGCATTTTTACATAACAACTCAATCCCCACGGGTCAATCCAAGAGAGTGTATTCGGCGCATATTGGTAAAGATTAATCCCCAATTAAACCTATCGGGTCTTGTTGGATAAATTATCATTAATGTGAATACTTGATAGTAACAAATTGCAATGCAGAATTAATTATCAGCTGATAAGGTTATTTAATTAAGTTATCCTTAATACATCAACACAGTTTTTTCGTTTAATATGATTTAGTTAATGGTGTAACGAGAAGAGCAGCCACGCGCTCTTCCATATCATTTATAAACTACTCTTACACCATCTACCGTCATATTCAAGTACCTCACGTTTGTCAACTCGCCATTCCTTATTTTTAAAAATTAACGTATATCGATATTCGTATACAACTCCCGTATCAAATTTTTTATGAACCTCAATTACTATTTTTTTATTATTAGCACTTAATTCACAACTAATGATTTCACCATCAGGAGTAAATGTTGATGGATACTGCGTAGATAAAGCAACCTGCAATCCTCGTTTTCTTTCTCTAACCGTTACATATTTTTCATAAATGGCATCAATTTCTTTTTTTTGTTCTTTTGAATAATCAATTTCTAGATTCTCAAGCTGTAAATCACGCCAATAATCTTCCCATGTCTTCATTTCTGTTAAAAATAGTTTTAATACTTTTAATGCTTGCTCTGTAGAATTCATTTACTTTTCCTAATTTTTAAAAACTTCAGAAAAAACTTTTTCCCCATTATCAAATACCTCATAGAATATAGTCGTTCTATTCGGAAAGAGCAGGGGAACCTCTTCCCCTTTATTATTTATAAAGTATCCTTGATCCATTTATTTTCACTAAAAAGAAACATCTCTCGTCTATCAACTCGCCATTCATTATTTTTAAAAATTAACGTATATCGATATTGGTATCTAACTCCCGTATCAAATTTTTGATAAACCTCAATTACTATTTTTTTATTATTAGCACTTAATTCACAACTAATGATTTCACCATCAGGAGTAAATGTCGATGGATACCGCGTAGATAAAGCAACCTGCTTTCCTAGTTTTCTTTCTCTTACCGTTACATATTTTTCATAAATTGCATCAATTTCTTTTTTTAGTTCTTCTGTATAATCAACTTCTGGATTTTCATACTGTACCTCGTACCAATAGCTTTCCCATTTATTCATTTCTGTTAAAAAAAGTTTTAATACTTTTAATGCTTGCTCTGTAGAACTCATTTACCTTTCCTAATTTTCAAAAATATCAAAAAGAACTCATTATTGTCAGGGGATAATCTTTTTTGTAACAGTCCGCGTCCGTTATAATGATACCTAGTCACCGTGCCATCAAAATCGTGTACCGCTTTCACTAAGACAGCTTGATTATAAATGTACTGTTGACAACTGCCATCCACCCGCTCAATCATGGTGAGACGATTGACGGTTGGTAAGTGTGATTATCCAGTGCATCCACTTCTTCAATAGGGTTACAATATTTGCGCTAACACCAGTTTAAAAAGTGAAAGTTAATCACAAAGTACTTTGATAATCTATCATCTAACTTTAGAAGCTACTATATTTTTAACTTAATTTTCATGGGGCAGTTAAATACTTATAAAAGTAAATAAGCTCATCATCAGCGTCATAGCTTGTTAAAGAATAATTATATTTTTCATTTAACTCAATAATTCGGTTTTGCTTTTTCAAGAGGTACAGCGCTGGGTATGCTGTATGGTTAATTATCCATTGTTCCTGATTAGATTGAATATCCGAAACCCATTTTTCAGTAAATAAAACACTTTGCACTAGTTGCGCTTTCCAATTAGGGATTTCATTAATATCATTAAAGGCAGTAACCCAAATAGAAAATCGATCCCTAAAGTCAGACAAAGATTCATTTTCCTCTTTAAAATCGCGCCAATCAGTTACCATTCCTAAACTAAAATTGCTAAGTCTTAGCTTCATTGCGTATTTTATCATTTCATCACTACTGTCTTCTAGACGAATAAAATCTTCATCTAACCATACTTTTTTAAGTACTTCATTCACTTCTTTCATAAATGGTTTATTCAAAAAATTTAGGCGTAAATGTAGTGAAAAATAGCCCTTGCTTTTCGAAAGTAGTATTTCATATTGATATATATTGTTAGTGTTACTATCATGAAATTCAAATATATTTTTCTTTTGCACAAATCCTTTTTGTTCAAACAAAGGCCCAATTACTTTTGCTATATCGGATATAACTTCATCTCTTGTTGTTTTATTCATTTTCCTAACTTCCATAGCGATACATGTGTTTTACTAATGATCAATTGTATATTGTTCTGAAACAGACGAGCCATCAATTTTTATTATCTCTCTTTTCCAGAGCAAGTAACTTTATCTTTTAATATTTGAGCCTTTGTTTCGTTAGCGTAACCCTATTTAAACTCAATAGTTATTATTTTTTCCTGTTTTTTTACATAAAATTAGATGAAAAAACCTCAACATTAGGATTCTTTGATAACTTGTTAAAAATATGTTTTTCAGCATCGTTTTCATTTGTCCTATTTAAGACATTAATGTTGCACTATATCCAGAGCCCGACTGCTTCGGTTTTTTCCTTTATGGAGTTGCAGCGTTTTTCACCTAAAATACTATATATTAATTAAGGTTAAGTCACAATTTAATTTAAAATCATGTGCTTGCAAAAATAAGTCACTGCAACTCACCAAACTATTTTACATCATTGGTTACACGCCCTAAGGGATAAAATCCAACCCCAGATCACCGTATTAGAGGATACTTATTTGAGCTGATAGGCTTTTATGTTGGGAAAGCGGTTGTCGCCAAAATTGAAGATAATCCGTTAATTATTAAACTTGTAATGCAGATCTAAGAATAAATAAAAATAAAATCCTTAATAATTAGGTCACAATTGACTTCAGTCATCAGGCCAAATTAATCCATCATTAAATTTTTCATACCAATATCTTCTTGAATGAATATCATCTCGATCAAAATGATAGACAAAGTCTTTTAAACGATCGTTTAAATTAAATTCATATTTATACATAGCTATCGATAATTTTTGTTGAATATCATACAATTTATTAAAGAGTTCCTGACTCTCATCAAAAGTCTCTTCTTTCATCTTTAAAATAAGTTCTGAACACTCAACCTCATATTTCATCAATATTTTTCTAATAGACGAAGATAAATCACGATATCTAATTAATTCATTTTCTAAAATAGGCCAAATTTCCACAATTACCTCTTATTCTTATCTTACCGTTACATATTTTCCGTAAATGGCATCAATTTCTTTTTTAGTTCTTCGGTATAATCAACTTCTGGATTCGCATACTGTAACTCACACCAATAGCTTTCCCACTTATTCATTTCTGTTAAAAACAGTTTTAATACTTTTTAAGCTTGCTCTGTTAAATTTATTTATTTTCCCTAATTTTAAAAACATCAAAAAGAACTCGTTTCCCATTAGTAAATACATCATAGCCTATTCTAGTTTGGTTAATCATCCACAGTTTGACCCATAATTATTAAACATGTTGTAGTGTAAACACTCAATAACTTCCATTCGTCGGCGCAATCATAGTGAGGTGATTGTCTGCTCAATAGTGGTAATGCTTGCTTTGACTAGTGCATTTGCTTTAATTTTATGTATTTACATTCATCATAATTCCAATAATGGCTGCAACCAAAGCAGTCAACAAATCACCTAAAATAATCATTTGCTGTATAGTAAGTATGATCACCACGTGCATTCTCTTCCTCAACCGAGGTACTCCATTTGATAAAACTGATTTAAGGAATGCTAAGACCCTACTCTCTAGAAAGTAGAGATGCAAATTGTCATTATCTTTAATTTAGAAAGATGTGCCATCATGCCATCAATGCGGATAATATTTGAATTGATGGCATGTTTTAAGATCTGTTTTATCACCATAAAGCATTTATGGTGCATTTATTCAAAAGAAAACTATTTTGCTTCAGAACGCGCTTGCCACCGTTTTAACAATAAAGCATTAGTCACCACACTTACACTGCTAAGTGCCATAGCTGCGCCAGCTATCATTGGATTTAAGAAGCCGAAGGCAGCGAGTGGAATGCCAATTAAATTGTAGAAAAATGCCCAAAATAAATTTTGCTTAATTTTATTGTAGGTTCTTCTTGAGATATCAATGGCATCAGCAATTAAAAATAGATTGCCACGCATCAAGGTTATACTTGCTGCATGCATCGCGACATCCGTCCCCGTTCCCATGGCAATACCAATATCAGCCGCAGCTAAAGCTGGAGCATCATTAATACCGTCACCCACCATTGCCACTTTATGATTGCTATTACTACTTTTAATATTTTGGCTCTCTTTTTGTAATTGATAAATATAATTAGCTTTATCTTGTGGTAAAACCTCAGCAATAACTTTATCTAAATGTAATTGCTGTGCTACATAATTAGCCGCTTGTTGATTATCACCGGTTAACATAACTGTATTTACGTTGAGTTGATGTAATGCATTAATGGCATTTTTTGCTTCTGGTTTAATTACATCAGCAAAACCAAATAAAGCTAATATCACAACACCATTTTCCGATTGCTGTTTAGCTAAAAATGAGATTGTATAGCCTTTTTTGGTAAGCTCATTAATTTTATCCTGCATATCCACAAAATAGGCATTTAACGATTTCATCCAACGCAAACTACCCAAATAATATTCATGATTATCAATGGTTGCCATTACCCCTGAACCTGCAACCGAGGTAATATTTTGCGCATAATTATACGATTTAGCTTTCGCTAAAATTGCTTTAGCGAGTGGATGCTCACTTCCAGCTTGCATTGATGCCGCTAGTGCGAGAATTTGATCGGCAGTTTCTGTGCCCATCACATCCAGTTCAACTAATTCTGGTTTACCAATGGTTAATGTGCCAGTTTTATCAAATGCTACCGTATTAATGTTATGTAAGGTTTCAAGCGCCTCGGCATCTTTAATCAAAATACCATGGCGAGCAGCAACACCCGTGCCAACCATTATCGCAGTTGGTGTCGCCAATCCTAATGCACATGGGCAAGCAATCACTAACACGGCGACCGCATGTAGTAAAGCTTGCTGCCAATCATGAGAAATCCCCCCCCAAGCAAGCAGTGTAATCAGTGCAATCAATAAAATCACGGGAACAAAAATAGCACTAATCCAATCCACAATACGCTGAATTGGCGCTTTTTTCGCTTGGGCAGACTCGACCATAGCAATAATTTTCGACAACGTAGAATCAGCTTGAACGGCCGTGGTTTTTACCATTAATAACCCTTCGCCATTAATTGTACCACCGGTTACGATACTATTGAGGGTTTTACTAACCGGGAAACTTTCCCCCGTCAACATAGATTCATCACAACTCGATGCGCCGTCAATAACCACACCATCTACTGGAATTCGTTCACCAGGTTTGATCACAACCACATCATCAACCTTAACCTGACTTATCGGCAAACTTACCTCTTGATCACCTTGTCGAACTAATGCAACTTCCGGGCGCAGCGCGGAAAGTGCTTCAATCGCTTGGGTCGTTTGATGTTTGGCTCTTGACTCTAACCATTTACCAATTAAGATTAACGTAATAATAACCACCGATGACTCGAAATAGAGATGATCGTTATTACCAATAATAAGCTGATAAAGTGACAATCCATAAGCCGCACTGGTACCAATAGCCACTAACAGATCCATATTACCGGACAACGCCTTAGCAGCATTAAAACCACTACGATAAAATTTAGCACCAAGCCCAAATTGCACAACCGAGGCAATCACTAATTGTAACCAAGCTGGCATCATCCAATGAATGCCAAATGGCTCAAGTAACATCGGCAACACAAAAGGAATCGCTAAGATAACCGAGATAATAATCGGCCAGAGTGACGCTTGCTTATTTATATCTTTGGCGTGAATTTCCGGTTCGGTAATCTTCACCGCGTGGTAACCGGCTTTATCTACCGCAGCCATTAAAGTGTCTAATTTAACATTGCCATTGGCCTCAACGGTGGCCTTTTCGGTTGCTAGGTTAACACTAACATCAATCACGCCATCAATCTTTCTTAATGCTTTTTCTACACGACTAACGCATGATGCGCAGCTCATCTCTTCAACAAAAAAATGGTATTCGACAGTTTTCATTTAACACATCCCTTAATTTTTGGTCTGGTTTAGATAGCTATTGTAATAATAATTATCCTTTTAACAAGAATGCACTTTTTTGATATATACTACCCAAAAAGATACTATTGAGATAACCAAATGCAAAATGATTCAATAAACAAAAATTGCTGTGAAAAAGAGCATCAATCAATTACCCGTTGCCCAGTTGATGCCACAATTAATATGATTGGTGGTAAATACAAATCACTCATTTTATGGAAGCTCATAACCGAAACCACCTTAAGGTTTTCTCAATTACGTAAGGAAATTCCAACGGCTACCCCAAAAATGTTAACTCAACAACTACGTGAACTTGAAGCTAATGGTTTAATTCATCGACAAGTTTTTCCGGTGGTGCCACCTAAAGTTGAATATTCTTTGACCAATTTTGGCAAAAGTATCAGGCCAGTGCTTGAATCGATGTATATCTGGGGCAGTGACTATCTAAACAATCAAGGTTTACAAGTTAATTGTTCAATGACCGCATTAAATGAGGCTAAATAATTACTTTTATGGTTGAGGAAAAGCATAACATGCAGGGATCAATCATCCCTGCATTTGGCTAATTAGCTAAAGAAAGTATCACTAATTACGTAAATTTTCTGGCCAATCGTTTTGGGTTGTAACTAGCAAATCTTTAACGACTCTTGGATTTCCAGCCACAATATTACCTGAAACCATATAGTTATTACCGCCCGCAAAATCGGTAACCACACCACCCGCTTCACGTAAAATCAATTCACCTGCAGCAATATCCCATGGTTTTAGGCCGATTTCAAAAAAGCCATCTAAGCGTCCTGATGCTACATAAGCCAGATCTAACGCGGCTGAACCACTACGACGAAAATCACCACACTTAGTAAATAACTTTTGCAATACCGCGAAATAACAATTACTGTGTTGTTTAGCTTTAAAAGGAAAAGCTGTTGCAAGCACACTACCCTCTAAATCTTTCGCATTACTTACTCGAATACGGTAACCATTTAACTGCGCACCTTTACCGCGAGCAGCCGTGAAAAGTTCATTGCTCATCGGATTATAAACGACAGCAACTTCAGTTTTACCTTTAACACGAGCCGCGATAGAAACCGCAAAATGAGGAATATTCTTAATAAAATTGGTGGTACCATCAATTGGGTCGATAATCCATTGCGTGTCAGCATCATTACCTTTAGCCAGTCCGCTTTCTTCAGCAATAATCGTATGATCAGGATACGCTTTTTTGATTGTTTCAATAATCAAAGCTTCAGCAGCACGATCGGCGTTAGTAGCAAAATCGTTAGCACCTTTAGTGTCAATTTCGATTGAACTTGGATTTTCATAAGCCTTAATGGCCACATTACCTGCTTTACGAGCAGCACGAATAGCGATATTCAGCATCGGATGCATAATTTTCTTCCAATTGATGATGTTAAAGAACGGTTTGATTTAGTAAAACGTAAATCTTACTAAAATTTACGCTAAAAATTGCCGCATAGTATAAAGGTTTTGTATTAGCTTTGCCAGCCATTGTTGCTTAAAGGAAATGACAAAATCAATTTTACATAAACTTTTTCGCAAAATTTATTTAGAATCAATTTAATGTTTTGTTGTGATTAACAACAACAATTAGATAATACAGAGTTATTAATGGTTATCTTTAAATTCACCCTAAGAATCAACCGACAATAAACAATAATTTATTAAATTCCTTAAAAAATGCTTAGAATACAAGCAGATCAAATAATAAGCAAAGCTTATCCCGTTAAATAAAACATTAAAAATCATAATAAAATGATGAATCTCAATTTTTACATCGACATTGAATCGATTCAATGTTAACATGGTTTTATATAGGTTTGTGTGTAATGATGTTTCATTGTTAATTTTATGGATTTATTAATGAAAAGGTATTTATTAGCATGTAGTCTCATAGTTTTACCCACGATGGTTACGTTAGCAGAGCCAC
This sequence comes from Gilliamella apicola, assembly GCF_003202655.1. Taxonomy (GTDB): domain Bacteria; phylum Pseudomonadota; class Gammaproteobacteria; order Enterobacterales; family Orbaceae; genus Gilliamella; species Gilliamella apicola_R. The sequence goes on along the minus strand of NZ_QGLR01000004.1, from coordinate 1,636 downwards.
CACCCACGCAGCAACTTAACGATCGACAGCTTATCAATCAAGTTAGTGATCAGCAGCTTATCCATCAACAAGAGCGTGATAAAGCCATTCAAGATACATTAACACCTTCATCACCCGACATTCATCTATTAGCTCCCAGCAACGAAACCGGTGAAATCATTTTTCCAACTGAACCTTTATGCTTTAACATCGAGCAAGTGCAATTATTGGAAAGAGATAAGTTACCTTGGTTTATTCCTATCAATAAACTAGCACGTCAGGCAGACCATCATTGCCTAGGAGCAGAAGGTATTAGTTTACTGATGAGTAAAATTCAGGACCGATTGGTTAGCTATGGTTATATTACCACTCGCGTAGTTGTGCCAGAACAAGACCTGACATCCGGAACATTACAGCTATTATTGGTTGAAGGTAAGGTCAGAAAGCTCTATTACAGTGATGATAGCGATAAATATGCGCAGTTATATACCGCTATGCCGGTAAGAGAAAATCACACACTTAATCTGCGCGATATTGAGCAAGGTCTGGAAAACTTACAACGCTTGCCGACTGTATCGACACAAATGGAACTGGTACCGGGAGACAAACCGGGTGAAAGTGATGTAGTTATCTCCCGCCGACAAAGTAAAATGTGGCGCTTAGGCTTATCAGTTGATGATTCGGGCACCAAAACCACCGGGCGTGACCAAGGTGGCGCTACACTATATTTAGATAACTTATTATCGTTAAGTGATTCTTTTTACGCCTCCGGTGGCCATGATATTAATGGTAAAGGCAAGTATGGTTCACGTAACTTTCTTTTATCCTATTCAATTCCGTTTGGTTATTGGTTACTCAGTACCTCATTATCAGGCAATAAATATCATCAAACCATTGCCGGGCAAAATGAAAATTTTGAGTATAGTGGTCGCAGCCGCAATGCCAATATTCAATTAAGCCGAGTCATTCATCGTAATGAGTCGCAAAAAACCACCTTAAGTTATGGTATTACGCTTCGTGAGTCTCATAACTATATCAATGATACTGAAATGGAGCTTCAACAGCGTAAAACCACCAACTGGCAATTAGGTTTACAGCATCGACATTACATTAACGATATCACCTTAGATGCTGGGGTAACTTATCAAAAAGGGGTTAGATGGTTTAATGCTAAAAAAGCGCCAGAAGAGAATAATGGCGAATATGACAGCAGTGCTTTAGCCAATATTTTTCTCATTAACTTCTCAGCCAATATCCCTTTCAGTGTCAAACAACAACCGTTTCGTTATCGTTTTGACTATCAGGGTCAATATACACGAGGCGATCATTTAACTTCACCGGACCAATTTTCCATTGGTGGACGTTGGTCGGTGCGCGGTTTTGATGGCGAGCTAACCTTAAGAGCAGATCATGGTTGGTATATCCGTAATGAACTAGTCTGGCAAGCCCCCTTTAATCATGAGCCATACTTTGGCATCGATACAGGTGAAGTCTCGGGCGCCAAAAGTGAATACTTATTAGGTCGGCACATAACCGGTGGCGTAATAGGCATACGAGGAAATAATTATGGTTTTTACTATGACCTCTTTGCCGGCAAACCGATTCACAAACCCAAAGGGTTCCAAACCAATCCATTAACATTAGGCTTTAATGTTAA
>NZ_QGLR01000002.1:0-148031 GCF_003202655.1 Gilliamella apicola | reverse complement strand
AAGCTGTTGCTGAAGCTGAAGACAGTATTGATTATACCATTGCAGCAGTTGGATTAATACCTGGTTTAGGTGATGTAGTTGGTAAGCTCTTAAAAGAAGCGAAAGCGGCTTTAAAAGTAGGCGATACGAAAAAAGCCATTGAGTTGGCTCAAGAAGCTCAGGATAAAGTAAAAGCTCTTGATGTCGGCACTTTTAGGGAACTTAAAGCAAAGGCAAAAGTTGGTGATGGACTAGAGCATGATCACATTCCATCATTTGCTGCATTAAAAAAGGCTGAAGAAACCAGGCTTGGACGACCTTTAACTCCAACAGAAACGAAAAAACTATATGCAGAAGCAACAGCTGTTGAAGTTCCTAGAGATGTTCATCAAGCAGGACCAACATATGGAGGTAAAAACACTGCAGAACAAATCATGAAAGATGCAGAAAACCTTTATGAAGCAGTTAAAAGAGATACAGACGCATTACGAAAAAATATGATAGAAAAAGGGTATGATCCGAAATTAATAGAAGATGCCATAAATAAGATAAAAACACGTAACAAAGAAAAGGGGATCTATTGATCATGATTAAATGGCAGCAATTAGTTAATGTATTAGGTAAATCTGAAAATTCTTCAGAGTTTTATACGCTAAAAGATGAAATTGGTGAAAATCCTGAAATATCAGAAGATCTTATTGAATATAATGATCCTGATCGAACTAAATATTATGAGTTTTTTCAAACAGGTATGCTTATCGGTTTTCGAAAAAAATATCTGAATCATATTCAATTCTTTTGTAAGGAAAAGGATAATTATTCTATATATCATGGAAAATTATTGAATGGGATCGATTTTCAATATACTGAAAAAATGGTCATTGAGTTATTAGGGAAACCATTAAAAGTGGGTGGAAATGAACAAAGTCCTTTTTTGGGATATGTGAATCGTTGGATATTATATCATATGACACATTATTCATTACATTTTGAGTTTAATAAAAATGGGACTCTTTGTTTGATAACATTGGCTGTATTAATAAGATAAAAACACGTAACAAAGAAAAGGGGGATTTATTCATTATGTTAGAATGGAAAGAGTTTATTGAAGCTTTAAGTACATCCGAAACATCCGATAAATTTGTTGTTTTGATGAATTCTATAGGAGAAAAACTAGTGATATCAGAAGATTCTAAAGAATATAGCGGCCATGAAAAATTCAAATATTATAAATCTTTACGCTAGGGAATTGGACTTATATTAATCAACAATAATTTAAAACGAATACATTTGTATTTAACTAATAATCAACCTAATTATTCTCCTTATATTAGTGAATTACCTTCAGGAATAGATTTATCTTATGATAAAAATAAAATAATTAGCTTACTAGGGAACCCAATTAAATAAAGAAACCATCAGTGCACTATCGCAGTTAGCAGCAGGTCTTGCGATAGCTGCCGGCGGTGGTAGTGTTGGTGATGCCAGTGCGGCTATTAGTAGTAGTAAAAATGCGGTTGAGAACAATTATGGTGATTATGTGGGGTATGCTTTCTATAACGCTTCAAAAACTAAATGTGGAAATGACCCTGAATGTATTAATAAAACTACAATGGAAATAATGCAAGGGTAAAAAGAATTTATGGATAAATATGGTAAACCTATAATAATCGCTGAAACCGCAGCAGTATCATTGCCAGCCTTAATCTCTGTTCTTCCTAAATCAGCAATAATTGATGGTACCATAAGTTGCGAAGGAAAGGTTGCAGGACAATATTTAACTACTGGAAAAGTTAATAGTAATGATGTCATTATTTGGACAGGCGTCGGAATGTTTACTGGTGGTTATGGTACTGGGCTGTGGGGCACTACTGGTTGGGGTATAGCAGGAGGTGCTACATCGAGTTATTTGAAAGATGAAAACCCTATTATGGGAGGCTTGATAGGTGGTAGTTCATCATTTGTTGGTTATGGCGTAGGAAAATTAGTAGAAAACCCATTACAATCGTGGTTGAATCCAGTTGCTAATAAATATATTCATGAAACAAACAGAGGATTTCTGGGGATCACTGGTCATTATACAGAAAGTTCTATTCCATCTGTTGCTGGCACTGCAGTTAATTCTTCTGTCGGAGAAATTGTTGGAAATAGGATTAACGAGTCTATAGGAAAGAAAAATGAAAATAAATAAAAAATATTTAGTAGCATTACTATTTACATGTTTTATTTTATCAATTTGTTTATTTGTATGTTATATAGCAGTTATATTTCTATTATCAATATATTTTTATTTAATGTATGGAGATTTTCTATTCAAAGTGGAAGATATTTATATAGCTTGTAAGTTAGGTGCGGTGGGTATCCCAATTGGAATAGGAATATGGTATTTAGAATACCGCCGTATGAGAATTAATATTTATGGCAAATAATTAAGATCCCAGTCTAAAAACTGGGATTTTTTACATCTAGTATTTACCTCTTAAGTTCACCAGCGCACCATGGTTAGTTGAGCAGATAAAGATACAAGCTGGTGATAACGAAACCGCGAGGTTAGTTGCCCATGCAATACTTGGTGCGGTAGTGGCTGAACTACAAGGCAACTCAGCATTATCAGGAGGTGTTGGTGCAGTAAGCGGAGAGTTAGCGAGTAAAGTAATTATCAACACCCTTTATGGTGGTAAAGATGCCAGCGAGTTAACCGAAGATGAAAAACAAACCATCAGCGCACTATCTCAACTAGCATCCGGCCTTGCAGTAGCTGCCGGCGGTGGTAATATTGGTGATGCCAGTGCGGCTATTAATAGTAGTAAAAATGCGGTTGAGAATAATAATTTACTTCTAATTCCTAGGGTTGCTTGGCAAGTAATTCGCCCAAGTGCACTCGGCGAGCCAGTTACCATTACTGCTGTAGATGTGTTAATAGCAAGAGGTTTAATTGCTGATACTGAAGAGGCAGAAGCCTTTTTAGGAGGTTTAACCTTAGAACAAAGAAAATTAATTGAATTAGCTTTAGTTGATCCCACTGGTGATGAAAATTTTGAAAACGCTGTAGTAAAGACTTATGATACTTACTACAATGAGTATTTGAAGAAAAAAGCTAGTAATAAAAAAAATAAGACCAGTGATTATGCCTCGGCTGGTGATTCATCAACCGCAAGTGGTGGTGCAAATTTACAGCCAGATGATGATAATGATAAAGACAGAAAATATAAGGTTAAAAAATCAGGAATTAGTGGTAAAGAAGGTGCAAACGATGTTCCTGATTGGGTTAGAGGATATAGGCCATATGTAGGTGAAAATGGAAAAGATTTTGCTAAACGAGTATTGGATAGCAAATATGGAAAAGATAAATGGTTAAAAGGAGCTAGAACGGAGTTTAATCAAATCAAAAAATGGGGTGATAGATCATTTACTAACCCCAAATAATCGATGAGGATATAAAAATGCAGAAAATATATTATTTATACCATGTTCGTTATGAAGATACCGACGATGAAGATGTTAAGGTTATTGGTATTTACAGTTCACGTAAACAGGCTAAATTAGCTATAGAACGAATGAAAAAAAAACCGGGATTTATCGATTTTCCCGACGATTTTCAGATTATTCAAGATGTTATTAATCGAGAAGGATGGTTAGAGGGGTTTGTTACTTGTTAATATCTAATAGATTAAATAATTCAGATAACCATGGAGATGAAAATGCAAAAAGTTTATGAGTTACATCACACTAGAGATAAAGGAACAGCGGATGAAAATGATAAAAAAATTGGTACCTATGATAGTTATCAATTAGCTAAAGAGGCTATAAACAGAATAAAAGATAAACCAGGTTTTATTGACTATCCAAATGACTTTTATATTGATGAGTATATCATCGATAAAGATTATTGGACTGATGGTTTTAGTGATTAATATTATTTGAAATAATATATACATTGGTTAAGACTTAATCTGACCAATATTTAAAAAAGCGTTACTAGTTTTGAGATAAAGTATCAAATATTCAATCAAAACAAAAAAGTAACGCTCATCTTTAATAGCACTACCAAAGAATAAGACATAAAGTTTGTCTTATTAACTTGAGCTGAAAATTTCAAAATGTCTACATATAAAGAGGTGCTATCAAATGAGCACCTTTTTCATCATGGCGTTCAAATAGTCATGAAACGGTATACACTCTTCGATTATTTTTACCAATACATCTCAATAAACCAACTCAAAATAACTATTATCTAAAAAATATAATTACCAATTAGGGATGTTGCCGGCAAAGGCGGATATGATATCACGGTTGGTAATAATACAGATTTAAAAGGGGCGGTGATTGCCTCTGAGGCAGACGATACCCGCAAAAACAGGCTCGATACCGGCACAATAAGCTTTAGTGATATCGAAAACAAAGCCGACTTTAACGTTACGCATGTATCGGTCAGTGGTGGTACCGGCGGTCCGGGCATGCCGACAGCTTACCAAAACAGTAATTCAGCATCAAGCACTACCAAATCCGCGGTTGAGCAAGGTCAATTAATCATCCGTAATCAAGATAAGCAACAACAAAATATTGCTGATTTAAGTCGGGATACCGAAAGTGCCAATAATCCACTAAAACAGATTTTTGATAAGCAAAAAGAGCTGGATAAAATAGAAACCGTTGAGCTAATAAAAGATATCGCCCAACAAGCAAAAAGCATCACACAAAAGTATGACCGAATACAGGCACAAAAAGATATCGAAAACAATAAGGAACTTCTATCCAAAGCAGAAGCTTTGAAACAATATAATGATTTAAGCGATGAAGACAAGGCAAAAATTTCTTTTGAAGAATTTTATACGGATAATCAGGATTATTGGTATTACGCGGCTGTTGATACACAGTTAGAAGCAAATAAGCAAAAAGGTAACAATATTGGTACCATGGGCAATGACTTTAGTAAAGGCGTTGACTCAGCCGTATCAATTATTACCAGTATTATCACCGGCGATATAACCGGCGGCCTAGCTGGCGCCAGTGCACCATGGCTGGCTGAACAGATAAAACTGCACACCGGGCATATGGGTGAAGATGGTAAATGGCAAACCGATGATATTGCCGGTAACTTAATTGCTCATGCAATACTTGGTGCAGTAGTCGCTGAGCTACAAGGTAACTCAGGACTTGCCGGTGGTGCCGGTGCAGTGACCGGTGAAGTTGCAGCAGATATCATCCGCAAACAACTTTATGGCAAAGAAGTCAAAGATTTAACCGAAGATGAAAAACAAACCATCAGTGCACTATCGCAATTAGCAGCAGGTCTGGCAGTAGCTGCCGGTGGTGGTAGTGTTGGTGATGCTGGCGCAGCTATTAATAGTAGTAAAAATGCGGTTGAGAATAACTTTTTGTCAAATAAATATGGTGTTGAAAAATTAGACGAAAAAGGTAAGGCTTTATATAAAAAATTAAAGGATGCCGGTATTGGTGATATAGATGAACTACAAGCTAAATTTGAGGAATGTAATGGAAATAGTGACTGTGAACGTGATGTTCGTAATGAATTTAGAGAACAAGAGCGAAAAGCAGGTGAAATATTAACTCAACTATATCAAACAGGACAATTAAGTAGAGAAGAATTTGAATACCTTAACTCCTATTATGCCGAAGCCATGATGTATGGAGCTGGAGAAGGACAAAAATTACATAATACAGGATTTAATCTTGCAGGTGAAATATATGATCTTTCAGGACATTTTTGGACTCCAATGGGATTAATAAGTGATTCATACCTGAGTGCTATACGATATGATATAATGATTGAGGACTGGAAAGCAGAGGGTCTTAGTAATGAAGAGATACAGTCTAAGCTTCTAAAACTCAATATTATTGATTCTGGAATAGCGCCTGTTAATGTAAATGCTCTTCTGAATTTGTATGATAATGGTGCGAGTAAAGACCAAATAATGGCATTTGCATCTACTGTTATTTTTAATAAACTTGTAGGCAAAGCTAGTAATGCTGCCGGAAAGGGGACTGGAGCTGCTACTCAATCTAATAACAAGTATTCTGGTGGGCTAGTTAAAGTAAATAAACCTGATGCAGCAGCAGATGCACTTGCTCAAAGGATAGGTGGAGTGTCTAGAGTTAGGTTTGCAAATGATGGAAGGGAATTTGATTGCATCAGTGATATGTACATTGCTCAAACCAAGCCAGCTTTACAGCAATTAAATAAGAGTGTTAGAGTCCAAATGAAAGCTACCTTTGAAGCTGCGAAAGATACAAATAGATCAGTATATTATCACTTTGAGGGGCAACCGTCTCAATCCGTAATTAATAAACTTAATGAATATAGTAACCGTTACGGAGTAAAAGTTGTTATCGATACTAAACCTCTTAACCCAAAATAATAAGGTAATTAAATGGTTGAATATTACGGTTGGATATCTATAAGTGATTCAACATATGAAAGTGATGATGGCGAAATGAGTTTAATATTAAATAAATTATCTTCATACATCACAGAATATAAAGTACAAAATGCATCTGGATTTATCAATGTTCATGAGGTAAATGGTTCTTACCAAGTAATGGTTAGTGGAAATACTAACCATTTATCTCAGGATGTAATAGAGATTTTTAACCTCTATGAATATATAGCAAGGATAGCTATTGGTTCATATGGATTGTTATATATTCGAAATGATGAATCACTAGATGCTTGCAATGAATTTGAAGTTTTGGTTTTAGCAAGAGGGAAAGTTAGAAAAGAAAAAGATACGTTCTTATCGCCTTGTATACCAGTGATTGAGGATGATGAGGAATAGAATTAATCCCCCTTACTTAACCTGTGGGGGATTTTATTTTACCTCTTAGCTCAGCCCCTCAATTACTGATAATCAACAATCTTTGTTGGATATTAATGATTACCGGCTAACAGTTAGTAAAGCCAAAGGTTTCCAGCCAGCGGCCTTTAATGGTCAGTTGTGGTTTAAGGTTGAATTGCTAGACGTTGGGTCTGTAACCAACCATTTATGACCACAACGATGAAGCCTCGAATATTACCCATGCGGCAATCAGTGACGGTGAGTTAATCATTCGTGACCAAGATAAACAAACACAAGATATTAATGAACTCAGTCATGATACCGAAAATGCCCATAGCAAACTCAAACCAATCTTTAATAAAGAGGATGAGCAGACCAGATTAAACATTGTTACTAGCTTAAAAGAGTTAGGAGAGCAGGTAAAAGAGCTCGAACGCACTATTCATAAAGATGCCGGTAAAGACTCACAAGATGGCAAAATGGGCAATGACTTTAGTAAAGGCGTTGACTCAGCCGTATCAATTATTACCGGCATTATCACCGGCGATATGACCGGCGGCCTAGCCGGCGCCAGTGCACCATGGTTAGCGGAGCAGATAAAACTGCACACCGGGCATATGGGTGAAGATGGTAAATGGCAAACCGATGATATTGCCGGTAACTTAATTGCTCATGCAATACTTGGTGCGGTAGTGGCTGAACTACAAGGCAACTCAGCATTATCAGGAGGTGTTGGTGCAGTAAGCGGAGAGCTAGCGAGTAAAGCAATTATCAACACCCTTTATGGTGGTAAAGATGCCAGCGAGTTAACCGAAGATGAAAAACAAACCATCAGCGCACTATCTCAACTAGCATCCGGCCTTGCAGTAGCTGCCGGCGGTGGTAATTTTGGTGATGCCAGTGCGGCTATTAGTAGCAGTAAAAATGCGGTTGAGAATAATGCCTTACTACAACAAAAGCATATAAACAAAATCACCGAACTTGCAGATGGTAATACTGAAGAGTTTGCAAAATTATATGCAGCAGCATGTGCAATAAAAAAATGCTCGGCAGAGCTTGCTGATGATGACCCAAATAAAGCTAAGTTTCAAGAAATTGAGGCAATGGGTAATAGCGAAGAGTTAGAATCTTACAGAAAAATATTACGTGATATTGATTATGTAAAAACTAACTTTGCGCCAGATATGATAGGATTTATGCCCGTTACCTATGAGACTATTGAGAAATTATTTGATTATACTGATACAGATAAAGTACTAGATACATTAAAATATGCTAACAATGAATATAGCATCATGACACGAGCAGGAGGTGCGTTTCAACTAGGTTTTGCATTGACAGAAGGCGCAGCTGGAATAGCCCTAATACCGACTTGTGAAACAGGTGTTGGATGTATTGCTTCTGGAGCAATGATTTGGCATGCAGCGGATAGCGGTGGTACAGCATGGTCGATTATTATTGATGGGAAACAGTATAAAACGTTAACAGCTAAAAGTTTATCAGATTTATTAAATATCAGTGAAACTGATGCTGAAATGATATTTGATTTAGCGGGAGCGACAGCTACATTAAAAGGATCATCATCACTATTTAAAAATAGTGTCGTAAATACAAGTAAACTATCAGTTAAAGAACTCGATAAAATAAACAAAGAGTTATCAGTTTTAAATGCTGAAAAATACAAAGCGCAAGCACAACAAGAGTTAATAGATGAAATTAATAGCTTTACTTCAAAAAATCAAGCAGCAAAAAACGCAACAATGGTAGCTGCATATGATCCTATAACAGGAAATAAAGTTATTGGTAGTAGTAATGCAAATATATCAGCAGAAGCACTACATCCAAAAACGATAGAATACATTGAATCTCAATTAGGTGTTAAAATAGGAGAATTTACTAATTTTTGTAAAAATAAAGCAGGTGCTTGTGCAGAGGTGTCTGCAGCTGATAAATTAATTCGGATGGGTTCTAATCCTAAAAATATAAAATTTACAAATGCAGTAAGACCTAGAGAAGTTTGGGGAAAAAATCATATCCCTGATGATGCTATCATTCCTAGATGTGAAAATTGTCAGATAACATGGCCGAAGGATAAATAGATATGAGTATATTAAATATAAATTGGAAACCGGAATTTGGAGCAATATTTACTTGGTTTGCTATGGACAAAAATGGAAAAATTGCTGTAATGATTAATAATTGTTACGGTTATTTACCAAAATGTTTGCTTTCTATAGAAAATGTTGAATCATTACTTGATCATTTAAATGAATATATGTGGGAAGAATCTTCCATTTATTCTAATTATCCCAAAAATAAAAAAGGAAATTTTAAATTAGATTTATATTCTTATTGGCGTCATAAAAATATACCTGATAAGAAAACAGTTTTAGCAGATTTAACAAATGACTTTATTCAATCTGGCCATTATAGTGATGTTAATTTAGCAATAAATAAGGGTTTTTTTGAATACCAAGCAATTGAAGGTAGTATCGAAGGAGAAGATTACCCGATAGGTTATGAGGGAGTAACCAAAATGGGCGATTATTTTAGATATTTAATGCCAACTGTATATGCCTCAATTGAGGATTTTCCTGAAGAACTTCGACATGGGATAGCCGTTTCTGACACGGTTGATTTTACTACTGATAGATTGCTTGATAATGATAAAATAAACGAATACTTTCTGAGAATGTATAAGAAATAAAGATATACGCTAAGCCTAATCAAACAGTCGAAGCGTGATATCTCTAACTTCGATGGTAATGTAACTTATGGGTATTGAGTTAAGAAGGATAGAGAATAATATAACGTATATGTTTACCAATAATCATGCTACCTCGATTAATTTGCTATTAATAAAGCGGCGAATATCTAATTTTTTACTCATATTTTTCCTTAATCCCCCCCGCCTTAATCCGCGGGGATTTTATTTTACCTCTTAGCTCATCCCTTCAATCCAGATAATCAACAGCCCCTGCTATGCATCGATGATGATTGGCTGACAGGTAGTAAAGCTGAAGGCTTCCAACCAGAGGTCTTTAACGGTGAGTTGTGTTGGGTTGCCCGCGTTGGGTCTGTAACCAACCATTTATGACCATAACGATGAAACCTTGAATATTACCCATGCGGCAATCAGTGACGGTGAGTTAATCATTCGTGACCAAGATAAACAAACACAAGATATTAATGAACTCAGTCATGATACCGAAAATGCCCATAGCAAACTCAAACCAATCTTTAATAAAGAGGATGAGTAGACCAGATTAAACATTGTCACTAGCTTAAAAGAGTTAGGCGAACAGGTAAAAGAGCTCGAACGCACTATTCATAAAGATGCCGGTAAAGACTCAAAAGATGGCAAAATGGGCAATGACTTTAGTAAAGGCGTTGACTCAGCCGTATCAATTATTACCGGTATTATCACCGGCGATATGACCGGTGGCCTAGCTGGCGCCAGTGCGCCATGGCTAGCGGAGCAGATAAAACTGCACACCGGGCATATGGGTGAAGATGGTAAATGGCAAACCGATGATATTGCCGGTAACTTAATTGCTCATGCAATACTTGGTGCAGTAGTGGCTGAACTACAAGGCAACTCAGCATTATCAGGAGGTGTTGGTGCAGTAAGCGGAGAGCTAGCGAGTAAAGCAATTATCAACACCCTTTATGGTGGTAAAGATGCCAGCGAGTTAACCGAAGATGAAAAACAAACCATCAGCGCACTATCTCAACTAGCATCCGGCCTTGCAGTAGCTGCCGGCGGTGGTAATTTTGGTGATGCTAGTGCGGCTATTAGTAGTAGTAAAAATGCGGTTGAGAATAATTATTTGTCTGTTTATGAAGCCAAAAGAAAAAAAGATTTAGAATTTAAATTAAAAACTGGCAGTTTAACAGAACAAGAGATGATCGAATTATTATCTATTTATGAGAAAGATAAAATAACAAATGAGGAGATTGAACAAGCTTGTGTGGATTTAATTTAATTAGTAATCGTTGCCTAAGTTTGCTTGATGAAGCCCGAAAAACCAAAGAAGAATATGAAAAATGGCGAGCAGGTTCTGACAGATTTTATAAATATGAGCATTATTTTCTAAATGATTATGAAAATATAAGTGCTCTTTTTAAAGGTAGAGAATATGAAAATATCATTTATGAACAAGATATTAGAAATTTAATATCTGATAACCCTAATATGTCTCGAGAAGAAGCTGAATTTATTTTATATGAACAGGCAAAGCGTGGTTATGAGGCAATTAACAATAAATATTCAAAAACGCAAGAATTAATTAATAGTTTCGCTATAGTATATTGGGCAGTATATGGCACAAAAGCTTCCATGTCAGAAGCACTAGAAAATAGGATGAAATTTTATGAATCAAAATATGGAAAGAAAGTTGATGAGACGACAGGAAAGCAAATAGAAATTGATACTGGAAGTAATAATAAACAAGCCGGTGTTGATGCTAACAGAGTTAAAGATAATATTGATGCTAGTGGAAAAGCTCGAGAATCTTCTAACTTTAGAGAGCATGTAGTAAATGAGAAAGGCTTGGAGAATGCTGGAAAAGGCACGACTGGTTCACCAACTCAAGGTGGTGCAGGCGGAAACTGGAAAGTGATTGATGAAATAACAGATCCTAATGTGATTAAACAAGTTACTCCAACATCTTGTGGTGCTGCCTGCGGTCAAATGTTATTAAAGGATAGAAATATCTTTGTTAACCAAACAAAACTAAGAACTTCGTTGAAAAGTCCAGAACAACTGGCAAGAGATCTAAGTAAGCAAGGTGGAAATTGGGACGGTGGTTTTGTTGGTCAGCAAGCTTTTGATGCACTAAATAAAACAGGTTCGTGGAGTGCCATGATGTGGGATAAAGGTAATAAAGTTGGTCACTGGGTTGTTGTAAAAGGTACTGATAAGGCTGGTAATGTACTAATTCATGCCCCTTGGAAAGGTACTAGTTATAAAATGACTCAAAAAGAATTTAAGGGGACTTGGAATGGAGTTGCTGTCTTCAATAAATAATATTTATCTTAATGATATTAAGTATGAAAATGGTATTGTTAGTTTATTCTTGCTTATTAATAATATTCATAAAACATTTACGGCAATACCGAAGGATGGTGATATACCTGTAATGACTTCATCAGATGAATTATCAGAATTATTAATGTCACTAATGCCTTATGAACCTGCAATATATAAGAAGCTATATAATGTTGTATGGGATTATATAAAGGGAAATGATGTAATGTTCCCCATTAAGCTACTTTAAATAGTAAAGCTCCCTCCAGTCGGGGAGCTTTTATCTCTTTTTAGATCTGTATAGCAAGCTCAATAATTAACTTATCCTGCTCAACCTAAGGAATATTAATATGGGAATGCAAGTCAGCACAAATATAAATTTTGCACAAAAATATTCTCCTAAAGAGATATTAAAGTGCCTAATAAATAATGGCTTGAATATTTATTATCAAAATATGGTTACTTACCTATCGCCAAATGATATTGATGATTATAACTGGTTGAATATAGACATGAAGCTGTTCAATTTAGACGAGTTTATAAACTCTCATAATGTTATGGATAAAGTCGGTATAGTGATGGTTTATGATAATGAATCAGGGGGTAATTTATTAATTTTACTTAACTATTTATCTATTTTATTGTCAATGAATCGTCAGTATTTATTTGGGGAAGATATTCCAGATTTTAATTGGTATTTAAAAAAAATGAGTGTTTTTTTAAGAAATATAAAACTATCAAGCATACAGTGTGAAACCATCTACTAATAAATAATCCCCACCTTAACCCGTGGGAATCTTGTTTTACTTCTTAGCTCAGCCTCTGAATCCTAATAATCAATCCCCCGACTGCGCATTAATGATGACGGGCTGACCGATGATAAAGCCAACCAACTTATGACACTAACATATTATCTGAAACAAAAGTTACAAATATGTCAAATAAAGCAGCCCAATAAGCAGAAAGCTATTTTAAACAGAATCCAAATAATAGGCAGTATTCTGTCAAAGTTGATGGTTACTGGTTCCAAGTAACTCGATATGCTAAAATAGGTAAAATTAATAAAGCATTTCTTACTATACCACCAAGAGGTTCAAAATGAAGGATGAACAATTAAGTTGGTTGATACAAAATCAAGATTACTTATATCAAAACGAAGGAAGAGACTTATATGATATAATTTATTCAACTTTATCGAATGATAAAATGAGTTATATTTCATTCGTAAAAATGGCTAGTGAAGGATCGGGTTTTTTTCCTTCAGAAGGAACAGGCTATTCATTAGATAATGATTGGGATGATCCTAGCGAATTTGTAGAAGTTATTTTTTTTCTTGGGGAATATGAGAGTGCTACAATTACCCCTCAGCACTTCATCAAACTCATGCAAGTGATTTCAGATAGTTATGTTGAAGCATATCCCAAGGATAAAGCAACAGTAGAACATTATATGTCGAGGCTAAGAGAACGTTATTCGTAAGCAATGAAGCCAACTCCCAGCCTAAAAGTTGGGAGTTCAACTCAATCAGAACGCTTCTGAAAACATAAGGAAATCATATGATATTGCTAACATTAGTTACCCTTTTGATAAGCCTTATGTGCGTAACAAAAGCTCCTGTAGTGAATATATTGATAACCTACTACGAATTAAACTATCTGAAAACGCTCATACTGCGGGCAGTGATATTTTTGCTGCCAATAATGGTGTGCTCGATGAGGGCGGTTCCTTAACCACGGTGGGCGGCAACATAAAGGGTGTGGGTGCCAGTTGTCATATTGTTTACCGCAACATAGCTCTATCCCAGTTCATCAACCATAAGCAAAGTAACCACAGTATCACCGCATAGGTAGGCTTAACCGTTTTTCAGCAAATCGAATGCTAGAAAGGGCACGAGTGGAACGACTCAGGCAGGAAAACAAGCTGTTGGTGTTCCTGCAACGCAGTCTAAAAAACCGTTCAATCCAGTACAGCAATATGATGCATATGGAAATGAGATTGTTTATCGGACTATGTCGCAAAAACAATACGAGAAATTTTTAAATACCGGTGTAATGCCAGCCACAACAGAAACCTCTGTTTCACCAGTATTAGGTTACTCATCAAAATACGATGGAGTAACCATAAAAATAACCGTTAAACCAGGCACATTCTCTGAGCTTGAAAAAATAGGTATTGCAGCGAATTCAGCGGCAGCAAAAGAATTACCTAACATGTCGACCCAAACCGGAAAATGGATGGATACTAATACCCGATTTAAGGTTGAAGGTGGACAAATGACAACCCAGCTTGGACAAGGTAAAGGAATCGAGATTTTTAATAAAAATATTGTTCATTTTGAAAAGGTTCAATAAGAGGAAAGAATTATGCTATTAAAGTTAGAAAACACAAAAGTACCCATGAAATTAGTATATCTTCTTTCCGAAGAGTTAAAGGCTGATCCTGAATATGTTTCTCTTACTCAAGCTTTAACACTGGATCGATCAAGGCCTTATGTCGGATTGAATGGGACTTATGGCCTTTTTGGATCACAAGAATGGTGGGATAGTATCAACCGAGGGAAAATGCCCTTGTTATTCTTGTCTGGGATAATAAAAAGAGCTTATGTAACAGGGCAAGATCCTTCGGATTTTAATAATACTATTGATCTATTACTTGATGATGGAACTATCCAATCTATTGGTATTTATACTAATCAAGAAGAAGACTCAGATTTTTTTAAAGAGGGGCATATAACAAGTATCGTCTATGCTCTTGATGAACTTAAACCAGAGGCAATGCTCAATTTTGGTCAAAAATATAATCAAATTGCTTTAGAAATGGCCGTTTCATTAGAACCTGTTAAATAAAAATTAGTAGTTCTTATAAAGTCTGAACAAAATAAGATCCTAGTGCTTTAAACTAGGATCCTCTTTTTATCTGTTCTTAGATCTACTTCGCAAGTTCGATAATTAACTTGCCTTCTTTAGCGATGATTGTAACCACTTGGCCAGTGGTAAAGCCGAGCTGCTCAAGCCAGCGTCCTTTAATGGTGAGCTGAGGTCTGGGGTTGGGTTTTATGCCTTGGGGCGTGTAACCAATGGTGTAAAATCGTTCGGTGGGTTGCGGTGCCAGAGCTTTGCAAGTGCCTGATTTTAGCTTAGACTGTGCCTTAGCTGGAAAGGGGACGAGCACTGTAAAAGGTAATGATATTTTGCCTAATTACAAAGTTAGTGATTTATCAAAAATTGATGATAAGGCATTAAATGTTTCCGAAATCAGAGGGCAATTAGGGGCATATGTAAAAGGGAATAAAGTAGATAATATTTCTATCCCACAGGTTCCATTACTGTAAATGGTAAAACTGAATATGTATTGGCTGTAAGTGGTAAATCCTGTAAAGGGAATGCTCCAACTTCTGTTAATATTAATGGCGTAAATTACAAAGTCATTATTGAAGACTCGCAAAGCATCCGTAATTATCCGTCATCAGCAACACAAACTAACCTTAACCATGCTGAACATAAATTAATGAGTTATGCTAAAGATAACTATGCAGGGCAAAAAGTGGATATTAAAGTATCAGTTGAAAATACTTCAAAATAAAACCTGCCATGTGTAATGGTTCAGGAGTTAAGTTTGCTGAAGAAATGGACGAAAATGCCAATATACATATGTATCAAGGAACAACAGGAAAAAGGCCATGATTAATCGGGAACTAATCAATTATTTACATTCAGTTTATCCTGAATTACCTATTGATATTAGCTACATAAAAGGGTATTTAGATGACGAAATAAATAAGATAGAACGCCTTTATGATATTAAGATTAGAGGACAACTCTACCATTTTTTATCCTGTATGGGGCGTTGTAGTGGTGGATTTTTTGGTGATGATCCCTTGATGTTTTATCGACCAAATAACACTGTACGTTCTCATGTTTTTTTTCAATATTCTTTTTGTGAAGATCTATGTGCATTACAACAATGGGAATTAGTTAAACAAAAACCGTTTGCATTTTCATTTGAATCTGAAACCCAGTATTTCTTTTTGTTAACTGATTCAGATAACCCAAATTTGGTTTATCACTATGATGAAAATGAAGAAACGATAAAACAGACAAATAAAACTTTTTATGAGTATTTAAGACATTCAGTAAATACTGACACTCGACATTATATACAAAATATGACATTTGATTATTCTGGTGAATTAATCAATATCTAAAACCTAAGATCCCAATTTTAAACTGGGATCTTATTTTGACTTCTAAGTCAGCATCTCAAGTTTAATAATCAATAACCCCTGTTGCGCATCGATGATGACTGGCTGACCGGTAGTAAAGCCGAAGGCTTCCAGCCAGCGGCCTTTAATGGTGAGTTGTGTTGGGTTGCCCGCCGTTGATGCTATAACCAACTAAGAAAAGCAGATCAAACAGTAGCAAACGCCGTAAATGCGATCATTAACGGCCAAGCATGGGACGCAATTAAAGATAATTTTGTTAAAACTGCTAATGGTGTTCAGATAGCCCTTGAGAATTCAGTGGCATTGTTAATTGGTATAATTACACCGCCTAAAGGATTGGGAAATGTAGGTAAGACAGAAAAACTTATTAATAAATCAGATAAAGTTATTTCAGATGCTAATAAAGCAGGTAAATTGGATGAGGCATTATCTGATGCTAACAAATTAGACAAAGAATATTTTGAAAATCAGTATGGTAAAAATAATGTTGAGCAAGGATTTGGTGATTATAAAGAAATAAAGGATAATATAAATAATAATCATGCAGCAAATCAACAGGCTAATAAAAGCAGTAATTTTGATAAACATGTAGTAAATGAGAAAGGCTTGGAGAATGCTGGAAAAGGGACGACAGTAAAAATATCCCCTGAAAATCAGAAGTATGTAGATATTTTATCCCCAGAAGCTAAGCAACATATTTTATATGGTGACAGTTTAACCAGTGGCGGGCATTTATATCCAGGAAACCCAGGAAAAACTATTTTCCTAAAAACTGGTCAGCGGATAAAGCTGTTCACGAAATTGGAGATATTGCAACATCACCTAATACACAATGGTATGCACAAACAGGTACTGGCGGTATTTACACAGGAAAAGGTAAACCTGCAAATTGGGTTTCTTATGAAGTTCGTGATGGGGTAAGAATCAGAGTTGTTTATCAACCAGCGAATGGAAAAATAATAACGGCATTCCCTGACAATGCTCCCATACCTAATAGTTACAAGCCAATAAAGTAAAGGTAAAAAATGCAATATTTAGATGAAAAAATTAAAGAATTTGGCGGTTTATTTAAAGATCGCTTAGATAACGATCTATTACAAGATGCTATTTATTATGTTGATTGCAATGAAAGAGGGTTAGCCTTTGAGACAATTTGTGATCAAATTAGTGAATATGAAGTGCCAATTACAAAGGAAGAATATGATATTGCAATTAGTATTTGCAATGAATTAAAGATGGATGTTAATGATATTAGCATTAAACATATGTCTGATTTAATTACTGATTAAAATTATAGCTTCGATTTAGTACCCCCTATTCCTATGAATCGGGGGTTTTTAGCGTTTTCTAGACCTGACGCGCAAATGCTGGAAAGGGAACGACGAGTACAGAAAGTAAAGTAGGAGAGTATCTCGAAGACTTTAAACCATCACCAACACCGACCGAGTTAGTTCAACATTTTGTTGAAGCCAATAAAAATTTTAATATAAATATTTTTCAGGGAACAACAGGAAAAAATCCATGATTAATGAAAAACTAATAACCTATTTACATTCAGTGTATCCTGAATTACCTATTGATACTAACTTTATTAAAGGCTATTCAGATGACGAACTAGCTAAGATTGAACGACTTTATGATATCAAAGTCACAGATCAGCTATATGATTTTCTTCGTTGTATGGGGCGTTGTAGTGGCGGATTATTTGGTGATGTTCCCTTATTATTTTATCGAGATCAATGGAGTGTCCGGGGACATATCTTATTTCAAGCTGGTTTCACTGATCAGTTAAAAAAGTTACAACATTATGAGTTAACTAAACAAAAGCCATTTTTCATTTCTATTGAATGGGAAACTCAATTTTATTTTTTACTTACAAAATCGGATAATCCAAATTTAGTTTATCATTACGATGAAAATGAAGAAACGGTTGAAACAACACAATGGACTTTTAATGAATACCTAAGAAAGTCTATTGATTTGGATACAAGAAACTACAAAATTCAAGTTACGCCTGAACAATATGGTGAATTAATCAATATCTAAAACCTAAGATCCCAATTTTAAACTGGGTTCTTATTTTGACTTCTAAGTCAGCATCTCAAGTTTAATAATCAATAACCCCTGTTGCGCATCGATGATGACTGGCTGACCGGTAGTAAAGCCGAAGGCTTCCAGCCAGCGCCCTTAATGGTCAGTTGCGGTCTAGGGTGAATTGCCTCCGTTGGGGCTGTAACCGACCGTTATGCAGTGCTTCAGTCGTGGTTTTACCGTTTGGATTTTAGTAACGGTGATTTTTAGGGTAGAATGTGCCTTAGTCATAGTCAACTCTTTTACGCATAATTCCCCCAAATTATGACCAGTTCATTCATATTCAAATATCAATAAGACCGTATACACTCCTCAATTATTTTTACAAATACACCTCAATAAACTAAATTAGTGGACAAAACGTGGAGCACGTTGGACTTTTGATATAAAAGGGAACCCTCAAATGATGAGGCTAGTGACGGGTCTTAAGAATAGAGAACTAAAATTTAGGTAATATAAAAATTATCTTTATTAACTTTATCATCTAACTTAAGTATAAAACTGAAATGGAAATAAAAAGTGGGTTCGAAAACTTAATCCCCGATCCTGATGTTACTGCATCAAGTGGAACTGATCCCACTAAAATAGCGCCAGAACTACAAGCTTATGCTGATAAATTAGGTGGGTTAGGTGTTAAAACTTCATGTGGTAACGTATTAGGTGCTTGTGCTGAATTTGGAGCAGCTAACGAATTGTTATTAAATAATCCTAATCTTAAATTAAAAGATATTCAATTTAATCAAGCTGTACGTCCTCGTAATGGGAACCCCGTGCCTCGTTGTGAAAATTGCACAAACATATTTGGAGTTGAAAAATAATGAGAATGACTGATGAGTTTATAAGCACTACCGATCTTGACTGGTTTGCTGCATTTTATAATGGCAATCTAGCACACTTTACTTCGGGTGGTACAACCGCGGTACCTGAAAAAGTAGCTGATTCGATTAAGAATTATGAAGAACTATATGATTATTTTTTTGATTTAAAGAAACGATGTGGTATTGAAATTATTGAGGATAATTTGCCTGAGTTTCTCAATCAAATTAAAAGAGAAGAATATTTAAGAAGTTATATTGATGCAGCTTCAAGGGGCTTATTTAGTTATGATGTTAATTATGAAAATAATAGTTATTTTTTAGTTGCAAAACCGCTGAGTCCATTATCTTTAAGAGAGCTACCGAAAAATATAAAGGAAATAGTTTATACATTACCAAAAGAAATAAAAACCGGATCGGCAAGTATAACCGAATTAGAGTAGTAATAACTCAAAAGCCCTTTGATAAATCAGCGGGCTTTTTTAATATCTTAGATCTGGCTCGCAAGTTTAATAATTAACTTGTTCTGCTCAATCTTAATGGTGACAGGTAATCCGGGATAAAACCCAAGTATCTCGAAGACTTCAACCAACACCGACCGAGTTAGTTCAACAACAAGCAGGTAAAGATACTCAGGTAACAATCAATACCGATCACATTTTAAATGGTGAGATTAAGACTTATAGAGACGGCACGAAGGTTGGAACAGGAGGACATTATTTAAAAGATCCAAATATTCAAGTATATAAATGGACAGGTGAAGCCGATGTAAATGGTGTCACGAAAGGGTATATATCGGTCAGAGATCCTGCTACAGGTAAGTGGTATGAAAAGCAGGCTGAAACAACATTCTTCCCTAAGCATTGGTCTAAACGTCAAACTGAAAGGGAAATAAAAAGTGCTTTTGAAAATTCAAAACCAGATCCTAATAATAAAGAGAGGTGGATAGGAATATCTTCAAGTGGAATAAAAATGCAAGGTTTCTATAAAATACCAAATGGTACTGGCGCAACGGCGTGGCCGATTTATAATAAAGGTAAATAATGTATGAAAAATAGAAAAATATATTTATATTGGTCTGATTTTTATGATGAATTCTGTCCATCAGGAATGTTGCCTGAGGAAAATATTCGATACACACCTAAACAAGGTTACGGTGTATGTGAGATTGCATCTTTGCTATTAGATGAAATCCAATACTCAGTTAACTCAGTCAATATCTGGATTAATAATCTAACCGATTTAGCAAATAGTCGAGCACCGGACGGCATGTTTGGTGTTGGTAATGCTCATTGGGTATTAATTACCGGCGATTACGTTTTTATTGGTACTGAATATGTTGAAGAGCAACAGGTTATCCTTACTAGGGAACAGCTTTTATATGTTCTGGAACAATATAAAGCCTTTTTAGAAGGGAACTATGAAGATCCTAATAATCCACCCGCTCCGATAGATGTAGAGTTTATTGCCGAAGGGCAAGAGGCGGTTGATCTCTATAATAGTTTAGAAGGAAGTCATCATGTTCTCTATCTTGAATAACGAGGATGGGCAGACCAGATTAAACATTATCACTAGCTTAAAAGAGTTAGGAGAGCAGGTTAAAGAGCTCGAACGCACTATTCATAAAGATGCCGGTAAAGACTCAAAAGATGGCAAAATGGGCAATGACTTTAGTAAAGGCGTTGACTCAGCCGTATCAATTATTACCGACATTATCACCGGCGATATGACCGGCGGCCTAGCCGGCGTTATTTTACAAATGGATCTATCTGGAAATGAAATGCAGGGTATGGCCTCAAGATTATGAGGTAAACCAAATGCTCAAAATATTAAAACTCTATTTTTCCAAGATTCAAAAGGTACGATACATCATTATGATAGAAAATAATTAGGATTAGTTATGCCGAAAATTGCATGCAAATGTGGGCACGTAATGAATATTGGCTCATTTGATGAAGACTTTGCTTATGATCTCATTTCACAAAATGTTTTATGGGACATAATCGATATATTCTCAGAAAAGGAAGAATTTACTTCTGAAAAGTTCATGGATTCTTTTAATCAAGAGAGCATTGAAGTATACGAATGTCCATCTTGTAAAAGATTATTAATTGAAGAGTCTCCACGATCTAATAAATTTAGTTTTTATAAAAAAGAAGTTGAATAAACTAGATCTACAATATCTCCACACTAATTAGTGTGAATCTTATTTTTATCCGTTTCTAGATCTAGTTTGCAAGTTCGATAATTAACTTAGCTTCTTTAGCGGTGATCGTAACCACTTGGCCAGTAGTAAAGCTGAGCTGCTCAAGCCTGCTTCCTTTAATAATTTGTCAAAAATAAAAACAAGTACTTTATTCCCTGATAATTGGCCAGATAAAAGTATAATCGATTCTATTAATTAAATTGGGAATACTAAACCTATTGGTGTAAGACCTTCAACTGGAGAGACTCTTCATCGAGGAACAGTTAATGGGGTGGAAATCGATGTGATTAAAAGTGGTAATAATATCACGGCCGGTTATCCTGTTGGAGGAAAACCAACGCCAGGTTTTAGTCCTATAAAATGAAAGAGATAAAATATGTATAACAAATTTGATACTTGTATATCTGATTTTAGCCATGAAAGTGAACCAGGTGATTATTGGTATGATTGTGCTATTTTAGAGTCCACTAAAATACTTAAACAATTTGATAATAACGACTGGGATTTATTATTAAAGCAATTAAATTCTAAGCCTGTTTTTTGGCAAAAGAGACTTGTAGAATGTTTAGATGATTTGCATAACCCTTACGAATTAGAAATAATTTTAGATCTTATTAATACAGATGATGACGATTTATTTATTACTTGTGTTGATTCATTAAGGTTTTTAAATTTATCAAGTTTGGATAATTTAAAGAAAGATTGGTTATTATCAAAAATAGAAACTTTATTAGGAAAAGCCAGCCCACCAGTAAAACGTATTTTAGAAGGGCTCATTGTAAAAATTAATTAAACATGGCTAATTAAAAGATCACCGCGTAAAAACTGGGATCTTTTTTGTTTCACAAAATCCGCAACAGCCAGCTCAATAATCAGTTTATTCTGTTCCACTTTTACGATAAATAGCAGTCCGGTGTAGAAGTCGAGTTGTTTAAGTCAACTGCCTTTAATCGTCAGTTAGGGGCTTGGGGTGGCATTAATGCCCTGCGGTATAATAACGTTCGTAGGATTTACAGCATTGTGCTTTGCGTGAGGTGGTTTTTAGTTGGTAAGGGGACGAGTGGTTCTTTGACTTGCCAGACGACTAAACTACCGCCTAATGCTTCAGCTAACAATATACGATCATTAGTCAGAGAGAATAAAAGTGCAAAAATATTGTCTTAGAATAAATAGTATGAAATATATATCCGTTCCAGTAAATAAAAGTGCAATGGAAAGCCTAGATTTGGATAATTGTGTGGATGGTGATTTGATTGAGTTAATTCTTGATGAAGATAATTATACAAATCTGTTAGAGAGTAATGTTATTAATCAACTTAATAATGAATTAGATATAAACATTGATGATTATGAAGATGAAAAGATAATCGATCTTGATAAGCTTATAAAGGCTAAAAGTATTATTCAAAATTCAATAGTATCAAATAATAGCGAAGCGTTGATTCAATTATTAACTCAAGTTGATAATGCAATAAAGTATAAAACAGGTCTATTTTTTTATTTTTAAATTTAAATGTAATAGAATTACACTTATCAAATATAAATATTAAAACCATATCTACTAACGAGGTTCTCCATTGATTATTAATAATAAATTAAAAAAAATAGATCTTTCAAAACCAGGAGCAATTACTGAAGTTGATTTAATTCTCGATTCTATAGAGGACATACCAAATTTGTCCTTGGGGCAAATTTTTACCCTATGTCCTGAAAGAGAAGATATTGGCAGCATATTAGTAGGACTATGTGCATCATTTTATTTTTTAAGAAGTACACCGTTTAATTTCACTGAATGGAAAGCATATAAAAATAGAGATTTTTCATCTGAAGAAAAGCAATTAATGATTTCTGGTTTACTTAATGTAATAAAATATTCGCACATTGAAAGTAGTGATGAAATTGATGCAATAGATTATATTTATGCCGCCTGTATTGCTTTATATAAAATTTCCCCTGAAAAAATAGAGGCAGAACTAGTTAAAGAATTAAAATTAAAACCTACAGAATCTTTAATTGAAGCCTTAGGAATGTTGGTTGGTCATTCGTTCAAGGGTTATATTACCAAGGAAACATTTTTATTACTTAAACATTTTGCAGAGCAAAATTCAGGGGGACTGAGTGATAGAGCAAAAATAGTATTAAAAGAAGATGTGGAAAGAATGAATGCTATAAATCCCTTTTTATAAATGAACTAACTTATTTTCAGCCTTTCCATCAGGAAACTTATCTATAGGATAACAGAAGATGGCTTAGGTTGTATGGGGCAAAATAGTAGAGCATTATATTATTCAAGATGAACGCTATGAGCACGATTAATCGCAATATGTAAAAATCGCACCTAACCCGTGGGGGATCTTACTTTGGCGTCTATACCAATATCTCACCCCTGATAATCAACACCCCCAACTGCATATCGATGATGACTGGCTGACCGGTAGTAAAGCCGAAGGCTTCTAGCCAGCAGCCTTTAATGGTCAGTTGTGGTTTAAGGTTGAATTGCTAGACGTTGGGTCTGTAACCAACCATTTATGACCACAACGATCAAGCCTTGAATATTACCCATGCGGCAATCAGTGACGGTGAGTTAATCATTCGAGACCAAGATAAACAAACACAAGATATTAATGAACTCAGTCATGATACCGAAAATGCCCATAACAAACTCAAACCAATCTTTAATAAAGAGGATGAGCAGACCAGACTAAACATTGTTACTAGCTAATGCAATAAAGTATAAAACAGGTCTATTTTTTTATTTTTAAATTTAAATGTAATAGAATTACACTTATCAAATATAAATATTAAAAACATATCTACTAACGAGGTTCTCCATTGATTATTAATAATAAATTAAAAAAAATAGATCTTTCAAAACCAGGAACAATTACTGAAGTTGATTTTATTCTCCATTCTATAGAGGACATGCCAAATTTGTCCTTGGGGCAAATTTTTACCCTATGTCCTGAAAGAGAAGATATTGGCAGCATATTAGTAGGACTATGTGCATTACATTATTTAAAATGTCCAGCGTTTAATTTCGCTGAATGGAAAGCATATAAAAATAGAGATTTTTCATTTGAAGAAAAGCAATTAATGATTTCTGGTTTACTTAATGTAATAAAATATTCGCACATTGAAATTAGTGATGAAATTGATGCACTAGATTATATTTATGCCGCCTGTATTGCTTTAAATAGAATCTCCCCTGAAGCAGAGGCAGAACTAGTTAAAGAATTAAAATTAAAACCTAAAGAATCTTTAATTGAAGCCTTAGGAATATTGGTTGGTCATGAGGTCAAGGGTTATATTACCAAGGAAACATTTTTATTACTTAAACATTTTGCAGAGCAAAATTCAGGGGGACTGAGTGATAGAGCAAAAATAGTATTAAAAGAAGATGTGGAAAGAATGAATGCTATAAATCACTTTTTATAAATGAACTAACTTATTTTCAGCCTTACCATCAGGAAACTTATCTATAGGATAACAGAAGATGGCTTAGGTTGTATAAGGCAAAATAGCAGAGTCTTATATTATTCAAGATGAACGCTATGAGCACGATTAATCGCAATATGTAAAAATCTCCACCTAACCCGTGGGGATCTTACTTTGGCGTCTATACCAATATCTCCCCCCTGATAATCACCCCCCCCAGCTGCGTATCGATGATGACTGGCTGACCGGTAGTAAAGCCGAAGGCTTCCAGCCAGCAGCCTTTAATGGTCAGTTGTGGTCTGGGGTTGACTTGCGCGCCGTTGAAGCTATCCCCCCATTTATGACCTCTCGAATATTACGCATTCGGCAATCAGTGTCGGTGAAGTTGCAGCAGATATCATCCGCAAACAACTATATGGCAAAGAAGCCAAAGATTTAACCGAAGCAGAAAAACAGACCATCAGTATTTTATCCCAACTAGCATCCGGCCTTGCGGTAGCTGCCGGCGGCGGTAATTTTGGTGATGCTAGTGCGGCTATTAGTAGTAGTAAAAATGCGGTGGAAAATAATGGTTTGAGTTGGGCTGATGGTGGTAATTTTATTGGAATTCCATATGAAACTGGAGCAAATTTAGATAGTAACCTCAATGCCTATGCTCAAGGTTATTTGACAGAGGAAGAAATTATTCAGTTAATGGACGATATGAACTCAGGACGGTTCATGTATGACCCTTTAAGAGAGGATTTTAAACGTTTCCAGAAGATCTTGCTATTTTGGTAACACCGTATGGAGATTATATTGCCTTTAGGGATGCTGATAGTTGGGGGGACTATGCAATAGCAACTGCTGGAGTGTTACCTTTTGCAAAATATATCAAGGTAGCAGGAAAAGTTGTTAAGGTTGAAACTAAAGCAGCACAAACTTTAGTAAAAGATGCTGAGGCAGCATACAAGGCTGGTAATGTAGCAGAAGGCAATCGATTAATGAATCAAGTTGTTAGCCAATCTACACAAGTTGAAACAACAGTTGTTAAAAATAGTACACTTACGAGCAAGATGCCATCAAATCCGGGTTCTCAAGCAGGTAGTGGCGAGGAAAAACCAACTGATTCTTTGAATACAAATAGCAGTAACAAAGCTAGTGATACTGTTGGTACAGGAAAGCAAAAAGATGAGCAAATTTGGACAGAAACCAATAAAAAAGATCCTGTCGAAAATGCTTATAGCCATTGGAATAAACATAAGTTAGAATTTCCAGAATTCCAAAATGCAAAACAATATGTAGATGCGACACATAATTTTGTTAATAATCCACCAGCAGACACGCTAGTTATTACTAGAAAAAATGGCGATACAGTTTTTTACAATCCTAGCTCTAATATTTTTGCTGTAAAAAATGCAGATGGTACGCCTAAAACAATGTTTAAGCCTAATCCGGCTGAACATGGAATAAAACTAATTTGGAATATTTTAATGCACAAAAATAATAATGAAGCATATATCTGTCGTGTTTGCGGCCTTAAGCAAAATGAACCTCAATGGGGAATTGATGAACAAACGCCAACATATAATATTTGTGATTGTTGCGGCGTGGAATTTGGTTATGAAGATTGTACTTTGATTGGAATTAAAAGTTATAGAAAAAAATGGTTAGATGGCGGGGCAAAATGGAATTGTAAAAAGTGCCAACCAAATAGTTGGTCTCTAAATGAACAATTAGCTAATATACCTAAACAATATCAATGAAATATTAAAAATAATGAATATTAATCAACTCAGGATCTACCTCGCAATTTCAACAATCAATTTCTTTTTTTAGTGGTAATGACGGTGATTTTATAGGAATTCCACATGAAACTGGAGCAAATTTAGATAGTAACCTCAATGCCTATGCTCAAGGTTATTTGACAGAGGAAGAAATTATTCAGTTAATGGACGATATGAACTCAGGTCGGTTCATGTATGCCCATCTAAGAGAGATTTGAAAAATTCACCTGAGAATGTAGCAATATTAACTATTCCATATAGTGATTATTTAGCATTTAGCGATGCTGAAACATGGGATGAATATGCGATACATGTGTGGGGCTCCTACCCGTTTTTAATTACAGCAAAATTGGTGGTAAAATGATAAAAATAGAGACAAAAACTGGACAATTTTTATAAAAGAAGCTGAAAACACCCATAAAACAGGAGATATAACTAAGGATAATCAGATAATGAATCAAACGGGAGGTTTTGGAAAACAAAACCTTAATGGCTCTAATCAAATACCAAAAATTAAAGGTAAGTAAGAAATGTCTGGTTTATTTTTGTGTGAACAACCAATTCTACCAAAAGGATTTTCCTTCCCTAGTAGTTATGTTGAATTAGCATGTTTTGATGGTAACGATCATAGTGGAAATACAAAAGTATATTTTCATGACTATGGTTATAACGAGCAGTATCCTGATTGGGACAAGAGATACCACTTAAACAACTTTGACGAATGGTTAAAACTAGCCAAAGAAGAATCAGCCCAATATAAAGCTGAACGGGCTGAATCTGAGTGAATTAATCAAATATCAAAAATTTAATAGGAACACGGTTAGTTAACCACACGCCATTATCCACTAAGTAAAACTAGAAGCTTTGTTGATGCATAATCAAGGCTTTTATTTTAAGTACAAACTAATAAGGGAACTATCCCTACACTAGATTAATTAAGTCAAGCAGCGACTTCTGCTAATAAAAATGGTTTAACTGATGTCGGTCGAGCATTACAAAAACATGGTCGTCGTCGTTTATACCTATACTGGTCAGAAGGCTTTTACTGTAAATAAAGAAGCTCAGCATATTATCGATGATATCCTGACAATTCCCGGAACAAAAATAGAAATCAGAATTATTAAAGAAAATAAACAACGTATCAAAGTAATTGAGGCCACAGCCCCAGACGGAAGAGCATTAAGATTTAATGAGGTCGGGACTAAATTAATTGGTTTCAGAGAACCATAAGTTAAGGAGTAAGAATGTTAGAATATAGTGTCGGTAGTTCAATGGATAGAAAAGATTATATGCGGAGCTCTCTTATAATCGTGTTCAGTTTGCTGAATTTGTCTTTCAGAAGACAGAAAGTCGGTCAATATTCTTTTTATCCAGCCCTAGAGAATACATATATATTTAATTATGATGAATTCTTACAGCTCATCGAAAATGCTAAAAAGCGTCTTTTAGAGTTAGAAAAACTGGCAAACTAATCATCTTCTGGCCTAATGAAATGAACCTCAAAAGTTGCATACTCAATCAAAGGGTTCATACGACAGAAGTATTATCTACCGCCCCTGATCGTATTTGATATGAAGCTGATATTGGTCTAAGTAATACAATGTCCAGAAGTAACCAACAAGGAACAAGGCTATTGTATTCAAATGACGGTATACTGCATATAACGACCGACCACTATAAAACCACAACACAAATTGGACGATGGAAATAATCATGAAACTAATAACATTAAATGGAGAAAATATTCATTCGGAATCTGATTTTCATAAAGAAATAGCTTTTTTACTGAGTTTTAGTAAATATTATGGTGAGAATCTGGATGCTTTATGGGACTGCTTAAGTTATGACTTAGATCGCCCGGTTCTAGTTATTTGGAAGAACTCGGATTATTCAAAAAAATATTTAGGTAATACTTTTAATCATATTGTGAAAATTTTTGAATTAGTTCGGGAGCAAGATATAAAATCTGGTCTAGAGGAAAGGTTTAATTTTGATATTCAGTAGAATACTCCTCAGTTGGCGGGCTCCTGCTCTATCAGTTTTATTGATTAAGATCGCTAAATTCCCACCTTACCCATGGGGATCTTGTTTTACCTCTTAGCTCAGCCCCTCAATCCTGATAATCAACACAAAAAATTTTTATAGAATGTATAAAAACACTACCTATATCATAGCAAAACAAAATTATCATTGTGAGGTAATAACATGGGTGCAAATATTTTTTTAGTAAAGATGAATCTATTGAAAAACCAGAAGATAAATTCAGCTCTACATTTATTCATAGCAGTTATTGGGATGCATTTGGTGATTTACTTGATGCCGTATTTTTACCTGATTATCCTCAATTACATGAAATCATAAAATCAGAAGAAGGTGAATATTTAAAATTTTATTCATTTGTTGAATTGAATAAAGAACAATTCAACCAGTCAGTAAGATTAATTAGGGACTACATAGCAAAACAGGAAAATCCAACAGAGTGGCAAAAAATGGCTCAAATGGTATGGACTGAAATTGCTGAGCCTTATATTATTCAAGACGAACGCTATCAACAAAGTTGAATTACAGGCTCCCCCTCCCCGATCTAACCTTGAACGGGGATCTATCTAATAGAAAAAATAATTCAGATAGCCATGGAGATACAAATGCAAAAAGTATATTTTCTATACCATGTTATTTACGAAGATACTGATGATGAAGAAGTAAAGGTCATTGGTATTTACAGTTCTCGTAAAAAGGCTAAATTAGCTAAGGAACGAATGAAAAAAAATTAGGATTTATTGATTTTCCTGATGATTTCCAAATTGTTGAAGATGTACCGAATCGAGACGGTTGGGTTGATGGTTTTGTTACCTAGATAGATCTATCAGATTAAATAATTTTTACAATAGTAGAGGTGAAATAGGCAAAAAGTTTATCTTTTAAATCATATTAGAGATAAAGGTACTGCAGATGAAGACACTAAAGAAATTGGTACCTATACTAGTTATCAATTAGCCGAAGAGGCTATAAACAGAATAAAAGATAAACCAGGTTTTATTGACTATCCAAATGACTTTCATATTGATGAGTATATCATCGATAAAGATTATTGGACTGATGGCTTAAGTAATGAAAAAGATTTGAAATAATATATATTGGTTCCGACTTAATCTGACCAATATTTAAAAAAGAGCGTTACTAGTTTTGAGATAAGATATCGAATATTCAATGAAAATAAAAAAGTAACGCTTATCTTTAATACTACTACTAAAGAATAAGACATAAAGTTTGTCTTATTAACTTGAGCTGAAAATTTCAAAATGTCTTCATATAAAGAGGTGCTATCAAATGAGCATCTTTTTCATCATAGCGTTCAAATAATCATGAAACGGTATACAATCTTCAATTATTTTCGCCAATACATCTCAATAACCCAAATCAGAATAACCATTATCTAAAAAAATAATTATACTTTCAGCACCATGGAAGGCTGGGCAGAACATTATCGTAAAACATGCCAGATATAACCCTAACTAAGAGGAAAATAATGCTTAAATTTATTGATACTAGCCCTGAGCTAATAAATGATGTTGAAATTGATTATTATGTTCCTTTTATAGTAGATGTAAAAGAGCAGAATTTTACCAATGAAAATAGTATATATTGGCGAACTGGTAATTTTGATACTTCATTATTAGAAATTGGAATTGGAGAAAAATCAGGAATATTGCAAAATATTACGCTTACCATGGTCAATCAAGTCTATACTAATGGCATAAACTATGAAGCTTTAGAAACAAAAAGCGGAATCCCCATCTTTGATATTTCATTGATAAAAAATAAAATCTTCGATTATTTTTCAGAATATTATGTATCTTTGACAGTTGATAATGTGACAGTCGCTATAACCCCAAAAAACAGAGTAAAAACAATCATTAATATGGGGAGAGTTGATATGGGTTTTGGTTTTGAAAATGAGTTAATATTTATTAAGGTTAATAAATTATCTGATAGAGAATATAAAGATCTTAAAGAGAGTTTTAAACTTTAAGTAATCTATAACTGATAAATTAAAATAATATAAATTAATATTATTCAACTTAAATTGTAATTATTTAGGCTCAACATAATGGTTGGTCTGTTGTTTTCATTTACACGAATTAAACTTAATTGTGATATCACAGATACGAGGTTGAGTCTTTTTATCTCTTCGAGTAACTGACGATTATCACTTGGCTGCTTAGGCATTGTGATGATGACCAAAATATCGCACATCATACGGATAATCAGTAGTGTATCCCCATAGTTAATCCTACTTGATTTAACCAAAGTTAAGGAAGGAGAAGTTTTGAATTAAAAAAACATTATAATTTTTGAGGAAAACTATATGTGGGGAAAAAGTTAAAATAATTACTAAATCGGGATTAGTTTTTGAAGGTTAAGAACATTTTATGACAGTTAAGCTTGTTTTAGAGTCCGGAGAATTTTCAACCTATCCCAGTAGGTGGCGAATAAAAGAAGAAAATGGTCATTATTTATTTCGTTGTTTGTCAGGCGCTATAGAATATAGAGGATTAAGAACGGGTACAGAAATTAAATTTAGATAGGAGAAATTTATGATAAATGATCATGATTATAAAGAGGTTGTTGAATGCTCTGAATTAAGATCTTTTAGGGGATTATGGAATTATATTTGCCCGGATATGATTCCATCATTAAAATTTTCTGGAGAGCAATTTCCTTTTCAAACAAGAAAAGAAATATTTTTTTATTTTGTACAAAGATTATTGAATGAAGGGCATATTAAATTAGCTAAAAATGGTCATCTGTTGACCGGTACAATTGATGAGCAGCTAAAAATATTTCATGATGCGTTTCCTAACAATGAGGATGGTTTGTATGACCCTAAACACTTGATGGAAGATTATTGGTTCTATGATGACTCTTGTCCTGCAGGGGTTGTATGGGTTCACAATGATGGGACATTAGAATGGACCTAATATAAGCTTTTCCAGCTAAGCTCAACAACAAAATTCTATATCTATTAAGAAATAAACTTAGCAAATTAAATTATTACCGCATTATTACCGCATTATTACCGCATTATCACCAGCGATATGACCGACGGCCTTGCTGGCACCAGTACACTATAGCTAACTAAGTAGATAAAATTGCACACCGGGCATATGGGTAAAGATAGCAGCGAGTTAACCTAAGATGAAAAACAAACCATCAGTATTTTATCCCAACTAGCATCCGCTCTGTTGCTATGGTTACTTGGCAAATAATTTGCCCAAGTAAACTCGGCGGTGAACCAATTACCAATACTGTTCAAGAAGTACTTATATCAAAAGGTTTATTTGACAATGCTGAAGAAGCACAAGCCTTTTTAGAGAGTTTAAACATAAATCAATAAAAAATTAATGGATCTAGAGGTAATTGAACTAGGTGGTAATGAAAATTATGTAAATGCTGTATTAAGGACTTGTGAACTTTACTACAATCAATATTTGAAGAATAAAGCTTGTTATAAAAAAATAATACCAATAATTATGCTTCAGCTAGTAATTTATCAACTACAAGTAGTAGTGCAAATTTACCACCTGATGATAATGATAAGAAAGATAAAAATGATTCGTATAATAAGGGGGATAAAAAAGGTGTTAGTGGTACCGGTGCTCACCAAATGAAGCAAGAAAACTATTTGAAGGACAGAGATTTGATTCAAATCGCTCTGAAATTCCAAGAAATTTATCTCATGAGTTACATCCAACAGAAACAACAAATTTTAAATAAGGTTAATAAATTATGTTAGATATAGGAAAGTTATCAATTAGCTGGATTTGTGAATTAAATGTATCGAATAATCAGTTGAAAGTTAAAGCAATTGCTTTAGATAAAATTATTCAAATTGAATTTAATGTAATTTTGTTTATGTCAATAGAGAGTCAATATAATGACCTTCAAGAGATTGGAGATACTATTGATATTTCTCATGAATATAGAGCACTTGATCCTAAAGATATGGAAATTTATCCTTATAGTTATAATTCTGGAGCCCCCTGTCATATCATAAATATTTATGGTGATTACATGATCAAATTAATATGCAATGATATTAATGTCATAGAATTAAGTGAATAAAATTTCACTTTAAAGCCTCAGTTCTACTGTTCTCCATTACTGAACTGGATCAGTTATTTGTCAATTATGTGATCTCCTTAGCAAGTTAGAAAATTAACTTACCTTTTTAGTGTTAATCGTGATGGACTTATCTGTAGTGAATCCGAATTTATTCAGCCGTAAATAGCTTTTACTAATGAATATTTTATGCTAATAAAAGAAAAAATTAGATGTGAGTATATTAGTTCTAACTTAATCTACACAGAAACTTGAAAAACATGCGTTATTAGTTTTGAGATAGGGTATCGAATATTCAATCAAAACAAAAAAGTAATGTTAGTCTTTAATCGCTCACAATCAAATCAAAGTAACTCCTATAATAAATATAATCAACGTGATACTAAAAAATAGTAAGCGGGCAATACACCTTAATACTAAACAATTGATACTTAGAAAGCAGAAGGTCTTCGTCATGAAGAGATACAGTTTAATCTTCTAAAACTTAATATTATTGATTCTGCAATAGCTCCTGTTAATGTAAATGCTCTTCTAAATTTGTATGATAATGGTGCGCGAGTAAAGACGAAATAATAGCATTTGTTCCTAGCTATTTTTAATAAACTTGTCGCTAAAGCGGAAGATTTATTAAATAATAAATATGCTGCTCATGAAATAGAGTAGTGATTGGTAAGATCATGCACAAACTTGTATTGAAAGGAAATGATACGTATTTTGCTCTGTATTTTTACACACTAATCTATCAGCATGTTAAAGACTGGTTAACATCAAAGAACATACTTTTAAGGAATATTAATATGGGAATGCAAGTCAGCATAGATATAAATTTTGCACAAGAATATTCTCCTAAAGAGATATTAAAATGCCTAATAAATAGTGGCTGGAATATTTATTATCAAAATATGGTTACTTATCTATCGTCAAATGATATTGATGATTATAACTGGTTGAATATAGACATGAGTCTGTTCAATTTAGACGAGTTTATAAACTCTCATAATGTTATGGATAAAGTCGGTATAGTGATGGTTTATGATAATGAATCAGGGGGTAATTTATTAATTTACCCTAACTATTTATCTATGTCATTGTCAATAAATCGTCAGTATTTATTTGGGGAAGATATTCCAGATTTTAATTGGTATTTAAAAAAAATGGGTGTTTTTTTAAGAAAAATAAAACTATCAAGCATACAGTGTGAAACCATCTACTAATGAATAAATCCCACCTCAGCCGTGAGGATTTTATTTTAGCTTGTAGTTCTTAGCTCAGCGTCTGAATCCTAATAATCAGCATGCCCCCATCATTTGGTGCTTTAACGAAATAACAGAAATTAGATAAAGGATGGAAATTAACTTCTGAAGAAACAAAAAAACAATATAATTGGCAACTATAATTGAAGTTCCTAACGATGTTCGCAAAGCTGAACCTACATATAATGGTAAAAATACCGCGAACAAATCAAGAAAGATGCAGAAAACTTTCTGCAACGATTAAAAGCGATACAAAAACCCTTCAAAAAAATAGGATAGAAACCGGATATCATCCCAAACAAGTTGAAGATGTGATAGATAAAATCATACTAAGAAATAGAGAATAAGGATGAATTAAATGATTGAATGGCAAGAATTTATCAACGTTATAGGGAAAACTGAAATTTCTGCAGAGTTTTTAAATTTATTATCCTTTATGCAAGAGAAACCTGAAATTTCAGAAAATCTTACAGAATGGAATGATCCCGAAAGAACTAAATATTATAAATTTTTTAACACCGGGATTCTTATCGGTTGCAGTGAAGTAATACGTTATATTCGTTTTTATTTCGAAAAAACAGACAGTTATTCTATATACCAAGGGAAAATACTTGATGGTATTGGTCCAGAATATAATAAACAAATGCTTATCAATTTGTTGGGAGAACCATCAATAATAGATGATGACAAACCAAATTATTTTCTTGGCTATATTAAACGTTGGATATTATATGATATGGGATCTTATTCGATACTTTTTGAATTTAATCATAATGGTTTTATTTGTGCAGTAACACTAGGATTATTTTAAACCAAAATTAACGAAGATGGCCAAGATCTCACTTGATCTGACCAATATTTAAAAAATAACGTTACTAATTTTGATATAAGGTATCGAGTTTTCTAGCAAAACTCAAAGATAACACTCATCTTTAATCCCCCTAAAATCAAAGCATCAACCTAAAGTCATTTGATTAACTTGGTTTGAAAAATTTCCAGCAATCTACATAGTAAAATGCGTTATCAAATTAGACATCTTTGCCCTCATAGCGTT
The DNA here is from genome assembly GCF_003202655.1 of Gilliamella apicola. Taxonomy (GTDB): domain Bacteria; phylum Pseudomonadota; class Gammaproteobacteria; order Enterobacterales; family Orbaceae; genus Gilliamella; species Gilliamella apicola_R. The sequence continues at coordinate 113,261 of NZ_QGLR01000002.1, read as the reverse complement.
TAAACAATAATCGAACAGTATCGCCCCTCAATCACTCTTGCTAATAACAATTTGAAAAATCCTTCAATAAAGCTAATACCCATGATTATGAGAAGTATGCTATGCAATAGATTGCTATCAGCAAGGCTAAAGTTATTTATATTGATAGAAGATAAAAAAAATCATTAGCCGAAACTAATGATTTTTGCTTTAGGATGTGTAAAAAATTAATAATAATTGCAATCAACAACTATAATTCAATAATTAGAGATGCCTCTGTAGCCGCCTTGATATCTTCAACCGTATATTCAGGATTAATTTCAATTAATTTTAGTCCTTCTGCGGTTACTTTAATAACGCCCATTTCTGTAATAATTAGGTCAACAGCATTAACAGCAGTCAATGGTAAAGAGCACTCTTTTAATATTTTATGTGCGCCCTTAGCTGTATGTTCCATTGCTACAATGACTTTTTTGGCTCCTGTAACAAGGTCCATTGCGCCACCCATGCCTGGCACCATTTTTCCTGGGATCATATAATTGGCAATATTACCCTTCTCATCAACTTGTAATGCACCTAGGACAGATACATCAATATGACCACCACGGATAATTCCGAAAGATGTTGCACTATCAAAAAAACAACCTCCCGGTAAAATGGTTACAGGTTGACCGCCGGCATTAATGATGCTTGGATCATAATTGTCCGCCGTTGGTGTAGGGCCTAATCCTAAAAAACCGTTTTCAGATTGAAGAATAACTTCAATATTTTCAGGAATAAAATTAGCTACTCGCGTTGGTAGTCCAATACCTAAATTGACGATATCGCCATCGGATAACTCTTTAGCAACACGGGATGCAATATAATTTTGTAACTGTTCCTTATCCATTAGCAGCCTCTTCCTTTGACGATATAATCAACGAAAATACCCGGTGTCGCAATTTCTTGTGGATTTAGTTCGCCAATATCCACAATTTGACCAGCTTCAACGATAGTCAGTTTAGCGGCACTTGCCATAACGTTATTAAAGTTATTCATTGCCCCTTTATAAACAATATTGCCAGCTCGATCGACTTTTGCCGCATAAAGTAAAGCAACATCAGCAAATAATGGTGTTTCTAGTAAATATTGTTTACCATCAACCTCAATTTTTTTCTTACCTTCTTCTACTAATGTTCCTATCCCAGTTGGGGTTAAAACACCGCCTAATCCATAACCGGCACAGCGAATACGCTCGGCAAGAGTACCTTGCGGAATTAATTCGACTTGCGTTTCGCCGGCATTCATTTGCCTTCCGGTTTCTTTATTCAAACCAATGTGTGAAGCAATAATTTTTCTGAACTTTTTTAACATAACCATCTTACCGACGCCTTGATCAATCAAGCCAGTATCATTGCAAATTAACGTTAAGTTTTTCACCTCTGTTTGGCATAAATAATCAATCAATGTTTCTGGTGAGCCACTAGCCATAAAGCCACCGACCATCATAGTGGTTTCATCTTTGATTGATGATAGTGCTTGCTCAATACTTACTACTTTATCCATAAAACTTGCCCTATTGAGAAACCACCATCGCAATACCTTGACCACCGCCAATACAGAGCGTGGCTAAGCCATTTTTGGCATTTCGCTTTTTCATTTCATAAATAAGTGACACTAAAATTCTAGCTCCACTGGCACCAATTGGATGACCAAGTGCTATTGCGCCGCCATTAACATTCACTTTTTCTGCTGGAATATTTAAGGTATTACAAACTGCTAATGCTTGTGCAGCAAAGGCTTCATTAGCTTCAAATAAATCGATATCATTAATAGTCAGACCAGCTTTATCTAACGCTTTTCGGGTAGCTGGAATTGGGCCAATTCCCATCACTTCTGGAGCTACTCCCGCCGCTGCACAGCTTTTAATTGTGACTAACGGTTCTAGTCCTAGTTTTTCTGCTTTTTTGCGACTCATTAAAATTAAAATTGCCGCACCATCATTAATACCTGATGCATTACCTGCGGTAACAGTACCATCTTTTTTGAAGGCAGTTCGTAAAGAGGCTAATTTTTCTATTGTGGTATTTGGTTTTGGATATTCATCAGTTTCAATTACGGTCGTTTCGCCTTTTTTATTAGCAATGGTTACCGGAACAATTTCATCTTTAAAACGGTTTGTCTGTAATGCTATTGCTGCTTTTTTCTGACTAGCTAAAGCTAATTCATCCTGAGCTTGCCGTGAAATACCATATTGCTCGGCAACATTTTCGGCAGTGATTCCCATATGGTAATGATTAAAGGCGTCTGTTAATCCATCACAAATCATTGTATCGATCATTTGCGCATTACCCATTTTTAGGCCAAAGCGAGCATTCGGGATCACATATGGCGATAAACTCATATTTTCAGCACCACCTGCAATTACAACATCGGCTTCACCTGTTGCGATGGCTTGTGCCGCAAGTTGCACGGTTTTTAATCCTGAACCACAGACTTTGTTAACTGTAAAACTTGAGACTTCTTCAGGTATCCCACTTTTAATTGCGATCTGTCTTGCCACATTTTGACCGAGTCCTGCTTGTAACACATTTCCTAATATAACTTCATCTATCTCTTTAGGATCAAGATTTATTCTTTTCATCGCCTCTTTTAACGCTATAGCACCTAAATCAACTACAGGGACATTATTAAAAACCCCACCAAAACTGCCAATTGGTGTGCGTACCGCTGATACAATGACAACATCTTGCATAAGATCATCCTTTTACTTATATGATAAATTTAACTTATGCTAGATGATTGATTTACCTCTGTCCAAGTCTGATTTATTATACAATCTATAAGTTAATCTTATAGATTTTATTAAATAGGAATTATTAAAGGTAACAAACATATGGATATTCGACATTTTCAGTATTTTGTTGCAATCATCAAAGCCGATTTTAATTTGTCTTTGGCAGCAAAAAGACTTTACATATCCCAACCGGCATTAAGTCAATTTATTAAATCTTTTGAGGAATCAGAAAAAGTAGAACTGTTTGAGAGATATAAAGGTCGTTTACAAGGTTTGACTCCTACCGGTGAGCTTTTTTACGAACAAGTTCAAAAACTAATTACTCAATATAACGATATGTTGACTGCCATTCGTGAGGATGCCGGTCAATTGAAAGGCAAAGTAAGAATAGGTATTCCACCATTAATTTTAGGTGTGGTGTTTTCTTCAGTGATCGCTGATTTGATTATTAATCATCCCAATATAGAAGTTGAAATTATCGAAAAAGGCGCCTATGAATTAAGTCAAATGTGTATGGTTGATGAGCTTGATTTTGCTATTTTGCTCGACCCGACTAATATTAGTTCAACTATTATTGATGAACATCTTATACAACAAAGTGAGTTATCTGTCTTTTTTAATCACGAGCATCCCCTTGCACAAAAACAGACGCTAACATGGTCAGATTTAAATGATCAAATGTTAGCAATTTTTGAACCAAGTTTTATGATCCATCATAAATTAATGAAAAAATTTAGCGAATATAATATTCAGCCACAAAAATATACGATGTCTGCATCTTGGGACTTTTTATTACTTTTAGCAACCAATTCCAAATTTATAACGATTTTACCATCACCAATCTTGGATATTTACTCTAACCAAAATATTGTTGAACGTCGCTTTGATGATCCAATTTATTGGAAAGTCTTACTCTGTCATACTAAAAAACAGCGTTATTCAAGGTTGCATCAGTTTGTCTTTAACTATATTTTAAGTCATTTTGAGGATAAAAAATAAACTGACAATATGTTGAAGACGATAAACCAAAACCATATACTGACTAGGAAAATAATAATTACCAATGAGTACAAAATGCAATGTCCAAAGCGATAAATGCATGTATGAGTCGCTTAAAATCAAGTAAAAACCTTAGTAAACTCGAAAGCGCATTGAATTAATTTACTGACCTAAACCACAATATTAAGGAAATTAATACCTTGCTTTATCGAGTTATTCACGATTTTCTTGACAGTTATCTAAATTATTTCGATCAACTTGTTGTCATTATGTAATTAATCAAATTTTCATTAGTTTTTAATTACTTTTTGCGATAAACAAACCGCTTTCTATTCGCTTTAAAATAAGAATTATTGCATAATACACAACGAATAAAATGCAGAATTTAAAGGTGTAAATATGGAACTTCTTTGCCCTGCTGGTTCATTACCATCGCTCAAAGTGGCGATTGATAATGGTGCTGACGCAGTTTATATTGGTTTGAAAGATGATACCAACGCTCGCCATTTTGCTGGTTTAAATTTTAATGAAAAACGATTAGTTGAAGCAGCAGATTATGTTCATAAACGCGGTAAAAAGTTACATATCGCTATTAATACATTTGCTCACCCCGAAAATTTTGAACGCTGGCAATATGCTGTTGATACTGCTGCCAACATTGGTGCTGATGCTTTAATCATTGCTGATTTGGCGATGCTTGATTATGCAGCTCAGAAGTATCCAAATCTTGAGCGTCATGTTTCGGTACAAGCTTCTTCAACTAATGAAGAATCAATTAAGTTTTATCATAATAACTTTCAAGTACATCGTATTGTGTTACCTAGGGTGTTATCTATGCATCAAGTAAAACAATTATCACAGGTTTCGCCTGTGCCTTTGGAAGTTTTTGCATTTGGTAGTTTATGTATTATGGCTGAAGGTCGCTGCTATCTATCGTCATACTTAACCGGCGAATCACCCAATACCGTTGGCGCTTGCTCGCCAGCCAAGTTTGTCCGTTGGGAAGAGACCGATAAAGGGCTCGAATCACGACTCAATAATGTTTTAATTGATTGCCATAAAAAAGGGGAAAATGCTGGCTACCCAACACTTTGTAAAGGGCGTTATTTTGTTGGCGATGCGCTTTATCATCCGATTGAAGAACCGACTAGCTTAAATACCATTGAACTGTTACCAGACCTATTTGCGGCCAATATTGCTTCGGTTAAAATTGAAGGAAGACAACGCAGCCCCGCTTATGTTGAACAGGTCACGAAAGTATGGCGACAAGCTATTGATCGCTATAAAGCGAATCCTCAAGCCTTCCAAGCTGAAAAAAATTGGATGGATACTTTAGGATCTGTTTCCGAAGGGACCCAAACAACATTAGGTGCTTATCACCGTAAATGGCAATAATTGACCAGCTTTAATATTAAAATTTACAACCAAAATAAAACTCGATACTCATCTAGGTGATTTTTCACATTAGTATCAGAGATTAGCTATAAAAAATTGACTATTTAGAAATTTAAATATAGTGAGCAAAACTATGAAATACGCATTAGGACCAATACTTTATTATTGGCCTAAAATCGAAACCGAAGCCTTTTATCAAGCCGCTAAGGAAAGTGAAGCGGATATTATTTATATGGGCGAAACAGTTTGTACCAAACGCCGTGAAATGAAAGTACCTAATTGGCTAGATTTAGCTAAAGAAATTGCTAAGTCAGGTAAGCAAGTGGTACTTTCTACTCTTGCGTTACTTGAAGCGCCTTCAGAGCTGACTGATTTAAGACAGTTAGTCAATAATGGTGACTTCCTAGTTGAAGCGAATGATTTGGCGGCAATTAATATTGCCCATGACAATAACTTACCGTTTGTCGCCGGCCCAGCTATAAACTGTTATAACGCATTAACGCTAAAATTATTACAAAAGCAAGGTATGGTGCGTTGGTGTATGCCGGTCGAACTGTCTCGTGATTGGCTGAGTAATGTGCTAAAACAATTTGATTCTTTGAAAATTGATCGTAATTTTGAGGTCGAAGTATTTAGTTATGGCTATTTACCCTTAGCTTACTCTGCGCGTTGCTTTACCGCCAGATCAGAAGATAGACCAAAAGATAAATGTGAAACTTGCTGTATTAAATATCCAGTTGGACGAGAAGTATTTTCACAAGAACAACAGAAAGTATTTGTATTAAACGGCATTCAAACGCAAAGTGGTTATTGTTACAATTTAGGGAACAATTTAAAGGATATGCATGGCTTAGTTGATATTGTGCGTATTTCACCACTTGGTATTCAGACGCTTGATATCGTTAAACAATTTAGAGCTAATGAAGACGGCACCAACCCGCTACATATTGAACATAAACGAGACTGTAATGGTTATTGGAATGGGATTGCTGGACTTGAACTTACACAATAAACATCCGCTAGCTGAAATTTTTAGAGCAGATTTTCCTGCTCTAGATAACAATGTCTATCTTGATTCGGCCGCTACCGCGTTAAAACCGCAAACCATGATCAATGCAACCGTTGAATATTATGCACATCACACCGCAACTGCTCAGCGTAGTTTACACCAAGATGCGCTAAAGGTGACGGCCGCTATTGATGAAGCGCGGCAGAGTGTTGCTGATTTTATTCATAGCCAATCAAGCCATGAAATTATTTGGACACGAGGAACCACTGAATCAATAAACATAATTGCTCAGAGCTATGCAAGGCCTTTGCTACAAGTTAATGATGAAATTATTGTCAGTGAATTAGAGCACCATAGTAATCTATTACCTTGGCTCATCGTCGCCAAACAAACTGGGGCAAAACTCATTAAATGGTCTGCTGAGGTTAATGAGCTTTCATCATTACTATCAAACAGAACCAAAATTGTAGCTATCACCCAAATGTCTAATGTTACCGGTTTTTGTCCTGATTTAGCGAAAATTAGTCAGCTAGTCCACCAATATAATGCGATTTTAGTAGTAGATGGTGCACAAGGCGTGGTACATCAGCCAATTGATGTTACCGCGTTAAATATCGACTTTTACGCTTTTTCTGCCCATAAGTTATATGGCCCAACGGGGCTTGGCGTACTATACGGAAAACAACATTTGCTTGAACGGATGGACGTTTGGCAAGGTGGCGGTAAAATGTTGAAAAATGCTTCATTTTTAGGATTTGAAGTTGAAGAACTGCCTTATAAATTCGAAGCCGGTACACAAAATATCGCCGGAATCCTCGGCTTTCAAGCAACGTTATTATGGTTAAAAAAATGGGATGAAGCACAATTAGATTGTTATTTAAAACAGTTGGTAAATTATGCCGAATCAAAATTAGCGCAATTAAAGCATATTCAGTTCTACCAGGTTAAAAATAGTCCAATAATAAGCTTTACTATAGAAAATATTCACCATAATGATATCGCTATTTTATTGAGCGAACAAAATATCGCTATCCGTACCGGTGAATTATGTGCCAAGCCTCTGATGGATAAACTTGGTTGTCATGGGGTTATGCGCATTTCACTAATGCCATATAATAATCAGCAAGATATTGATAGTTTTATTAGCGCACTACAAAATGCTATTGAGCTATTAACGTAGCTTAACATGTTAGTCGCTAACGATTATCTTTTAATAGCGACTATATTAGTAATTATTAACTACTATCTATTAATAATTACTATCTTTAAACCCAATCTTCAACATATAACTGGTTTTAATTATGCTATCACAACAAACACTATTTGAATTATTTTCCAAGCAACATAACTGGCAAGATCGTTATCGACAATTGATAGCTTTAGCAAAACAATTACCGGATTTTGCTGATGAAAAAAAAATTGAGGCTAATCAGGTTTATGGTTGTGAAAACCGGGTATGGCTAACAGCCAATAAACAATCTGATAATACTTTTATTTTTCAGGGTGATAGTGAAGGTAGAATTGTTAAAGGATTACTCACAGTTTTAATTATTATTGCCAATAATAAGACAGCGGAACAGATTAAAGCGCTTGATTTTCATGCGATATTAAAGCAATTAAAAATCACTGATGAATTGAGCCAATCTAGGCTACAAGGGCTGGATAAATTGATTGAACGAATTAAGAGTCAATGACATAGAAAAGGGAGAATAAATTCTCCCTATTAACAAATCTAAATAATTATCGTTGGGTAAATAATGTTACCACTTTCCTCACACCAGCAACTTTACTTGCCAACGATGCAGCTTCTTGCCCTTCTTCGCTGCTTACAATACCGATTAAAAATACTTCGCCATCTTCAGTAACAACTTTAATATTGCGGGCTTTGGTTTGGGAATTCATCACCAATTGAGATTTAACTTTTGTGGTGATCCACATATCATTACTGATAGTTGCTGCACCAACTGGCTCACTGGCGCGGATTTGGTTATAAACTTTTTTAACACCTTCGACTCGATAAGCAAGACGTTCAGCCTTTTCGATTTGCTCAGCATTCGCTTGACCAGTTAAAATAATGTTACCCATATAAGTGCTCGAAGAAATACGGGAACCGATAAAGAAAGGAGCATTTTCTTTTAATTTTGTATTCATTCTGGTATTGAGGGTTGTATCATCAACTTGCGTTCCAGCTGTACGCGGATCGGTAGCCACTTTTGCAGTAGCTCCTGCACCAACACCAATAACGGCAGCAACACAACCTTGCAACATTAACGCTCCCGAAACTAACGCGGCGACTAAAACAAATTTTTTCATTATTACTCCTTTTATTTACTGCTCAGTAAAATTCAAACACTGATGAATACGTGTCATTATGCCTTGTAGATAGTGATTTGCAACATAATTTTATGGTTAGCAAATGTAAAAATTTTTCGATAATTTTAATTGATAGATATCAATATAATAATAAGGCGATTTGTTAGAACAAATATTTATTTTTTTATAAAATCTGTTATCTTTTAATAAGAAGTTGTATAAAAATTTAATGGAATAAAACTATGAATCAAGATTATATCGATTGGTTATATGGTCTATCGGCACCAATGGTTGCATTAAATAAAGAGTGTGGCGCTAGTTATACATCACCCTTTTTTTTTCCTGAGGATAAATATACCGATTTGAAAAAAGACTGGGACATTGATTCGCGAGAAACGCTATTAGCAATGGTCTTTAATATGATCGACAATGGTCATGCACCAGCTTTATCTAACCACTACTTTATGTACCCTCGCCTATCAGCAATCGATTGGTTGAAATACACAGAGAAACATACTAATTACCAAAAAGTCTTACTAGAACTTGTTGAAAAGAGTTATTTAGAATGTGGAGTTGGTGGCATCCGTAGTTGGGATTATGCTCGTATGGGCTATATATTACGTAATGGCACCACTAATAAATTTATTACTGAACAAGAAGCCCTCTGGATTTTTTATCGAATTGCACTGCGCGCACAATACTATTATTCGTCCTGGCAAAGTTATTATTCTGGCTGGTTTATTGGTTATCAATATTGGAAATCACTTTCTAACAAAGAAAATTTAGAAATATTGCGTTGTGAATTATGCCGCTCATCACAAGTATGGACCATGAATAAATTATATAACAATGAAGATTCCCCTCATCATCACCTGCCTTGGTATATTGAGATAGAAGAATTGGAAAAACCTGAATCATTAATGGAGTATGATTGGTCATGAATAACAATTTTTGGCAATTATTAGCAATTGAGAAAACTACCGATATCGCGCTGATTCGACAAGCTTATCGAGCAAAACTGCCGGAATATCATCCAGAAACTGATCCTGATGGTTTTAAAGCGTTACGCGAAGCCTATGAATCAGCTATGCAGTATGCAAAATCACCCGAATCAATGGCTGATGATTTAAATCAAGAACAGCCTACTGAAGAAGTTATTACACCACTTACCGAAGAAGAGCGACAAGTCAAAGAAATCTGTGATAATTATCAGGCTTTACTCGACGATCCGCTTCGCTGTCATAATGTTAATGAGTGGCATAAATTTGTTGCTTCATTTTATGATTATCCAATGTCTATAATGGAAATTGCTAAATGGCAGATGTTAGACATCAGTTATGACACATTAACGATATCACTATCTTGTGTGAAAATATTAGCGGATAATTTACGCTGGCGTCAGCAAATCATTAATCATTCTCCCACTAACATTGAGATGTATACCAATTTTTTTGATCATATTGATCGTGGTGATTTTTTTGATTATGACAGCTTACCAAGAACGAATAAAACCGTACAAAATGTAACCATCGATTATGCTCGTTGTGCTAGATGGCTTTTCTGGGAAAAACCATCTCAGGAATTAAACGAATATTTATCTATTCATAGCGTGGTTTACTTGCCTGATGATTCCGAATTTATACAAGAACTAGCCAATTGGCATTATTTTAGTAAAACCCCAAATAGAGGATTATTAGACTATGCTTTAAGTTGTATTGCAGATCCTAATCAAGACCAACAAAAGCAGGAAGAGTGGAAAGCAGTCGCCGCAATGCAATATTCACTGCTTGAAGACGAACATAATGCCTTATTACTTTGGCTAGAACTCTATCATCTACCACAATATCAAGAAAAAGCTACCGGTTGGTTAATGTTGTGGTGTGCTAAAAATCAGTTTGAATATCTGCCATTATTAATTCTTGCATTAAATCAATCTTATTGTTTAAAAAAAGAAAATCCTGAAAACTATATATTTAGTATTCCTCAACTTACACCATCTACCCTTTTTCGATTACTGGAACTAAACAAACAAGATTTTAGTGATGAAATTGCAGCTGTTATAAGTTGGGCTGTCGATAATAATTGGAATTATCGACAAGTCATCTATGCCTTATTATGTGATGATGGTAACAGCCGATTATACCGCTTATACCGACATGCAATCATGTTACGTCACGGTAATAAAAAACTATTGCAAGAGATCTTAGCTGAATCATGTGAAGATAAATTTGACCAATTTATTTTAGAAAATTTACAGCGTCAAGCTAGACAAAACCTTGAGTGGCTAACCAATCTATCACCAGTACAAGAGTTCACAGAGTGGTTGTATCAAAGTGATGAAAATGCAGTTATTCCGACTAAATTTGATCCGAATGTTGAAGAGGGGGAGCTATTTTTATATGCTCGGTTATGGCTCGATAGATTCGATGATATCCCATTTATCGCTAAATTACATTTATATGACAATGTAGCTTATCGAAATATGGAGATGTTTGATTGGCCTATCTACTATGAATTTAGAGGAGACAACACCTTACCCCAATCACCTAATCAATCAATTATTGCTGCTGATAACAATGCTTATTGGCAATGGTATCGTTACTGTTTATTAATCATCAGTATTGCAGATTCACCAATAAAAGCTGCCAACTTTATTCGAGAGAAAGATAACTTATTTTTACTCTCTGAAAATGATCCTCTTGCGTCACTTATAGATACCTTTAAGTCTGGCCAATGGCAAAATGATACGGAATTATATAATCTTATCGATAGTGATAATCGACAGATTAGCTCTATGTTGGTTAATTACCCAAATTCAATTGAAGCAGTTATCTACGCATCAGATGAAATTAATTGGGATGAAATTGAGCAAATAGTTGAACAAAGATGGGCAAATAAACTAGCAAACAAATCTGTCGCTGGTTTAATGTTACTGTATTCAATTGTTTTTGACAAAGCCAATCAAAAAACAAAACTAAAAGAAATACTACAAAAGCTAGCTGGTGATAATACCCAGTTACAAAAAATCGTCGAATCATTTAGGTTAAAAATATCTATTCCATCATCTCTCAAAAAAGATAATGATGAATTGCAAAAAATAGACACCTTAAAAAATTTAAATCAAAAACTCAATAAAGATGATGCGATATATGAAAAAGAAGATATCGAAACACTTATAGAAATTAAACATAATAGTGATATTACACTTAAATTATGCTCAACATTGCTGCTAGCCAAAAATATGGATCACCAGAAAAAACTTAAATCTAAAGCGTTTCCAGCCAATAAGTGGTGGCAAATTTGGCGCTGGAATGGTCGAACCAATTTAATTGGCTTCTTAAAACAGATGAGCTTTTCTTGTTTACTTATTCTTTTACTACTAATAAGTGCGAGCCAAACAAATTTAGATAATACTATTACTGATATATTATGGGGAGTTGCAATAATCAATATTATTTTTGCGATAAAACGACGCTTAAATGACGGTTATTATAATAGCGGCATCTTTTATTTTATATCAGCCTCACTTGCACTACCAATTCTATTGTCGCCATGTTGGCTTTCATCTGTCGATGAGACAAACCGTTATGGACCACCAATAACAGAATAATAAGCAAAGATAAGATATCTCAATATCCCCTTTACAACGCTATTTTCTAATTGATAAAGGGGATAATTTTACAAAACTTATCGATTAAGCTCGTTAAGATCCTTTTCTATTTCGCTACGTATTTTTTCGATTTCTTCTTGATTTTGCTGTTCTAGGACTTCCAGAAAAGCTTCAATATACGACTGGATGAGTAGTCGCTCATCACCCAATGCCTGAGCCCATGCTCGCTCTAATCGCGCTAATAAGGTTCGATTAGGCATTTCATCACGCGGATGAATTTTAATTGCCGCTAATCTGTCATGGCTTTCTTGCTTTTGTTTATCGGTTAATCCAATCGGACTATGATCAATCACTTTGCCATGCAATGCACCGGTTTCCAATAACACAACATCGACTTCAAGCAACCCATTTAAATCATAACTAAAGCGAACATCAATCCCTTGAATTTTTTCCATAGGAGTTAATGGCACTTCAAACTGATCAATTAGAACATTATTTTCAACTAGAGGATTTTCACCTTGATAAATCGAAAGCATAATGCTTTTTTGCTGTGGGCCTGAAGTATAAAACGTTTTTACTTTTGAAGTTGGTACAACCGTATTGCGTTCAATAATCGGTGAGAACAAGCCATTAATATTGTTAGAACAACTTGCAATTCCCAGTGTATATGGACAGACATCGGTTAAAATAACCTCTTCAACATCAGCATCACGCAAACGACAAGCAGCCTGAACGGCAGCACCTTGTGCCACGATAGTTGTTGGATTGATATGACGATAAGGTAGTTTACCAAATAACTTTGTCACTAACTCACGAACCACACCCAATTGTGATGAACCGCCAACTAAGACAATATGTTCAAGTTCATTAGCTTTTAAGCGAGCATCACTTAATGCCTGTTCAACAGGTGCTCGTAATCGATTAAGCAAAGGTAACCAAATTGATTTAGCTCTTACTTCGTTTAATGAAAATTGCCATTGCTTGTCTTGCCAGAACCAAGTCAAATTATGCATCTGCTCACCACTTAGCTTACACTTTAACTGTTCAGCCAAATCTAATAAACGCGCATAGTCATCAACTGGAATATCTTCTTGTTTCAGTTGCCATTCGCTTAGGCATGCCTTAACAATTTCATGGGTAAAATCTTCACCGCCTAAGTAGTTGTCACCAGCTGATGCATGTACCTCAATGATAGGCATAGCATATTCCAATACGGTCACATCAAAAGTACCACCACCTAAGTCAAAAACTAAGGTATTACCTGATTGTTCTTCATGTAATCCATAAGCCATTGAAGCAGCCGTTGGCTCATTAATTAGACGTACCGCATTTAATCCGGCAAGCTCGGCAGCAAAGCGGGTCTGTTTACGTTGCTCGTCATTAAAATAGGCGGGAACTGAAATCACCACATCTCGAATTTCTTGTTTTAAGAAAGCTTCAGCATCCGCTTTTAGTGATTTTAAAACTAAGGCCGAAAGCTCGGTTGGCGTAAATTTTTGATCACCTAACGTAAACACTTTACTCGATCCTAAAAACCGTTTAAATGCCGCAGCACTACGACTTGGATGCGTGGTTAAACGGGATAAAGCAGCATGACCGACTAAAATAGAATTATCTTCATCAATGCTGACTACCGATGGTGTAACCACTTTGCCGATCGCGTTGGGAATAAGCGTCGATTGACCATTTTGCCAAACACAAATTAAACTATTGGTAGTACCTAAATCAATACCTATTGGAGGATGCATAACCACTTTATTCTCTTAATATTTTTTATAAATTTTTTGGATATTATATCCTTAATACTATTTAAGGTGCAATTTTATCCAATTTCCAACATTAAATTTTATTAAAAATGTCGATTATTAATAAAAAGAAAATAACTGAATAAAACGCTAATTTCCGATTAAATTATCAGGAGTTAATTTTTAAAACTTAAACACGACTATTATCAATAAGCCTTTTTGTCAATCTCAACAACTTGACTAATTAATCTACCCGTTTTCAATTGCGTTGAAATAAAATCACCAATCGATACCTGTTCAACACTGCGTATTACTTTTTGTTGCTGATCAGTGGTTACTGAGTAACCACGATCTAAAGTCGCAAGTGGACTTACACTATTAAGCTGAGATGTTTTTAATACAAATTGATGCTTAGCATCTGTCAGCCTTTTTTGCATTAAATTAAGCAGTTGTTGCTGTTTTTGTTCAAGGCGTTGGCCATAGTAAACAATTTTATGTTGTGGTGAAACCGCGACCAAACGTTTATCAAGTAGATTATGGCGATAAGATTGCCTTAATAAGTATTGCTGAATATTTTCAAATAAGGCATGACGACCAGTTAATAAACGATTTAATTGTTTTGCTAATTTTGCTTGTGGGTGCTGTGCCTGTAATCGCTGATAACGCTTATTTAAAAATTCTCGTCGACGCATTAAATAGTAATCAATCGCCATACATAGATATTGCTCTTGAACTTGTAAACTTTTAATCTGTTCTAATTTATCACGACTAACCAACTCAGCTGCTGCCGATGGTGTAGCTGCGCGGACATCCGCAACAAAATCAGCAATGGTAAAATCAACTTCATGACCAACAGCACTGACAATCGGTAACTGGCTTGCAAAAATAGCCCTTGCCACAACTTCTTCATTAAATGCCCAAAGATCTTCAATTGAGCCACCACCGCGACCGACAATTAATACATCACATTCTTGGCGAACATTAGCAATTTGGATCATTCTGGCTATTTGGGCTGGCGCTTCGCTACCTTGTACCTGCGTAGGATAGATAATCACCTGTAAACTTGGATCGCGGCGGTTTAATATCTGACAGATATCATGTAGCGCTGCGCCTGTTGATGAGGTAATAATACCGACTGTACGAATATTATCAGGTAACCCCTTTTTATAAACCGCATCAAATAACCCTTCTTCTGACAGTTTTTGTTTTAACTGTTCAAATTTTTGTTGTAACAAGCCTGCGCCAGCGGGTTGTAATTGATTAATAACTAATTGATAGTCACCACGGGCTTCATAAAGTGTTACCGAAGCATTAACTAACACTTGTTGACCATTTTGTGGGGTAAATCCAGTACGAAAATTGCTATTACGAAACATAGCACAACGCACTTGGGCAACTTCATCTTTTAAGGTAAAATACCAATGGCCTGAAGCTGGGCGAGAAAAATTTGAAATTTCACCGACTAACCAAATCTGTCCAATAGCATCAGAAAGCAAATCTTTAACGATTTGGTTAAGATCTTTGACCGATAAAATCGAGTTGCTTTGCATACTATTATCCTTATGGTAAAAAAATTAATCTAAATCAAATTGAGCCCAAATTGGCGCATGATCTGACGGTTTTTCCATTCCTCGAATATCGTAATCGATACCGGTTTGACCACAATATTGCATAAGCTTTTGGCTAGCTAGTATTAAATCAATTCTTAATCCAGTTTCGCTAGCAAAACCTTTCGAACGATAATCAAACCATGAATATCTTTGTGAATCTGGGTTAGCATGGCGATAAGTATCGGTATAACCCAATGCCATTAAATTATTTATCCATTCACGCTCTTCCGGCAAAAATGAACATTTACCCGTTCTTAACCATCGTTTACGACTATCTTGAGTAATACCAATATCTAAATCCGTTGGGCATATATTCATATCGCCCATAATAAGTGATAATTGACTATTAAGTTGTTGAGATTGTATATATTCGATTAAATCTCGATAAAATTTGCGTTTAGCCGGATATTTAATTTCGTGATGTAAACTTTCACCTTGGGGAAAATAGCCATTAATAACCATTAAATTACCTTGGTTAGTTGGCAACTCCGCTAAAATTAATCGACATTGTGCGCCTTCCTCATCGGTCGGAAAACCACATTGTACCGATAATGGTTTTTGCTTAGTCAATAATGCTACGCCATAATGTCCTTTTTGACCGTGATAATGTAAGTGATAACCAAAGTGTGCAAGTTCCTCAACTGGAAATTGATCATTGTGAACTTTAGTCTCTTGTAATCCAATTATATCAGGTTGATGCTTATCAATTATCGCGGCTAATTGATGGATCCTAGCGCGTAGACTATTAATATTAAATGAGATAACTTTAATCATAAATTTATTGTATTTGATTTAATTTTGCAATTGACCCATGCTACCAAAAATACGTTATACTGTTAAGCAATTACAGTAAAAGCTATAACTTGTGATAAAGAGATAACCGAATATGTCAAAGGAATTACTTGCATTGCGCGATAAAATTGATGAAGTTGATCAATCAATTTTATCTTTAATTAATCAACGATTAGCATTAGTCGCCAAAGTGGGCGAAGTGAAAAGCGAGCATGGAATTCCGATTTACGATCCTAAACGTGAAGCGGATATGATAGCTAAACGCAAACAAGAAGCTGAAAATTTAGGCATTTCATCAGCGTTAATTGAAGATATTTTACGCCGCTTAATGCGTGAATCTTATATAAGTGAAAACGACAAAGGTTTTAAAAAGGTTTACACTGGCAAAGGATCGATTGTCATCATTGGTGGTAATGGACAAATGGGTAGACTATTTGCCCGACTATTTACCCTGTCAGGTTATACAGTCAAAACCTTGGGTTCAAAAACCATGCATCAAGCAGCCGAAGTCGTTGCTGATGCTGCTGCCGTTATTGTTACCGTACCTATCAACAAAACATGTGAAATTATTGAACAATTACCACCATTACCTAAAGATTGTATTTTAACTGATTTTACTTCAATCAAAGTTAAACCTTTACAAGCGATGTTGGCTAAACATACCGGTCCTGTGGTTGGCTTGCACCCGATGTTTGGTCCCGATGTGCCAAATTTAGCCAAACAAGTTATTGTTTACTGCCAAGGTCGATATCCTGAACAGTACCAATGGTTAATTGAACAGATGCGGATTTGGGGAGCCAACTTATGTGCTATTGATGCGAAAGAGCATGATAAATGTATGTCGTTTATTCAAGCATTACGCCATTTTACTTCGTTTTCCTATGGCGTAAATTTACAACGAGAACACGCAGATCTAGAACAATTAATTACCCTCTCTTCACCTATTTATCGCTTGGAATTAATGATGGTTGGTCGCTTGTTTGCTCAAGATCCGGTACTTTATGCAGATATCATTATGGCGTCAGATGATAATATTGAATTAATTAAACGCTATTACCAATGTTTTGGACAAATGGTTAAACTAATTGAACAAAGAGATAAAACCAAATTCATTGAGAATTTCAATCAAGTAACCCAATGGTTTGGTCGTTATGCCGAACGTTTTATTAAAGAGAGCCAAGTGCTATTAAAATTTGCTAACGACAATCGAGAATAAGTTTACTTAGCTTGCATTTTTTATAAAATAAAAAATAACTTAACATTATAAAACTGGCAATTGGTCAAATAAACAATTTCAGTATGAGGAAATAACATGTCTAATCGGAAATATTTTGGTACAGATGGTATTCGTGGAAAAGTTGGCGAGTATCCTATTACTCCTGATTTTGCGCTCAAATTAGGTTGGGCCGCTGGGCGAGTACTAGCTAAAGATGGTGTTAAAAAAGTCCTCATCGGTAAAGATACCCGTATTTCAGGTTATATGCTTGAATCGGCATTAGAAGCCGGATTTGCCTCAGCCGGGGTTGCCGCCGCTTTTACTGGTCCAATGCCAACGCCAGCCATTGCTTATCTAACTCGTACCTTTCGCGCTGATGCGGGTGTGGTTATTTCTGCATCCCACAATCCTTTTTATGACAATGGTATTAAATTTTTCTCAACTGAAGGTCGCAAACTCGATGATGCTATTGAGTTAGAAATCGAAGCACAACTCGAAAAACAGATCGATTGTGTTGAATCAAAACAACTTGGTCGGGCTAGCCGAATTACTGATGCCGCTGGTCGCTATATCGAATTTTGCAAAAGTACCTTTGATCATGATTTAAGTTTAGCCGGTTTAAAAATCGTGGTGGATTGTGCCAATGGTGCCACCTACCACATCGCCCCCAAAGTACTGCGTGAGCTCGGTGCGACAGTAATTAAAATTGGTTGTGATCCTGATGGCGTCAATATTAATGAAAATTGTGGTGCAACTGATGTAAAAGCATTAACCAAACGAGTTCTCGAAGAGAAAGCCGATTTAGGTTTTGCCCTCGATGGTGATGGCGATCGTATTATTATGGTTGATCATCAAGGGAATAAAGTTGACGGTGATTTAATTATTTACATTATTGCCCGCGAAGCTTTAAGGCAAGGTCAGCTCAAAGGTGGTGTTGTCGGTACCTTAATGAGTAACATGGGGCTAGAAATCGCCCTTAAAAATCTTGGTATTCCGTTTGTAAGAGCAAAAGTTGGCGACCGCTATGTGCTTGAAATGTTGGTTGCAAAGAATTGGCGATTAGGCGCAGAAAATTCAGGTCATGTTCTATTACTGGATAAAACCACTACTGGTGATGGAATTGTTGCTGGGTTACAGGTGCTCGCTGCCATGATACGCAATGATATGTCATTAGCCGATTTATGTAGTGGCATGACAATGCTACCTCAAGTATTAATAAATATCCGTTTTGCCGGAAAACATGACCCATTAACTAATGCGACAGTAAAATCTACAATTGAACAAGCAGAAAAGCAACTCGGTAATGAAGGGCGTGTTTTAATTCGTAAATCAGGCACCGAACCACTTATTCGTGTGATGGTTGAAGGAAGCAACCGATCTGAGGTGCAAAAATTAGCGGAACAAATTGCCTGTGCAGTTGAAGCCTCAAATTAGACTATTTTTTTATCATTCATTCGGCTATTGAGGAATAATAGCTTTATTGGACTGATTTAGTAATACTTTCAATATTTACACAATATTATGAAAAAGTGTCTAAATTCTTTATTTTTTTAATCAGTTGTTGACTTATTATAGGTGATTGGGGTTAAAATAATAGCTTCGGTTATTGCAGTGATTGTTCGTACCTTTTAAGTAAGACAAAATCTGTAGTGTTCATTTTTAGAAATAGGTAAGAGGGTTATATGGCAGTTTCCTCTCCAGCTTCACCGCAAGCTTATATAAAACACCATCTGGAGAACTTGCAAGTCGGTTCTGGTTTTTGGACCTTTAATCTTGATTCGTTGTTCTTTTCAATTGTACTGGGTGTGCTTTTCTTATGGATCTTCCATCGTGTAGCAAGGAAAGCGACGAGTGGTGTACCAAGTAAACTTCAATGTGCGGTAGAGATGATCTTTGAATTTGTTAATAATACTGTCAAAGATATGTTTACTGGTCAAAATAAACTCATCGCCCCTTTAGCACTTACTGTGTTTATCTGGGTATTCTTAATGAATTTAATGGATCTTATCCCGGTCGATTTTCTACCTTACGCAGGGCAATATTTAGGTCTATCTCATTTAAGAGTCGTACCGACAGCTGATGTTAGTATTACCATGTCAATGTCATTAGGTGTCTTTGCACTCATCATCATTTATTCAATCAAATATAAAGGTATTTCAGGATTTATTAAAGAATATACCTTGCATCCATTTAATCATTGGGCATTTGCGCCAATTAACTTAGTCCTTGAACTTGTTAGCTTATTAGCTAAACCTGTTTCTTTAGGATTACGACTCTTCGGTAATATGTATGCTGGTGAACTTATCTTCATCTTAATAGCAGCATTATTGCCTTGGTGGTCACAATGGGTACTATCATTACCATGGGCTATCTTCCATATTTTGATAATCACCTTACAAGCATTTATTTTTATGGTATTGACTATTGTCTATTTGGCAATGGCCTCAACAACCGAAGATCATTAATTTTAACTTTTCTTTAGATAATAAACTGGAGTATATAATGGATAGTATGAGTATGTTATTTGTAGCCGCTGGCATAATGATGGGATTAGCTGCGATCGGTGGTGCAGTTGGTATTGGTCTACTAGGTGGTAAATTCTTAGAAGGTGCTGCTCGCCAACCAGAATTAATGCCTATGTTACGTACACAATTCTTTATCGTTATGGGCTTAGTTGATGCGATCCCTATGATTTGTGTGGGTATTGCGTTATATGTCATTTTTGCTGTTGCTGGTTAATAATAACTTAAGAGGAATTGTCTCATGAATATGAACGCAACTCTCCTCGGCCAAGCAATTACATTTGTATTGTTTGTTTGGTTCTGTATGAAGTTTGTTTGGCCTCCGGTTATCCGAGCGATTGAAAAACGCCAAAAAGAGATAGCGGAAGGACTAGCTTCAGCAGAAACAGCAAAAAAAGATTTGGAATTAGCCAAAGCAAATACATCTGACATAATGCAACAGGCTAAGGTTGAGGCTAATGCAATTATTGAGCAAGCGAATAAACGCAAAGCAGCCATTCTTGAAGAAGCACAACAAGAAGCTTCTCGTGAAAAAGAAAGGATTGTTGCTCAAGGGCTTGCTGAAGTTGAAGCTGAGCGTAAACGCGCTAGAGAAGAGCTTAAACAACAAGTCGCTACACTCGCTATTGCCGGTGCAGAAAAAATTATTGAACGTTCTGTTAATGAAGCCGCTAACAGCGACATCATTGATAAACTCGTAGCTGAACTATAAGGAGAATAGAGCAATGGCTGACTTAATTACGATTGCTCGCCCTTATGCTAAAGCCGCTTTCGACTTTGCTGTTGAAAAAAACAGCATCGAATCATGGCATAAAATGTTAGTGTTAACCGCTGAAGTGAGCAAAGATGCCCAAATCAGAAGTGTTTTAACATCTGACATGAAAACCGATTCAGTGGCTAACTTACTCATCAATATCTGTAAAGATGTACTTGATGAGTATAGCACTAATTTTATTAAAGTTATGGCTGAAAACAAACGCTTATCGCTTCTTCCTGAAGTGTTAACATTGTTTAAGCAATACTGTTTAGATAAAGAAGCACAAGCAGACGTTGATGTAATTTCTGCCAATGAGCTAACCGAAGAACAACTTAATAAAATTTCTGTCGCTGTCGAAAAACGTTTATCACGAAAAGTAAAACTAAAATGTCATATTGATAAATCGCTCATTTCTGGTTTTATTATTCGTACGGGCGATATGGTTATTGATAGTAGTATCAGAGGACGTCTAAATCGACTAAATGACGTTCTACAGTCTTAAGGGGACTGATAATGCAGCTAAATTCAACTGAAATAAGTGAACTAATTAAAGAGCGGATAGCTCAGTTCAATATTGTGAGTAATGCTCACAATGAAGGAACAATCATCTCAGTAAGTGATGGTATCCTTCGAATCCACGGATTAACTGATGTAATGCAAGGCGAAATGATTGCATTACCTGGTAACCGATATGCAATGGCATTAAACCTTGAAAGAGATTCTGTTGGTGCTGTGGTCATGGGACCATACGAAGACTTATCTGAAGGGATGAAAGTGCAGTGTACTGGTCGTATTTTACAGGTACCAGTAGGTGATGGTTTATTAGGCCGTGTTATCAATACACTTGGTGAACCAATTGATGGTAAAGGTTCGATTCAACATGATGGGTTCTCACCTGTAGAAGTTGTTGCTCCAGGCGTTATCGACCGTCAATCTGTTGACCAAGCATTACAAACTGGTTATAAAGCGGTTGACTCAATGATTCCAATCGGTCGTGGTCAACGTGAACTTATCATCGGTGACCGTCAAACCGGTAAAACCGCATTAGCAATTGACGCTATTATTAATCAGCGTAATTCTGGTGTTAAATGTATCTATGTGGCAATCGGACAAAAACAATCTACTATTGCTAACGTAGTGCGTAAACTTGAAGAGCACGGTGCGCTAAAAAATACCATTGTAGTGGTGGCATCAGCATCTGAATCAGCAGCGTTACAATACTTAGCGCCATACGCTGGTTGTGCAATGGGCGAATACTTCCGTGACCGTGGACAAGACGCGCTTATTGTTTATGATGATTTATCAAAACAAGCCGTTGCTTATCGTCAAATTTCATTATTACTTCGTCGTCCACCTGGACGTGAGGCTTACCCGGGTGACGTATTCTATCTTCACTCTCGTTTACTTGAACGTGCAGCTCGTGTTAACGAAGCTTATGTTGAAGAGTTTACTAAAGGTGAAGTAAAAGGTAAAACTGGTTCATTAACGGCATTACCAATTATCGAAACCCAAGCAGGTGACGTTTCGGCGTTCGTACCAACTAACGTAATTTCGATTACTGATGGTCAGATCTTTCTTGAAACCAGCTTATTTAACTCAGGTATTCGCCCGGCGGTAAACCCTGGTATTTCGGTTTCTCGTGTTGGTGGTGCTGCGCAAACTAAGATAATGAAAAAATTATCTGGTGGTATTCGTACCGCACTTGCCCAATATCGTGAATTAGCTGCGTTCTCACAATTTGCATCTGACTTAGACGAAGCAACAAGAAACCAATTAAGCCACGGTGAAAAAGTAACTGAATTACTCAAACAAAAGCAATATTCTCCTATGACTGTTGCTGAGCAATCAATTGTACTTTATGCCGCTGAACGTGGTTATCTAGAAGATGTTGAACTTGCAAAAGTATTATCATTTGAAACAGCACTTCTTGCTTATGCCCATAGTCAATATGCCGATTTTGTAAAACAAATCGACGAGACAGGCAATTACAACGATGAGATTGAAAGTAAGTTAAAAGCAATGCTTGAAAGCTTTAAATCAACTCAAACTTGGTAAGGGTGAGGTAACAAATGGCTAATGCAAAAGAGATTAGAACGAAAATTGCCAGTATCCAAAGTACGCAAAAGATCACTAAAGCGATGGAAATGGTAGCCAATTCTAAAATGCGTAAAACGCAGGACAGAATGGCCGCTAGCCGTCCATATGCAGAAATGATTCGTGAAGTAATTGGACATTTAGCGTTAGCTCAAATAGGCGCCAAACATCCCTACTTAGAAGAAAGGGATGTAAAACGAGTTGGCTATCTTATCATTTCGACCGATCGTGGTTTATGTGGTGGATTAAATATCAATCTTTTCAAAACGGTTATTGCTGATATGTCAGCATGGCAAGAGAAAGGAGTTGAAGCCGATGTGGCTTTAATTGGTTCACGTGGGGTGTCGTTTTTCTCTTCAGTAAAAACGAATATTTTAACCCAAGTAACTAATTTAGGTGACGAACCAACTTTATCTGATTTAATTGGTCCGGTAAAAACAATGCTAGAGGCATATGACAACGGTAAAATTGATAGATTATATATTGTAACCAATAAATTTATTAATACCATGTCGCAAAAGCCGACAATACAGCAATTATTACCATTACCAGCTTCGGAAGATAAAGAACTTAAAGCTTCATCGTGGGATTATATTTATGAGCCGGATGCAAAATCATTATTAGATGTGATTTTACGTCGTTATATTGAATCACAAGTCTATCAAGCGGTGGTTGACAATTTAGCGAGTGAACAAGCAGCAAGAATGGTGGCCATGAAGGCAGCAACAGATAATGGTGCAAATTTAATTAATGAATTACAAATTGTGTATAACAAAGCCCGTCAAGGTGCTATCACAAATGAATTAATTGATATTGTATCTGGTGCAGCTGCTGTTTCAGGTTAATGCTAAATATTGGCTTATAGTTAAGAAAAAGACGTAGAGGAATAAAAATGGCTACTGGAAAGATTGTCCAGATCATCGGTGCGGTGGTTGATGTCGAATTCCCAGAAGATGCAGTACCAAAGGTATATGATGCATTAGAAGTGGAAACTGGCACTGAAAAATTAGTTCTGGAAGTTCAGCAACAATTAGGTGGTGGCGTTGTATGTTGTATTGCAATGGGCTCATCTGATGGTTTAAGACGTGGACTTAAAGTAGTAAATACAGGTCACGGCATTGAAGTTCCTGTGGGAACAAAAACACTTGGCCGTATTATGAACGTACTTGGTGATCCTGTTGATAAAGCAGGTCCAATTGGTGAAGAAGAGCGTTGGGCGATTCACCGTGCAGCACCAACATACGAAGAGTTGGCTAACTCAACAGAATTACTTGAAACTGGTATCAAAGTTATCGACTTAATTTGTCCATTTGCCAAAGGTGGTAAAGTAGGTCTATTTGGTGGTGCTGGTGTTGGTAAAACCGTAAACATGATGGAATTAATCCGTAACATCGCGATCGAGCATTCAGGTTACTCAGTATTTACTGGTGTAGGTGAACGTACGCGTGAAGGTAACGACTTCTATCATGAAATGAAAGAATCAAACGTACTGGATAAAGTATCGTTAGTTTATGGTCAGATGAATGAGCCACCAGGAAACCGTTTACGCGTAGCGTTAACTGGTTTAACCATGGCAGAAAAATTCCGTGATGAAGGTAAAGACGTACTATTATTTATCGATAATATTTACCGTTATACCTTAGCCGGTACCGAAGTATCTGCGCTATTAGGTCGTATGCCATCTGCGGTAGGTTACCAACCAACATTAGCAGAAGAAATGGGGTTATTACAAGAACGTATCACCTCAACAAAAACTGGGTCAATTACCTCAATCCAAGCAGTATATGTACCTGCCGATGACTTAACTGACCCGTCACCGGCAACTACCTTTGCTCACTTGGATGCAACAATCGTATTAAGTCGTCAAATCGCATCATTAGGTATTTACCCTGCGGTTGACCCACTTGACTCAACAAGTCGTCAATTAGATCCACTTGTTGTTGGACAAGAACATTACGATTGTGCTCGTGGCGTACAGTCAATTCTTCAACGTTATCAAGAATTAAAAGATATCATTGCGATTCTTGGTATGGATGAATTATCAGAAGACGATAAATTAACTGTTGCTCGCGCACGTAAAATTCAACGTTTCTTATCTCAACCATTCTTCGTTGCGGAAGTGTTCACAGGTTCACCGGGTAAATACGTACCATTAAAAGACACCATCAGTGCATTTAAAGGTATTATGAACGGTGATTATGACCATATTCCTGAACAGGCATTTTATATGGTTGGTTCAATCGACGAAGCGATTGAGAAAGCGAAATCTCTCTAAGAGATTTATAGAACGGAGAGAGCATTATGGCACTAACTTCCTATCAATTAGAAGTTGTTAGTGCTGAATCTCACCTTTTTTCAGGTGATGTTCAGCGAATCAGAGTCACAGGACGAGAAGGTGAACTTGGAATTTATCCTGGTCACACTCCGTTACTGACAACCATTAAGCCGGGAATGGTCGGGATTGTAAAAGCCGATGGACAAGAAGAATTTATCTATCTATCTGGTGGTATTTTAGAGGTTCAACCTACTATAGTAACAATCTTAGCTGATACCGCGATTCGTGGTGAAGACTTAGATGAAGCAAGGGCGCAAGAAGCAGTAAGACAAGCACAAGAACACATTAATCATCCTAGCGATGATATGTCTTTTGCTCAAGCATCTGCTGAACTTTCAAAAGCCTTAGCAAAAATACGCGTTATCGAGTTAACTCGTCGTATAGGTCAATAAATATACGTTGATCACTTAACAAAACAATAAAGGTTACAAATGAATAAATTGTAGCCTTTTTCATTAGCAACTTAACTGCATCTATTCATATCTGTTAAACAGCATTTTTATTTTCATTAACCGCGTTCCGCTACTTTTTATAAAAGCTATTTTTTATGATTTTATTGCCGGTAAGACAGAAAATTGAGAATAATAGATTCACCGTGACATATGGGCATATAGAGCTATCACACCTATAACATCACTGCATCTCTTGGTTGACAGATCGAAACTTTTACAACTAACACCGTTTTTAATTCCCTTGAATTTGGGAGGAATTAACATTGCAATAATTGATTTATTCTCGCTTACCATCGTAAATCATTAATCAAACATTTCTGTTTTTTAGTCTTTACTTAACTAAGTAAGCAAATTAAGTAAGCAAATGTTGCCAGCGAAAAATACAATTTTTCCCTTCTCTAAAACAGCATTACGCAACTTTTTTATAAAAACTAGCTGATTTTATGAAAATTGTCGCGTTATAAAAAACCATGACCGATTGCTAGCTGGATTTATTAATAGCAATCGGCGATAATCAGTTCAATTAGATTAATACTAATGTAACTATATTTATGTAACTATGTTTACTATTTATCATTCAAATCAAGTCGATTTACTCAAAACATTAGTCAGCGAGTTAATGCGCAGAGAGCCATTAGAACAGGTGTTTACACCTGATATGGTTATTGTGCAAAGCCAAGGCATGGCACAATGGTTACAAATCGAATTGGCCAACGATCTGGGTATTGTAGCTAATGTCGATTTTCCCTTTCCCAGTCAATTTATTTGGCAGTTATATCAAACTCTGCTGCCTGAAGCACCGATTGAAAATAGCTATAATGTCGAATCAATGACTTGGCGTTTATATTATCTATTGCCGAAAATTATTGAGCGACCTGAATTTGATACCATCAAACATTATCTTAATATTGATAAAGAAGAACGAAAACAGTATCAATTAGCAACGCGCATAGCTCGACTATTTGACCAATATTTAGTCTATCGTCCTGATTGGCTTGCAAAATGGGAAGCTAATCAAACGGTAATGGAATTAAACAATCATCCCGATGAGAAATGGCAAGCAGAATTATGGCGTCAACTCATCTCAATCAGTCAACCTTATCATCGTGCCAATATTTATCAACAGATGTTGGATATTATGTTAGATAGTGATTTTGATCGCTCGCGGTTGAACCATTTACCGAAGCGGGTTTACATTTTTGGTATTACCTCATTACCCCCAATCTATCTGTCATTATTATCCGCACTTGGGCAACATATTGATGTCCACTTAATGTTTAACAACCCTTGCAAATGGTATTGGGGTGATATTGTTGAAAAACAGTTATCTGATATGCAAAATAGCCCTGACAATATTCCCAACCCACTGCTAACATCATGGGGGAAATTGGGGCGAGATAACCTATTTTTATTACAAGAGTTCAATAATAAACAAGACATTGATATCTTTGTCGATAATAAGCGCCAGTGTCTATTACAGGCTATTCAGCAAGATATTTTAGAACTATACCAAACCAATGAAACCCAAATTTCAGTAGACAAAACAGATAGATCAATAACGTTTCATGCCTGCCATAGCGAACAGCGTGAAGTTGAAGTACTTTATGATTATCTCTTATCGGCCTTCGATGCCGATCCAACACTGGAACTACGTGATTGCATTGTCATGGTTTCAGATATTGATAAGTATGTTCCTTACATTCGATCGGTATTTGGCAATGCCGAAGGTCAACGTTATTTACCATTCACGATTTCCGATCAAAAGGCCCGCAACATCGATCCAATCGTGCAAGGATTTTTTGCTATTTTAAACTTTACTGCAAGCCGCTTTACCGCCGAAGAGCTGTTTAATCTATTAGAAATTCCCGCCATTGCTGAAAAATTTGCCATAAGTGAGCCACAACTAACCTTATTGCATACTTGGATTATAGAGTCTGGTATTCGCTTTGGTCTAGAAAATGCCCACAGTTGGCTATTTGGCCTTGAGCGCTTATTGCTCGGTTATACTATGAATAGCGAACAAGGTGGTTGGCAGCAGATATTACCTTATGATGGTGCAACAGGATTAGATGCCGAATTAATCGGTCAATTAGCTGAATTTATAAAATCGGTGCGTAAATGGCTAACTATTTTAAGTGAAGACAAACCGTTATCAGAATGGCAAAGTTGCTGTATTGAGCTTATCAATGACTTTTTTGTTAGCGATACTTCGCGCGAGTCGATTTTGCTAATGATTCAAGAAGAGTGGCAAAAACTGATCAGTAGTGGTTTAAATGCCAATTTTACCGACAACATCTCGATAACTATTTTACATGATGCAATGCAATCACGCTTGGAACAAAATCATTTAGCCCATCGATTCTTAGTCGGTAAAATAAACTTTTGTACCATGATGCCAATGCGCTCTATTCCGTTTAAATTGGTTTGCTTGTTAGGTATGAATGATGGTGATTATCCAAGAACCTCTTTGCCTTTAGATTTTGATTTAATAGCGCAAAATCCAAGACGAGGCGATCGTAGCCGACGTATTGATGACCGTTATCTATTTTTAGAAGCGATCTTATCAGCACAAAATCAACTCTATATCAGTTATATTGGTCGGGATATGAAAGATGATAGCGAACGTTACCCGTCGGTATTAGTCGATGAACTTTGGGATTATATTGTGCAGTATTATGCTACTGATATAGACAACAATAAACAAACTGAGCTAATTGATGGCTTAAGAACATTGCATACCCGCACACCATTTAATCCACAAAATTTTTTAAATGAACCAAAAAGTTATGCCGATGAATGGTTGCCAGCTGCGTTAAAATCAGGGGCTAGCCAATCGTTTATCAGTGATATTAGCAATATAGTTATTGATAGTATTAATCTGGATGAATTGAAGCGTTTTTATCAACATTCTATTCGATTCTTTTTACAAAAACGCTTTAATTTTTATGTCAATTATTTAGATGAAACCTTGCCCGATGCTGAAAACTTTAGTTTGGATAGCTTAAAACGCTATCAACTCAATTTACAGATTTTAAATGAAATGATCACCAAAGAGTCGCAAGGTTCTGATAATTTCTATCAACGCCTCACACTAACAGGTGAATTACCGGATGGTGCTTTTGGTGAGATTATTTATGATGAACTATGCGAATCATTACAACCATTAGCCAATAAAATCCTCGAAGAGAGAACCAATCTGTCAACATTAGAGGTGAATTTAACTATTCCGATAGATGGTCAACACTATCCATTACAAGGATGGTTAACCCATATTCAAGAAGATGGAATTTTAACTTGGCGACCAGCCAATCTTTCTATTCGTGATGGTATGTCATTATGGATCGACCACTTAATTTACTGTATTTTAAATTGGGATAAAACCGAAAGCCAAAGTCGGCTATATGGGCGAGAAGATAACCAATGGCGTTTTTTACATATTGATGCTAACCAAGCTTTAACTATATTGACCGATTTAGTTAAAGGCTATATACAAGGTATTAATCAACCACTGTTAATCCCACTACAAAGTGCATGGAGCTGGTTAATTACCGCATATAATCCCAATACCGCAGAAATTGAGCCTAGCGAAAAAGCCATCAGCAAATTATTAAATACTTGGCAAGGTGGGCAATTCCACTCGGCTGAATGTGACAGCTATTACGCCAGACTATATCCGGAATTGAACGATTCATTAATTGAGCAAATAACCCATTTTGCGCAGCGCTTTTTACTGCCGATATTAATACATCAAGTCGAACAATAGGAGGCATTATGTTTATTGATACGCATTGCCATTTTAATTTTCCTGCTTTTGTTACCGATTTAGATAATTCAATCAACCTTATACGACAAGCTAAAATTACTGGTCTAATTATTCCTGCGGTATTAGCCGACCATTTTAGCGAAATTTTACAACTCACAGAGCAATATGATGAACTGTATGCGGCACTTGGCTTGCACCCTATTTATCAACACTCTCCTGCTGATCTTGAAAAATTAACGGCAATCGTAAGTGAAGTTAGTACTCACCCTACAAAGCTAATTGCTATTGGCGAAATTGGTTTAGATCGTTATGACCAATCTGTTGAGTGGCAACAACAACTTGCGTTTTTTCGAGGGCAATTGGCTATCGCCAAACGTCATGATTTACCGGTCTTAATTCATTCACGCAAAACTCACGATGTTATCTATCATGAATTACATCTAGCAAATTTGCCGTGTCGTGGCGTGATCCACGGTTTTTCTGGTAGCTATGAGCAAGCCATGCAATTTATTAAATTAGGCTATTATATTGGTGTCGGTGGGGTAATAAGTTATGCCAGAGCCAATAAAACTCGTCATACCATCGCCAAATTACCTCTCGAAAGTTTAGTGTTAGAAACCGATGCACCTGACATGCCGTTAAGTGGCCGGCAAGGACAAATCAATAGGCCGGAAAACATTGTCGATATTTTTAATATCCTTTGTCAATTACGCAGCGAAGATCCTCTGCTAATACGCGACACAATACTAACAAATACCTTGACGCTATTTAGTAGAATCAATAAAATGGAAATTCCAAATCCAATAAAAAGATAAATATATAATAATTAATAATTTATCAAGCCACAAGGTGGTACTTATGTCGCAACGCTATAGTCAACTTTTTGTGCAATCCCTTATCTCACTTACGCGATTATTTCCATTATGGGCAATTCTTTGCGCGATAGTCGCCTATTTTTCACCTAACGTCTTCCTTCCGGTTAGTCCATATACCTCACAATTATTAATGTTTGTCATGTTTACTATGGGGGTAACGTTAAGTATTGATGATTTTAAACGCGTCGTCACCAAACCTAAAGCGGTAATAATTTGTACCCTACTGCATTATATTGTTATGCCACTGACTGCTTTAATCTTATCTAAATTATTTACCATGCGACCAGAATTATTAGTCGGCATGGTTTTAGTCGGTAGTGTCGCTAGCGGTACCGCCTCGAATGTGATGATTTATCTCGCTAAGGGGGATGTCGCGTTATCGGTCACCATCTCATCGGTATCAACCCTGGTTGGCGTTGTGGTAACCCCAATTCTTACGCTTTTACTGGTCGGTACCACTGTTGAAGTGCCAGTCTGGAAGATGTTAGTGCATATTATCCAAATTGTGCTGATTCCAATTGTTTTAGGCTTAATGGTTCACCACTTTTTATATTCAGTGGTAAAAAAATGTGAACGCTTTTTACCATTATTATCCATGTTATGTATTTTATTAATTATTTGCATTGTTGTTGCAGGTAGTCATGATCGCATTGCACAAGTGGGGATAACGGTGATTTTTGCGGTAATCATCCATAATGGTATTGGTTTGCTAGGTGGTTATTGGGGAGGACGTTTATTCGGATTTGATGAATCGACTTGCCGAACCATGTCACTAGAAGTTGGAATGCAAAATTCTGCATTAGCCGCGACACTTGGTAACACCTATTTTTCAGCCTTATCTGCACTGCCGGCAGCCGTGTTTTCTGTTTGGCACAATATTTCAGGCTCACTATTGGCCGGTTATTGGCAAGGAAAACCGGTTAAAAATAAGCAAAAAGCGAATAATCAGTCATCGTAACCTAGCATTCATCAATTCTCTTACCTCATAATAAAAGGGTAAGAGAATATAAACTTAGCACTAAGCACATCGTGTGTGCATATTAATCAATATTAGGCTGAATAACATGAATAGCGAATTACCACCTTTTGTCTATCGAATATTACCTTGGATTGCAGCATTTGCTTTTTTTATGCAATCACTTGATACCTCGATTTTAAATACTGCACTGCCAACCATGGCTAAAGATCTTAATGAATCGCCATTAAATATGCAATCAGCGGTAATCTGCTATGCGTTAACCTTGGCGCTGTTTATTCCGGTAAGTGGCTATTTATCAGATAAATTTGGTACCAAAAACATCTTTGTCATGGCCGTATCGCTTTTTACATTAGGATCACTGCTGTGTGCTTTATCCAATTCCCTAATATTCTTAGATATATCTAGGGTAATCCAAGGTATTGGTGGCTCAATGATGGTGCCCGTTTCACGTTTGGTATTGATTAAGGCATTTAAGCGTAATGAGTTTTTAGCCGCATTAAATACCGCAACCATTCCGGGGTTAATTGGACCGGTACTCGGGCCGGTACTAGGGGGTTATCTGGTTGATATGGTAAGTTGGCATTGGGTGTTTTTGATTAATTTGCCAATTGGTATTTTAGGAGTGCTTGTCAGCTTAAAATATATGCCCAACCTAAAAGGTGAACGTCTGCCTTTTGATTCATTTGGATTTATTTTTATTGTTATCACCTTTGTTAGCGCAACGCTGAGTATTGAATGTTTAAATCAAGGCCAACAATATTATTTGCCATTAGCACTGGCTATTATTAGCTTAATATTTCTATTTATTTATCGCCTCTATGCCAAAAAGAGACAAGCACCACTGTTTCCACTCTCATTATTTACTATCCGCACCTTTAAAATTGGCATTATCGGTAACTTAGTCTGTCGCTTGGGTATTTCAGGGGTACCTTTTCTAATTCCACTATTTTTACAAGTTGGTTTTGGCTATTCGGCGATGTTTGCCGGAATGATGTTAATGCCAATGGCAATCGCCTCAATTTTTACCCGATTCTTTATTACTAAAGTACTTGCTCGGTTAGGTTATCGTTTTGTACTGGTGGCAAATACTATTTTGGCAGGAATTTTGATCCTTCTCATGTCATTATTAAATCTAGCGACACCACTTACCGTATTAGGGGTATTGCTATTTTGTATTGGTGGCGTTAATTCTATGCAATTTACCTCAATGAATAGTATAACGTTAGCTAACTTACAAGGTGAAAGTACTAGCAGTGGCAATAGTTTGATGGCTGTTAATCAACAATTAGCCATCAGTTTTGGTACTGGTTTTGGTGCGGTATTAGTAAGATTATTTAGCAATTCAACAACTACCATTCACGCATTTCAATTAACCTTTGTTATACTAGGCATCGTAACTATGCTATCAAGCATAATCTTTGCGCAATTAAACAAAGAAGATGGGCAAAATTTAACGGCTCGGCACTAAGCAATAAGGAGAAAACACTATGTTTCAGTATCAAATCATTCCAGTTACCCATTTTCAGGAAAACTGTAGCATTATTTGGTGTGATGAAACAAAGGAAGCCGCATTTATCGATCCGGGTGGCGAAGCTGAACTACTTAAAAAAGCAGTTGAAAAGCTTGGTGTTAACATCAAACAAATACTCCTAACTCATGGCCATTTAGATCATGTTGGCGCAGCGATTGAATTAGCGAAACATTATAATGTTGAGATCCTTGGTCCTAGTCAAGAAGATGAATTTTTATTGTCTAGCTTACCACAACAGTGCATGCAATTTGGGTTTCCATATATTGACAGCTTTTTACCGGATCGTTGGTTAAAGGAAGGTGAACAAGTGAAAGTCGGCAATATCACTTTAGATATTCTATTCTGTCCCGGCCACACTCCCGGTCATATCGTATTTATTAATGCTAAAGATAAAATTGCTTTTGTTGGTGACGTATTATTCAAAAGCAGTATTGGGCGAACCGACTTTCCTCGTGGTAATCATGCGGATCTCATCTCATCAATTACCCATAAACTTTTTCCTCTGGGGGATGATTTTATCTTTGTTCCCGGTCATGGGCCGATGTCGAGCTTTGGAAATGAACGGATGACCAATCCTTACTTAGTGTAACACCGCTATTCATTTAAATGATAACCAAGGAATTTTTATGTAAACTATTTTAACCATAAATGGTTTACATTATAAATTTTTGTATTATCATGGCACTACTGTTTATCTTTTAATGGTAGTAAATAAATAATGAAATTAACAACTTTTTATCCAACTTACCTCAACACACTAGTTAACTTATCATCTTGGCAACGCAAACTGTGTGCAACCACAGGGGCGGCTCTACTACTTGGGCTAGCAGCGAATATCAGCATTCCCACCTACCCAGTACCATTTACCCTTCAATCGTTAGCCGTTTTATTAATTGGCGCTTTTTTAGGTCGTAAACTAGGTGCATTAGCCATCGTGCAATACCTCTTTTTAGGTGCAATGGGATTACCACTATTCGCCAATGGTAGCGGCGGCATTATGGCATTGGCTGCACCATCATCTGGTTATTTATATGGCTATGTATTTAGTGCCTATTTAGCCGGATTTGCGGCGGAAAAAGGTTACGATCGCCACTTTATTCTTGGCTTAATCGCTTTCGCTTGTGCACACCAACTATTATTTGTTTTTGGTGTGCTCTACCTAATGGGTTATTTGCATATTTCACTTATTGCAGCGCTACAAGTAGGCTATTTGCCTTTTGTCGGTGTGGATGCCCTTAAGTTTATTATTGCAACTTGCGTTATGTTCTCATTATGGCGCCATCACGCAAAAAAACATCAATAACAATGCAAATTGGCGATATTATTTTCCAATCCCAGAATGAAGTAAGCGAATTCAATAGCGCGATTATCCATTCTGGTGCTCAACCCAACACTGATGACATTATCAATCAGATAAGCCATGTTGGGTTATATATTGGCAATAATATCGTCATTGAAGCCACTCAAAAGTATGGCGTAATCCAACAGCAGCTCAACGACTTTTTAGCTAGCGCTCAATATAATCTGCTAGCAACCATCTATGATGATACCGTCATCAAAAACGCATTAACGCGAGTTCAAACCTGCCTAGGGTTGCCTTATAACCATAGTTTTCGTGAGGATGATGAAGGCTTTTACTGTAGTGAACTAATTACTCATGCCTTCACGTATCCATCTGGTGAAGACTATTTTCAACGCTATCCGATGAATTTTAACGATTTAGCCACCGGTCAAATTCTTCCTTATTGGATCGAATACTACCGCAAACTCAAAGCTCCCATTCCTCAAGGTGAACTCGGCTCACACCCACAACAGTTATTAAGACAAAAAAAACTATTTAAGACAATCCTGACACTTAAATAATATCAAATAAAGATAATTAGTTAAAAATTGAACAAAAAAAGCAATTTCAGATAATTAACTATTGACACAGCGCCATTAAGTCTATAATATTCGCGCTACATTTCGGTTCCTCCATAGTTCAGTCGGTAGAACGGCGGACTGTTAATCCGTATGTCACAGGTTCAAGTCCTGTTGGAGGAGCCAACTTCTCACATTATGTTATCTGCCATAAAAACGCTAAACTTCAACTATTATTCTAACTTTTCACTATTAATCAATTTTTCAAAAATAATAAATAAACGAATAAATAAAAATTACTGACTCCACACTATAGTTAAAATTATTCAATATGTTAAAAATAGATGGATCTGCATAATTTATCACTTTTATCAGTTTTGTGTTCAATACGGCAGTCTTTTGCTTAATCTAACCCTGATTGTTTTATTCAGATCACAGAGCAAATCTTAGTTATAACCATTATATTTTACCAAGAAAAGCGCAATAGTTCTCGTTAGCATACAGTAAGCGATCATCGGGACCTGAAAGGTAATTCGTACCTTTATCTAAATCATCTATCCAGCCTAATATTTGTGGGCGATATTGTGATGGCATTGTCGCTCCTAATTATTCCTTTTCCTTTTCTTATTCCATTTGCTTTGTTTTTATTGGCTAATCTAGTTATTGCACATGATATTTTTGTTTAATCTCTGTCAGATGTTCCGGCGATAGGGCGTTAAACGCTTCAACCATCCATTCCGGCCAACCTTGACCTTGAATGATATCCTTTTTAAAAGGTGTTTCTTGCTCCCAGGTATATTTTCCGTCGTTTAAACTAATTAAATCGTTAAAGCACATAAAATTATTGACCCATCCCCAGACCTGATAACGACCAACACTATAACGCAGTGGATCTAATAGCACATGGTCAATGGTTTTATACGTGCCCGGTTCACACACCATTAAAATAGTGGTACAGAGTGGATAGGTGGAAAAGTTATGCACCACAACCCCATGTAAATCGGCCCAATCACACTCTTTTATCCGTTTTTTAGTGGAAAAGTTATACACCACAACCCCATGTAAATCGTCCCAATCATACTCTTTTATCCGTTTTTTATTGGGGTGTAAAAAATAAATCGGATTTTTAAACGTGGTAAAATTAAAGAAATAGCTTTCATTAATATACACTTTCTTGGTTTTACGATTAAGGATTATTGGACTACCTTTCCGTGTAAAAAGATTTTGGTATAATTCAGGAATAAAAATGTATAAAGCTAAAATACAAGTAATAAATAAAATGAGAAAAGTAATAAATAAAAAACTTTCAGTTTCGGGATTAAACTCAAAAAGTAACAGAAAAGATATATAAATCCCTAGAAATGAACATATAATGACAATTGTAGAAACACATAAATAAAAAATCTGATCAGATGAGGTTTTACGAAGAAAAGCGCAATAGTTATCGTTGGCATACAGTAAGCGATCATCAGGACCTGAAAAGTAATTCGTACCTTTACCTAAATCCCCTATCCAGCCTAATATTTGTGGGCGATATTGTGATGGCATTGTTGCTCCTAATTATTCCTTTTCTCTTCCTTTTGCTTTGTTTTTATTGGCTAATCTGGTTATTGCACATGATATTTTTGTTTAATCTCTGTCAGATGTTCCGGCGATAGGGCGTTAAACGCTTCAACCATCCATTCCGGCCAACCTTGACCTTGAATGATATCCTTTTTAAAGGCTGTTTCTTGCTCCCAGGTATATTTTCCGTCGTTTAAACTAATTAAATCATTAAAGCACATAAAATTATTGACCCATCCCCATACATGATAACTACCAACACCAGAACGCAGTGGATCTAATAGCACATGGTCAATAGTTTTATGCGTGCCCGGTTCACACACCATTAAAATAGTGATATTGAGTGAATAAGTGAAAAAATTATGCACCACAACCCCATGTAAATCGGCCCAATCATACTCTTTTATCCGTTTTTTATTGGGGTGTAAAAAATAAATCGCATTTTTAAACGTGGTACAATTAAAGAAATAGCTCTCATTAATATACACTTTCTTGGTTTTACGATTAAAGATTATTGGACATCCTCGCCGTGTAAAAATATTTTGGTATAGTTCGGGAATCATTAGATATAAAAGTAAAATAAAACAAAATAAAAGTGTTAATAAAAAAAAGTAAACTGTTTTACTATTACAATCTGAAAGCGCATAACTTAACAAGGGTATTGAAAAAATACTTGCAATTGTACAAAAAAAACTTATACAAAAATAAAAAATCTGATCAGATGAGGTTTTACGAAGAAAAGCGCAATAGTTATCGTTGACATACAGTAAGCGATCATCAGCACCTGAAAGGTAATTCGCACCTTTATCTAAATCATCTATCCAGCCTAATATTTGTGGGCGATATTGTGATGGCATTGTTGCTCCTTTTCGTTGATTTTAATAAATGAATTACTTTGATCTAACATTGGGTTGACCGATAGCTTTTGGTAGCTGAAAGTGGAAATAATTGAATAATCGCAAAGTTGATTTAATTGTTCATCTATTGCAACTAGATAAATAGCAATCAATCTATTATTTATAATATCAATTTTAAGTGGGTAACGATTTTTTAAAACCGTTTTAGAGATTGCCTTAACACTGGCTAATGTTATTTTTAAAACGATGTTTCCATTACTTCCTTACATATCCTAACAAGCTAAATTCTATTTATTATTTTTAAAAATGAAATATTTACCAATATTATCTTTAATATAAGTAAGTTACATTTAGTTTAAAGAATATAATTTATTTGTATGATTTTCAACCTGTCATTGTGTTTTTTAACTTAATTATGTGTTCTTTTTTATCAATTTATAGTCAAATAACCATTATTAGCATGATTAAAATTACGCTGTTAGCAAGCTAAATAAGGGATACAGAATGTCAATTAACTGTAACATTTATTCATTTAATTTTAAGGCTAGAAATTAGCTTTTATTAACAATAATGTTGCAGATTATTTTATATAAAAAGGATAACGTTACTTCTCTTATTTCAAAATAATATGATTGAAGATGACTATAATGGCATACATTGAATTTATCATGACAAATGACAATGATTGAAACAGTAATATTTTGTTTTTATAACTGTTATTGCTTACTATATTGTTAAGTGTTTTTGAGATAATTAATACTGAATTTATTGTTTATTAATCTAATAAATTTAACACACTAGGAATTAGGAACCCATGCATATACATTTTATTATTCACGAAGATTTCGAAGCACCTGGTGCCTATGAGCAATGGGCAAAAATGCACCATCACACTATCAGCTATTCTCGGGTTTATCTTGGGGAACCTCTTCCCGATAAGATAGATAAAATTGATATGTTGATTATCATGGGGGGTCCTCAATCGCCAGCTACCAGCAAACAACAGTGCCCGTATTTTGATTCGCTAGCAGAGCAAGCTAGCATATTATCAGCAATCAAATCGCAAAAAATCGTTATCGGCGTCTGTCTTGGTTCGCAATTAATTGGTGAAGCATTAGGTGCACCGCATGGCCATAGTCCGGAAAAAGAGATCGGTAAATTCCCTATCACCTTAACTGAAATTGGCCAAAATCATCCCCTCTTTGCCGATTTTGGCAATAGTTTAGCCGTCGGTCATTGGCATAATGATATGCCGGGTTTAACTAAAGAGGCACAAATTATTGCTTATAGTGAAGGTTGTCCACGACAAATCGTTGCTTATGATCAATTAGTATATGGTTTTCAATGCCATATGGAGTTAACCCATGCGGTGGTTGAACAACTTATTGCTCACTCTGAAAATGACCTAAAAGAGGCTGCAAAATTCCGTTTTGTAGATACCCCCGATCAACTCCGCTGCCACGACTATTCAGAGATGAATCAAAAGCTTTTTGGTTTTTTAGATAAATTAAGCCTTAATTATTTATCACTAATCAAAAAATAATCAATTTAGTGGTTAGGATAGTTGTGGTATGCAAAACCTTATGGTAAATAAACCCCAAAAACGCAGTAAATTAAGATTAAAACTAGGTAAAGAATATTTTATTCTTAAACGTAAGTTAGATTGGTGGCGCAATCGTCACGCCTATTGCGTAATTGATAAGAATAATAATACTTGCTGTTATTCCCATAAAAAACATCAATCTATATTGTTAAGGCAACTAAAAGATGTTGATATGTATTTGCAATATAACAAAATTACTAACCTTAGATTAGCTATTGAACAGATCAACGGTGCAATAATTAAGCCCAATCAACAATTTTCAATTTGGCAAAAAGTGGGGCGGCCATCGAAAAAACGTGGGTTTTTAGAAGGTCTCTCACTACATAATGGACAAATCGGTAAAGATATTGGTGGCGGTTTATGTCAACTGGGTAATTTAATTTACTGGATTGCATTACACTCTGATTTAACCATTATCGAACGATGGCGACATAGTTTTGATGTGTTTCCTGATATTAATCGCACTATTCCCTTTGCTTGTGGTGCCACATTATCTTACAACTATATTGATTTACAATTGGTTAATCGTACCAATATGACATATCGACTTAATTTATGGTTAGATGATGAATATTTACATGGCGAACTGCTGGCCGATACCCCTTTATCGCACCATTATGAAATATTTGAAACCGATCATATTATTGAACAACAATGGTGGGGAGGATACACCCGGCATAATAAAATATGGCAACGAAAAACTGATATGATCGATAACCACACAGAAGAAAAACTGATTAGCGAAAATCATGCTATTATGATGTACGTCCCTTATTTAAAAAATCAGCAAGATTAAGACTTGCCATTTAAACCATAATTTACAACTTAGATAGTCATCAACTATCTAAATAATAGTTTGTGAGATGAATTG
Organism: Gilliamella apicola; assembly: GCF_003202655.1. Taxonomy (GTDB): domain Bacteria; phylum Pseudomonadota; class Gammaproteobacteria; order Enterobacterales; family Orbaceae; genus Gilliamella; species Gilliamella apicola_R. The sequence goes on along the minus strand of NZ_QGLR01000002.1, from coordinate 73,755 downwards.
ATAGTTCGTATACTCGGTAACATAAAGTAGTTAACAATTCCTATTAGATGAGAGGAGCAATTTCATGGCTTACACACTACCCCCACTACCTTATGCTTATGATGCATTAGAACCTTATATTGATACTGAAACCATGCATCTACATCATGATAAGCATCATCAAACTTATGTAAATAATGCTAACGCACTATTAGAAACGCTACCTACAGAATTGAGTGAGTTCTGTCCGGAAACATTATTAAAAAATTTAGATAAAGTCCCTGCAGATAAAGTGACCGGTGTAAAAAACAATGTTGGTGGTCATGTCAATCACACGCTATTTTGGGAGTTATTAAAAGTCGGAACTGAACTTAAAGGTGAACTCAAAACAGCTATTGAAAAAGATTTTGGTTCAGTTGATGCGTTTAAAGAAAAATTCTCAGCGGCGGCTGCAACGCGTTTTGGTTCAGGTTGGGCTTGGTTAGTACTAAAAAACGATAAACTTGAAGTGGTTTCAACCGCCAACCAAGATACGCCAATTATGGGCGAAAAATTTGCTGGGGTTTCGGGAACACCAATTTTAGCCCTTGATGTTTGGGAACATGCTTACTACTTAAAATACCAAAATCGCCGTGCCGATTATATTGGTGCATTTTGGAATGTGATCAACTGGGACAAAGTCGCAGAATTATACGCAGCAGCCAAAAAATAATCATCGCAAATTAATCTAAAAAATGACGCTTAATGCGTCATTTTTATTTTTGAGCACTACTTAATTCCCCGCTTATACTTAAATGATGCAAGTAAAATAATTGCTAAGTTATACTTAAATCCGTTACAATATACGATTAGTAAAAAAATTTAAAATCTAACCAAACATGTTTGAAATTAATCCTATCAAATTGAAAATAGCCGAAATTACCGAACGCACGAATGTCATTCGGGGGTATCTTTGACTATGATCTCAAGAAAGAGCGTCTTGAGGAAGTCAATGCCGAATTAGAACAATCAGAAGTTTGGACCGATCCAGAAAAAGCTCAAGCGTTAGGTAAAGAACGCGTTACGCTTGAAGAGATCATCAATACCATCGACTCTTTAGACCAAGGTCTAGATGACGTTGAAGGTCTACTTGAACTTGCTATAGAAGCAGAAGATCAAGATACTTTTGACGAGGCCAATCAAGAATTAGAACAACTAGAAAAAAAACTAGCCGGTCTTGAATTCCGCCGCATGTTCTCGGGTGATTATGATAGTGCAGACTGTTATTTAGATATTCAATCAGGCTCAGGCGGCACTGAAGCACAAGATTGGGCTGAGATGCTACTTAGAATGTATTTACGTTGGGCTGAATCAAAAGGGTTTAGCACCGAAGTAATGGAAGTTTCAGACGGTGATGTGGCTGGTATAAAATCCGCCACAATTAAGGTCTCTGGCGATTATGCTTACGGTTGGTTACGCACTGAAACCGGTGTTCACCGCCTAGTACGTAAAAGTCCGTTTGATTCAGGTAACCGTCGGCATACCTCATTTGCATCAGTATTTGTCTACCCGGAAATTGATGATAATATTGATATCGATATTAATCCTGCTGATCTACGCATCGATGTTTATCGTGCATCGGGAGCCGGTGGTCAGCATGTTAATAAAACCGAATCTGCTGTACGTATTACCCATGTGCCAACGGGAATTGTGACGCAATGTCAAAATAACCGTTCGCAACATAGTAATAAAGATCAGGCGATGAAACAGTTAAAAGCAAAACTGTACGAGCTTGAAATGCAGAAGAAAAATGCCGAAAAACAACAAATGGAAGAAAACAAATCCGACATTGGTTGGGGCAGCCAAATTCGTTCGTATGTACTTGATGATTCACGAATCAAGGATTTACGCACAGGCGTTGAAACACGCAATACCCAAGCCGTTTTAGACGGTGATTTAGATCAATTTATTGAAGAAAGCTTAAAAGCCGGTTTATAACCGGTAAAAAATAAAAGGTAAAATTATGTCAACACAGCAAGAGCAACAAAACCATATTGAAGAGTTAAATAACGAGCTTACAATACGTCGTGAAAAGCTAGCTGCAATTCGCGAACAAGGCATTGCTTTCCCGAATGATTTCCGTCGTGACGCCATTTCAAGCGATCTTCATAAATTGTATGATGATAAAACTAACGAAGAGTTAATTGAAAATAAAATTATCGTAACCGTTGCAGGTCGAATGATGATGCGCCGGATTATGGGGAAAGCTTCATTTGTATCATTGCAAGATGTCACTGGGCAAATCCAACTTTATGTCACGCGTGATGATCTACCAGAAAATTACTACAATGAACAATTTAAAAAATGGGATCTTGGTGACATTGTTGGCGCTAAAGGTTACTTATTTAAAACCAAAACCGGTGAGCTATCCATTCATTGTGAAGAAATCCGCCTGCTTACTAAAGCATTACGCCCATTACCAGATAAATTCCACGGCTTAGCTGACCAAGAAATGCGTTATCGTCAACGTTACCTTGATTTAATTACTAATCAACAATCACGCGATACCTTTATTGCTCGCTCAAAAGTGGTAACTGAAATTCGTAACTTCATGTTAGAAAACCACTTTATGGAAGTCGAAACACCAATGATGCAAGTTATCCCTGGTGGGGCATCAGCTAAACCATTTATCACTCATCACAATGCGCTTGATCTAGATATGTACTTACGTATTGCACCAGAACTTTACTTAAAACGTTTAGTTGTTGGTGGATTTGAACGTGTTTTTGAAATCAACCGGAATTTCCGAAACGAAGGCGTATCGCCAAGACATAACCCAGAATTCACAATGATGGAAATGTACATGGCTTATGCCGATTATAAAGATTTGATCGTATTAACCGAAGCATTATTCCGCCGCTTAGCTATTGCCGTAACAGGAAATCCAGTAGTGCAATATGGCGAACACAGTTTTGACTTTGGTAAGCCTTTTATCAAAATGACTATGCGCGAAGCGATCTGCCATTATCGCCCTGAAACCAATAACGCCGATTTAGATGACTTTGATAAAGCGTGTGCAATTGCAAAATCAGTCGGTATCAAAGTTGAAAAAGGCTGGGGACTTGGTCGAGTAGTAACCGAAATTTTTGAAGAAGTTGCTGAAGCAAATCTTATCCAACCAACGTTTATTACCGAATATCCAGCGGAAGTATCACCACTTGCACGTCGTAATGACGAAAACCCATTTGTCACAGATCGCTTTGAATTCTTCATCGGTGGTCGAGAAATTGGAAATGGGTTCTCAGAACTTAATGATGCCGAAGATCAGGCACAACGTTTTGCCGATCAAGTATCGCAAAAAGATGCTGGTGATGACGAAGCAATGTTCTATGATGAAGATTACATCACTGCATTAGAACATGGCTTACCACCAACAGCAGGACTCGGAATTGGGATTGACCGAACCGTGATGTTATTTACCAATAGTCACACTATTCGTGATGTGATTTTATTCCCGACGATGCGACCAGTTAAATAGTCATTACTAATTTAATAAAACTCACTTATTTTTTAAATAAGTGAGTTTTTTAGTTTCACAAACCTCATTGCGCAACTTTCTTAAAATCCATTCAACGCTTAACACTACCACGCAATGACGTTTATGCCAGCATATATAGATTATGATGTTATTAGTAATAAATAATCATTAACTCTAATTGGTAAATTAACATATGGATAGGAGAGTTTTTAGCAAAGTTGTTACTTACTGGCTAAATTAAGAAACCAGATGTTGAATGACAAAAAACAGCATTGCGCAACTTTCTTAAAATCCATTCAACGCTTAACACTACCACGCAATTACTTTTTTGCCAGCATATATAGATTATGATGTTATTAGTAATAAATAATCATTAACTCCAATTGGTAAGTTAACATATGGATAGGAGAGTTTTTAGCAAAGTTGTTACTTACTGGCTAAATTAAGAAACTAGATATTGAATGACAAAAAACAGCATTCCGCAACTTTCTTAAAATCCATTCAACGCTTAACACTACCACGCAATGACGTTTATGCCAGCATATATAGATTATGATGTTATTAGTAATAAATAATCATTAACTCCAATTGGTAAGTTAACATATGGATAGGAGAGTTTTTAGCAAAGTTGTTACATACTGGCTAAAATTTGTTATTGCTAAACTAGATATTGAACGATAAAAATGGCGTTTCTCAATTTTTTGCTATAAAAAAATTGCCTCAAAATAAACCTGAGTAGTTGGGGCTGGTGGTTGAGGCTAGGCTATAAATCACTTTTTATTATCCTTTTGATCAGTTTGGTTGACTCTATGAGTCAACCATGTCTCTAGCAAACTTACTCTATTTTTTTGTCTATGTTGCTTAAACCTAACAATTAAGAACTAAGAAATAATTCCTAAGGATAGACACAAAGTCCATACCCAGGGTAATTATCTTGTTGTGTGTCAATAGTACCCCAAGTGTACACTAAATAACACTCCGACCGAGAACCCGGCGTATAACGATCCATAAAATAATGGACCTCATCGTTTTCGTCGCTACCATAGTGGGCATTTGGATAATGGTACATAAAGCCCCACTCTGAAAATAGTCCTGCGCCAATATTACGCTGTAAACTATAATTTTGTGAGGAAGGTAAAGCGCCTAAATTTATACCATTTTCCTCATAGTACGCGTTAGTTACATCATTTACCAACACCATACGGTATCCTATGCTATTACACCATGATTTAATTGTAAAACAGTCACCTTTTGTATCATATTCATCACCTTTAGTGATAAACCACTTCTTTAACTGGAAACCATACTTAACCACAGCATTGCCTTTGCTGTCTTTACCGACTAACTCGAAAGTTTGTGGTAATACTGGTTTAGGTAGATAACCCGGATTATCCGAAACCCGTTGCGATGGTGTAGCTACCGGACCAGTTAACGTAACACGAACACTTTCTTTTGTTGAATTGGTCATAGTCGCAGTTATACCACCATGAGCAACTGGATCCCAAGAAAGAGCCTCTTTACTACCGGATATAATTAGGTCAAAGTATAAATTATTACTACCTGTAGTTGGAAAATTTAGGCCATATGATGAAGGATTATAAGACTGCGTCAGAAAACCGTAATCACGACTCCAAATGGAAGGAGGGCCGGCATATTCAGCTTCCCAACGATCGCTATCACCAGGCTTTAAAATTGGTTTAGCATAGCACACAGATGGTGGTACATCAGGGCTAACAGTATATATCACATGTAAATAATCCTTAAAACTATCACTTTTTGGAACACCATAACGTGTTTCTAATGTAACATCAGATATGGTTAAGTCTATATTATAAGGTGCTTTACAAATGTTAAGGACTTCATTACGTGGAACACCATTCCCATACCAATCACTTATATACAAATATAAATAACCGTCAGCTGTAGGATCTCCATCACCATCATCATCCCCCCAATAATTATAAGGTGGGCCGATAAGTGTATTCATATCAATTTGGTATTCACCATACTCTTCAGGTTCGAGTTGCTCAGCATCAATTGGCATTGTCATTGCAATATCGGCAAAACTATCACCTCCCGGTACCAAAATAGGGTTGAACTCATCATAATCTAAACTGTTAGAGGCGTTAAATTTTTTGCCATTCGAAAGGGTTATCTCAAGCAGATCTTCGAGGTTAGTCAAACGTGTTCGCCCCCCATCAATGGTAAAATAAGGCGCATTACCCTGGATAACATTCACAGTTTCAGCGGTTAACGCCTGACTAGAATAGGATGTCATCATTAGAGACAGGCCGAACGATAGTACTACAAGCATCGGTCGGGATAAAGAAGAGCGATGCAAGGATTGTAATAAATTTCGCAGAATTGCGTTCACTCTTGATAAAAAACATACCAAGCTAAAAGATGATCGTTGAAAGCTTAACTTTGACGAAGTTAAATTATAGATTGGTCTATCGGCTTTTTGAAAATTACAATGCATTTCGACATCCTGTCAAATAGGTTAATAGGTTAATAACTTATTTAAATTTTATATATTGATTAAGTTTTACTCGCAAATGCTAGATGATGTAAAAAATAGAGTGACTGAAAAAACATGAGGCAATATTTTTATGTTAAAAAAAGACCTCGGAGAGCGTAATATCGACGAATTTAAATTGTAGGCTACTTTTACGGCCTGTTGCAAATTATGGTACATCTTGACTTCCTGTCAAATTAAATTTTGATTTATACAAAATTTAAAATAAATTATGTTTATTTTTTATACATTTACCTCTTAGGGGTATAAAAAGTATAGTGATTGAAAAAACACGATGCAATATTTTTGTTATTTTTAATTGTTAAGTTTTGTAAAGACAATAAAACAGGATCTAAACATCGATCGTCCAGTGCCGATTCTAACTACGAAAACCTCCATTTATTTATCGTTAAAAAACGAACTATTTTGATGAAAAGAAATATTGTGTTAGAGGTTACAATTAGTAGTTATCATTGGAAGCCATAGCTGTTTTTTTAGGTGTTTCATTTTACTTTTTTGTTTCAATAAAGTTTTAATCATTTAATATATAGAATAATATTAAATTTTCCTCAATTAGCTTCCTCCGAAAAAAACAAGGCGCAACTTTTTTTAAATCCATTCAACACTTAAAGTTATTACTCACTTAACTTTATGCCACAAAACACTAATTATGATGTTATTGATAATAAATACACATTAAGTCCAATTAATAAAACAACATATTGATAAGAAACTTTTTATTAAAGTTGTTACTTACTGGCTAAAATTTGTTATTGCTAAACTAGATATTGAACGACAAAAACGGCATCGCGCAACTTTTTTAAAATCTATTTAACGCATAAAGTTATTACTCACTTAACTTTATGACACAAGACACTAAGTATTATGTTATTGATAAAAAATACGCATTAAATCCAATACCTAAATAAACATATTGATAACAGAGTTTTTACTTGAAGGCTAAATTAAGAAACTTGAGATTGAATGGCAAAAACAGCATTGTGCAACTTTCTTAAAATCTATTCAACGCATAAAGTTATTACTCACTTAACTTTATGCCACAAGACACTAAGTATCATGTTATTGATAAAAAATACGCATTAAATCCTATACCTAAATAAGCATATTGATAAGAGAGTTATTAGCAAAATTGTTACTTGAAGACTAAATTAAGAAACTAGAGATTCAATGGCAAAAACAGCATTACGCAACTTTTTTAAGATCTTTTTAACGCATAAAGTTATTACTCACTTAACTTTATGCCACAACACACTGATTATTATGTTATTGATAATAAATACGCATTAAGTCCAATTAATAAATCAACATATTGATAAGAAACTTTTTATTAAAGTTGTTACTTACTGGCTAAAATTTGTTATTGCTAAACTAGAGATTGAACGACAAAAACGGCATGGCGCAACTTTTTTGAGAAACGTCATCTACACTTTTAGCCGTTAATCAATTTAATGATTAACGGCCACTTGACTTAATTAGTCAGCTGATTTGGTTTTATGAGGTAAGATTAAATTTAACACAATCGCTAAAATTCCACATAAGCTTATACCTTGCAGTGCATAAGATCCAAAGTCAAAAATCATGCCACCAATACCAAATACTAGTACTAACGAGACAATACACATATTACGTGATACGGAAAGATCGACTTTGTGTTTGACTAAAATGTTAATGCCAACTGATGCAATGGAACCAAATAGTAAAACCATGATTCCCCCCATCACTACTGTAGGAATCGAACTTAAAAAGGCACCAATTTTACCTATGAAAGACATTAAGATTGCCCAGATTGCTGCCCATGTCATTACTTGTGTTTTGAAATTACGCGTTAAAGTCACCGCACCAATTACTTCAGCATAAGTTATACAAGGAGGTCCCCCTAAAAATCCAGCCGTGCTTGTAGCTAGGCCATCGCCTAATAATGTTCGTTGTAAACCTGGGTCGCGAGTATAATCTTTACCGGTTACTGAGCCAATTGCCATAATGTCACCTACATGCTCGATGGTTGGCGCAATAACAATGGGTATCATATATAAAATAGCTTGCCATTGAAATTCAGGGAAGGTGAAATCGGGTGTTTTAAACCATGGTGCGTCAATTACTGGTTGAAAATTAACAATACCAAAAACACAAGAAAGCGCGTATCCAACCACAATACCGGCAATAATCGGTACCAATCTAAAAAAACCTTTTGCCCAGATAGCGACAATTAATGTGGTTAGTAAAGAGCCCATTGAGATAATAATAAGTTGGTAATTTTCGGCTTGAAGTCCACTGTTTTTACCCATGGCCATCCCAACAGCAACGGGCGCTAGTGATAATCCGATTACCATGATAATTGGTCCAGTGACTACCGGAGGTAAGATCCGGTCAATGACATTGTTACCATTAATTTTTACTAAAAAAGCAAAAAACATAAATACTAAGCCAGCTGCCACTAATCCACCTAAGGTTGCTGGTATTCCCCATTGCGCTACCCCAAAAGATATTGGAGCAATAAAAGCAAAAGAAGAAGCTAAAAATACCGGTACTTTTCCTTTAGTGGTGAGTTGAAATAGTAAAGTTCCCACCCCTGCGGTAAATAGTGCTACGTTTGGGTTTAATCCTGTTAGAAGTGGTACTAAAACTAAAGCGCCAAATGCGACAAATAGCATTTGTGCGCCGGTGAAAACATCTTGCCAAGATGGCTTTAATTGCGAAATATCTTTTTGTATCTCGTCATTGGTGTTTTTAGCCACGTTATCCTCTCTTATTGAACTTCATGTTTAATATAATTTCATTGTTAACTAACAGACATAAAAAAACCGGATAAACCGGTCTAAAATTTGAGATTTTATTTAGTGCCAAATATCTTGTCACCTGCATCGCCAAGTCCGGGCAAGATGTATCCTTTATCGTTTAATCGTTCATCGATTGATGCAGTATAAAGTTCAACATCTGGGTGAGCTTGTTCTAATACTTTAATACCTTCTGGCGCAGCCACTAAAACCAGTACTTTGATATTTTTACAACCAGCTTTTTTAAGCAGATCAATAGTAGCCACCATAGAGCCACCAGTAGCAAGCATTGGATCTACCACTAAAGCCATACGTTCTTCAATATCAGAAGTGAGTTTTTGGAAATAAGGAACAGGTTCGAGAGTTTCTTCGTTACGATAAAAACCAACAACACTAATTCTTGCACTCGGTATATGTTCTAAGACACCATCCATCATACCTAAACCAGCACGTAAAATAGGAACAACGGTAATTTTTTTCCCTTTGATGCGTTCGACTTCAACTGGTCCACACCAACCTTCAATCGTCACTTTTTCAGTCGGTAAGTCAGCTGTTGCTTCATAAGTCAGTAAACTGCCAACTTCACTGGCAAGGTCTCGGAAATCTTTTGTGCTAATGTCATGTTCACGCATTAAGCCAATTTTATGGCGAACTAGAGGGTGTTTTACTTCAACAATTTTCATTGGGGGGCCTCAGTGTTATTCTTTGATGATCTAATTAGTAGGTATAAATAACCACTGAGAGGTAATTATAGCAGAGATATCAAATCATGAAAACTAGAAATCCCAACAAAGCAGATCGTTAATCTAGATTTTTAAAAAAAGTCTTTATTTTTTATAAACTTTCACCCTCTAGATATGCAACAGGTAAGTCGATTACCTTTTGATCTATCTTTTCACCATTGATGCGTTTTAGGAGTAATTCGGCAGCAATGTTACCCATTTCTATTCTTGGCGTTTGTATGGAGGCTAATTTCGGATTCATATATTGACCAATTTTGTGTCCATGGAATCCAACTATAGCTATCTGCTTAGGTATTTCAATACCAATACGTTGACATTCAAGTAATACGCCTATAGCTAAATCATCATTGGTACTAAAAATACCATCAACGCTTGGATTTTCTTCTAGAACTTGGTGTAAAAATCTTGCACCTAATTCATAGGATGAAGCTTCTTTTGTCGCTAATGTTTTTGGCGTTAATCCCGCCTCTTGCATAGCTTTTTCATAACCTTGCTGGCGAATAATGCTTCGCTGATCTTGTCTGGCACTAAAGTAGACAATATTACGTCGCCCTTTATCTATCATGTGATGAATCATATTTTTGGTGACGGTGAAATTGTCAAAGCCAACAGCCATATCAATACAAGGTGAGACACTGTCCATAATTTCAACTACCGGTACGCCTGAAATTTCGATCATTTTAAGTGTGGCGGGATTATGTATTCTTTCAGTCAAAATTAGTCCATCAATATTGTAAGACAGTAATGAGCGAACCCGTAACTCTTCTTTATCGGCACTGTATCCGGTATGCGTGATCATGGTTTGGTACCCTTTTACATCCGTGACCATTTCGATACCTTTTAAAATGTCGGCAAAAACTTGGTTGGTTAACGAGGGTAACACCACCCCAATAGCATAACTTTTAGCATTGGATAACATGTCTGGGGCTTTGTTAGGGATATAACCCAGTTTATCGATAGCCGATGAAATTTTTAATCGTAGTGCTTCCGATACAAGATTGGGATCTCGTAAAAAGCGACTTACTGTCATTTTGCTGATACCAAGTAAATTGGCGATTTCTTGTAAACCTGGTCGACGTTTTTTATTCATTGCTTATTTTCCGGTAATCTTGGTTGCCAATCAATTGGCGTTTTACCATGTTGTAAAATAAAATTATTCGCTTTTGAGAAGTGTTTACATCCAAAAAATCCTCGATGAGCAGACAGTGGCGAAGGATGTACAGCGGTTAACACATGGTGTTTTTGACGATCAATAAATTGACCTTTTTTTTGCGCCGGAGAGCCCCAAAGTAAAAACACGACACCTTGCAAATGTTTATCGATCGCTTCAATAACATGATCAGTAAAGGTTTCCCAACCTAGTTTGGCATGAGAATGAGCTTGTCCGGCCTCAACAGTTAAAACATTATTTAACAGTAATACCCCTTGGGTTGCCCAGTAACCTAAGTAACCATGATTTGGAATAGTAAAACCTTCAATATCGGTTGACAGCTCTTTATAGATGTTTAGTAATGATGGAGGCGGTTTAATTCCCGGTAAAACAGAGAAGGATAAACCATGAGCCTGATTTGGACCATGATAAGGATCTTGCCCTAAGATCACTACTTTGATGTTATTAAATGCAGTAAAACGAAAAGCATTAAACACATCGTGCTGAGGTGGATAAATAGTTTTACCTTCAGCACGTTGTGTGGCTACAAACTGCATTATATGTTGAAAATAGGGTTTCTCTTTTTCAGAGCCAATAACATCATTCCAGGTTAATTGATTACTCATAGTTTACCTTTACTATTATTTTATCTAATATTGAGATGATAATAATTATACCTAAAAATAATAATAAACCTAATGCTAATCAATGTTGAACCATGTTAAATAAAGACTCTTAAATATTCAGTTAAACATAAAATCGCCATAGATTGACCATATGGCATCGATGTTAACGGAATATTTTTATAATATTCTAAATTGCTACCCATTGCGGTTCCAAATGAAACATTTAACAGTGTTCCGTTATCGTCAATATTTGTCATTACGCCTTTAATTGCTTTTTCTGCCATTAATGCATAATCTGCCGAGATATAACGTTTTCTTATTGATTTTAAAATACCATAGGCAAAGCCAGCAGTTGCCGATGTTTCTAAGTAAGAATCGGGATCATCTATAATAGTGTGCCATAATCCACTTTGATCTTGATATTTAGCAAGCGCTTCTATTTGCGCATTGAGTACTTCAATAAGTAATTTTCTAAAAGGATCATGTTGATCAAGATCAAGTAATTCAATAAATTCGGGAATGACGATTGTCAACCAACTATTTCCCCTTGCCCATCTTGCTTTAGCAAAATTATGGTTACCTTCAAATGTCCATCCATGAAACCATAGCCCAGTTTGGCGATCCATTAAATATTGGATATGAATCAGTATTTGATAAATTGCTTCTTGTATATATTCAGGCTTATTAAGCAATTTACCAATCTTGGCGATAGGTAATACACTCATCATGAGAGTATCATCCCAAAGTTGTTGGTGATTTTCATTGTTATAAACGATGTGTTGTAAGCCACCAAATTTGGTTCTTGGCATCTCATACATTACCCAATCAGCCCAACGCTCCAAATAAGGTAGGAAAACCGGGTTTTTGGTTTCTTCATACCGATAGGCTAAAGTTAAAAGTGGGCAAACGGTATTAACATTTTTGGTTGGTGTCCCTTCTGATAAACGCTGTATAAACCAATCGTCTATAATGTCGAGAGTCGGTTTATCACCGGTTTGTTGATAAAATTGATACATACCATAAAGTCCAATGCCATGAGTCCATTCCCAGCCATTCCACCCTTTGGTATCAATTACCCGCCCGTCATCTAATCGTAGTAGAAATTCACCGGTTTCATCTTTAATATTAATGAGATTATTAACAATTTTGTGAATCAGTTGTTTCAATTCAGAACGCGAAATTATATATTCTGGTTTGCAAAGTAATTTGCTATGTTTTACAGGAAATATCTGCATTTTTTACCTCTACTAATCATTAAAAACGAATTTATTTATTTTTATAACCTATATTATTATTTCCCCATAGTTGGGAAACCGGCATACCGGTTAACATTTCAACAACAGGTTTACCCTCATCACTAATTCGTTTTTCAGAACTAGAACCAATACCTTTTATATTATTAATTTCATTGATTAGAATTTTGTGAGTAGTTAAATTTAATTTAAATTTTAATGAAATTAAAAATCCTAATGAGAGCACAAAGATTGTTCCAATCACTAATAAAAATAAGATGGTTAGTGAAACTTGTTCAGGTTGTTGATTTTGACCACTAACAAAACCAGACCATTGTAAACACACACCAATCAACATTACCGCACCAGCTTGTGAAGCTTTACGAGTGAAGGTCATTACGCCCGCAAAAATACCTTCGCGACGTTTGCCAGTAATAATTTCATCAACATCGGAAATATAGGTATAGATATTCCAAGGAACGTAATTGATACCGCCTCGACCTAGGCCTGCAATGGCTGAGATAGTAACGAGTAAGGTATGAACGTGACTTAAGTTGTAATACCAAATGACGCCATACGAAAGGCAGCTTATACCGAAGATTGTGACCACAGCCCGGTAGGCTGGTGCGGGGCCATATTTGATGCATAATGGCATCATGCATAGTACAGCAACGAATTGTGTGATAGACATTGTTCCAATTAGCATTGAAGCCACGGTTGGTTCTTGTAATAGAACGAAAATTACATAATAGGTAAATACCGCATTAAAAACATCCTGAGCAATATATCCGCCCAGATACATACCTAAATGCTGTCTAAAGATTTTTATTTTGAACGTGGATAACAGTTCGATGACTAAATGGCGGATACTTTCTTTAAATGGTAATGAAGCAGCCAGTTGTTCGGCAAGTAATGCTTCGTTTGATTTAAGCTCATTCGGTCTTTCCCAAGTAAATAGGTATACCATGCAAAGGGCAAATGAACATAAGATTGAGAACACTAAGCTGGCATAAAAAAATGATATTGCGTTATCTTTTCCAAAATAGTTGAGCAAAATTCCCGGTAAGAATCCAGCTAATATTGCCGACAATTGTGCCATTGAAATTCTGGCACCAGAGAATTTGGTTTTTTGCTTAAAATCGTCGGTCATTTCAGGGACTAAGGTTTCGTAAGGAACAAGCACCATGGTGTATACCATGTCGAAGAAAAGATAGGTGATTAAGTAGTAGAGATAATTCATACCGGGCGCCCACATTACGCTATAGCTGAATATGAGAGGAATACCAAGCAATATGAAGAATTTACGACGTCCAAAACGTTTTCCTAATCGAGTTCGACCAAAGTTATCGGTTAAATAACCCATTAATGGACTAATCACCGCATCAAGAACCCTTGCGGCCGCGAAAATAAATGTGGCTTCAATTGGCGTTAGTCCACAAAAATTGGTATAAAAATACAATAACCATACAGCCGTCAATGCTGTTGTACCGGCACCTAAAAAATCACCCGCGCCATAGGCTAAGTAATTTTTTAATCCTATCACTCTCTTTTTCATATTTTCCCCACTCATTTTTTCCTTATTCCAAAAGATAAATAACTCCTTTAAGTACTGTGACTAGTCTATGGTGGGAACTTTCCTGAAACTTTAATATACCTGCCTACTTTCTATAAAAATGGCAAAATTTTGAAAGTCGATGTGATTTTGTTCACATATATTTTATTTTTATGAAATAAATTCTATTTTCAAAAAAAATTTATGAAACAATGATTCAAATTTCAACTGTTATTGTGAGTACTTATGATGAATATTCCAAAAGTAGCCATTTTGTTAGCTGAAGGTTTTGAAGAGGCCGAAGCCATTATTATTTATGACGCACTTTGCCGAGTGAAAATAGATGTCGATCTATTAGCCTGCCAAGATGATATTAAGGTAAAGAGCTACCACGGTATTGAGATGAGAGCACATGCGTTACTTAAGAATAAACCAAACACACTTTATGATGCGGTGATTCTACCGGGTGGACCTGATGGTACGGTTAATTTGGGTAATAATGCCGATGTGATTGAGTTCATTAAACGCCATGATAAAGAATATAAGTGGATTTGCCCAATATGTTCAGCAGCAGCAAAAGTTTTAAGTAAGAATAATTTATTAAATGGTCGTAAATATGTCTGCTCTGGTGATTTATATAAAAACGTATCAGACGGTATTTTTGTTGATCAGGATGTTGTCTGTGATGCCAATCTTTTTAGTGGTAAAGGATTAGGCATGGCATTTAAATTTGCTTTTACACTTGCAGAATTATTGAAATTAGATAAAGACAAGATTCGCTTTCAAGCCGATCATATTTATGTCAATTACTGAACCACTGATAATTCATAGCGTTATTGGAATATTTTTATTTATATCGACAAGATCCTAAAAAGCTAATCAACGGTAAAACTTATCAGATTAATAGTTTTTTTTGACTTTAATCAAATATTCAAAGTGCTATATTAAGCTTAAATAGTTTAGGACAATAAGGTCCCAATCCATTAGGAGGATTTAAAAATGATTACAGGCATCCAAATTACTAAAGCTGACAACCAAGCACTACTTAACTCATTTTGGTTATTAGATGATTCAACAAAAGAAGCACGTTGCGTCGCTGCTAAATCAGTTTATAAAGAAGATCAAGTTGTACCAACAGCAGAACTTGGTCAAATAGAATATCGTGAAATTCCATTAGATATTGCTCCAACAATTAAAGTTGAAGGTGGTCAACATCTAAATGTAAACGTACTTCGTCGTGAAACTTTAGAAGATGCAGTACAACATCCAGAAAAATATCCACAATTAACTATTCGTGTTTCTGGTTATGCGGTACGTTTTAACTCACTAACAGCTGAACAACAACGCGACGTTATTGCTCGTACTTTCACAACTAAAATGTAATTTACATATTTTAAATGTTTACGTAGTATAAGTTAGATTAACCCAGTAATTATACTGGGTTAATTTTTTTTAATGGCGATAATTTTGTTCTATTTGTTCTTTTTCTCTTTCACTTTAACTTTCACTTATTTTCAACGCGTTATTTAAATATCCTTCAATTCAACCGGATGCTGAATAAAAAGTTTATCTATCAGTAATATTACATTTAATTATTTCTTTAAATTTCTGGTTTATAAATATAATTTTTTAATATCCCGCCAGCGAAAAATTTCCAATGTGATTTACTTATTAAGTTAACATTTTTACAATCATAAAGGCATTCTTAAAATTTTTAGCCTGATCAAAACAGCCCACACACGATGGGCTGTTGCTTTATTCGGCCTGTTGTTTACCAACGAAAATATATGCCATGATGAAAGAGGAGCAAATTGATATTAATACGCCCAATATTGCGAAGATAAAGTAAGGACCAATATAAGCAGGTAAACTAAAGATACTCGATAGAATATAGCCATATAACCTTACCCCAAATAATGCAATGAAGGCTGAGGCAATCGCACTACCGGCAGTTGCAGCGATAAAAGCTTTTTTATACTTAGTTAATACTCCGAATAGTGCTGGCTCGGTGATACCTAATAATGCGGATACCGCGGCAGAAACAATCACTGTTTTTTCTTGTTTATTTTTCGCCTTAAAATACATAGCAGCAGTCGCTCCGGCAATTGCCATATTCGCCATAAACATCATCGGCATCAACATATCATAGCCTAATTCAGCAAAATTCTGCAGCGCTATCGGTGTCATCGCATGATGCATCCCGGTTAAAATAGCGACTGGTCGAATCGCCCCAACAATAGCGCCAGCAAATACGGCAGAAACATCAAATAATGAACGGATAAACAGCGCTAATAGTTTACCTAAATAGATACCTATAGGACCAATTACGCTAAGCGCTAATAAACCAGCAATAAATAAAGTTACCGTTGGTGTGAAAACTGTTTTTAGTACATTAGGCATAATTTTATCAACAAATCGATAGATATAACTTAATGCCAGAACCGAGAAGATAATAGGAATAACACTACCAGCATAGCTAAAAATCGATATTGGTATCATATCCAAAAAATAATAAAAACTGGCAGCATTAGGATTAGTTGCTAACAATTTTGCCGCATCAATTAAAGTTGGATACATCAAACAAGCTGCGATAGCTGCGGCTAAATACTCATTAGTTTTAAATATTTTTGCTGCCGAAACCGCCAAAAAGAACGGTAAAAAGTAAAACACACCACTGGCGATTAAATCAATAATAATAACGGTATCACTGGTTTTAGGAACCACTTTTAACGCAATTAGGCCAGCAAGTAACCCTTTAATCATCCCTGCTCCAGCGATTGCCGGTACAATAGGACCAAAAACACCAGAGACAGTATCCATAAACAAAGAAACAATGCCTTTATGTTGTTTAACTGATTGTTTAACGGATTGTTTAGCTTGATCATTTACTGGTGTTTGTAATCCTATTTCATCAGCCAAAAAGTCAAAATAAGCTTTAACTTGAGTGCCTACTACAATTTGGCATTGATCACTTTGAAATTGCGCAGCAATTACCCCAGAAATTTGTTTAATTTCATCCCAATTAACCTTGGTTTGATCTACTAAATCAAATCGTAAACGTGTCATACAATGCCAAGCATTTTTAATATTTTCCTTACCGCCAATATTAGCAATAATTTTTTGAATACTTTCTTGTTTACTCATTAGAACCTCAATCGTCCTTAGAATTGGTTTATCTAAAATAATAGAAACTTTAAATTACCAATACAAGAATGAAAAGTTTGATCTAGATCACAAAAAAAGCGGTTTTGACACTGAAATTTACTTTATTTTCCAATTGGTATGCTTTTTCTCGACAATTTTTATTTAAATTTGAACCAATAATTTTTCACCAATATTTTGCGCTTTACAGATGTGGAAAATATCGGTAATTATATAAAAAGAAAAAGTTTTAATGAGGATACTAACCCTATGTTACCAACCCATATCACTGACATTGAATGTATCATTACTAAACCGGATAGACATAATCTTGTTAGCGTAATTATTTATACGGATAAAGAGGTTATCGGTTATGGCTGTGCAACTTTTCAACAGCGACCATTAGCCGTAAAAACCATTATTGATGAATATTTAAAACCATTGCTCATTGGCCGAGATGCCAATCATATTGAAGATATTTGGCAGATGTTAATGGTTAATGCTTATTGGCGTAATGGACCAATTATTAATAATGCTATTGCTGGAATTGATATGGCATTGTGGGATATTAAAGCTAAACTAGCGAATATGCCTCTTTATCAATTATTTGGTGGTAAATCAAAAGATGCGATAGAAGTGTATACCCATGCAACCGGTGAAACACTGTCAGAACTTTTTAAACAGGTTGACCAATGTATCAGCCAAGGTTATCGCCATATTCGTTGTCAATTAGGATTTTATGGTGGCAAACCAGATGAATTGCATAGTCCACAACAGTCAAGTAGTGGGGCTTACTTTGATCAAGATCAGTATATGCAAAATACTTTAGAGATGTTTAAAAAGTTACGAGAAAAATATGGCTATAAAATCCATTTTTTGCATGATGTTCATGAAAGA
Organism: Gilliamella apicola; assembly: GCF_003202655.1. Lineage (GTDB taxonomy): Bacteria > Pseudomonadota > Gammaproteobacteria > Enterobacterales > Orbaceae > Gilliamella > Gilliamella apicola_R. Next base: position 55,608 of record NZ_QGLR01000002.1, on the reverse strand, counting down.
TTATTTCCTAATCAGGCCGTCGCTTTTGCGAAACAAGTTGAACAATATCAGCCCTATTTTATTGAAGATATTTTACCGCCGAATCAAAATCAATGGTTGGATCAAATTCGTAGCCAAACTTCAGTTGCTTTGGCAACCGGTGAACTATTCAATAATCCATTAGAGTGGCAAGATCTGATTATTCAACGTAAAATTGATTTTATTCGTTGTCATGTTTCACAAATTGGCGGAATCACACCTGCTTTAAAATTAGCCGCATTTTGCCAACCATTTGGGGTAAGAGTTGCCTGGCATTGTCCACCAGATATGACACCAATTGCTGCAGCGGTAAATACTCATCTAAATATTCATTTGCATAATGCGGCAATTCAAGAATATATCCCTTATTCGACAAATACGCAGGCAGTATTTCCAGGTATTATTGCCGCCAAGCAAGGCTATTTATATCCAATCGAGCAAGTAGGTATTGGTGTTACAATTAATAAAGCTGAGGCAAGTAAATATCCTGTGGTTTATCGACCACATGAATGGACTCAAAGCCGTTTACCTAATGGGGTCATACATACGCCATAAATCAGGTTTAATGAAAGTTTTTTAAACTAGTTGACACCAAGTTGATGGGTAAATTTACTTTTTATCATCAACTAATCTTAATTCAAAATTAGGTTTATTAAATGGTGTGATATAGGTACAAGTATAGTGAATATCAATAATTTCACTAATGGCATAAATTGCACCATTATTTAAAAAACACCGATTGATAATTTTCATTGCAGGCATGCCTTTTTTGCATTTGAGTAATTCTGATTCCTGACGATTAATGGCAACAGCTTGATATTGCGTCAAATAATGGGATATTTCATAACCTTTACTTAATACATATTGTTGGATAGAGCTTTCAATATTTTTTTGTTTTAGATCTGGAAAATATCGACAAGGTAACTTAGAAATCTCAATTTGGGTACCACGACCATCAACAAAACGAATACGATGAAACTCCCAAATATAATCATCGTCAATTAGATTAAAGGTCTGTTTCTCTGCTAACTGTGCACGTCTTTTACGAAATAAAATAAGTTTAGAGTTAATTTGATCGTAATGTTTTTCCGTCAGCGAATTATAAATTAATGGATTATTTTTAGCTTGTTGATTAATAAAAGTACCCGAACCTTTTTGAACCGAAATAATACCGATTTGCAGCAATTTTTCTAGCGCTTTACGTATTGTGTGACGAGAGACGCCATAACTTTCTGCAAGCTCTCGTTCGGCAGGCAATTTTTGATTAGCAAAACTTAATTGCTGATAAATTCGCCCTAAAAGATCTTGAGCAATAAAATCTTTTTTCTTTATCTTCACAAGCTATTACCCTTATAACTCACTCACCACCGAACAATAATATAATGTTACTGCTCATGCCTTTACGACTAAAAGGTAAGTTTATACTTTTAATTAAATTTAATACAAAAAAGGATAATATAAAATATTATCCTTTTTTACATAACAGTAATAACTTTTTATATGGTTAGATAAATTTAAATTTCTTTATATTATTAACTATGATTAATAGGAAGTTGTGCTGCTAGTTTTTTCTTAGTTTAATACTTTTAATAATTCAGATATATCAGCTCGTTCCATATAATTAGCATTAACATAAGCAAACTGAATCTTTTTATCCTGCCCGATTACATAAGTTGCTGGTATTGGTAATGTATAACTATCATCATCATTAAAATCCAATAAATTAGCACCTAAACTCTTATATAATTCTCGCATTTTTTCCGGTAATGTGAATACTAAACCAAATTGGTTAGCTATGTTGTTTTTAATATCTGATAGTATCGTTATCGACATCGATTTTTCTTTTTTTAACTGTCCACTAATTGAAGATTTCTGCGGTGAAATAGCAATGAAATGTGCATTTTTTTGCATCAATTCTAAGTTATTTTGAAAATGCTCCAATTCTTTTACACAAAACGGACACCAACTACCTCGAAAGAAACTAATGATTACCGGTTGAGTTTCCAGTAATTGATATAAATTGATTTTTTCATTATCAGTTGAGATTAATGAAAAGTCAGGTGCAATATCGCCACATTGTAAAGCATGACTTTCTAGTTTTTCACTTAGCATATCAGCTAGTGAATTATCTAACATATTTAGTACATCGGGTGGTAATTGTGCTAATAGATCTTGTCTTAATATTTGTAAATCTTCAATTACTTTCATTTAATAATTTCCTTTTTTGATACATTTTCATGAATTTGGCTTAGTACTTTTCTGAATATAGCAACATCATTATCAGATAAGTTATTAGTGATTTTTTCGATCCAAACACTGTGTTCGTTTAACGTTTCCGTTAATAAATCCATTCCTGTTGGGGTTAAACAAATAATGGAAATTCTTTTGTCATTTTCATCATTTCTTTTTGATACTAGCCCATCATTAATTAACGAGCTGACAAGCGTGGTTGTCGAAGCTTTAGTTATTCCTAATAATTTGGCAATTTCTTGCAAAGATAATTCTTGATATTCTTTCAGTAAAACTAAAATAATTAGTCGACTTTCTGAAAGATGATATTTATCAAGACGTTTAGCACACTCTATATCGATCAGATTAGCAACAGATAATAATGTAAAGCATGTTCTAATCTTTTCTAAATCAACCGTATTTTGTTTCTTCAAAATATTGCAAAAAGATAAATAGCGATTTTCGAGCTGCATGCATTACCCTCCAAATTAGTTAGCCCCCTTACTAATTAGATATATTAAATACTATATGACTTAATGTCAAATTATGAATATCTAATAATAAAGGGAAAATTCAAGATAACTGAAATGAAAAATATTAAGATATCAATAGGATAAAAAAAATCGAGCCTTATTCGTAAGGCTCGATTGTATAATCAACGATTTATATTATCCAAAAAACTTCTTCACTTTATCAAAGAAGCTTTTTTCTTTTGGACTATGTTTGGCGTTTTTATCAGCTTTAAAACTGTCACCCAACTCTTTGAGTAACTCTTTTTGCTTGCCAGTTAAGTTTACAGGGGTTTCAACCACAACATGGCAATACAAATCACCTACTGTGCTACCGCGTAATGATTTAATACCTTTTCCACGTAATCTAAACATTCTACCGGTTTGCGTTTCTGCCGGTATGGTTAAACTAACTTTACCATTTAGGGTTGGCACTTCAACTTCACCACCAAGGGATGCTAATACAATGTTAATCGGAATTTCACAATGTAAGTTAGTACCATCTCGCTCAAAAATTGCATGTGGCTTTACTTGTACCTGAACATATAAATCACCCGCTGGTGCGCCATTAAGTCCTGCTTCACCCTCACCTGAAAGTCGAATACGGTTTCCTGTATCAACACCGGCTGGAATAGTAACAGATAACGTTTTTGTTTTTTGGATTCGTCCTTCACCACGACATTTTTTACATGGGTTTTTAACGATTTTTCCACGGCCGTGACAGGTTGGACACTCTTGCTGTACCGCAAAAAAGCCTTGCCGCATTTGGACGACACCAGAACCATGACAAGTATCACAAGTTACCACATCAGATGATTTTTCAGTCCCTTGTCCATGACATACATCACAAGTTACCCAAGTTGGTACTTTGATCTCTTTAGTTACGCCACTTGCTGCTTCTTCTAGCGTTAAGGAGATATTGTATTGTAAGTCATTACCTCGTGACGCTGTTTGCCCTTGTCCTCGCCCTCGACCTCCGCCGAAGAAATCACTGAAGATATCATCAAATGCCGAACCGCCACCAAAACCACCAAAACCACCGAATCCTCCAGCACCAGCACCACCGTGCCCTTGTTCAAAAGCAGCGTGGCCATACTGATCATAAGCGGCTTTCTTTTGCGGATCGGTTAAGATTTCATAAGCTTCTTTGACTTCTTTAAATTTTGCTTCAGCTTCTGCTTTATTATCCTGATTTTTATCCGGATGATATTTCATGGCTAGGCGTTTGTAGGCTTTTTTTATCTCTGCTTCAGTGGCACTTTTACTTACGCCTAATGTTTCGTAATAATCTTTCTTCGCCATAATTAACCTTTACTTTAATCATTATATAAACAACTAAACGGGCTTGAGTTACCTCGCGCCCGTTTGATGTTTTACATGTTTAAAACTCGTTGCAATAACTCATTAAAGAACATATTAGTTAATGCTTATTTTTTCTCGTCATCAACTTCTTTGAAGTCGGCATCCACAACATCATCTTGCCCTGCAGAACTTCCGCTATTTGCTTGACCTGCAGATTGATCCGCTTGAGCTTGTTGTTGTGCTAACTCAAGTAATTTTTTTGACGCTTCCATTAATGCATTAATTTTAGCTTCGATCTCTGCTTTATCTTCACCACGGGCAGCATTTTCTAAATTACTTACCGCGCTTTCGATAGCGGTTTTGTCATCAGCTGATAATTGATCGCCAGCTTCAGTCACTTGTTTACGAGTTGAGTGAACAAGGTGATCCGCTTGGTTACGAATTTGTGCTAATTCTTCAAACTTACGGTCAGCATCAGCATTTGCTTCTGCATCTCTTACCATTTTTTGGATTTCTTCTTCACTTAATCCTGAAGAAGCTTTAATGGTAATGTTTTGTTCACGACCAGTATTTTTATCTTTTGCAGATACATGCAAAATACCATCAGCATCAATATCAAAGGTTACTTCAATTTGTGGCATACCGCGTGGTGCAGGTTGAATACCATCTAGGGTAAATTGATCTAATGGTTTGTTATCACTTGCTCGTTTACGTTCACCTTGTAACACATGAATAGTTACCGCCGATTGATTATCTTCAGCTGTTGAGAACACTTGACTATGTTTAGTTGGGATAGTTGTGTTTTTCTCAATCAAGGTAGTCATGACACCCCCCATGGTTTCGATACCTAATGATAATGGTGTTACGTCAAGTAATAATACGTCTTTAACATCACCACCTAATACACCACCTTGAACCGCAGCACCAACTGCAACTGCTTCGTCAGGGTTAACGTCTTTACGTGGCTCTTTACCAAAGAAGTCGGCAACGGCTTTTTGTACCATTGGCATACGTGTTTGACCACCAACTAAGATGACATCTTTAATATCAGAAACAGAAAGACCTGCATCTTTTAATGCTGTTTTAACTGGTTCCATTGAACGTTTAACTAAATCTTCAACTAATGATTCAAGTTTTGCGCGAGTCACTTTGATATTTAAGTGTTTAGGTCCGGTTGCATCAGCAGTGATATAAGGTAAGTTAATATCAGTTTGTTGAGCTGATGATAATTCGATTTTCGCTTTTTCAGCCGCTTCTTTTAAACGTTGCATCGCAAGTGGATCATTTTTAAGATCGAAACCTTGTTCACGTTTAAATTCATCAACTAAGTAGTTAATTAAGCGTGAGTCAAAGTCTTCACCACCTAAGTGAGTATCACCATTAGTAGCTAATACTTCAAATGTTTTTTCACCGTCAACATCATCAATTTCGATAATTGAAATATCGAAAGTACCACCACCAAGGTCATATACTGCGATAGTGCGGTTACCCACATCTTTATCTAGACCATAAGCAAGCGCGGCAGCTGTTGGTTCGTTGATGATACGTTTTACATCTAAACCAGCAATACGACCAGCATCTTTGGTTGCTTGACGTTGTGCGTCATTAAAATAAGCAGGAACAGTAATAACTGCTTCAGTAACCGGCTCACCAAGATAATCTTCTGCAGTTTTCTTCATTTTCTTTAAAACTTCAGCAGAAATTTGTGGTGGCGCAATTTTTTGACCTTTAACATCAACCCAAGCATCGCCATTATCTGCTTTAACAATTTTATATGGCATAATAGCAACATCACGTTGTACTTCAGCGTCTTCATAACGACGACCGATTAAACGTTTAATTGCAAATAATGTATTTTGTGGATTAGTTACTGCCTGACGTTTAGCTGGTTGACCAACTAGAATTTCGCCATCTTGTGTGTAAGCAATAATCGATGGGGTTGTGCGATCACCCTCGGCATTTTCTAATACTTTTGCTTGGCCGTTATCCATTACTGCAACACATGAATTTGTTGTACCTAAGTCGATACCAATAATTTTACCCATAATCGTTTCTCCTCAAACCTGTATTTTATTCTCTGTATATAAGTCTTAAATATTCAATTTCAAGGCCTTATTTTGACAAAGATATGTTTTTGTTTTCACATAAATGGGAACATTATTGTTAATATCAAGGGGGCAATTAAAAATAATTTTTTTATAGACCTTGATTCCGATAATCTCACCTCTTATTATTGCAACCCATTTTTATTATTGTGTTTAAAAACAGGAATTTTATGCAACAAACTAAACTTGCCAATCCGGGACCATTGGGGCTTATGGGGTTTGGTATGACAACAATTTTATTAAATATTCATAATGCAGGCTTTTTTTCGGTTACCACAGCCATCGTTGCTATGGGTATTTTTTATGGTGGACTAGCTCAAGTGATTGCCGGAATTTTAGAATTTCGTAAAGGCAATACCTTTGGCACCACAGCTTTTACTTCATATGGTTTTTTCTGGATAGCATTAGTCGGTATTTGGTATTTACCAACTTCATCAGCAACGGTAAACACTGATGCAACTTTTTTAGGTATTTTTCTAGCACTGTGGGGGATTTTTACCGCCTTTATGTTTATCGGCACCTTAAAAGCAAATCGTGCATTGCAATTCGTTTTTGCTAGCTTAACGGTTTTATTTGCTTTATTAGCAATCGGTAACATCTCTGGTAACCATGACATTATTCATATTGCCGGCTTTGAAGGCATTATTTGTGGTGGGAGTGCAATTTATCTTGCTATGGCTGAAGTTCTCAATGAGCAATACGGCCGTACAATTTTACCAATTGGCGCGGCAAAAGGCGCAGCACATTAAGCAATATCCTTTTTGTGATAATAGCATTGTGAGCATTAAAAAACGGGGAAATATCCCCGTTTTTTTATTTTTCTTTATGATACTATTTATTTTTTATAAGCATCATTATGCACACCAACTGCTGCACGACCTGATGGATCATTTAGATTTTTAAATGACTCATCCCATTCAATCGCTTTCGCTGTTGAACAAGCAACGGTTGGACCGCCAGGTACACAATGTGCCGCACTTTCAACTGGGAATAGTTCGTCAAAAATCTCACGATACATATACGCTTCTTTTGAGGTTGGCGTATTGTATGGGAAGCGGAATTTTGCGTTTTCTAACTGTTGATCGGTAATTTTGCTTTCCGCAATCTCTTTTAAGGTATCGATCCAACTGTAACCTACACCGTCAGAGAATTGCTCTTTTTGACGCCATACTACTGAAGCCGGTAAGTAAGATTCAAAGGCTTCACGGACAATGTGTTTTTCCATTTTACCGTTACTACCACACATTTTATCTGTAGGGTTAATGCGCATTGCAACATCTAAGAATTTCTTATCTAAGAATGGTACCCGAGCTTCGACACCCCAAGCCGCCATTGCTTTATTAGCACGAGCACAATCATACATATGAAGCGCAGCTAATTTACGCACAGTTTCTTCATGGAACTCTTTAGCATTTGGCGCTTTGTGGAAATAGAGATAACCACCAAATACCTCATCAGCACCTTCACCCGATAACACCATTTTGATGCCCATTGCTTTAATTTTTCTTGCCATTAAATACATTGGGGTTGAAGCGCGAATAGTTGTGACATCGTAAGTTTCGATGTAATAAATAACATCACGAATCGCATCAATACCTTCTTGGATGGTGAAGTTAATTTCGTGGTGAACCGTACCTAGATGGTCAGCAACCGCTTGTGCTGCTTTAAGATCTGGCGCTCCTTTTAAACCAACCGCAAATGAATGCAATTGTGGCCACCAAGCTTCTGATTTTTCATGATCCTCAACGCGACGTGCAGAAAACTTTTTGGTAATCGCAGAGATAACTGAAGAGTCAAGTCCCCCAGATAATAAAACCCCATAAGGCACATCAGACATCAGGTGGCTTTTAACAGATTCTTCTAATGCAATACGAAGTTCATTGATATCAGTTTTGTTATCTTTGACATTATCGTATTCCATCCAATCACGTTTGTAATAGGTTTTGATTTCACCTTCAGTGCTAGATAAATAACAACCTGGAGGGAAAGCCTCAATAGTTTTACAAACTGGGACTAATGCTTTCATTTCAGAGGCAACATAAAATGTGCCGTTTTCATCATATCCCATATACATTGGGATAATACCGATATGATCACGACCAATAAAATAGGTACCTTTATTAATATCATAAAGGATAAACGCAAACATACCTTGTAAATCATCAAGACAGTGAATACCTTTTTCTTGGTATAAAGCTAAGATCACTTCACAGTCAGATCCTGTTTGAAACTCATAACGATCTTTATACTGATTTCGGAGTTCTTGATGATTATAAATTTCGCCATTTACCGCTAAAACAAGTGTTTTGTCTTTATTATAGAGCGGCTGAGATCCTGTATTAACATCTACAATTGATAGACGTTCATGGGCTAAAATAGCTTTATCAGAAGCAAAAATACCAGACCAGTCAGGTCCACGATGACGTTGTAGACTTGATAGTTCTAATGCTTTTGTTCGTAGTTGTTCTGGATCTGATTTAATATCAAGAATACCTAAAATCGAACACATTGAATTTCTCCATTTAAAATCGTTAAAACGATACTATTTACTAATAAAATTTATTTTAAATATTACAAGCAAAGCATAAAAATAACAGCATACACATTATTGGTTAACAATTAAAGTACAATATCATTATACTTTTTCTATTACTGTAAAAGTTGACTATTATTTTTTTAACCATTGCCCTTGTTGTTTAATATATTGACCAGCTGGTGTTTTTTCTTGTGCTTTAGTTCCTGCTCTATTTTGAACTTCCACTAATGGCACATTACTTTGAGCTGATACTTTTTGATACTCTTGTTTACGAGCCTGATTAATTAACTGGGCAATTTCGCTGGCATTACCTTCATTTTTTACTACCCCTAAATAACCATCAGCTTGTTCTCCCACTAAACCATTGGCTTTAGCTTGGCCTAGTGAATCAATCGCTTGATCTAAATTTAAAGCAAATACCGGTAAAGCTAAGGTGATTGATAATAATGCTACTGTTGCTTTTTTATAGATATTCATGACAGACTCCTTATTAAATACATCATATTAAAATGAGATGAATATGTGTAAAAACGATTAAACTTTAAATCTTTCGCGGTAAAGGTCAGTTTCATTAACCAATAACAACGAATAATATTATCAAGTTAATATAAACCTGATTTATTGATAATATTATCTAGAGCTTTATCCACTTTGATATTAATTTCGTGATCAATTTTAACGTTCAAATTGATATTAATTGGTTCGTTAGGCGCTTGTACTTTAACCGTTGGCGTACAACCTATTAGTACAGTACTACACACTATAATGGTAATAATATTTTTAAGCATAGATTAACCTCTTATCTATCAAGATTTCCTTTTTAAATACGCTTCAATACGTTTTCGAATAGGTTCGTTTATTTGATCAGCAAGTTGTAAACTTATTAATAATTTTGCAATATTTTCTTCAAGATTAATATTTAAATTTACTGCTTTATTATTCTCAACATCACGGTTACTTCCTTGAATGTTTAGTCCTAATTTAGCAATTTCATTGGCATAATTAACGGTACCAGATAATTTAGTATAATGAAAATTCTTAATAAGATCAGTGAGAATTTTCATATTAGGATTTGTAAGTGCATAATTTTTCAAGGCAGAATTATCGAACCGTAAGAAACCATCATTAACCGTGACTAATTGACCATTTTTGATAATTACTTCCGTTAAAGCCGCCCCTTTTTTACTCGATGGTAATAGTGTTACCGGCAAAGTTCCATCAATAGCGCCATCACCAGCTAAACCTTCCGCCGGATATTTAGCAAAGATATCCTTTAATTGTAACTTTTTTAATCTTAAATTAAACTGTTGAGGTAATTTAGCAAAATTCAATTGTCCTTTATCCAGAAAAACTAAACCGGAAAAAATAGTAGCTTGAGCTAATTGCCATTTTACAATACCGTTAAGCGGCTTATCTAAAGATGCCAAATAACTACCAGCAAGTTTAACTTTCTCGAAACTAACCCCAATATTAACTTCTTGAACAGTTAGTGACGAAGTCGAAATAGAAAGTTGATTATTTTTTACTAAAATGCTGACATCACCAACTGCGGATTTAATTTCACTCGCTTTATATATCCCATTGAATTGGTTGATAATTAATGCCACATTACCATTGATCTGTTTTGATTGAAATGGAATCGGTATGACCAATTCAAATGCGACTTTGCCGACTAGTTTTTGTACCAGTAAATCATCCGAAAATTTAGCTTTATCGATATTAAGCAATGCTTTGTCGCTACTTTTTAAAGTAAGTTGTTTATCGGTTAAAACTCCGCTAAATGGTAAAGTTAAATTACCTTTTTCGATACCAAAGTGGTGCAAAGTGGTAGTTAAAATACCATTTTCAATAACAAAACAAGAATTAGATTGATTGAATGAAACATTGGCCGCAAGCGTTGCCATATCCTGAGTATTGCTTGCTAGCTTGAGCTCAATAGTGTTTTGATTTTTAGTGGTTTCAATCTTTAGATTAACTAACTCATTTTTTTGTTGATAAAATTTTAACGAGTCGAATTTAATTGTTTTCGGTAACCAATAAATGATGGTAGATATAAGCGAAGAGTTGAATGGGGATTGCTCGATTTGTTGATTAACATTATCTGCCACCTTTGACAAAGTCGATTTGTCAGTTAACTCGGTGGATTGCCAATAAATATCAATACTTTTTGCAGTTAAGGTTGACCAAGATAGTTTAATATTGTTCGCTTTTAACGATAATTGTGGTTGTTGAGAAATAGTGAGTTCAGCAAAAGATAATCCGTCAAGGCTGATATCGAGACCTTGCCAGTCTACAGAAAGATTATGTTCATCCTTAAATGCTAGCCAATATCGCCAACCATATAAGCTCACTATTACTATAATAAGTAATATAATGGCTGGAATCCAATAACGTTTCTTTAAGCGAGTCATCATAAACTCTCTATAAGTGAGTCGCCGAACATTATCGGCGACGGAATATTATTATGCTTGAGTTTGCTCTCTATTAGCAATGTAAGCTAATGCTTTGTCAATTCTTGCTAATGTACGTTTTTTCCCAACAGCATAAACCGTTGCATCAACAGAAGGTGATTGACCTATCCCCGTTACTGCAACACGAAGTGGCATACCGACTTTTCCCATACCAACTTCAAGTTCGGTTGCGGTTGCCTCAATAGCATGATGAATTTTATCAATTTGCCAATCGAAATCGGAAATCGCTGCAATTTTGGCTTTAATTGCTTCTAAAGGTTCTTTGGCGACCGGTCGTAAATGTTTCTTAGCCGCATCACTATCAAACTCAGCAAAATCTTGATAACAGTAATGACATGATTCAGCCATCTCTTTTAATGTTTTACAACGTTCACCAAAGAGTTTAACGATAGTAATCAAATCTGGACCTTGAGTTAAATCATAACCTTGTTGATTCATATGCCAAACTAAATGTTGCGCGACATAATCAGCATCTAAATGGTTAATATAGTGATGATTTAACCAGAGTAATTTTTCAGTATTAAAGGCACTGGCTGATTTGCTAACGGCATCTAGCGAGAAGAAATCAATCATTTCTGGTACTGAAAATATCTCTTGATCGCCATGCGACCAACCAAGACGAACTAAATAGTTAAGCAAGGCCTCTGGCAAATAGCCATCATCACGATATTGCATCACGCTCACTGCGCCATGACGTTTCGAGAGTTTTTGACCATCATCACCTAAAATCATCGATACATGACCATATTCAGGCAGAGGGGCCCCTAATGCTTTTAAAATATTAATTTGTCGAGGGGTATTATTGATATGATCTTCACCGCGAATCACATGGGTGATTTCCATATCCCAGTCATCAACCACGACACAAAAGTTATAAGTTGGAGAACCATCAGTACGACGAATGATGAGATCATCAAGCTCTTTATTGGCAATTTCGATCGGTCCACGAATTAAATCATTGAAGATCACAACACCATCAACCGGATTAGCAAAACGAACAACATGCGGTTCGCTATGGGAATGTTGTTTTTGCACTTCATCACAACGGCAATGACCATCATAACGCGCTTTTTCGCCTTTAGCCATTTGCTCTTCACGCAATTTTTCTAGGCGCTCTTTTGAACAATAGCAACGATAAGCCGTTCCCTTCGCCAACATTTCGTCAATAACTTGATTGTAGCGATCAAAGCGCTTAGTTTGGAAATAGGGACCTTCATCCCATGATAATTTTAACCAGTTCATACCTTCCATAATCGCGTCAATGGCTTCTGGTGTTGAACGTTCAAGGTCGGTATCTTCAATACGCAATACAAAGGCGCCATGCGCATGGCGGGTATAAAGCCAAGAATAAAGCGCAGTACGAGCACCGCCAACATGTAAGTAACCTGTTGGGCTTGGCGCAAAACGGGTTTTAATTTTCATGAAATAATCCTATAAATAACAAAAAAGAACACTAGAACATCAATTCGTCACTCGCGCTCTTTTTTATTCAAACTTTTCCCATAAATGGGAAAGACAATAATATTTTGCAATAAATTCGATTTAGTTGCTTATTCTAACATGCCCAAAGGTTTCAGCAAGTCACCAGTAAAAGGCATAATTAGTAACTTATTTTAACTATTTACTCAATATATAGTCTAATATAAAAATTACACTATATACTATAGGATGAAGTTAATTTAAAAATTAATGCGCTTCATCCCAATTATTACCTACACCGACGTCTACTTTTAATGGTACTGACAGTTGGTAACAATCTTCCATAATTGATTTAATCAACACACTATATTCACTCACCAACTCTTCTTTAACCTCAAACACCAGCTCATCGTGCACTTGCATCACCATTTTGATACTACCGGTCGGTTGACTTTTTATCCACTCACTCATCTTAATCATAGCGGTTTTGATGATATCAGCTGCAGTACCTTGCATTGGTGCGTTAATTGCCGCACGCTCAGCACCTCGTTTTTCAATAGCATTGCCAGAAATAATTTTTGGTAAATATAATCGTCTTCCTGATAGAGTTTCCACATAGCCTTGTTGCGTTGCCAATTGGCGTGTTTCTTCCATATAAGTTTGTACACCAGGATAACGTTCAAAATAGCGATCAATATAGAATTGTGCTTCTTTACGAGGAATATTAATTTGTTTCGATAATCCAAATGCACTCATACCATAAATCAAACCGAAATTGACCGCTTTAGCGCGTCGTCGCTCTTCGGCTGTCACATCTGCTTCTGGTTTACTTAATACTTCACTCGCGGTTACTCTATGAATATCTTTATCATTAGCAAAGGCGCTAAGCAGACTTTGATCTTGTGATAAATGCGCCATAATACGCAACTCTATTTGTGAATAATCGGCTGAAATAATTTTATAACCTTGTGGTGCAATAAATGCCTGCCGAATTCGCCGCCCCTCTTCATTACGAACTGGAATATTTTGTAAATTTGGATCATTTGATGACAGTCGTCCTGTTACCGTACCAATTTGGTTGTAATTGGTATGAATTCGGTGGTCGATTGGACTTATCATCAAAGGTAATTTATCAGTATAAGTATTTTTCAGTTTTGCTAAGCTACGATAAAGCAAAATTTTACGTGGTAAAACATATTGCTCAGCAAGCTCACTGAGCACATCTTCACTCGTTGATGGATCACCTTTTGGGGTCTTTTTTAATACGGGTAGTTGGTGTTTTTCAAATAAAATAGCTTGAATCTGTTTTGGTGAAGAAGGATTAAATTTTTCACCCGCTAGAAATTGCAATTCAGTTTCTATTTCTAGCATTTTTTTATTTAATTCTGTGGAATACTCATTTAACTGTTTAGGGTCAATTAACACCCCAGTTCTTTCCATATCAGCCAACACAATCGCCAGTGGCATTTCAATATCGGTAAATAACTTGGTGAGTTTTTGGTCTTTTTCCAGTTCTGGCCATAGTTTCTGATGAAGTTGCAGAGTAACATCGGCATCTTCAGCGGCATATTGCGTGGTTTTTTCAACCTCAATAGCATCGATGGTGACCTGTTTTTTATCCACCTTGGTTAATTCATTATAGGTAATAGTTTTAAGATGCAAATAACGATTTGCCATACTATCCATATCGTGTCGTTCAGTACTGTTTAGCACGTAAGACTCTAACATGGTGTCATAAGCAATACCTTGCACATGGATACCATAATTAGCTAACACACTATAATCAAATTTGGCATTTTGCGCGATTTTTTTAATTTTAGGATTTTCTAATATTGGTTTTAATTTAGTTAATACCTCATTTAATGGTAATTGATCTGGCACACCAAGATATTGGTGATTAATAGGAATATAAGCAGCTTGATGAGGTGTAACACTTAGCGATATGCCAACCAATTTAGCATGAATATGATCAACATTATCCGTTTCAGTATCAAAGGCAAACTGCTGACAGTTAGTTAATTTAGCGAGCCAATCATCTAACTGCTCATGGGTTAAGATGCATTGATAATCGGTGTCAATCTTATCTTTAACGGTATCGCTCTCCTGTGAGAATAACGACAGATTATTAATATCAGTAGCCGTTAGTTTTTGTTGTTTTAAAAAATTACCCGCTATTAATTCTTTTTGCCAACGATGAAAACCATAATAAGCAAATAATTCGACTAACTTATTTACATCAAGATCTGTAACAAGTAGTTGTTCATTAGTAAAATCTAATGCCACATCGGTTTTAATGGTAGCTAATAAATAAGAAAGCTCAGCATCTTTTTGATTGTCTATTAATTTTTGCTTTAATGATTTAGCACCTCGAATCGATAATTTTTCAATATCATCTAAATGGTCATAAATATCTTTTACACTATCAAAAGCTGTTAATAAAGCCTGTGCTGTTTTTTCTCCAATCCCTGCTACACCTGGTATATTATCGGAATTGTCGCCTCTTAATGCTAAATAATCGATAATTTTTTCAGGTGGTACCCCAAATTTATCGATAACACCTTGCGGATCAAGCACTGTATTATTCATGGTATTAATCAGTGTAACTTTATCACTCACTAATTGCGCCATATCTTTATCCCCGGTACTAATAAGTACCTCGAGATTTTCTTTTTCAGCTTGTCTGGCTAAAGTTCCTATTACATCATCAGCTTCAACACCATCTACGCAAAGCAAAGGTAACCCCATTGCTTTTAAAATAGTGTGAATTGGTTCAACTTGTGGGCGTAAATTCTCAGGCATTTCGTCACGTGTTGCTTTATATTCGCTATAAATTTCATTTCGAAATGATCCACCTTTGGCGTCAAAAACTACTGCAATATGAGTAGGGTTATATTGATTCATCAAACTACGAATCATATTGATCACCCCAAAAATAGCCCCAGTTGGTTCACCTTTGGCATTAGTTAAAGGAGGACAAGCAAAAAAAGCTCGATAAAGATAAGAAGAGCCATCAATTAAAATAATTGGCGTATTATTTGGCATTAATAGTTACCCAAATGTTATTTTATACGATTATTATCAGTATAACCTAATTAGTAGCAATATTCTTGTGAACCACGATAATATAGTGCAAAAATATTTGAATGTCGCGGCGCTTTATCCTCAATTGATTGGTTAAAAATACTGTATATCGCTATATCTGTAATATATAATGTGATATCTATTTTCGTCTGAGTATTGAATAAATGACAGAATTAAGTCTCGCTGCTCAAGAAGTCAAAAAAGCACTTGCAGCTAAAAATCTTGAAACCCCATCATGTCGTTTACCTATGGACAGTAACGAACGGAAAACCAAAATTGAAGAACATTTTCGCGAAATCATGAAACTCATGGAGCTAGATTTGAGTGATGATAGCCTTAGCGAAACGCCACACCGCGTTGCCAAAATGTATGTTGATGAGATCTTTTCCGGACTTAACTATCATAACTTTCCCAAAATCACCCTGATTGAAAACAAAATGCAGGTTGATGAAATGATTACCGTTCGGGATATTACTTTAACCAGCGTTTGTGAACACCATTTTGTCACCATCGACGGAAAAGCTACCGTTTCTTATATTCCCAAAGATAAAGTGATCGGTCTATCGAAAATCAATCGGATTGTTGAATTTTTCTCCCAGCGTCCGCAAGTACAAGAAAGATTAACCCAACAAATTTTAGTTGCCTTGCAAACATTATTAGGCACAGTCAATGTTGCCGTTTCAATTGACGCTACCCATTATTGTGTGAAAGCTCGTGGTATTAAAGATTCCAATAGTTTAACCACTACTACCGCATTAGGTGGGGGATTTAAAACGAATCCTAGTACTCGACAAGAATTTTTAAGAGCACTAAAACACTATTAATAAAAATTATTAAAAATATACAGTAGTAAAATACCCCAAACGCTTGGTATCCACATCAAGCGTTTGAATTTTTTATCACAAAATATTGCTTATTTAAAACCCTACTGATATTAGGTGCATCTTTCCGAAAGATTGGTATAATCCACAACTATTTAAGTTAAAACATCATAATTAATAACACGCTTTCATGAAGATAATCCGCGGTATAGCTAATTTAAACAATCAATTTTCTCAATGTGTACTTACATTGGGCAACTTTGATGGCGTGCATTTAGGACACCAACAATTAATTAACCATTTAATAGAACAAGGTAAGAAATTAAACTTGCCAACAGTGGTTATGTTATTTGAACCTCAACCCTTAGAGTTTTTTAGCAAACAAAATGCTCCGGCAAGATTAACGTCATTTAAAGAAAAAGTGCAGTTAATTGAAAAACTCGGTATTGACTATATTATCGCGGTTCCATTTACCCAAACCTTTGCCAATATGTCAGCCGCAAATTTTATTCAAGATTGGTTGATAAACCAATTACAAGCTAAATATATTGTTATTGGTGATGACTTCCGGTTTGGCCATGAACGTAAAGGTGATATCACCCTTTTACAACAGTATACGCATAATAATCAATTTGCCGTAGAAAGTATGCCAACGTTTGTATACAACACTTTAAGGGTCAGCAGCACCGCGGTTCGTGAAGCTTTATTTAATAGTGATTTTAAATTAGCGCATTGCCTTTTAGGTCGCCATTACACTATTCAAGGCAAGGTGGTTCATGGCAATGCGTTAGCAAGACAATTAGGTTTCCCGACAGCCAATATTCATTTAAATCGCAGTAAACCAGCTTTGCAAGGCGTCTATTTGGTTAAAGTCAGGAATTGTTGTGATGATCAACATTATCATGGTATTGCCAATATCGGTATCAGACCAACTATTCAAGGCAAAAAAGCGATTTTAGAGGTGAATCTATTTGACTTTTCAGGTGATATTTATGGACAATATTTAGACGTTACCTTTGTTCGTAAATTACGCGATGAGAAAAAATTTGATTCGCTAACCGATTTACAACAACAAATTGCACAAGATGTTTGCACTGCGCAACAGATCAGTGCAAAATTAACCAATTAAAAAGTAGTATCAACAAAATTAACTGGAATAAATTAGCATGACAGACTATAAAAATACATTGAATTTACCGGAAACCGGATTCCCTATGCGAGGCGATCTTGCTAAACGTGAACCGGCAATGTTGCAAAATTGGTACGATAAAGAACTTTATCGCAAAATCCGTCAAGTGAAAAAAGGCAAAAAAACCTTTATTTTGCATGATGGCCCTCCTTATGCAAACGGAAAACTTCATATTGGTCATGCCGTTAATAAAATAATTAAAGATATTATTATCAAATCAAAAGGCTTGAGTGGTTATGACTCCCCGTATATTCCAGGATGGGATTGTCATGGTTTGCCGATTGAGCAAAAAGTTGAAGAACAAGTTGGTAAACCTGGCGTAAAAGTAACACCGGCCGAGTTTCGCCAGATTTGTCGTGATTACGCTGCTTCACAAGTTGAACTACAAAAAGCTGATTTTATTCGTATGGGGGTACTTGGCGATTGGCAAAACCCATATCGTACAATGAACTATGATACTGAGGCGAATATTATTCGGGCTTTAGGTAGAGTGATCGAAAATGGCCATTTAGTCAAAGGTGCTAAACCAGTTTATTGGTGTACCGATTGTATGTCAGCGTTAGCTGAAGCCGAAGTTGAATATTATGATAAATCATCACCGGCAATTGATGTCAAATTCCAAGCCACCGACAATCAAGCGGTAGCGAGTAAATTTGGTATCAATACCGATTTAACCATTTATGCCGTTATCTGGACCACTACACCATGGACACTTCCAGCTAGCCGAGGAATTGCACTTAATGCAACAGTAGAATATCAACTAGTCCAAATCAATGATAAAGAGTGCTTAATCTTAGCTGCTGATTTAGTTGAATCAGTAATGAAGCGCGCTGAAATCACTGATTGGAAAATTTTAGGCGCTTGCCAAGGTGATGCGCTTGAATTATTGCGATTCAAACATCCGTTCCTCGATTTTGATGAGCCAATTGTACTTGGTGAACATGTTACGGTTGATGCCGGTACTGGTGCAGTGCATACCGCTCCAGGTCACGGTGCAGAAGACTTTATCGTTGGTCAAAAATATGATCTTGAAGTCGCTAATCCTGTTGGTGGCAATGGTTGTTACTTACCGGGAACTGGCGCTGGTTTAGATGGTTTATTTGTTTTTAAAGCCAATAAAGTAGTCATTGAATTATTAAAAGAACACAATGCATTACTACACTTTGAAAATATCGAACATAGCTACCCATGCTGTTGGCGACATAAAACACCGGTAATTTATCGTGCAACGCCACAATGGTTTATCAGCATGGATAAACAAGGTTTACGTGCTCAATCGCTAAAAGAGATTAAACAAGTTCGTTGGATCCCTGATTGGGGTCAAGCGCGAATTGAAACCATGGTAGCTAACCGTCCGGATTGGTGTATCTCACGTCAACGTACTTGGGGCGTACCAATGACGCTATTTGTACACAAAGAGACTGAAGAGTTACATCCAGACACATTACAGTTAGTCGAAAAAGTGGCGAAATTGGTGGAGCAAAACGGTATTCAAGCATGGTGGGATGCCGATATTAAAGATCTATTAGGCCCTGATGCTGATGACTATCGCAAAGTACCAGATACGCTAGATGTATGGTTTGATTCAGGTTCAACCTTCTACTCTGTTGTCGGCGTGCGTCCTGAATTTGCTGGCCACGAAGCCGATATGTACTTAGAAGGTTCAGATCAACACCGTGGTTGGTTTATGTCTTCATTAATGTTATCAACGGCGATTGATAACAAAGCGCCTTATAAACAAGTATTAACTCATGGTTTTGTGGTTGATGGACAAGGTCGTAAAATGTCTAAATCACTCGGTAATATCGTGACGCCACAAGAAGTGATGAACAAACTTGGGGCAGATATTTTACGTTTATGGATTGCTTCGACTGACTATTCAGGCGAAATGAGTTATTCAGATGAAATCATTAAACGTGCCGCCGATAGTTATCGTCGTATTCGTAATACCGCCCGTTTCTTACTGGCTAACTTAAATGGCTTTGATCCAGCTAAAGATATGGTTAAACCAGAAGATATGGTAGTACTTGATCGCTGGGCTGTCAGTGTGGCAAAAGAGGCTCAAGAACAGATCATTCAGGCTTATGAAAACTATGATTTCCACAAAGTTGTACAACGTATTATGCAATTTTGCTCAATTGAAATGGGGTCATTCTATTTAGATATTATCAAAGATCGACAATATACGGCGAAAAGCGATAGTATTGCGCGCCATAGCTGTCAAACAGCGTTATATCATATCGCTCAAGCGATGGTTCGTTGGATTGCACCAATTTTATCATTTACCGCTGATGAAATTTGGCAATATCTACCTGCTGGTGAAAAATCTGAATTTGTGTTTGAAGATGAATGGTATAACTCACTCTTTACCTTAGCGGAAAGTGAAACATTGAACAGTGCTTATTGGGCTCAGATCTTAACTATCCGTAGTGAAGTCAATAAAGTCTTAGAACAAGGCCGTAATGATAAAGTTATTGGTGGATCGCTTGAAGCAGCTGTTACTCTTTATGCCAATAGCGAAATTGCGACAGCACTTGCTAAATTAGAAAACGAATTACGGTTCGTATTACTGACTTCGCAAGCAAGTGTGAAGCCTTTAGAAAACGCGCCACAACAAGCTGTAACAAGCGATATTCAAGGTCTAAAAATTGAGCTTGTTAAAGCCCAAGGTGATAAATGCCCTCGCTGTTGGCACTATACCGTTGATAACAACCCAACTACTCACTTATGTAAACGCTGTGAAGAGAATATCCATGGTAATGGTGAAATTAGACATTTTGCCTAAGTGATAAAAAAATAAACCGGGCTATAAACATAATCTTATAGCAATTAAGTATACTTACCGCCGACGATTGTCGGCGGCATTATTATAATGAGAACTATATGAAAAAAGATACCGGACTTTACTGGTTTTTATTTGCGGTAGTCGTTTTTGTGATAGATATCGCAAGTAAATTTTGGATTCTTAACCACTTTTTCTTATATGAATCAGTAAATCTTTTGCCCTTCTTTTCGATCACCTATGTACACAATATTGGGGCGGCTTTCAGCATTTTTGAGGGTCAACGTTGGATACTTGCCGCAGTGGCATTTGTTGTCAGTGTAGTGATTATCTATATGCTATATCGCAATAATCGGCAACAAAAATTAGAAAACATTTCATTAGCGCTGATTTTAGGTGGCGCTTTAGGAAACTTGTTTGATCGGCTTTATCATGGCTTTGTGGTCGATTTTCTAGATGTCAATTTTGGTGATTGGCATTATCCAACTTTTAATATTGCCGATTGTGCAATTTGTTTAGGTATTGGATTATTCATCCTAGGCAATTATGCAAAACCCAAAAAGACCGCCTAACATGCAGATTATATTAGCTAATCCTCGCGGCTTTTGTGCCGGCGTTGATCGAGCTATAACTATCGTCGAACGCGCACTGGAACTTTTTGGTGCTCCGGTTTATGTTCGCCACGAAGTTGTACATAACCGCTACGTAGTTAATCGCCTTAAAGAACTAGGTGCAATATTTATTGAAGAGATCCATGAGGTACCGGATGATAGTATCCTTATATTTTCCGCTCATGGTGTATCTAAAGCGGTTCGTGATGAAGCAAAACGCCGTCAACTACGCATATTTGATGCAACATGTCCATTAGTAACCAAAGTTCATATGGAAGTCGCCAGAGCGAGCTATCGAGGTGAAGAAGTTATTCTTATTGGTCATGCCGGTCACATTGAAGTTGATGGCACAATGGGACAATACAGTAACCCTGCTGGTGGCATTTATTTAGTTGAATCGATTGAAGATGTAGAAAAATTACAGGTCAAAAATGATAATCATCTCTGTTTTACCACACAAACCACCTTATCGGTTGATGATACGGCAGAGATTATTGAAGCATTAAAAAATCGATTTCCCAATATTCGTAGTCCCCGTAAAAACGATATCTGTTACGCAACCACCAACCGTCAACAAGCGGTTAAACAGTTATCTTCACAAGCCGATATTGTTTTAGTCGTAGGTTCTAAAAATTCATCAAACTCAAACCGATTGGCTGAACTTGCACGGCGCAACAGCAAAAATGCCTACTTAATCGATTACGCCTCTGACATTAACCTAGAATGGTTGGCCAATGCTCGACGGATTGGCGTAACCGCTGGTGCATCTGCCCCAGACATTTTAGTCAAACAAGTTATTGATCATCTAAAAAGTTTAGGTTGTACATCGATGATTGAAACCGAGGGTATTTCTGAAAATATTACTTTCGAAATTCCTAAAGAGTTACGCATAGAAGTTAAAACAACAGACTAAGAAGAATGGGTCAGTTGCTTAAATTTTTCCAATAACTCTTCTTGGCTTTCCACATGGTCTGGATCTGCAATAATCGCATTTTGAATCGGACAAACGCGTTGACAAGTTGAATGATCATAATAACCTACGCATTCGGTGCATTTATTGGGATCAATTTCATATGTATCAAACCCCATCGAGATGGCCTCATTTGGACACTCTGGTTCACACATATCACAATTAATACAGCGTTCTGTTATAATTAAAGCCATATCAATGCGTTATCCATTTTAAAAAATAAAAACAGGTAGTTATAATCATTTTTGCATTCCACACTATCACAAAATTATTATCTTTTTTACCAAAAATAAAATAAGGAGCAACTCATTCTAATAACGCAAAACAGTATCACACACCATTATTGTTAGGGTGTAAATCTGCAAGTGTAATACTGACTTGTTTTGTTTAAAAATGAAAGAGTTGGTCATAGCTAATGCTTAACGCAAAAGCTTATAAGCATCAGTCTGATGAATATTTAATTGCTTCAGTAAACAGTCAGAATGTAAACTACTTTACACTAGCATACACGCCAATCTGCGTTACTACCGTAAAAACGGCACTATTATACATGAATAAACTACAGCGCTCAAAATACGAAAAAGAAAATTATTTATTCATTGAATTTAATAAGTAAGAGAAAGCGATAATACTCACGACCAACAACAACGATACCAATTGTCCTTTTATATTTTGTAGGTAATGCTTATTTAGTCAGTTATTGAGATATGAGGGTAATAGTTAGGAAGTCTATACCGTTTCATTAAGTTTTGCACATAAATCAACCGTCCATAACATTAAGCGTAAATCAGAAAAGATACAATAATCAAACTTATTAATTGAGTTATTTCAGATAAATATTTCTCCACAAGCAACAATAACTAGATCAATTACATTTAGCAATATAAAAGTTTTTAGTTTGGGTTACTGAGATAGGTTAGTAAACATAATTGAGGACTGTATACCGTTTTATAAATAGTTAAGTACAAAGAAATCAAACCATAAAAAATAGACGTTAATAACCGCGATTTTTGAGCGCACACTTCTAAAACATCAAGCTAAACGGTTGATCAGTTGATGAAATAATACAATGCAGTTAATAAGAAAAATTAAAAATAACACAGACAATAACAACGTTACTTAATGATATTTCATCTCCGCTACAGTTAACTATAATTAGCGTCGAAAATTAAATTATAGCTACAATTCATTTTTAGCTAAGCTAAACTCAATTACTCTTTTTTGTCGGGTAAAATCATCTAATCAACTTACCTAAAATCATAGCTAGTTGGCTAACTGTATAATGGAAAAATATACATTGGATAATACATAATCAACGGAAACATGTTGCCATTGTTCAACTATATTTCTGGTAAAGCTGCATTACCTTAGCACCGCGCAAGCTAATAGCAAACAAATTGGTATTACAAAAATTGGCACCGCACAAGTCGGCATCACTTAGATCGGCACCGCGTAAGCTTGTATCTCGCAAGTTGGCACCATACAAGTTGACACCACGTAAATTGGCACCGCTCAAGTTAGCCTTGAACAAGTTGGCATTGCTCAAATCAGCACCACATAAGTTGGCTTCGCGTAAATCAATACCTCGCAAGTTGGCACCATGCAAATTGGCTTCACGCAAGTTAGTACGTCGCAAGTCTGCATCGCGCAAATTGGCACCACGCAACCGGGCTTTAAATAAGTCGGCATTACATAAGTCGCAACCGTGCAAGTCGGCACTAAGCAAGTTGGCATCTGACAAGTTAGCATCGAATAAGTTAGTACTGAATAAATTGGCACCATGCAAATTTGCTCGGCTCAAGTTGACATCGCGCAAGTTAGCTCTGCACAAGCGAGTATTAACTAAGTTGGCTTCGACCATGTCAGCACCACACAGATTAGCATTGCACAAGTCGGCACTACGCAAATCAGCATTGCGTAAGTCAGCATCGGACAAGTTGGCAAAGCGCAAGTTGGCTTCGTACAAATCGGCACCACGCAAGTCAACATCGCTTAAGTTGGCTCTACATCCCCATTGATGAAAAGTTTCAAGCCAAATTTGGTGTTGTTTCAATAGGTTATTGATATTCATTATCCATTCCACATTATTTTTAAAGCCATCAAAAGATAGCTAATCACTAGTCTTGATAACTTTAATCCTGCTCATCAATCGTCCATATATTTACTACTTTATTATGTGTCGATAGTCCCCTTTTTCATAGTACCTTACTCTTATTTAAGATCGTAATTGAACATTAAAATAGTTAGCTCATTTTATTGAATAATAGTCAAGCCGGTCTTTTTTAAAAATAAGATTAGATACATTTTGTCACATTCTTGATCGTATTTAGTTGAAAATTGAATAATATTGCTTTTTTGGTTGGCAATCATAAAAGAAGATTGTTCCATCTTTATCCATTGCAATATACTAATACTTATTATTGATACTATGTCATACTTATGAGAAACAGGTATTGTTAGCTTTATACATTATTTGATAGCAAAATCTACCTTGTTATTTTAGGCTCTCTCCATTCCTCAAAATATTTAAGATACGATTTATCCGATTACTTTCTCTTTTAGTTCGGGCAATCTGTACTAAATGATCTTCATCTTCGTTTTGCGGTATTAATTTTTCATCACTAGCCTTTATTAAATTAAAGAAGCAATCGGTGATACTTTTATCTTTTTATATGCAAAGTAATGTTGTAACCATTTATGGCATGGACAAAATACCGTTATCATTCTTCAAAAAAACTAACACTAAGCAGTATTATTGGTTAAAAAATTTTTAAATTGATGTTCTTCGCTTACTTAATGAGCTTTATGCTAGGTGATTTTTGTGTCTTCACTTATTTATTTACAAAAAATTGCGTTCATGTGTTTGTTTGCCATACAACACTCTAATTGGCTAACGGTAATGATTCTCTAGCAGCTTTATTCGTCATTGTTTTGTTCTTGTAGCCACTCGGGGCGACCAGCTTTTTCACAATAAAAATCAATAATATCTAATAAGCGAGGGTAAAATTTTAGTAATTTTTTGCCACCTATTTCCTCAATAGTTTGTTGGTTAAATTGCCGCCATTGATTAACCGTATAAGACCAAGAGCCGGCTCTAACACAATCTCCGTTTACTATTGAAATAAAATATTTTTCACCCTTTATTATAAAGGTTGATAATGGTAAATCAGCATCCCACAAGTCAGTATCGCGTAAGTCAACATCGTGTAAGTCGGTATTGCTCAAGTCGGCGCTACGCAAGTTGGCACCTCGCAAGTTGGCGTAGCTTAAGTCGGTACCATTCAAATTGGCAAAGTACAAATCGACATTGCTCAAGTTGGCACGGCTCAAGTTGGCACAGCACAAGTTGACATTGTTCAAGTTGGCACCGCTTAAGTCAGCATTGCGTAAGTTAGCACCACGTAAATCGGAGCTGCACAAATTAACACCACGCAAATTGGCTTCGCACAAGTTGGCACCGCTCAAATTGGTTTCCCTTAAGTCGGCATCACACAAATTGGTACCACGTAATTTGGCATTTAGCAAATTGGCACTAAACAAGTTGGTTTCGCTCAAGTTGGCATTGCACAAGTCAGCATTGCGCAAATTGGCGACCTGTAAAATGGAACCGCATAAATTAACACTATTTAAATTGGCGCTGAACAAGTTGGCTTCGTGCAAGTCGACATGGCGCATGTTGGCACCGTTCAAGTCAGAACAACGTAAGTTGGCATAGCTTAAATCAGCACCGCATAAGTTAGCATTGCTCAAGTTGATATTGCACAAGTTGGTACCGCTCAAGTTGGCTCCGTTTAAATTGGTATCGCGCAAATCGGCTCGGCGCAAATTGGCGTAGGGCAAGTAAGCCCCCCATAAATTAGCACCGTTTAAGTTGGCATCGCGCAAATTAACATTACGCAAGTTAGTATTAAGCAAGTTAGTATTACGCAAGTCGGCTCCGGACAAGTCAGCATTGCGTAAGTTGGCATGACTCAAGTCGATACCATGCAAGTTGGCTCGAATTCCCTCTTTACCAGAGGTCTCAAGCCAAATCTGGTGTTGTTCTAATATTTCATTGATATTCATTATCCATTCCTCAATTTCAGTAAAAAACGACCAAAAGAGGCAAGCGGATGTTAGAATTAAACAGCTTAAGGCAAGCGCTATGCCTTATAAAAATCTACTCCTGCTTGTGATGCGTCCATATATTTACTACTTTAGTATGAGTCGATAGCTCTCACTAATTCATCTTTTCTACTGTATATTTTTAGATCGGACTTAAACATTAAGCTAGTCAACTCATTTTATTGAACATTAATTAAATCGACCTATTTCAATAACAGGATTAAATGCATTATTGTGGTTTTCCTATGTCAGCAATTATAAAAGAAGATTATTCTGTTTTTATCGATTGCAACATATTGCCACTTTTTATTGATTCTACGCCATAAATAGATATAAACATTGGCTTTAGATAGAATTAAATATCAAAATCTATCTTATTATTTTTAGACTCTTACCATCCAACAAGATATTCAGAATAAAATTTAACCGTTGCCCTTTTTAGCTAATGTAATCGGTTCTTACTCTAAATAGCATTATTTGTCATTATTTTGTTCCTTAAGCCATTCAGGGCGATCACCTTTTCCACAATAAAAATCAATAATATCCAATAATCGAGGATAAAATTCGAGCAATTCTTCACCATCTATTTCCTCAACAGTTTGTTGGCTAAATTGTCGCCACTGATCGACTGAATGGGACCGATAACCCGTTCTGACACAATTCCCATTAACTATTGAAATAAAATATTTTTCACCCTGTATTATGAATGTTGATTCCGGTAATTCAGCATCCCACAAATTGGCATCGCGCAAGTCGACATCGTACAAGTTGCTATCACTCAAGTCAGCATTAGACAAGTTGGCACCACGAAAATCAGTACCGCACAAGCTGGCACTACTCAAGTTAGCACCGCACAAGCAAGCATTAAACAAGTTGGCATCGGACAAATCGGCACCTTGCAGATTGGCACCAATAAAATTGCTACCTTCCAAATTTGCACGACGTAAATTGGCTTGGCACAAGTCAGCACCGTTCAAATTAACAGCTAACATGTTGGTATAGCTCAAATTGGTGCCGGACAAGTCAGCATAACTTAAATTTGCTTCACACAACTCTACATCACGTAACTTAGCACCGCACAAATTGACACCACTTAAGTCAGTTTGGTTCAATTTGGCATCACGCAAATCAGCATTGCTCAAGTTAGCATCATGCAAGTCAGCATCACAAAAGTTGACACTGCGCAAGTTGGTATCACTTAAGTCGGCACCACTCATGTAGGTTCGTGACATGTCAGCATGTTGCAAGTTGGCACCGTGCAAATTGGCTTCGCTCAAATCGGCAATAGGTAAGTTGGCACCGAACAAGTCAGCATTGCACAAATTGGCACCGTGCAAATCGGCACCGCGAAAGTCGGCACTGCGCAAGTTGGCATTGCTCAAATCGGCACCACGCAAGTTAGCATCGCAAAAGTTGGCTCTAACTCCCTTTTGACAAAAAGTCTCTAGCCAGATTTGGTGTTGTTCCAATATTTCATTAATATTCATTATCCATTCCTCAAATTCAGTAAAAGCCCTCAAAAGAGGCAAGCATATGTTAGAAATAAACTGCGCAAGGCAAGCACCAAGCCTTAAAAACTCTATACCTGCTTGTGAAGCGTCCATATTTTTACTACTGTGTTATGAGCCAATAGCAGCCGTTTTCATATTTTTCTATTCTTATTTTAAAACGTACTTGAACATTAAACTAGTTAGCTCATCGTATTGATAATCAATAAATTTTCCTATTTAAAAATAAGTTCAAATACATAACTATCACTTTCTTGACCGTATTTATCTGGCACTTGCATAATGTTGCTATCTTAGTTGGTAATCATGAAAGAAGATTATTCAGTCTTTATCCATAACAACATATCGCTACTTTTTATCGATTCTACGCCATAACTTACCCCAAATAGGTAAGATATTGTTGTTAGCCTTATACGATATCTAATATCAAAATCTAGTTTATTATTTTTAGACTTTTTTCATTCATCAAGATATTCAGAATAAAATCTAACAGAGAGCCGCCAATTTTTTACTAGTGCAATTAGGCATTAAATGCTCTTCATCATCGTTCAATGCTACTAAGGATGTCGATTCCAATAAATATAAATTGTTTTAGCACCGCTCTAGTCAACATTAAACATTCTCGGAACTACACGAATTGCCTTCGGGCAAGTTGGTCCCATTCAAGTTAGCTTCGCTCAAGTCAGCACCGCTCAAATTGGCACCGCTGAGGTCAACATTGAACAAGTCGGCATTACGCAAATTGGCACCACACAAGTTGGCACCTCGCAAGCTAGCTGCACTCAAGTCGCTACCACTCAAGTTAGCACCAGACAAGTCGGTATCACTCAAGTTGGCACAGCACAAATTGGCACCGCTCAAATTAGCTCCACTCAAGTTAGCATTAGACAATCTAGTCCCCCCCAAGTTAGCTACGCTCAAATTGGCACCAGGTAAGTTGGCACCGAACAAGTTGGCATTAGACAGATCGGCTGCGCATAAATCAGCATCACGCAAATCGGCACTGCGCAAGTTGGTACCCCTCAAGTCTACACCGCGCAAATTGGCACCGCAAAGGTTAGCTCTACTCCCCTTTTGACAAAAGGTTTCAAGCCAAATCTCGTGTTGTTCCAATATATGATTAATATTCATTATCTATTCCTCAATTTTTATAAAAAAACCTCAACAGAGACAAGCGGATGTTAGTAATACACTGCATAAGGCTGATACTAGACCTTAAAAAGCTATTGCCACTTGTGAAGTTTCGGTATATTTACTACTTTATTATGAGCCGATAGCGCCTTTCTGCCTAGTTTTCTACGCCTATATTAGATCGTAGTTGAACTTTACACTGATCAGCTCACTCTATTGAATAATAGTCAAAGTTGGTTTTATTCAAAAATAGGATTAAATACATTACTACCATTTTTTTGAATATATTTAGTTGAAAATTGAATAATGTCGCTTTCTTAGTTGGCAATCATGAAAGAAGATGGTTACCTCTTTATGCAAAGCAACATACCGCCACTTTTTATTGATTTTACGCCATAACTTAATATAAACATTGGCTTTATACGGTATTTAATATCAAATTCCACCTTATTATTTTTTAGACTCATTCTATTCATCAAAATATTCAGAATGAAATTTATTGCAAAACCTACTTTTTAGCTAGTGCAATCGGCATTTACTCTATAACGGTATTACTCAACACAGTTTTGTTCTTTAAGCCATTGAGGACGATCACCTTTTCCACAATAAAAATCAATAATATCCAATAAGCGAGGGTAAAATTTGAGTAATTTTTTACCATTTATCTCCTCAATAGTTTGTCGGTTAAATTGACGCCATTGATTAACTGAATAAGACTGATTACCCACGTTGACACAATCTCCGTTAACTATTGAAATAAAATATTTTTCACCCTGTATTATGAATGTTGATTCCGGTAAATCAGCATCACGCAAATTGGCACCGAGCAAATTGGCGCCACGTAAGTCGGCATCATACAAATTGCTATCACGCAGATCAGCATTGCGCAAGTTAGCACCGCACAAACGGGCACCATTTAAGTTGGCACCGCACAAGCGGGCATTGCTCAAGTCAGCACTTCGCAAATCGGCTTCTCGTAAGTCGGCACAGAACAAATTGGCACCACGCAAATCGGCTTCGTAAAAGTTGGCTTTTATACCCTCTTGACCCAAAGTCTCAACCCAAATCTTGTGTTGTTCCAATATCTCATAAAGATCCATTATCCATTCCTCAATTTTTGTTAAAAAGTCCTCAACAGAGGCAAGCGGATGTTAGTAATATACTGCATAAGGCTAGCATCAAACATTAAATATTTATTCCCGCTTGTGAAGCGTCGATATATTTACTACTTTAGTGTGAACCGATAGCTCCTATATTCCTATTTTTCTACTCTTATTTTTGATCTTAGCTGAACATTACACTAATCAGCTTACGTGATTGAATAATCGTCCAATCGATCTTTTTCAAAAATAAGATCAAGTACATCACTGTCATTTTCTTGATCGCATTTAGTTGAAACGTGAATAATGCTGTTGTAGTTATATTATATTGTATTGTATATTTTGTTTGAAACAACTGTTAATGTATAGTTATGATAGATATTCATTATTATTGATTGCTTTATAACTTTTAGGTTAATTAACCCACGTTCAACATTGCTTTTGAATAGTTAATTTTGCATATAGCTTTTATATGAATATTGCTTTTATATGAAAAAAGTTTAAGTATTTCTCAAATATCGTCAGGTTTGATAAATTTCGAAGCAAATATCTTCATAATGTTGTTTTCAATCTAGAAAATATCATCATCGCTTAATTTCTTATATCAATGAATGGGTAAATTGAATATTCAATTTATTAATTCATGACTTAATTCAGTTCAATATTAGGATAATTGGCAAAAGAATTACTATTTTTGATTCAAATAATTTTGTGACATTAAATACCTGTAATTTTATGCCAGTAATCACTGCCGATATAGTTAACTTTGTATCATAAAACATTCTTAATTTTTTATTTTGCGCAATTAATTACTGCTATTAAATCTTTAAATTCAATTAACCCTATATAGTTTTCCTTTATAAATAAGCATGTTATCACCACCAATTGTGTCTATTAGGTATTATGGTGTTGCGCTGATTGTATTTTTATTCAATTAAATATAGATAGTTTTTAACTACTTAATCATGATTATAAAAGTTTTATACCAACACAAGGATATAGGGCTATGACCAGAATAGAAGAAATATTAATTACAATTGTGATACCACATGCAAATAATTGGTTAATAATGAAAAAGCGTTCACTTAACTAGGTCTGATAAAATCTACTTAAACTGATAAATATTAGTTCGAGAAACCATTAAGTTATAAGACACCAATATTTCAATTCAAATCTCAACGGGAATGGTTATCAATTATACAAGTGTTCCTCATTTGTTTTACGCTCTGACATCACTGAATAGCAATGATATATAATCCATGGTGAATTATAACGATATGTATTATCAACCATGGTAAAAATAAGATGCAGACCTTGTTGTTACGCAAGTGATGAAATAGTAAATCTGTCAAGTTTTTAAAGTAATATTCGTGTTATCAAAGTGTTATACATGGCTGATAACCCAAATATGTAAATAACCTAGTTAATAACATAATACTAAATAAATCCTAATACGGATCTACGTTAACATTGAACATTGAACATTGACAAAATTTTTGCCACGATTTTTTGAGGAGCGGGGGGGGCAAGTTCTAAAACTTCACAAAATAAGCGTTACTAATCAAATAAATATAGATCGTAACGCTCATTGATATTTATTATTGTGGAAGTTTATAGGCTTGACGTGCAAGTAGTTTCCAATCACTATCAACTTTTTTGAAGACTAACATCACACCAATTTTTACTTTACCGATTTTACCACTATTGTTGGTATCAGCAGAAAAAACGTGTCTAACAATAGCGGTATCACCTTCAGTGGTGATGGTTTGATCTTGAAATTCAAGCGTGGTAAAACCAGAACGTCCACTGACTATTGCATCAACAAATTCTGCTTTATTCTCAATAACAGCACTAGAATGGCCATAAGTTAATGAAGGTAATGCAACATTTTCTAACTGTGCTTTATCGGCACTGAGCATGGCTAATCGCATAGTTTCTACAGCTTGTTCTACCGTGCTTTGATTTGGAGTAGCGGCATGACTATAACCAATTGATAACACGATAACTAACATAAAACTTAAAATTTTTTTCATACTATTTCTCCTTAATTACTTTTGTTTATTCACTTTTTGTTGAAGGAATTAACTCTTCATCATTTTTAATTAAATTTGGATTGAATTTTTTTGCCCAAATTGAAGTGATAATCGGTACCACAACTGATGTAACAATCACACTCGTGGCAACCATTGCCGTAGCCGCAGAAGCAACTGGAGCAAATTCAGGTACCATTTCAGCAATCAATAAAGGTGTTGCCACAGCGGCCCCGGCAGAACTCGAGGCGGCAACCCCCGCGGTACCATTTCCTTTACCAAGAAATTTATCTGATAAGATAAGCGGAATACCGGTAATAACTATAACTAATAAGCCTAATAAGATTCCGGCTAAACCTGTTTCAAAAATAACCTGTAGTTTTATGCTATTACCTAGTGCAAAAGCAAAGAACGGAATTAATGTCTGTACTGCGTTACCAAATAATTTTCGAAGATCAGAGTCTAAATTACCTAGCATAAAACCAATTAAGAAAGGTAATACCGCACCAACAAACAGTCTTGGTTCAAATGAAGCAACGCCAGAAGTCCCCAAAATGACCATTGTCATCAAAGGGCCGGATTCTAAAGACATTAATACAAAAGCACCGGCTTCTTCTTTTGAACCATACTGATTCATCAAAGCAGCATATAAACCACCATTAGTCATATCCATTGAAGCAACTAAGGCAAGAATTGAGAAACCAGCAAATATGCCACCTTCTACCATATAACCATTGGTCCAAAAAGTACCAGCAATAAGGGCTACAAACCATGCGGTCGCGATTTTAGTGACGACTAATACACCGGATTTTCTTAGCATCATGCCGGTAGCTTTAAGCTCAATAGAAGCTCCCATACAAAAAAACCAT
This sequence comes from Gilliamella apicola, assembly GCF_003202655.1. Taxonomy (GTDB): domain Bacteria; phylum Pseudomonadota; class Gammaproteobacteria; order Enterobacterales; family Orbaceae; genus Gilliamella; species Gilliamella apicola_R. The sequence goes on along the minus strand of NZ_QGLR01000002.1, from coordinate 22,823 downwards.
ACGGCTAATATAGGTACTGTTCCTGAAATTAATCCATTAGAAAAAGATCCTAAATATTTTCCTCCACCAGGAAAAACCGTATTACATAAGGCGCCAAGAAAAAGAGGAATTAACATTAATCCTCCTGGGACTTTATCAATAAACTTTTTTATTTTCATTTATACATTCCTAAAAATTAACAATATGATTTAAATAAATTAATTTAACTTACGCAAAAAAGACTTTAAGCAAAATTATATATTCGGAATATCATTCCTTTTTTGAATATACAAAATAATAAAATAAAATCAATTTTGATTCTTAATTTTGTGATAAACATCACCAATTAAAAATCAACCTATTATTTTTTAATATTATTTTTTTCATTGATAAATTGACTAAATTAACAACCCCGATTGAATATTGTTTATAAAGGATAGCGATAGAAAAAATAGTAAAAAAATACCAAACAATAAAACATATAAATAAAAACAAAATAAACAAATAGTTAGCATTTATGATGCTAATAATGGATTAAAATTTTATGTGACGCAGATCACAATAAATAATAAATGAAATATCATTCTTTTAAATTCTTAATTATGATTATTTCGGAATGATATTCCATTTAATAGAGGTAAACGAATGAAGATTTATATTACAGATTGTGACCATGAATCCATGGACATTGAAAAAAAGACTTTTACTAAAGAGGGTGTGGATTTTGAAATTTTAAACGTCACACAACCCGAAGATATTATCCGAGCTTGTCACGATGCAGATGCATTGATTTTACAATATGCGACTATTTCCGATAACGTACTGAGTTCTTTAAAAAATTTAAAAGGTGTTGTCCGTTATGGTGTTGGTGTTAATACCATTGATATTGAGTCAGCAACCAAAAATAACGTAGCGGTTTGTAATGTCCCTGATTATGGAACAAATGAAGTTGCTGATCACGCCTTGGCTCTTATTATGGCTTTAGCCAGAAAGTTACCATTGTTGATAAAAGATACAAAAAGCAATATTTGGGCTTATGAAAAAGCTATTCCTATTTATCGATTACAAGAACAAACTGCTGGCATTATTGGTTTAGGAAGAATTGGCTTGTCATTAGCCAAAAAACTTCATGGTATTGGATTAAAAGTTATTGGTTTTGACCCGTTAGCTAAAAAAGAGCAACTTCCAGATTATATCGACTTTGTTAGTTTAGATGAGTTATTAGCCCACTCAGATATTATTTCGCTTAATTTACCATTAACAAAGAGCACCGAGAACTTAATTGATAGTAAAGAGTTCTCAAAAATGAAAAGCAATTGCTATTTAGTTAATACCGCAAGAGGCGGCATTGTAAATGAAGAAGCGCTTTATCAAGCATTATTAAATCATACCATCGCTGGTGCAGCGCTTGATGTATTTAAGCAAGAACCGCCAACAGATAGAAAATTATTCAGCTTAGATAATTTCATTGCAACGCCTCATGCTGCTTGGTATTCAGAACAATCTCAACAAGATTTAAAAAGAAAAGCGGCTGAAGAAGCAATCCGCTTAGCAAAGGGTGAAAAACCACTCTATTGTTTAAACAAATAAGAATATCTATCAATTACAGGATATAAAACATGAAAGCGATAATTTATAAAGGTCCAAATGATGTAGCTTGTGAGCAAACCGTTGAACCGGAAGTTAATGAAAATGAAGTATTAATAAAAGTAAGTCATGCGGGAATTTGTGGTTCTGATCTTAATATTTATTTAGGGGTACATCCTAGAGCCAAAGCACCATTAGTATTAGGTCATGAATTTTCAGGTTATGTCGTTAATGGCGATGAGCAATTACCAACTGGAACTAAAGTATGTGTGCGCCCACTTATTTCTTGCGGTAAATGTTCTGCTTGTGAATCAGGTAATAGTCATGTCTGTAAAACACTTAAACTTTATGGTATCGATACCGCTGGGGGGATGGCTGAATATGTGAAAGTAGATAGAAGTAAAATTCATGTTTTACCAAATGATTTTCCGATGGATTTGGGGGCTTTTGTTGAACCATTAGCGGTAGGTATTCACGCTGTAGCAAGAACACCTTTTAAGATAGGTGATAGCGTTGTTGTGTTTGGTGCTGGCACAATTGGCCTTTGTGTAGCAAGCGTGCTGAAACTAGCTGGCGCCAAACAAGTGATTGTTATTGAAACCAATGATTTCCGCATTAATTTAGCTAAAGATCTCGGTTTTACGGTGATCAACCCAAAAGAAGATGATGTATTAAATACAGTATTAAAATTAACCAACCAAGTCGGTGCTGATATTGTTTATGACTGTGCCGCACACCCTTCTGTTGCTTTGCAATTAACTGATTTAGTCAGAGTTCAAGGTACGATTGAAATTGTTGGTTCATATAAAAAACCGACAGAATTTAAATTACTCGACATTGAGTTTAAAGAACTCAACATCATTGGTACCAGAGTGTATGAAGCAAGGGATTTTGAAACTGCAATCCAATTCATACAACAAGATTTTCCATATAAAAAATTACTCACCATATTGCCTCCAGAGGAAGCAAAACAAGGATTTGCTAATGCTTTAACCGGTGAAAACGTAATTAAAACAATATTTAAATTTTCTGATTAATAAGCTTATAAATTTAAGGTATACCATTATGAAAAATAAAAACCCTTTTGACTTAACCGGTAAAAACGCCATTGTGACAGGAGCCTCTCGCGGAATAGGTAAATCTCTAGCAATGAGCTTAGCTAATGCCGGCGCTAATATTATTATCATCGATGTTGCTCGTGATGAACAAACTGAGTTAGCGATAAAACAATATAACGTATCTTGTGAAACTATTACATTTGACCTAGCTAACTTTGATAAATATGAAAATCTTATTTCAGATATTATTAAAAAATACCAACATATTGATATTTTAATCAATAATGCCGGTATACAGCGTCGTCACCCTTCCGTTGATTTTCCGAAAAATGATTGGGATCTCGTCATTAATATTAATATGAATGCAGTATTTTTTATGTGTCAACAAGTGGGTAAACACATGATTGAACAAGGTTACGGAAAAATAGTCAATATTGCTTCTTTATTGGCGTTCCAAGGCGGATATACCATCCCAGCTTATACAGCTGCTAAATCGGCAGTGGCTGGTTTTTCAAAATCACTATCCAATGAATGGGCATCTAAGGGGATTACCATCAATTGTATCGCTCCTGGTTATATTGCTACCGAAATGAATACAGCATTGATGAACGATGAAACGCGTAATCGTCAAATTCTAGAACGGATTCCGGCCGGACGATGGGGAAATCCTGAAGATTTGGGTGGTGCCGCAGTATTCTTATCCTCTAGTGCATCTGATTATATCAATGGTTTTACCATTGCTGTTGATGGTGGATGGTTAGGTAGATAGTCGTTTTTTTAAATTAATTTTATCTTAATTATTGGTTAACAGTTAACACCAATAATTAAGATGTCTAGGAGGACATTATGATTATTGGCAATATTGAACATCTTGAGTTAATCCCTTACTTACCAAATAAACTCAAACATGCAATAGAAACAGTAAAAAAAGAGGTCAATGATAATACAGAAAATGGACGTTATACCATTGATGGTGATGATGTTTTTTATATGGTTTCAGAAACCTTATCGAGAACTCAAGAAGAAGGTAAATATGAATATCATGCTAAATATATTGATATTCAAATTGTATTGTCTGGACAAGAAGGTATGGCAGTATCTACGCTTCCACCTCATTCTGAGGTAATTGAAGATAAACTAATTAATGGGGATATTGCATTTGTAAAAGCGCCAGTAGAAGAGACAATGTTTGTTATGCAACCTAAGGATTTTGTCATTTTTTATCCTAAAGAAGTACATAAACCACTGTGTATTGTTGGTGGTAAAGCAGAAAAAATTCGTAAAGTGGTTGTTAAAGTCGCTATAGATTGACTTGTAACTAATTGTAACAATAACTAAAACAGGTTCATATGACTTCACCTGATTTGGTTATTTAGATTATCAACAATACCTGATAAGGAATAGTGATGAGTATAAATATCGCGGTAATCGGAGAGTGCATGATTGAACTCTCAATTAAAGATAATTTAACAACTAGAAGTTTTGGTGGTGATACTTTAAATACATCTGTTTATTTGTCCCGTTTATTTCCCAATGACCAAGCCTCTATTCATTATGTCACCGGGCTCGGTATTGATCCATTTAGCCAAGAGATGTTAGATCAATGGCAAAAAGAGAACATCAAAACCGATCTCATCCAACAATTAGATAATAAAATACCGGGATTGTACGCCATTATGACTGATAGTAATGGTGAGCGATCATTCTATTATTGGCGTAATGATGCTGCGGCAAAGTTTTGGTTAAAAACGGAACAAACAGAACAGATCTGTGAAAAAATAACCACATTTGATTATATTTACTTAAGTGGAATTAGTATTGCTATTTTAGATGAATACAGTATAGATAAACTGATCGAGTTATTAGAAAAATTTAAAGCCAATGGCGGTAAAGTGATTTTTGATAATAACTATCGCCCTCGATTATGGCGTAGTCAGGAATATGCCCAAAATGTTTATTCTAAAATTCTTTCTTATACCGATATAGCATTTTTGACGCAGGATGATGAACAGTTACTTTGGGGCAATACCCACTATCAAGATAGTATTATTCGTAGTAAAAAGTTAAATGTTTCTGAAATTATTATCAAAAGAGGAAGTGAAAGCTGTATAGTCGAAACTTTAAATGAACGTGTAGAAGTACCAGCTAATGTTATTACTAAAGATAAAATCGTTGATACTACTGCCGCCGGTGATTCATTTAGTGCCGGTTATTTATCCGTTCGATTAAAAGGTGGAACAATTGAAGATGCAATCCAAAAAGGTCACGATTTAGCGGGAACCGTTATTCAATATCGAGGAGCCATTATTCCTCTTGAAGCTATGAATAACTTAATTTAAACGATAAACGTTTTAACAATAAAATGAAAACCACCTAATCAGGTTATTTGGTTGCAATATATCCTAATCTGGAAGAAATTGAATTAGTCGTCTCTTTTAATAAAGAGGCGCATTTTTTCATTTGGTTTTGCATTCGATTGCTAGGACCAGTAATACTTAATGCTGCAACGACATCATTGCTGTAATTAAAAATACCTGATGCTACGCAAATAAGTCCTTCTTCAACCTCTTCCCAATCATAAGCAATATTTTCTCGGCGAACTTCATCTAAAATATCATAAAGCTTTTGGGTATCTGTTATGGTGTTTTTAGTATGTTTTAATAATGGAGAAAGCAATACCCTATCGATCTCTTGTTGAGATTGATGTGAAAGTAATATTCGACCTAATCCGGTACAGTATGCTGGGCGCATATGACCTAAATTGGAGCTGGTGTGAATAGCATTATTCCCTTCACTCTTATATAAATAGACAACATTACCGCTATTATAGACCCCTAAAAAACAGGTTTCATTTATTGTATTTGAAAGTGATTTGATAAATGGAATAACAACATCAACAATATTAACATTTACTAAACCTGATATACCTAGTTCAAGTGATTTGAACCCTAATGTATATTTATCTGATTTTTCATCAAAAAAAACATATTCTCGATCAAGTAATGTTTTTAATATCTTCTTAATAATAATTTTGTTTAGTTTGGTCGCTTCAATGATTTCATTAATTGTCACACCTGCAGCGCAATTACTAATCACATCTAAAACTGAAATAGCCTTATCAATTGCTGATGTTGCTTCTTTTTGAATCATAATTTTAAACCTTTATAAAAATAGTCAGCCATTAATTCAACCGACCGATCACATTAATTTTTCTTTTTTAGTTCAATTGAAATTGATGATGAAATATTTTTTAACTCGTTAATAATCAACTCTTTTTTCTGTATAATTCGAAAAGAAGATCCGGCAACACTAATCGCGCCAACAACTTTATTTTGTTTTATAAAAATTGGAACTGCTATGCAAGACAATCCTTCTTCCACTTCTTCATCATCCATGGAATAACCGTCGATACATACTTTGGCTAAACTATTATGAATCATTTCACGATCAATAATGGTTTTATCTGTAAATTGAACTAAAGGGCGACTTAATACTTTATTAATTTCGACTAATGGTTGGTAAGCTAATAATGATTTGCCAAGTCCTGTACAATAAACAGGCATTCGGCTTCCTATGTGTGAATTGGTTTTAACAGCCAGTTCACCTTCAGCTTTATATAAATAAATAACACTGCCATCATGATAGACGGCAAGAAAACACGTTTCATTAATTTTTGAAGCTAGCTTTTTTAAAAAAGGGATTGAGATACCAACCAAAGAGATATTCATTAATCCCTTTACACCTAATTCAAAAGCTTTAACGTCTAAAGAATATTTTTCAGTATTCGCATCATAACTAAGATATTGCCTTTTTTTGAGAGTATCTAAAATTCTAAATACTGTTGTTTTTGCCATTCTACTTAATTTGACAATTTCAGCTAGAGAAATGCCTGATGAATAATGACTAATTATTTCAAGCAAAGTTAAGGCATTATCTAAAGTGGATTGTTGTTTTTCAAATGACATTTATTAAACCCCAGACCATGATATTATCTATCCAATAGATTGATTAAAAACAATACAATAAATAATTAAGATGCACTTTAAAAAGGCAATTTTTAGAATACAATTTTTATCTAATTATATGTATAAATTCAGCTTAGCGGTTACATATTACTAGAATAATCATTTTTTTTCTATTAATTCAATAACATCTTTACTATTTTGCATAGTTAAAAATTTTCATAATAATTACAATTTATTATCTTTGCTTATCATTGCAAATTGAATTAATACGATACAATGCTCAAAAAATAACAAAAAATTAAAGGATGAAAAGATTGGCAAAATTCATAAGATTCAAATATATCGTTATCGCGATTGCCGCTTTAGTATTGTTGTATATAGTAAAAGCCATTTTTTTCCCTGTGGAAAAAGCGGTCAATTATATTACATCGCCAGTCACTAAAGGGAGTGTTGAGAAAACGGTGCTTGCTGATGGCACCATAAGTGCCTTTAAACAAGTTAGCGTAGGTGCGCAAGTTTCAGGACAGATAAAAAAACTGTATGTTGAGCTTGGCGATGAAGTTAAACAAGGTGATATGATTGCTGAGATTGACGATCTTAAACAAAGTAATGATCTTAAACAATCGGAAGCATCACTTAATAGCTTAGAAGCTCAGCGAACTTCAAAGAAAGCTAAATTAATCAATTATCAATTAACCTATGAACGTCAATTAAAGCTGGTTAAAAAAGGGGTCGGTGTCCAATCGGATTTAGATTCCGCCAAAGCTGATCTTGATGCGATTAAGGCCGATATTGCTGCACTCGATGCTGATATCGTCAGTGCTCAAGTGGCGGTTGATACGGCAAAAGTTAATCTAGGTTACACTAAGATACGTTCACCGATTGATGGTGTGATAGTTGCCATTCCGGTTGATCAGGGACAAACGGTAAACTCGGTGCAAAGTGCGCCAACTATCGTTAAAGTTGCCCAACTGGATAAAATGACCATTGAAGCACAAATTTCAGAAGCCGACGTTATTGGTGTTAAAAAAGGTATGCCGGTTTACTTCACAATTTTGGGACAACCCAATAAGCGTTTTGATGGATTAACATTAAGAGCGATCGAACCCGCACCAGACTCAATTAATACCGAAAGTTCGACTTCAAGCTCATCATCTACCACCAAAACTGCTATTTACTATAATGGATTGTTGGATGTTGATAATCCTGATCGTATTTTACGGATATCAATGACGGCTCAAGTATATATTGTGTTAGCTGAAGCGAAGGATGTACTTACGATTCCATCTCAGGCTATCCAAAAAAATATAGGCACTGATAAAGCAATTGTTTATATTCTTAATCAATCCAATGAGATTGAGGAACGGGAAGTCAATTTAGGGATTAATAATAATATTAATGTTGAAATCAAATCTGGTCTGAAAGAAGGAGAAGTTGTCGTTGTTAGTAGCGCAAATGGTGCAACATTTAATCCCAATAGCAAAGGACCAAGGATAAGATTCTAAGATGACCAATACTCCATTAATTAAACTTGAAAATATTATTCGTGAATTTCCCGCTGGAGAATCAACGATACAAGTTCTTAAAGGCATCAATTTAACCATCAATGCTGGAGAAATGGTGGCGATTATTGGTGCTTCCGGTTCTGGCAAATCGACACTAATGAATATTCTCGGTTGTTTGGATAAGCCAACCAGAGGAACTTATTCAATTAGTGGGCGAACCACCAGTCAGTTATCACCTGATGAGCTAGCAGAATTACGCCGTGAACATTTTGGATTTATCTTTCAACGTTACCATTTATTAAATGCATTAACAGCACAAGGTAATGTTGAAATACCCGCCATTTATGCAGGTGTTACCAATGAACAACGTCAAAGTCGAGCGGCTAACATATTAGCGCGTTTAGGCCTTGCTGATAAAATAAATAATAAGCCTAATCAATTATCGGGTGGACAACAACAACGTGTTAGTATTGGCCGTGCACTAATTAATGGCGGACAAATTATTTTAGCTGACGAACCAACCGGTGCTCTCGATCGTAAAAGTGGTTTAGAAGTCATGACCATTTTACGAGAACTGCATCAACAAGGGCACACTGTTATTATTGTTACCCATGATCCGAACATTGCCCAAAGTGCTCAACGGATTATTGAGATTAGTGATGGTAATATTATTTCTGATTCAATTAATCCCAATTACTCATCTGCGCAAGTTGATAATCGACAAGTTAAGCAAATCGAAATAACCAAAACGCAAGATAATTTTTCCGCCAAATATTACCGTTTTCGTGATGCATTTAAAATGGCAATATTATCCATGTTGTCACAACGGTTACGCACGTTTTTGACTATGCTAGGAATTATTATTGGTATTGCTTCAGTGGTATCTATGGTTGCTTTAGGCGAAGGAACAAAACAGAAAATACTATCCAATATTAATTCGTTAGGTACAAGTACGTTAGAAATTTATGCCGGTAGCGGTTTTGGTGATCGTAACGCCGATAAAATCACAACGTTACGTTCCTCTGATGCCGATTTTCTTGCGCAACAAAGCTTTGTTCATAGTACAACACCAAATCTTTCCACCAGCGTCTATTTTCGAATAAATAATTTAGCTGTAACCGGTACGGTGAATGGTGTAGGTGAACAATTTTTTGCCGTACGCGGCTATACCATTAGTCAAGGAATAGCCTTTAATCAAGAGGCAGTAAACGCATCCGCTCAAGAAGCGGTAATTGATGAGAACACCGTTAAAAGGCTGTTTAGTGATCAAAATCCAGTAGGCAAAATTCTCATGGTCGGTCAATTACCGGTTAGAATCATCGGAGTTGCCACTAAACAACAGCAAGGATTTGGTAATAACGAAAGCCTTAATATTTGGTTACCTTACACCACAGTAATAAATCGTATGGTAGGGCAAACATCATTAAAAAGTATTACCGTTCGCATCAATGATAATATTGATTTAAGTGTGGCAGAACAAGCGATTAATAAAATTATGCTACAACGCCATGGCACTAAAGATTTCTTTATCTTTAATTCCGATAGTATCCGAGAAACCGTCAATTCATCAGCTTGGGTTTTAACTTTGCTGATCTCAACTATTGCTTTAATTTCTCTTGTTGTTGGTGGTATTGGGGTAATGAATATTATGCTGGTATCTGTCACAGAAAGAACGCGAGAAATTGGTGTTCGTATGGCAGTTGGTGCACGTTCGAGTGATATTTTGCAACAATTTCTTATTGAAGCCGTACTGGTTTGTTTAATCGGCGGCACATTAGGGATCGTGTTGTCATTTTTAATTGGTTTTATTTTTAATTATTTAGTGACCTCGTTTGCTATGAGTTTTTCTATTATTTCTATTATTGCCGCATTTAGCTGTTCGTCGATGATTGGGATTATTTTTGGCTATGTTCCAGCAAAACGAGCTGCAAAACTTGATCCAATTTATGCATTAGAAAGAGAATAAAAAATTCCATTAAAATAAAATCCCTTTGTACTGATTAACGACAAAGGGATCTCAATTATTTCTAATAAACAATTAAAAACGTCAACTAATTATTTTTTTGACTTGTCTTCATTTGCTGATTTTTTATCGTTTTCAACCTTAATATTAGGATCTAAGCCAACTAAGTAAGCAGTTACTCTCGCATAATCGTTGATATAATTAGTGGTACTGTCAACATTTAGTCCTCGTGAATTCACAAAAAACTTACGGTTAACCACAACAGTTGGAATTGAATCTGGACTTAATTGCTTAATTGCCTCTGTTTGTTGTGCCATAAATGCTTTGACTAAAAAACTTTGTTTGGTTTTATCAAACTTTTCAGCATCAACACCTAAATCAGCAAAAACAGCTTTAATATCTTCGGCAGTTTTTATTTTACGATCTGTTTGTACCGCTTTGTAAAGTGCATCAGAAGCTTTATCTTCGATACCTAAAACATTAGCAACTGCCCACGCTTCAGCTAACTCTTTAGCTAAAGGGCCAAAATTTTCTAAATGATAACGTTTAAATTGAGTACCATTAGGTAATGCTTTAGCAATTTCGCCTGGTACATGAAATTCGCTTTCAAATTTGAAACAGCTAGGACAGTTGAATGAGAAAAATTCGACAACTTCTTTGTCTGGAGATGGCTGAAATGGTAAAACACCATATTGTTTACCACTTTCAATCGGTTCTAATTGTGAGACGGCACTTGCTGTAGCTGGTTGAGTTTCATTCTTAGTATTTACCGGTGCTTCGTCAGCAAAGCTGCTCATAGAAGTTAGTAATACTCCAATAGCAATGAGCGTTTTTTTCATCTAGTTCATTCTCCTTATTCTTGAATAATTCCGCGAGCTTTTAATATTGCTGATTTAAAATCATCTTCATAATCTTTCTTTAATCCAGGAATGGCTTCATTTTTATCTGAATTACGCATTTTTAAATGATAAATTAAAACTTCATCACTAAGATCTTTCAAATCACCATCAAAACCGGCTTCTTTACCTAATTTATCTAAAAGCTGTAACAAATTGAGATCGGAATCGTTTTCCCAAGCTGGTTGTAATAACTCAATTAATTCATCAATACGATGACATTTCATAATAATTACCTTTTTAATTATTCAACTATGTTGAAGATGATGATATAAACCTTTATGTTAATCTTTATATTGCAATCTGTATATTAAAAAGCTTTTATTATATACTCGGCTTTTAATCTAATGAGAACATAAAGACTGTATAAACGGATAACTTACGCTAGATTTTGTATCTAAAAATAACTTTGTTATATAGTAATGTTATTTTGTTTTTTAGCAATGTAAAAGAGAAAGTATTTATGGAAAAACTGCCTGTGACAGCCATTATTTTAGCTGGTGGCCAAAGTAACCGTATGAATGGTGTGGATAAAGGCTTAATGTTATTAGCAGAAAAACCACTATTTCAGCATGTTATTGATCGGATTAAGCCACAAGTTGACTTTATAATGATTAATTGTAATCGTCATGCTGATCAGTATGCTGCGCTAGATTACCCGGTTTTTGGTGATGATTTACCGGGATTTTTAGGGCCGCTTGCCGGTATCTATAGCGGTTTATTGCGCAGCTCGACAGATTGGAACTTAGTTGTTAGTTGTGATACCCCTTTTTTGCCACTTGATCTACTAATTCGTTTAGCCAAATTCACAACAACCCATCAAGCTATTTTCCCTTTTGACGGCAAAGATAATCATCCAACCGTTTTATTAATTAATAAATCCGTCCTCCCACAACTAAAAAAATATTTGGAAAATGGTGATCGTAAACTGATGTTATTTTTAAAACAAATTCATGCAACCGCGGTTGATTTTAGCGATACGCCGGCTAGTTTTACCAATATTAATACAGTTGAAATGCTCGAAAGTGCTAATTTGGCAATTAAAGCGAATAAGTAAATCCTATCTAAGGCCATTTATAAATAATAAATCGCTGGGGTTCAACGTTAAAAAAGCCGTTCCTCAACATTTTGGCAAATACAATTTTTAATCACCTTAGATTAGCCATACTTTTAGTAGATAAGTTCATTGCCAAGCTTAGCTGGTATAAAGAGGATTTTTAGCGATCTCATAGTTTAAAACCCCTGCTTCTCAATTATTTATAATACTGTTTTGGCCTTTTTGATCACTAATGCTTTTAGGAGATTACATGATTATAAATCTTAGCTGAGGTAACTGGGATTTTCAGTCATACAAGATTTCCAAAATCCCACCCCTCAACTTTTTTATTTTTTTAGATGATTAATAACTCAATAAATAAAAAAGCCGTTATTAATTTTTAAGCAGTTTCTTTAGTTGTGTAGCAAAGTTTTCAATTTCAACTTCTTGGGTCGACCATGAAGTACAAAAGCGTAAGCAAATATGGTCGGGATCGCTTTGTCCTAAATTATCCACCGCATAAAGCGACACAATTTTGTTGGCTAGTTGATTGGGCAATTTAACAAATATCTGATTGGTTTGTGGTGTTGCTGCAAAAGTAAATCCATGATTGTCAAATAAGGTTATCAGTTTTTCAGCCATGGTATTACTATGTTTACCTAAAGAGATATAGAGGTCATTTTGCATTAATGCTTTAAATTGCACGGCTATAATCCAACTTTTCGCTAATATTGCCCCTTTTTGTTTCATATTAAAGCGGAAGTCATGATTGATAGTATGATTATTAAATACCAATGCTTCACCAGCAAAAGCACCAACTTTAGTACCACCAATATAAAATACATCCGTATATTTAGCTAAGTCAGGGAAAGTTATGTCATTATCTTTCGCTCCTAATGCCATTGCTAAACGAGCACCATCTAAATAAAGGTAAAGGTGGTTTTTTTGACAAAATTGATACAATTCTTTCAGCTCTTGCTTGCTATATAGAGTACCTAATTCGGTGGTATTGGAAATATACACCAGTTTGGGTTGAACCATATGTTCGTCACAATGATAATCTAAAACCGGTTTTATTAATTCTGGGGTTAATTTACCATCTTCGGTTTTAACTGTTACCACCTTATGCCCTGTCGCCTCAATAGCGCCAGTTTCATGCACATTGATATGTCCGGTCTCGGCTGCAATCACTGCTTGATAAGGTTTTAAAATATGGGAAATTGTCGTTAAATTGGTAATGGTTCCTCCTGCCATAAAATGGATATCGGCATTCGGTGAATTTAATATTTGTCTAATGTGATTGATGGCATCATTACAACAATCATCTAAGCCATAACCACTCAATTTTTTATTATTGATATCGATAAATTCTTTTAATAATTGAGGGTGAACCGTTTGGTTATAATCATTTAAAAAATCGTACATACCATTACCTTTAATCTTGTATAAAATGATGTAATATTTGCACTTAAATATAACATGATAATGTTGAAAATCTATGAATGGTAAAAAAATTATTGGGATTACTGGATACAGTGGATCTGGTAAAACTACCTTGTTAAAAAAAATTATTCAGTTAATGGTGTTGCAAAATGTTAAGGTGGGGTCACTAAAACATGCCCACCATGATATTGAGTTAGATATCCCCGGTAAAGATAGCTATGAGTTACGCAAAGCAGGTTCACTACAAACGATTATTGCGTGTGATAAACGTTATGCATTGATTGAGGAAACACCAGATATTCCTGCCGATTTAAAAACGTTGATTGATCGTTTTACTGATGTTGACGTGATATTTATTGAAGGATTTAAAGATGAGCAAATTCCCAAAATTATGTGCCATCGTAAAGCCAACGCTAAACCATTATTTATTGATAATTTTACCATTGCCGTTGCCAGTGATGAGTCTTTAAACACATCTGTACCAGTATTAGATATTAACCAACCAGAACAAATAGTTAAGTTTATAAATAATAGTTTATTTAAATGTTAATATAGCGTATCTTGCTTAACGGTTTTTTTGCTAAATTAATTCTTTATTTAACTATTTTTAACTAATCATATTTGGACTACTATGAAACGCAAATTAAGGAAAACGTTAAACCTCATAAAAAAAATCATACTTGGATTTATGCTTGTTTCGGTTTTTCTTATTTTATTAATGCGTTGGTTTAATCCGTTTGGTTCAATGTTGATGGTGGAAAGAAAGATCGCTCATTGGAATATCACTCAGCAACGCACCTGGAAAGATTGGGATCAGATTTCAGATAATATTAAAATTGCGGTGATTGCCGCTGAAGATCAACATTTTGCCGATCATTGGGGGTTTGATTTTAAAGCCATTAATCGCGCATTAATTCATAATCAAAAAAACCAAAAGATGATTGGCGCGAGCACCATAACTCAACAGGTGGCAAAAAATATATTTCTATGGCCATCCCGAAGTTGGATCCGTAAAGGTTTTGAGTCATGGTTTACCGTTTGGATTGAGGTTCTTTGGTCAAAACAACGTACGCTTGAGATCTATTTAAATAGCGTTGAATGGGGTGAAGGAATTTTCGGCATTGAAGCGGCCTCTCGTCACTATTTTAATGTCAGTGCTAGCCAATTAACGCCACATCAAGCGAGTTTATTAGCTGCAACCCTGCCAAATCCAAGAAAATGGAACCCAGCTAATCCTAATGATAGGATCCAAAAAAAGGCCGAATGGATTCGTCAACAGATGACCAATTTAGGTGGTAAAAATTACCTGAAACAGCTCAATTGATATTACTTATTAAATAAATTTTTTAATATATTCTGGCACCACTTGACTTGCAGGGCCATAAATTTTAGTTTGAAATAAGTTTTCACCTAAACTTGGCTCTAAATTAAGTTCTACCGTTTTAACGCCAAATTGATTCGCCATTTGCACAAATCCAGCCGCTGGATAAACATTTCCAGAAGTACCAATTGAAATAAAATAATCAGCATTTGAGAGCGCATCATAGATTTCATCCATCTGTAATGGCATTTCACCAAACCAAACTATATGTGGGCGAATCAGTTTGTTTTCTTCATAATTGACATCTTGATAATAATCAAGAATCTGTCCGGTTTTTTCATTGCGAACCTTTAATAATTCACCATGCATGTGGATGATATTTTTTGAACCGGCTTTTTCATGCAGGTTATCCACATTTTGGGTAACAATTAATACATTATCCGAGCCTAAGGTCTGCTCTAGTTGCGCTAAGGCAAAATGAGCCGCATTGGGTTTTACCTCAGGATTTTGTAACTTATTGCGTAGCATATTATAAAAATTATGTACGCCAATGGGATCTCGCAAATAACCTTGGTAGGTGGCAACATCATCCACATTATGACCTTCCCACAATCCATTTTGGGCGCGAAAAGTTGATAAGCCAGATTCAGCAGAGATACCGGCACCTGTTAAAATGACTATTTTAGGTGTTTGCAACATATCTGTTTGCCTTTTATTAATAAGTTAAATCATCTACTATAATTAAACATCATTATTGACTATATTCTGTGGTAAATATATGTAAAGCGGGTTTGCTTAACTTTTGATATTGGCTATAAGCCGTTGCTACTTTAAGCCTTGTTTCATCTTTTGCTTCACCATTCAACCAACTACTAATCATAGCATGAATACTATAAGCTTCCGGTGCCATACGGTGCAGGGTTAAAATAAGTGGTGTTATACCTAATCGAGATAATGGTGGCGTAAAATACTTCTGACTTTTACAGGCAAATACGGCAGCATAGCGTGTTTTTTGTTTCTCTTGTTCTGCTTTTGACAGCGTGTACCAACGCCAACTATCTGGTAAATAATTCCACCAAGACCATTCCATTAATGCATCATGTCCAACATAAACAACTAAATGAGCTTTTGCTCCTGCATCAATTTGAGTTTTATCGATTAAAAAGGACGCTGATTTTTTTCCAGCTGAATAACTAATAAAATCATCTACTGTATCGTTGATATATTTACCATCATATGCCTGAGCAATAAGATAGACATCCTTGCTTTGATGTTTGTAAATTATTTCCTCTAATATCTTGCCTTTATTGGGTTTATTAACTTGTAGAACTTGCCACTCTTTTTGTTTAGCAAAATAGGTTTTAAAACCATAAGCCGCGCCCCAATAAAGATTATTTTTCGGATCTTGACCATTACCAATTGCCGCTGGTACTGGAGCGATAGCCTGATATTTGTTATCACATAATGCCACCAGCACATGGATCACTTTTGGTTCAGCCAGACATGAAAATGATAACATCAGCAATCCAAATGAGAGAAATGCTAAATAGTTTTTATAGTTTTTCATTAATAATAAACATCCATTTATCAACCAACGGCTACAATGAGTTTTTTAACTCATTTACTACAACGATCTTACTACAACGATCTGATAGTTGATGATATTTTATTCTAATTCATCATCTTTACATACTAATAATTATAATTAATAATCAATTACTACTAGTTAGTAACGAAAAAATATTATGGAGTATTAGAAATGAAAACAATTGGATTAATTGGTGGCATGAGTTGGGAAAGTACCGTTACTTATTATCAAGTTATCAATCAAGTTATTGGCAAATCACTTGGTGGATTACATTCAGCCAAAACACTATTATATAGCGTCGATTTTCAAGAGATAGAAAGTTGCCAAGCGAATAATGAATGGGATAAAAGCGCGGTTATTTTAAGCGATGCGGCGAAAAGATTAGAATTAGCCGGCGCTGATTTTATTATTATTTGTACCAATACCATGCATAAGGTTGCAGAGCAAATTCAAAAGGCCATTACTATTCCTATCATTCATATCGCCGACGTAACGGCCAAACATTTGATTAAAAATAAAATAAAATCAGTTGCATTACTTGGTACCAAATACACCATGGAGCAAGACTTTTACAAATCAAAACTAATTGAAAAAGGCTTAAATGTTTTAGTCCCTGATGAACAAGATAGAATAATCATCAATAATATTATTTATGATGAACTTTGCCTTGGAAAAATTAAACCTGAGTCTAAGCAAGCTTACCTCAATATTATTGATAAACTTGTTAAGCAAGGTGCTGAAGGGGTAATTTTAGGCTGTACTGAGATTGGTTTATTAATCTGCCAACAAGATTACGCCATCCCTTTCTTTGATACAGCCCTATTACATGCCCAAGAAGCAGCATGGTTAGCGATTAATTGATCGCAAAGCTGTATAGGCAGAATTACACTCTCTCTTAGCTGATTCCGGATTTTTTTCTATCAATTGCTTAAAATGATTTATAGTATTTTCTAAAGATTCTTGAGGATCAGCCGGGAGTTTAGATGATAATTGTAATTCGTGAACTAACTTTATATAGCGATCACAGTCAATAACCCCGGTATCAATGGATAAGTCAGAAGATGTATTTTTAGCATTATCATTACAAGCAATTAAACTAACAGCAATTAGACTAAATAAAATAACTCTCAATAAACTTTTTAACATTCTTTATCCCTTATATAAAAACAAACTTTTAGATAATTATCTAATTAATCTTAAACTATCGTGTATAAAAACACTTTAAATATAACTATGTTATTCAACTAGTTGGCATGCTTATTTTTAATATTTGTTCAAATATCATAATACTAATTGAAGTAAATAATAACATTAAATCTTCACCGATAAATGATAAAGAGATGTAATGTTCATAAGGCGTGTTATTAACAGATAAAATTAGTGATCATAGTGGTCTAGTAGTTAATTCTATAACGTCGCAAACAACAAATTTATTAGCAAACTTATAACAATAAATTACTCAATTTGCTAAAAATAGTCCGATTTACGATAACTTAAAATCCATAATCTAAATTGCAAGAAACCATAAGTTAAAATTGCCATAATAATGGTATCGATTAAGGTAATTAAAACTGCTCGCCATGTAGAAAGTTTAGTTGAAGCAATATCAGAATTAATCTCATAGCTATATGTAATAAAAAATAAACTTATAAGGGTAAACCAATATTTTTAAATATTAAAAAATAATAGTAATACCATTCCAATAAGTATCATTATTAAAGCAATACAAGTCAGTATGGTCATAAATTTGCAATATTTATTAAGATATGACTGAGACTAAGAAATATTAGTATTGATTTTTATTTATAAAATACAGCTTATCAACCAATAAAAAACAAAAAAATAAAAACATAATTTTTTATTACTAAATGGTAGTTTTAATTGTTAACTTATTTATTAGCTACATTAAATTCAGCTTATAAAAAAGCCCCACTTTAACTAAAGTAGGGCTTATTTATTATTAATAAAAATCAATTATGCTTCTATAGCCACTCGTAGTTTTTTCATGGCATTTTTTTCAAGTTGGCGAATACGTTCAGCAGAAACGCTGTATTTATCGGCCAATACTTGCAATGTTGATTTACTATCATCAGCATCTAACCAACGTGCTTTAATAATATCTTGGCTACGTTCGTCTAATTGAGATAAGGCATCATGTAGCTTATCGGTTGCGTCATTTTCCCAATTGTCATTTTCAATCGATTTTGAGAAGTCAGAATTGCTATCTTCTAAATAAAGAGCTGGTGCAACAATTGAATTATCATCATTATCACTATCTATATCAAATGACATATCTTGCGCAGCCATTCGTGATTCCATCTCTAAGACATCTTTACGACTCACGCCTAACTCATCGGCAACCAGATCGACTTCAGCACTATTAAACCAACCTAAACGTTGTTTATTTTTTCTTAAATTAAAAAATAATTTTCTTTGCGCTTTAGTGGTTGCAACTTTAACAATACGCCAGTTTTTTAATACATATTCATGAATTTCGGCTTTTATCCAATGCACGGCAAAAGAGACTAAACGCACGCCCATTCCTGGATTAAATCGACGTACCGCTTTCATTAAACCAATGTTACCTTCTTGAATCAAATCAGCTTGTGGCAAACCATAACCAGAATAGCCACGAGCAATATGCGCAACAAAGCGTAAATGCGATAAAATTAATTGTCTTGCTGCATCGACATCATCATGATAATAAAGTCTTTCACCTAGAGACTTTTCTTCCTCAGCTGTTAGCATCGGATAGGTATTTATCATGCGAAGGTATGATTCGATATTTCCTTGTGGGATTAAAGCACCTGCTTGCATTTTTAAATCAGTAGTCATTTAATTCCCCCTTAAATTAAACTAATTTTGCTACACGCTATTAATGTAGCAATTTAAAATCTTTCTGTTTAGTTAGACCACCAAAATGTGATTTAGTTCACATTTTTATCATTATATTTGCAGTAAAGCATCCAATAAAAACCGTAGATAATTAATCTACAATTATGAGACTATCACCATTTCGTTCAAATACTTTTTAGTGGCAATAAATGCTGAAAGCCAACCTATAATTATCGAAAATAAAATAATTAATAAACTTTCATCCCATGAAAGACCATTGATACTAACTATTTTTCCAAAAACATTGGATACTTGCAACATGGTTGAATCTATTTGAAGAATAAATACTTTCGATAGAACGAGAGCCAAAATAGCACTTATCAATCCAGTGAAAATGCCATTGTATAAAAATGGTCGTAAAATAAAACCTTCTGTTGCACCAATTAATTGCATAACGATAATTGTCTGCCTTCGAGCAACTATATTCAAGCGAATACTATTACCAATAACTAATGATACCGCAATAACCATAAAGATTGAAATGGTCCAAACTATGGATTTTACCATATTAGTTAATGCCATTAATCGAGTAAACCAACTATCATCAAGATGCACATCATCAACGCCTACTATTTTTTGTAGTTCTGCTTGTAATGCATGTAATTTATTGGTTTGTTTAGCTGTTTCAATTGGAAAGACAATAGCAACCGCCGGTAATGGGTTTTCAGTCAGTAAGTCAAGAGCATCATCAAATCCAGACCAAGCTTTGAATTCTTCACGAGTTTCATCGCGAGAAAGGTAAATAACATTTTCGACTTCAGAAATTGCCTTAAATTTATCAATTAAATCTTTGCTTTGCTCATCACTTAATGTTTTGTCGATATATACCGTTAAATTTGGTGTTGGATACCATTGTTCAGCTGCTTGATTGGCATTTTTCAATAATATATAGCCGATTGTCGGTAATGTAATTGAAATAGCAATAACAAAAATTGTTAGCAACGAGGCAAAGATATTTTGGTAAAAATAGTTAAACACATTATGCCATGCGTAACCAATCTGTCTTTGCCAGCGCCCTAAAAAACTATGGCTCTTGTGTTTTTTTTGTTTAGATGGCTTAAACTTTGCCTTTATCATCAATTTTTAACCTCTAAACGTCCTTGATTCAAATTTAATATTCGGTGATGTTTTCGACGAATAAGCCCCATATTATGGGTTGCCATTAACACCGTTACCCCCGCTTGATTAAATTCTTCAAATAATTTTAGTATATCTTTTGACAGTTTATTATCTAAATTCCCCGTCGGTTCATCAGCAAGTAGTACAGTTGGGCGATTGACAATTGCTCGGGCAATACCTACTCGTTGCTGTTCGCCACCAGATAACTGTATTGGATAAAATTTCATTTTATCAATCAAGCCTACTTTATCTAAGGATGCTGAAACACGCCTTTTAATTTCGTCAGCAGGCTTACCTAAGATAATCAATGGAAACGCTACATTATCATAGACAGTATGATCAAATAACAATTGATGATCTTGATATATCATACCAATTGTGCGACGCAAAAATGGCATCTGATGTTTTTTTAATCGGGAAACATCAACACCATTTAATAATACTTTGCCATCATTCGCTTTTTCTAAACCACAAATCAAACGCATCAATGTGCTTTTACCGGCACCTGAATGACCGGTTAAAAAGGCCATTTCCCCGGGTGATAAAGTAAAAGTTATATTTTGCAAAGCTGGCTTGCCACCAAGGTAAACTTTGCTAACGCGTTGAAATTGGATCATGATTTATCTCTACTCTTCTGCTTCATCAAAAAGTGCATCAATAAAATCATCTGCAACAAATGGCCTTAAGTCTTCAATTTTTTCACCGACACCAATATAACGGATTGGAATATTAAACTGATCAGCAATGCTGAATATAATACCACCTTTTGCAGTACCATCTAACTTAGTTAATGTCATCCCTGTTACACCAACAGCTTCATTAAATAATTTCGTTTGACTAATGGCATTTTGACCGGTTCCAGCATCAATAGTTAACATGATTTCGTGTGGCGCAGTTTCATCTTGTTTTTTAATTACTCTGACTATTTTTTTCAACTCATCCATTAGATGAGATTTATTTTGCAAACGACCAGCTGTATCTGCAATTAATACATCAATATTTTTCGCTTTTGCCGCCTGCATAGCATCAAAAATTACTGACGCTGAGTCAGCATTAATATGCTGAGCAATGACAGGGATATTATTACGCTCACCCCATACCTGTAACTGTTCAACGGCAGCTGCACGAAAAGTATCACCAGCGGCAAGCATAACCGATTTCCCTTGTTGTTGAAATTGACGGGCTAATTTACCTATGGTTGTGGTTTTGCCAACGCCATTTACACCAACCATTAATATAACGAAAGGCTTATGCTCTTCTAAATTCAACGGTTGTTGAGCACCATCTAAAATAGATTTCATTTCATTTTTTAATAGATCATGTAATGCATCGGCATCTTTTAACTCTTTTCTCGAAGCTTGCTGCGTTAACGTAGTTATTAATTTTTGTGTGGTATCAAAACCAACATCCGCAATAAGTAATTGTTCTTCTAATTCTTCAAATAGCTCATCATCGATCTTTTTTCCTTTAAATAAGCTAAGAAAACCAGATCCTATATTTTGTTTAGTTTTAAAAAGACCTTTTTTTAAACGAGAAAAAAAACCTTCTTTCTTTTTTTCAATCATAAATAACTTATCCCATGATCAATGTTGGTGATCATTTTATCTTATTTTAGTTTAAAGCCCAACGGATTCGAGCAAAGAGAATCATATTATTGATCTATTTGATCCTACAAAAATAGAATTCTTTAAGGATCATAAATTAATTATCTAATATAAAGATCGTTAATGTTAATAGATCGCCATTCGCCTAACGGTAAGTGATGAGTAAATAAATTATAGTTACCAATCTGAACGCGAATTAAGCGTAAGCAAGGAAATCCAACAGCAGCACACATTCTTCTAACTTGCCGATTTTTTCCTTCGGTTATGGTAATAGTGATCCATGAAGTCGGAATTGTTTTGCGTTCTCTAATAGGTGGAACTCGTTGCCACAAATTAGTTGGCTCATCGAGAAAAGTCACTATTGCCGGTGCCGTATGAAATTCCTTTAGTTGAACACCTCTGGTTAATTTATCAATCGCTTGGTTATCAATTAGTCCTTCCACTTGTACCCAATAAGTTTTAGGTAATTTAAACTTTGGCGAACTAATTTTTGCTTGTAATTGACCATCGTTGGTGAGTAATAATAATCCTTCACTATCAGTATCTAAACGGCCAGCAGGATAAAATCGTGGTAAGGATATATAATCTTTTAACGTCTGATATTTTTCATGAGCAGAAAATTGCGTCACAACATTAAACGGTTTATTAAAGGCGATTAAGGAACTCATCTTATCCCCAGAAGAATTAAATAATCTTAGAATGCAAAAAAGCCCAGCATTGCTGCTGGGCTCGTGTATTTAAAAGTCTGGCGGCACCCTACTCTCACATGGGTAATACCCACACTACCATCGGCACTACGGCGTTTCACTTCTGAGTTCGGCATGGGGTCAGGTGGGACCACCGCGCTATTACCGCCAGACATAT
>NZ_QGLR01000001.1:0-29622 GCF_003202655.1 Gilliamella apicola | reverse complement strand
GACCGTGTCTCAGTTCCAGTGTGGCTGGTCATCCTCTCAGACCAGCTAGAGATCGTCGCCTTGGTAAGCCTTTACCCTACCAACTAGCTAATCCCATATGGGTTCATCAAATGGCGCATGGCCCGAAAGTCCCATGCTTTGGTTTCTCAACATTATGCGGTATTAGCAGTCGTTTCCAACTGTTGTCCCCCTCCATTCGGCAGATCCCCATACTTTACTCACCCGTCCGCCACTCGTCATCAAGTGCAAGCACTCATGTTACCGTTCGACTTGCATGTGTTAAGCCTGCCGCCAGCGTTCAATCTGAGCCATGATCAAACTCTTCAATTTAAAGTTTGATGCTCAATAACTGTCTCTGACATAATTCAAATGAATCTTCAGTGTCACTTATCAAGACTTAATTTTTTAGTCCGTAGACTTTTAATTTTTCGTCTCGCAAGTGCCCACACAGATTGTCTGTTTCTTCTTTTTAAAGAGCTGACAGCTTATTAATTAACTTCACAATTTCTTGTTTTAGTTTGCTGTCTCAAGGGTTGCGTATGTTACGCATTTCGAATGCCGTAGTCAACCCCTATTTTAGAAAATTCTTTTTTTTTGTATCAAGTGATTTATTTTTAATCAAAATAGCGGTTTATAGGGTTATTTTTAGCTGATTAATTGCATTAACCGCTTTTTTAATTGCTTCACCTACCGTTGCAGCTTTAGCTAAAGCAACGCCCATTCTTCTGGTTCCTTTAACTTCTGGTTTACCAAATAAACGTAAATCAGTATCAGGCTCACTTAATACTTTATCTAAATTAGCGAAAGTAACACTATCCGAATCACCATTTGCTAACAATACTGCCGAAGCACTTGGACCATATTGTTCAATTAATGGTACTGGTAATCCGAGAATTGCTCTGGCATGCAATGCAAACTCCGACAGATTTTGCGATATTAAGGTCACCATTCCAGTATCATGTGGTCTTGGTGATACTTCACTAAACCATACCTGATCGCCTTTAACAAATAATTCTACACCAAATAAACCATAACCACCTAGAGCTTGGGTTATTTTTGTAGCGATATCTTTAGCTAAGCATAATGCATTATCTGACATCTGCTGTGGTTGCCAAGACTCGCGATAATCACCGTTTTCTTGTCGATGACCAATAGGTTCACAATAGGAAACACCATTAATGTGTCTAACTGTTAATAAGGTAATTTCATAATCAAAATCAACGAAACCTTCAATAATGACTTTACCGCTACCAGCTCGGCCACCTTCTTGTGCATATTTCCAAGAAGATTCAATATCCGCGTCACTTCTCAATAAAGATTGTCCTTTGCCAGAGGAACTCATTACGGGTTTAACTAAACAAGGAAAACCTATTTCCTTAACTGCGAGTTTATATTCAGCTTCATTTGATGCAAAACGGTATGGTGAGGTTGGTAACTTAAGTTCTTCTGCGGCCAGACGACGAATACCTTCACGATTCATCGTTAATTGCGTCGCTTTCGCGGTGGGAATAACAGTAAATCCGGCTTCTTCTAATTCGACCAAGGTGTCGGTTGCTATTGCTTCTATTTCAGGAACAATATAGTCAGGTTTTTCAGCCTCGATAACTTTTCTAAGTTCATTACCATCTAGCATATTGATAATATGATAACGGTGGGCAACTTGCATCGCAGGTGCATTAGCATAACGATCAATAGCAATAACTTCACAGCCAAAACGCTGTAATTCAATAACAACTTCTTTGGCTAATTCACCTGCGCCACAGAGTAATACTTTTGTTGCACTAGGTGATAACGGTGTCCCTATTTTCGCCATAATATCCTCTTATAGGTTTAGACCATTATACTTTATTAATAAGCTTAAAATAAAAAATCGGGATAATTTTCCCGATTTTTCTTAATTTAAAATTATACTGAATATGGATCACGTAAAATCATGGTTTCACTTCGATCTGGTCCAGTCGAGATAATATCAATTGGTGTTTCAGTTAATTCTTCAATTCGCTTGATATAAGCTTTAGCCGCTTGTGGTAAAGCGTCATAACTTTTTATACCAAAAGTTGATTCGCTCCAACCTGGCATAGACTCATATACTGGTTTGACTAAACTCCAATCTTCAGCGGCAGCCGGTGCATTTTTAATCACATCACCATTTGGTAATTGATAACCGACACAAATTTTTACCTCTTTAAGACCATCTAAAACATCAAGCTTAGTTAAACAAAAGCCAGAAACTGAATTAAGTTGCACCGCTTTGCGTACCGCAACAGCATCGAGCCATCCAGTACGACGACGACGACCGGTGGTTGCGCCAAATTCATTACCTTGCTTACAGAGATATTCACCAACGTCATCAAATAATTCCGTTGGGAAAGGACCTGCACCAACACGAGTTGAATAAGCTTTAACAATACCTAATACATAACCAACATAACGAGGACCAAAACCAGATCCTGTTGCGACACCACCAGCAGTGGTATTTGAAGAAGTAACAAAAGGATAAGTACCATGATCGATATCAAGCAGAGTACCTTGAGCACCTTCAAACATGATTCTTTCGCCTTTTTTACGAGCATCTTCTAAAAGGGTCGGAATATCGGCAATCATAGCCACTAAAATATCGGCAATCGCTAAAGTCTCATCAAGAACTTTCTGATAATCAACAGCTTCTGATTTGTAGTAATTAACTAATTGGAAGTTATGATACTCCATGACTTCCTTCAATTTTTCAGCAAATGCTTGACGATCACGTAAATCACCAACACGTAGTCCACGACGGGCCACTTTGTCTTCATATGCAGGACCAATACCACGACCGGTGGTACCAATTGCTTTATTACCACGAGCTTTTTCTCGGGCTTGGTCTAATGCTATATGGTAAGGCAAAATTAAAGGACATGATTCTGAAATAAGAAGTCTCTCTTTAACCGGAATACCATTATCCTCAAGCTCTTTCATCTCTTTCATAAGCGCATCAGGGCAAAGCACAACACCATTAGCAATGATACTAATGACGTCATTACGTAAAATACCTGATGGAATTAGATGTAATACTGTCTTTTCACCATTAATAACTAAGGTATGACCAGCATTATGTCCGCCTTGATAACGTACCACATATTTTGCTTTTTCTGTGAGTAAATCAACAACTTTTCCTTTGCCTTCATCACCCCATTGTGTACCTAGCACAACAACATTATTACTCATAGTTTATTTACTCATTGTGTTATTTGTTAGACTTTAGTTTCATGTATTTGAAAAATTCACTATCAGGACTAATGACCATAACATCATTACCTGTAAAACTTTGTTCATAAGCTTTTAAACTACGAATAAAGCTAAAAAACTCAATATCTTTACCAAAAGCATCTGCATAAAGTTTAGCTGCATTTGCATCACCTTCACCACGAATAGCACGAGCTTGGCGCTCTGCTTCTGATATAATCTTAGTTTTTTCAAATGTAGCTTCTGCTCTTATTTCTTCTGCCGTTTTTTTACCTTCATAACGCTTTTCACGCGCGATAACACCACGTTCAGCTCGCATGTTAGCATAAATTGATTCGGATACTTCAGCAGGGAAATTAATTTGTTTGATTCGAACATCAACCACAACTACCCCAAAAGCCCTTAAACTGGTTTTACTATTTTCAGGATCTTTTTTCGCATCAGTGACTAATTTATCAATAGGTAAATTTTCTTCAACATCTTGCAGTGAGCCATTTAGCGCATCTTTAACACTCGTCATCAATGAATTTCTTGATTTAGTATCAGCGTTAGAATCATTAATGATATCTCGGTTACTTAATTTACCAATTTCAGAACGCAAACGACCATTTAAGCGAGCCAAAATTAAGTCATTGACATCATTACCACCAGCAATAGTTTCATAATAACGATTAAAATCAACAATTTTCCATTGGACAAAATAGTCAACAATTAACTCTTTCTTTTGAACGTTAAAAAAGCGTTTTTCATTATTATTATTTGAACTATTAGTAGTTTGTATTTTAGCGTCGATGGTTTTAATACTATCAACCAGTGGCATTTTAAAATGTAAACCTGGTTCTGATAACCCAATTATCTTATTAAAACGTAAGACAACACCGCGCGTACCTTCCTCAATAACATAAACACTTGAATAAAGTACAACCATTAAAATTAAAACTATAGGAATCAATAATTTTCGCATCTTTTTTCTCCTTATCGTCCCATAGTTCGTCTACTGCGATTAGTAGAACTGTTATTATCAGTCATAGAGTTTTGTGCTTCATTACTATTTTGAGAAGTACTCTCAAAATTCTCTGATGTAGTAGTTGGTAAATTAATATTATTATCACCACCTAAATTTGAGAAGTTAGCTGATTCAGTTAATTGTTCACTTTTATTTTTCATCAATTGCTCTAATGGTAATACTAACAAATTACCACTCTTATCATTAACAATGACTTTTTGGGTTTTAGTTAATATTTTTTCCATCGTTTCAATATATAAACGATCTTTAGTAATTTCAGGTGCAGCTTTATATTGCGGTAATAATTTTTCAAATCGTTCAACATCACCAACCGCCTCTAATTCAACTTTTACTTTATAGGCATTGGCATCGGCTAAAATAGTGGCAGAACGACCTTCCGCTTGCTGAACTAACTGAACTTTATCAGCTTTAGCTTGTTTTATTTCTCGCTCACTATCATTTTGCGCTCGAATGGCATCAGCGTAAGCATCTTGTACTTCGACAGGAGGACGAGCTACTTGGAAGTTAAGATCAACAATAGTAATCCCCATATCATAATGAGAAATAACATTGTTAAGTTCTTCTTTAGTGCTGTTCTCTAAAACTGCACGACCATCTGAAATAATTGCATCAATATTTGAACTACCAATAGAAGTTCGAAGTGCACTATCAGCTGCTTGGCGTAAACTATCTTCAACATTAGTTACATTAAATAGATATTTGATAGGATCGCTAATTCGATATTGAACGTTCATTTCAACAAAGACTAAGTTTTCACCTTTATCACTTGTTGTAATGATATCCCCTTGAACATTAAAGTTATAAGTACCCTGAGTATCGACTTTATAAACTTTATCAATAAAAGAGGGATTCCAATTTAAACCAGGTTGGATAATTTCTGGTTGAACTTGCCCAAAACGAGTTATTACCCCCCGTTGATTTTGGTTGATAGTATAAAAACCACTACCCGCCCAAATCAGGACAAGCACGGCTACTATTAACATAATAATTTTCGAAGTATTCATCGGTAATTTAATATCAGCAGAACCCTGATTATTACCTGAATTCCCGTTTTTTAGGAGATTTTTGATTTGATCAAGTATCCCTCCCGCCGAAGAATTGGAAGGTTTCTTGTTATTTCCCCATGGGTCGTTATCTTGTCCGTTATTGCCGGGCTGATTCCACGCCATATTTTATATGCTCCATTTAACAATTAGTTGTTATTTTGCGTATTGATTAAGTATAACAGATCTGGCTCTTGTTTACAGAGGCGATTCCATTCAATTAAAGGTATTCTTATATTTAGATGAAAACTTCCGTCATCTTCAATGGTTTCATGCTCCACCGCATTTAATTTATATAATCGGCTTCTAAGTTTAGCTAAATAGGGAGGTAAATTTAATTGGCAAACTTGAATCTGCCTGACAAGCCTCTCTTTTAATGCAGAAAATAGGAGATCTAATCCTAAACTATTTTGAGCAGAAATCCAAACTCGGATTGGCACCCCATTTTCATCACGATCGATACTTGGTTGTTTACCTTCGATTAAATCAATTTTATTCATCACTAACAAGGTAGGAATATCCTGTGCATCAATTTCCAACAAAACTTCATCAACCGCTTGAATATTATCCAATAGATTAGGATCAGCGGCATCAACAACATGTAATAGTAGTGATGCTTCTTGTGTTTCTAATAAAGTTGCTTTAAAAGCAGCAATAAGATCATGGGGTAAGTGACGAATAAATCCGACGGTATCAGCTAAAACAACTTCACCAACGTCTTTGACATTTATGCGTCTTAAAGTTGGATCAAGTGTGGCAAACAATTGATCGGCAGCATAAACATCAGCATTAGTTAATGCATTAAACAGGGTCGATTTACCGGCATTAGTATAACCAACTAATGATACCGTTGATAAATCTGCTTTGTTTCTAGATTGACGATTTTGATTGCGTTGTTTTTCAACTTTAGCAAGTCTTGATAAAATTAATTGAATACGTTGACGGATTAATCGTCTATCGGTTTCTAACTGAGTTTCACCCGGCCCACGAAGACCAATCCCACCTTTTTGACGTTCTAAGTGAGTCCAACCACGAACTAATCGAGTCGATAAGTATTGTAATTGTGCTAATTCAACTTGCAATTTACCTTCATGTGTTCTAGCTCGTTGTGCAAAAATATCGAGAATTAATCCGGTTCTATCGACTACGCGACATTCACATAACTGTTCAAGATTACGTTCTTGAGTTGGTGTTAGGGTGTGATTGACTAAAATCACTGAGGCATTGAGTTCTTTTACTTTATCGGCGATTTCTAATGCTTTTCCTTCACCAATAAAATATTTAGCTTGTGGGGACTTTCTTGAGGTTGTCACAATATCGAGAATTTCAATTTGAGCAGAAGAAACAAGTACTTCAAACTCTTTTAAATCCTCGATATCGTTTTCTTGAGGGAAGAATACATGGACTAATAAGGCAGACTCGCCACCTTTATATCGCTCAAACAATCACATTCTCCACTCAAATAATTAGCTTTCGCTTTCCTCTTCAGGTTGAGATACCAATCCCGAAATTGGTCTTGACGGTACCACTGTTGAGATTGCGTGCTTATATACCATTTGGCTAACAGTATTTTTTAATAAAATAACAAATTGATCAAATGACTCAATTTGTCCTTGTAATTTAATACCATTAACTAAATAGATTGATACCGGAATATGCTCGCGACGAAGCAAATTTAGATAAGGATCTTGTAATGACTGCCCTTTTGACATGAGTTTATCCTTTAAGATGAAATAAAAATATAAAGATAAAATAAATTTACAATCAACACGCTAATTTAGCTGATTGCAACATAAAATACTTATGTAGTGTTTATCAAAATAACATAAAAAACCCAGCTCTTAAACTAATCAAAGGCAATTTATGCACAAATAACTAAAAATTTAATAAATTAACGAAATTTAAACAAACAAACAACTTTTAACATCAGTATAAGTAGAAAGTTTTTTAAGAAATGAAAAAATTTTGTGTACTATTATAACCAATAGAAAAAATATCAAAAGCTATTACTACAATTTGTAAATTAAAAAATCTGATTAAAAACTGTTTCCATATTATCATTATTTAACCAAGTTATCGATTGTTTCCAGCCTCTAAGCCAAGTAATTTGTCGTTTTGCTAATTGGCGAGTAGCACAAATTCCTTTAAAAACCATCTCATCATAACTACTATCGCCATTTAGATACTCCCACATTTGTCGATATCCTACACAACGCATTGAAGGTAGATTCAAATGAAGATCGGCGCGCTGCATAAGTTTTTTTACTTCATCTTCAAAACCTTGATCTAACATTTGTAAAAAACGTTGCTCAATGCGGTGATGTAATTCGGCTCGATCTTCCGGCATGATGGCTAATTGCATAATATCATAAGGTAATGCTTCACCACTTTCTTGTGTTAATTCGGTTAAACTTTTACCAGAAATAAGATAAACCTCTAATGCTCGATTAAGGCGCTGTGGATCATTAGGGTGAATTCGCTCAGCTGACACAGGATCAACCTTTTTTAACTCCTCATGAATCGCTTGCCAACCTAATCTATTGGCCTTTTCTTCAATCTGTTGGCGAATATCACTATTGGCAGCCGGTAACGGCGAAAGCCCCTCAATTAACGCTTTAAAATATAACATTGTTCCACCAACTAATAATGGTGTTCGACCATTGCTTAATGATTTTTCTATTTCTACAATGGCATCATGCCGAAAATTGGCAGCAGAATAACTTTCCGCTGGATCACAAATATCAATAAGTTTGTGTGGGTATTTCTGTTGTTCTTCTTTGGTTGGCTTAGCACTGCCAATATCCATACCTCGATAAATAAGTGCTGAATCAACACTAATAATATCGATCGGGTATTTGTCATAAAGGGCCATCGCAAAAGCGGTTTTACCTGATGCTGTTGGCCCCATTAACGAGATAATTTTGGGTTTATTCATGATAAAATTGATTGTGATAAAGATTGAAGATCAATCGGATATAAAAAGCTATCTTGTTGTAACAAATTATTATCTATCTGTTCCAATTGTGCCAATAACTGGATAGTTTTATTTACACTCCAATTTTCAGCATAATCATTGTCGGCATTTTCAATTAACCAAATCGCGATTTGCGTCGGGTCGAGTACATCTTTAGCTGATGATAAAAGGAACGCAATTAACATGGGTAATAATTTTTGCCAATTTGTGGTTCGTAACATTTTCGGTACATTATGCAAATGTAGTTTAGCTTTATCAATATAAAAATCAAAACCTAAAAACTTCAATTGGTCTTGATAATCATTTAAAGCATCCTGTTCTTTCTTATTGACTAAAATTGTTAATGTAATAAGTAACTTTTCAGACTCATGAGATAATATTTTAATGGCATTTACTTTCTGTTGAGCAACCGACAACTTCATTAACATAAACTGCTGTTGATTATTTTCAGTCTTCTCAAGCAAGGCTATATCAGGTTGCATAACCGTTAATACTCGACCAAATTGCACTAATGAGGAACTATCAACTTGCTGATGCAAGGATTGCAATGGAACATCCCGTTTAGGAAATAAGCCCTCAATAACCGCCTGTTGTGGTGCCGTTATTGAACTATCATCATCAGCTAATTCAAGTGACCTTAAGCGCGTTTTTTCGATTGAACCTTTTAGCTTTGTATCAACCAACTGGCCATAAAGCGTATTTTCTTTAACATGGTTAATTGGCTTTTTCGGTAATGCGCTAGTTGGTGAATAAGTTTTATGCTCAGTTTGGTTTTTTTGATTAAAAATATTCTCACCGGCAGCTTGTCGATTCGGTATCATTACCGTTTTTTCATCATCAGCTGCAAGTTGTTGACTTGATTCAAGAGCCATTACAATGGCTTGATATACAAAGTCATGTACTAATCTTGCTTCATGAAATCGCACTTCATGCTTAGCAGGATGAACATTAACATCGACTTGTTTAGGGTCAATCTGTAAAAAAGCCACATAACTCTGTTGTTCATTGGTTCGGCTACTGTAAGCTTGACGCAAAGCATGATTGATTAATTTATCTTTTATGACTCGGCCATTAACATAAAAATATTGTAGTTCACTCACTTCACTACTACTAACCCAGCCTTGGATCTGCAAATCATTATGCTGCCAATCTAATTTTATCGCTTTTTGAACAAATGACCGACCACAAACTGACTCAACCCGTTTTTCAAGCGGGGATTGGCGATACTGTTTAATGAGTTTACCATTGTGTTGCAAATTAAAAGTGACATCAGGTCGCGCAAGAGCAATACGTCGAACAAACTCCTCAATATGCATAAATTCTGTTTTATCGGTTTTGAGAAAGCGGCGTCTAGCAGGTGTATTATAAAATAGATCAAGAACTTCAACGGTTGATCCAACCGGGTGCGCGGCTGGCTTAATCGTTGGTTTCATATCTCGACCTTCAGCATAAACTTGCCATGCTTCAGATTGATCGGCTGTGCGTGAAGTTAGCGTTAATCGAGCAACAGAACTTATACTTGCTAGCGCTTCACCACGAAAGCCTAAGCTCATAATGCTATCTAAATCATCCAGTGTATTAATTTTGCTAGTTGCATGGCGAGCTAAAGCTAATGCTAATTCAGCTTTAGCAATACCACTACCATTATCGCGAATACGGATTAATTTACTACCACCTTGTTCAACATCAATATCAATTTGCGTACTACCAGCATCAAGGCTGTTTTCAACTAACTCTTTGATCACCGAAACCGGCCGTTCTACCACTTCACCAGCAGCGATTTGGTTAGCTAATTGAGGTGATAGAATATGAATTGCCATTAATGTTTTTCTCCAAATTTAGGATTCTGTTTAACATAATTTTTTATCCCCTGATAAATCACTTTAGCTATTTTATCTTGATGGGCATTACTTGCTAACAATCGTTCTTCAGCTTCATTAGTTATAAATCCAACTTCAATCAATATTGAAGGGATATCTGGTGAACGCAATACGCCTAAACTGGCATGTTCAGGTATACCTTTATGCAGTTTAATCACACCGTCCATCTCTTTTAACACCTGAGTTGCTAGTTCATAACCAACTCGTTGTGAATAAGAGAATTGTAAGTCGAGTACTGCTTGGCTTAAATTTTGGTCATGATCATCACTCAAAGCATCACCTGCGCCACCTAATAATTGTGATTGCTTTTCATCTTGTTCTAGCCAACGACCCAACTCGGTATCGGCTCGTTTAGTTGATAATACCCAAATTGATGCGCCAGTGGCGTTACGATTAGGTGCGGCATCAGCATGGATAGAAATTAATAAGTTTGCCTTACTTTTACGCGCAATATCCGAACGCTCATGAACAGAGATAAAATTATCTGTTCTACGGGTTAATACCCCTTTAAAATTGGGATCTTTATTTAATAAATTAGTTAATTTTTTCGCTATCGAAATAGTGACATTTTTTTCGTATAACTGATTTTGACCAATTGCCCCCGAATCCTTGCCGCCATGACCAGCATCGACAGCTATGACAACTTTCGACGCATAAACTGAGCTACATAGAAATAATAATATAAAAAAAGTGAGTATTTTCTTCATGGTTTTTTCGCTAATTTTTATAGTAATTGGTTAATGATAGCTTGCCCTTTATCACTGTTTGCTTGCAGACAAACGGTTCGTTCAAGCATGAAATAAGCCAAATGAATTTCAATATCAGCAGCAGGCAAAATACCTTTAACCTGCATAGGCCACTCAATCAAACAAATTGCTTTGGAGGAAAAATATTCACGAATACCCATAAACTCTAACTCTTCAGGATCACCTAATCGGTACAAATCAAAGTGATAAACACAAAACGTATCAAATTGATAAGGTTCAACCAGTGTATAAGTAGGACTTTTGACATTGCCAACATGACCTAATTGTTGCAAAAATCCTCGGCTAAACGTGGTTTTACCTGCACCAAGATCACCTATCAGATAGATGACTATTGCACTATTATGATTAGACAAATAATTTAGACACTGGGCTGCCAATTGTTTACCAAACAAAATTGTCTCTTGTTCATTAGCTAAAATAATTGGTTTCATAACGAATTCTTTGCTCGATAAATAGCCCTTATTATATACTAATAACCATTAAAGATGTACCAAGTAAGATTTACTTGAATTTTAACAAAAAATGTTGAGGAACGGGGTTTTTGGGGTTTAATTTAAGGGTAAAAAGAGAAAAATGTTACATACCATCACAACAGCTAACCAATCAATAATCGATCCAAAGCTTATATCAGCACAAGATGCTGTGCTATTTTGGCAAAATGGCGTCATTATAGCTTGTCAAAATAACCCTATATTAAATGTGGTTTTGCAAAACACACAACATTGTTATGTGCTTGATAGTGATATTAGCGCTCGTGGTTTAAAAGAACGAATAGATCCAAGAGTTGAAATTATCAATATGCAACAGGTCGTTGATTTAACCGTTAACTATTATCCTCAAATCAATTGGGAATAATTTGGCTGATTACTTCTAACTAATACCTATCTTATTAGAATTTCCATCATCGCCAATTTGCAAATAGGCCTACCTCAGTTTAATATAAATTTTAATGATATTGGGTAAACAGACAAATTTGATGGCAAACTTATTAACTCTATTAGAAATCAATCAATTATTAAAAAAAGGTGAAGTCGTTGCTTATCCAACCGAAGCTGTTTTTGGTTTAGGTTGTGATCCCGATTGTCAATCAGCCGTTTTTAAATTGTTAAAACTAAAGCAACGTTCGGTTGATAAAGGTTTAATTTTAATTGCTAGTCACTATGAGCAACTCCTTCCTTATATTGATGAATCAGCAGTCACTCAAGAGCAAAAACAGATAGCTTTTGATAGTTGGCCAGGCCCTAACACTTGGATTTTTCCAAAAAATATTAATACTCCGGATTTTTTAACTGGAAAATATCATTCAATTGCCGTTCGAATTACTGATCATCCTTTAGTATGTCAGCTTTGTGATTTATTTGCTAAGCCATTAGTTTCGACCAGTGCCAATCTTTCTGGGTACCCAGCTTGTAAAACAACAATTGAAGTTGCCCAGCAATTTGGCGAGAATTTTCCCATTTTAGATGGTCAAACCGGAAGACGTTCACAACCATCAATCATTCGCGATGTACAAACGGGCACAATCATTCGACAAGGATAATATTATGCAAAATTTATATATTGGTGTAATGTCGGGTACCAGCATGGATGGAGTAGATATCGCTTTAGTTGATATCAGTAATGGAAAGATAACTGCTATTGCGAGTGATTGCTATCCAATGCCAACCGAAATTAAAACTCGATTATTAACGCTTTGTACTAGTAAGCAAACTAAATTACAAGATTTAGGTGAGCTTGATCATCAATTAGGTATGCTTTATGCCAAAAGCATCAATCAGTTTATAACACAAAATCATATTGATAAAAAACAAATTAAAGCTATTGGCTGTCATGGACAGACCATTTATCATGCGCCCTGTGGTTCTAATCCATTTACCATGCAAATTGGCGATGCCAATATTATTGCTGCTCAAACAGGCATTACAACCATTGCCGATTTTCGACGTAAAGATATGGCTTATGGTGGTCAAGGTGCACCATTAGTACCCGCTTTTCATAAAGCAATATTCTTAAATCCAACAATTAACTGTGTTGTTTTAAATATTGGCGGAATCAGTAATATTTCAGTGTTAATTCCTGATCAACCGGTAATTGGTTATGACACAGGGCCTGGTAATGTTTTACTTGATGGTTGGATAAATAAAAATCTAGCAAAAAATTACGATAAAGATGGTTTATGGGCCAAATCAGGAAAAGTAAATCAAACCTTATTAAGTACGTTATGTAATGAAGATTATTTCCAGTTACCAGCGCCCAAAAGCACCGGTAGAGAACTATTTAATTTAACTTGGTTAACTCAAAAATTAACTGAATTTGCCTTAAGTGCCGAAGATATTCAAGCAACATTGGTTGAATTTACTGCTACCACAATTGCCCATGAGATTAATAAATTATCAATAAAAATGCATTTACCATGTCAATTATTAGTCTGTGGAGGTGGCGCAAAAAACCCACTCATTATGGAACGCTTATCAGTATTATTACCCAAATGGCAAGTTTTAACGACTGATGTTAAAGGGGTGAACAGTGATGATATGGAAGCGATTGCTTTTGCTTGGCTTGCTTATTGTAGAATGAATAATCTTCCATCCAACATTCCAGAAGTAACTGGAGCAAACCAAGCGGTAAGCTTAGGGGTTATTTATCAATAATAACCTTTAATCTGATGATTTTGACTGATTATTATAACCAATTAATTCAGATATTTTGGCGGCAGCTTGGCTAATTTCACTCACCAGTTTAGCTTCATCTTCCTCTGTACTACATCTAAAGATAGAGGTTGATAAACTTAACGCAGCAATAATATTACCTAAACGATTATAAATAGGTACCGCAAAACAACGCAAACCAAGTTCTGATTCTTCATCATCTTTGCCATAGCCTAGACGTTTAACTTCATCTAGTTCGGCAAGAAAAGCCTCTTTACTGGTAATGGTTTTCGGGGTGTATTGAACAAAATCAATACTATTAACTAAGCTTTTTTTGCTTTCATCATCCAACCAAGCCAATAAAACCTTACCTAATCCACTTGCATGTACCGTCGCTTGATTACCGATTTTAGAGGTTAAGCAAAGGCTATACTGTTCGGATGCCACTTTATTAACATAAATAATTTGGTCACCTTCACGAACAGCTAAATGGATCGTTTCTTTGGTTTTATCTCTTAGCTTTCTCATCTCTAAATCAGCAATAGCTAAGAAGTTTTGGTGATAAAGTACTCGGTTACCTAGATCAAGCAATTTTAAATTAAGAGAATATTTATCTGAATCTTCTTCTTGATTAACATAACCTAATGATTTCATAGTTTGCAAGAAACGATAGGCTGTGCTTTTGGGCATCATTACTTTTTGCGATAATTCTGATATAGCAATGTCTTTAGATTCAGATAAAGCTTCTAAAATTCCGAAAACTTTTAAAACTGAAGCAACCGATTCTGGCGAGCTATCACTCATGATTAGCACATCTCCTTACTAAAAAATAGTCATTATTCTATTATTAAATGATCACTTAGAACAACTAAAACTATCGAAAGTATATCATAATTAATAATGAACAAGCTATTTTATAAAAAATCTAATCGTTGTGGCGTAAACATATCAAGTAATACACCAGCTTGTTTACAAACACAGCCATGTTCAATATTCGGCTTTTTGTATAATGTATCGCCAGCACGAACAATTTTAGTCTCATCACCGATAGTAAATTCAAATTCACCCGATAAAACATATGTTAATTGTTCATGTGGATGATGATGCATTGCCCCAATCGCCCCAGTTTCAAAATGAACCTCGACTGCCATCATATTACCATCGTGCGCTAAAACTTTACGTTTAACTCCATTTCCTAAATCAATTAATTCAATATCTGCATTAAAACAAAACATGACATCACTCCTAAATTTATAAAATAAACAAGAGATAATAAAATACATCCCTTTATCTTATTATCTCTTAAACCATTTAATTTTTTTAATCTTATTTTATTAAGGTTGTTTACCAATATAAGCTAAAATACCACCATCTACATAAAGAATATGGCCATTAACAAAATTTGAAGCTTCTGATGCTAAAAATACTGCAGCGCCAGCTAAATCATCAGGTGTGCCCCAGCGTCCAGCTGGTGTTTTGGCAATAATGAACTGATCAAATGGATGACGAGAACCATCGGCTTGTTTTTCACGTAATGGTGCTGTTTGCGGTGTTGCAATATAACCTGGGCCAATACCGTTACATTGAATATTGGCATGACCAAATTCTGAACAGATATTTTTGGTTAACATTTTTAAGCCACCTTTAGCTGATGCGTATCCAACAACAGTTTCACGACCAAGCTCACTCATCATTGAACAAATGTTAATAATTTTACCGCTACCTTTTTTGATCATTGAAGGAAGCACCGCTTTTGCCATAATAAATTGACCAGTAAGGTCGATATCAATAATTTTTCGATAATCAGCTGCACTGGTTTCCAGCATTGATTTGCGCTGAATAATACCCGCATTGTTAACTAAAATATCAATCACACCATGTTCTTTTTCAATTTGGGCAATAGATTTTTCAACAGTGGCTTCATCGGTAATATCAAATAAATAGCCATGAGCATCAATGCCAGCGGCTTTATAAGCTTCAAGTCCTTTTTGTAAATTTTCAGGCACGACATCATTAAATACGATTTTCGCTCCTGCACCAGCTAACGATTTTGCTATTTCAAAGCCGATGCCATAAGAAGCGCCGGTTACTAGCGCTATTTTATTGTTGAGTGAAAATTTATTTAAAATCGACATAATTATATTCTCCGTTCTAGTTATGATAGACAAAACGGGTCTATCACATTTCTTCTAATATGTTAGCTGGCACTTTAGTTAAATAAAGTGCGGGTTCATCTTGTGCATCACATGAATATAAAACATATTTATTATCAGGTGAAAACGATGGATGAGGATGAGTCACCTGACGATCACCATCTAAAACTCGCCAAGTACTATTATGTTTAACCAGTTTATGCGCTGTTTTGGTTTTAGGTGCTAGAATATACAGCCATGGATCATTCTCTATTTTATAACCACTAGTATCAATAACGTCTACCGGGCTTCCTGTTCCATCACCAATATAGAGCGTACCATCAAAATTACTCATTAAGTGAGAGCATGCTGGCATTTCCATGATCTCTTTATCTTCATTGGTGACTGGATTGTAAAGGCGAATATAGCGTTCTTGTTGGCCCTTCATATAAGATACATAAGCTAATCCTGAACCATCTGGTACCCAAAATTCATGAGTACAACTTTCACCAGGTAAGTTATCATGTGCTTTACGCTCATTTTTACCATCACGATCTACTAACCAAATTCTGGCATCAACTAAATCATGAGGTCCTTCATGACAAAATGCGATAGTTTTATCATCAAAAGGTCTAAAAATAGGGTGACCTAACCATACATTTTGATCAATAACTGTTTTAGCTACGCCAGTTTCAATATCAATTTTGATTAAACGGCAGTGCGGATTTTTATCATAAAATGCTTTAAATATTGTCCAATCAGTAAGTGGGGTCCAATCTTTTTTATCAATCTCGATACCAACAATTTCGTTACAATCACTATTAGCAACCCATGTTCCATAGCCAACCCAGTCATCAGGAACAGTATAAACATTTTTTTCTTCCAATGTCTCTAGATTAACTTGTTGTAAGTTGCGTTCATTTTTAACATAGTACAAAAATTTATCATCTGGAGATAAAAAGCCACCAAAAGTATTATCACCAGGTCCTTCAGTAAGTTGTTTTGCTGTTTGGTTTTCAATATCGAGTAAATAATAGTTGCGATTAGTATCAAATTCACCAGCAAAAAGTAACTTTTGGCCATCATTGGTAAAACATTTTTGATAAAAATAATTACGATGACATAAAATACCTTCTGGCGTTAACCGAATAATTTCATTTTTTGAATCTTCATCAGTAAATGATGAATAAGATAGCCTTACGATATTCCCCTTAGCCATATAAAACTCCCTGCATATAAATATTATTAACTGTTTAAAAGATGATAATTTATTAAATATAGTAATATAAAAACCAAGACGATTTTGTGACTTTCATCACATTGCTACAAATTTATTAAAACATCGTTTTATTTTAGTTAAAAAAATTGATATATTTTTTTGCAGGCTTATAATGAAAGCGAAATGTACTAATAACCATAATGTGATTGGTTATTATTTCACACAAAATAGAGGAAAATCATGAAAATAGCACTAATGAACGAATTTAGCCAAGCAGCTAAAAATCCAATTATTTTAAATGAATTAAAAAACGCAACTGAGAAATACGGACATACTGTTTTTAACGTCGGCATGGATGGCGACAATGATAAAAAATTAACTTATGTTCATTTAGGTATTATTAGCGCTATTTTATTAAACAGCAAAGCAGTTGATTTTGTTATCACCGGTTGTGGAACAGGCCAAGGTGCTTTAATGGCGTTAAACGCATTCCCTGGTGTTAACTGTGGTTATTGTATTGAACCTACTGATGCCTATTTATTTGCACAAGTAAATAATGGTAATGCGTTATCACTTGCTTTTGCTAAAGGCTTTGGTTGGGGAGCTGAACTTAATGCGCGTTATATTTTTGAAAAAGCTTTTGATGGCGAAAAAGGATTAGGCTATCCGCCTGAGCGCCGTGAATCGCAAAATGCTAATGCGGTAATTTTAAATGATATGAAAAATGCAGCAGGAAAAAGTTTAATCGAAGCATTGAAATCAATTGATCAATCATTACTTAAAGATGCGATCCGAGGTGAGCGTTTCCAAAAATGTTTATTTGAAAACAGCCAAGACCCAGAAATCACAGCTTATATCAAAAGTCTGTTAGCTTAATTTAGTATCTACACCTTCAACAAAACTTGTGTTATTTCAGCTTAATTGATGAAATAACACATTTCATTACTTCTAATAATTGCTATTCAATAAATAAAAGTTATCTTTAAATATAATTTTTTAACTGCAATATATTTCTCAACAACATATTATTAAACAAACATAATAACGTATTGGCTATCAAAATTGAGTAATAAGAGTGGTAGTTGAAAACATAAATTGCAAAGATGAGTTGTAAAGATGAAAAGCGCTAAATCTAATAAGATTTAGCGCGTTATTTTTTAATTAGTTAACTTTATTTTTTTCAATTAATGTTTGTAACTCTTTTGGTAATACAATATTACCGTTTTTATCTCGTGTGATTTTAAAGTCAGTATTGCCCGGCCATAATTTATCACTGGTCACCGATTTAAAATCTATACTTTTAATTTGCGGTCCAAATGAATCTTTTATCGCTGAATCCCAACTATCTCGAATAGAATAATTATGTTCAAAAGTAACCTCTGGTTTTAAAAACTCATAAGGGTTAGCTCGTAAAATATAATTATATCGCGCACTATTAATTGAAATATTATTGCTCATGATATAAGAACCCGTATTAAAGTTATCAGTAAATCCATCCATATTATTGTTTAATGAAATCGAGTTGATAATTTTATGATTTACCGGTTGCCCTTCAGCACCTAATTTAAAGCCATTACCAATACTTCCCTTAGCAATATTAGGTTTTGAGAAAGGAAAACCGTTTGAATACGTTACGGAACTATCAATTAATACCGGGTCATTCGGGCCATCTTCAATCTTGTTATAAAGATCAAAACCATCATCAGTATTGTTATGGGCAATACATCCTCTAAAGACATTACCTTTACCCACCCCTAACTTAGCGGCAAAACCATCGGCATTTTTCCCTGATTTATCCATATTATTATAAGAATCAGAGTTAACAATTAAATTATAAGAAGGCCAGTAAATTCGATTTTGATTTTTCTTTTTTGCTGATATTGCCAGTCCAGTATCACTATTATTTCGGGTAACAATTTGATCAATCACATTATGACTGCCGGAAATTCTTAAATAAGCGGGCTTATTGTCTTTATTATCAATATTTCCATCAAAGATGACGTGTTTAATAGACCAATAATGGCTATCTAAATTAAACGTAGTGTTGATAAAAATTGCTTTATGCTTATTAATGGCTTGTATCGTTTTTAATTTACCCGGTAAACCACTTAATTGCTCAGGTAGGGTAACACCATTATAATAACCATCCATCAAATAAATAACCCCACCAGGCTCAACACTATTAACCGCGGTCTCAAAATCAACCGGTGAT
The DNA here is from genome assembly GCF_003202655.1 of Gilliamella apicola. Taxonomy (GTDB): domain Bacteria; phylum Pseudomonadota; class Gammaproteobacteria; order Enterobacterales; family Orbaceae; genus Gilliamella; species Gilliamella apicola_R. Next base: position 10,498 of record NZ_QGLR01000001.1, on the reverse strand, counting down.
TGATTAGTACCTTTATTATCTTTGTTACCTTCTGGTGAAACGATGATTTTAGATAAATTTTCAATCGATGATTTATTTAGATTAACGGTAAAAGTTTGGGTACTAGTATTTGCTTTATCTTTAAACTCAACAGTAAAGGTATTACTTCCATCTTTTAACTGAGTTGGAAACTGTAATAATTTACCAACTTCGGCATTCAACTTTTTATTAATTTCCTTAACCAATACGGTACCAGAAGTATTTGGGAAAAGTTGTAATGTATAATCTTTATTATAGGCATTTTGTGATGAGGACAAAATTAACGTTGGTTTAATATCCACTATTACTTCTGGTTTAGCGGGTAATTTATCATAATTAACTTTTTCATCCTTGAGAGTTAAGGTAGAATTTTTAAACTCAACTTTCGCATTTCTCGAAGCAAAAAAGCCAACATAAATATTTTGATTATCTTGTTGATTTAAAAATCCAGAATAATCATTAGTCGCCCACTGTTTCTCTTCACCTGTGGCATTATTTTTCATCGATAAGATAAACTGATCTGCCGTTCTGGTCATTGTTAAATGCATACTTTTTACATCAACATAATTAACATTTTCAACATAAGCGACTTTCTCAATGGATATGCCTTCATTACCCCATGCTTTTTTAACTCCATCACGCACTAAGCCGGTTACTTTTACTAAATTATCATTTTTTTGATTTTGCGTAATTAATGCATTCATAATAACATTTGAAGCGTTTGGAAATTCTTCATAACCAGCAGGCTGTGGTTCACTTCGCGCAACACCAATGGTATCACGCGCAAATAAACCAACTGCTTCTTGAGCAGCAGGCGTTTTACCATCAACTTCTGGTCCTATTTGTTCTAAGGTAACATCACTCTCTAAAGTAAATGTTTGATTAACCGGTAATTGGGTATAAAACACCACCATACCATCATGCGAGTTAGCAATTTTGCCGCCTCGACTTTCTAGGTAGAAATCTGATGGTAATGGATAAGGTTGATTTGGAACTAAAAAATCTTTTTCACCGGCAATCCATGCATTATTGGTTCCCACTTTTTCTGGTTTGATAAGTGAGGCAAAATTTAAGTCTGTCGATTGGCCAAAGGCTATCGCTTTCCACTCTTGTGCAGAAGCAGCGCTAACATAAAGCGTAGATAGACAAAGTATTGAAGTTAATATTTTTTTCATTATAGACCCTAACATTTTTGTTTATTTCAATAATTCTAAAGTTTTCCACTACCAACTAATCGGCTGTAACTTTTGCTAAATTGTTTAATATCATCCACGCTATATTGATAAGGCACAGACCAACGCAAATTATCATCAAAACCACATGATGATAATTGCAACTTAGATTGATTAAATAGAGAGTTTTTATCTTGAAGGTTATCGCCTTTAAATTGTTTAGCCACTTTGCAGCTATCTTTTAAACCATCAATCAAAAATAGATTATTTTCCGAAAGTACACTGCCTTTATAGCCTAAACCAATAGAGTATTGATATGGGTATACTGTTTTAGATTTATTCACAGTCCCTTTAAAAAGGTTGTTATACATGTGGATTTTACCAAACCTTACTCTTGGCGCACGTTGAGTGATATCAGTGAAGACATTATGATGAAGGGTGATATTTAATTTATTCTCATCCTGATCAGCATTTTTATCACTGTGACCGATTAACATTGTCTTATCATGGTTTTCAAATAGACAATAAGAGATAGTAATAAAATCACTACCACGTTTAATATCTAACAAACCATCATGTTGTACATATTTCCAGCCATCTTTTTCACGATACATATCATCGGTAAAGGTACCATCAGTTAAAGTGACGTGGTCAACCCAAACATGAGTTGAGGAGATAATGTTGATACCATCCCATTCAGCATTCCATCCATCACCCTCTTCAAATTTTGGTTCAACATCAATTGGGGCTTCAATTTTTAAATTGCGAATAATGACATTATTTACTTTAGATAACATTATTGAGCCATTGATAAAACCAGCATTATCGCCAACACCGATCAATGTAGTATTACTAGGAATTTTGATTAACGATCGTGATTTTTGATCATCAAAGTTTTTGTAAGGTTTGTTTTCACTAATATCAATCACCCCTGAAACTTGAATAATACGAGGTTGATCTTTATTTATATTAATAGCTTCTAAAAGATCTTTCTTATTGTTAACTAAAAAGATCATCTCCTTTTTAGCTTTTGACCCACCTGTTGTTCCACTGTTGGTAGCTAAATTGAAACCAGCAAAACCATTTTCAGGCGCAACATCAAGTGCCTGTTTTATTTTTATTGGTGCTGGTGATAACGCATAGCTTGTAAAACTATATGAGTTAATGGCTAATGGAATTAACAGCGCTATTAGTCGTTTTTTCATTTTAATTGATACCTTAATTTTTTATTGACGAATTTTATTAAGATCAACAATATCTTGTTTTATATCAGGATGATTGCTGATTGCTATGGCTATAATTTCAGCTATCGCTATTGCACCTTTTTCTTGAAAATGCGTTGCGTCAGGATTGCCTATCACACCGGAAGATTGCTTTTTATAATAGGGATATTTAGGATCATTAGGATCAACAACTAACCAGTAAGACTGCCAGTCATCTTTATGTTGATTAGCAAAATCAATACTCAAGGATTCCAAATCAATTAAAGCAACTTGGTTAACTTTAGCGGTATGTTTGATGGTATTGGAATAATCGCCCCAATAAGCAAAACCGGGTTTATTGGTGGTGTAATGGAGATGGCTAACAGGGTTTTTATTCTGATCTTGATAAGCTATTTTATTATTGTGATCTTTATAACGGGTGACAGGAGTCATTAAAATTGGTGTCATATCTAACTCTTTTGCCACTGCAAGATAACTTTCTAGAGAAGATTGGAATGACATATTTTCTTGTTTTGATGGATATTGTTTTTGATTATTATCATCATTCGGATAGGTACATAAATTAGCCACATCCACTTTACCGCGTTTTGGATTGCTACCATCACATTTTTCATCATTATGCCCAAAAGCGATGATCATATAATCGCCTTTTTTCATAAAAGGCTTCATCAAATGAAACCAACCTTCCGTTTTGAAACTACGGCTTGAACGGCCAGATTGCGCACCATTAATGACAACGATATCTGCCTTATCATTAATAAAGCGATCAAAAACTTGCCCCCATCCCATTCTTGGATAAACTTTTTTATCATAATTAGAGGCAGTTGAATCACCTAAAATAAAAATACGTTGTTTAGCATTTATATTTTTTTCTTGTTGCTTAACCGCTTGGGAATAATTAAAAGGCGAATCTTGGCTAATAGGTATTAAACGCATATCAAACAATACGGTTCCACTCACCTTACCAGTAGATGAATCGTATCCTCGATTAAAGAGCATTACATTAAGTAGCTGGTTGATATCTTGATTAACTGTGGTAACTGGATCAAACGATTTAGCGATAATGCCTACTTGAGGTAATGCATTATCAAACAATAAATGAAATTTTTTATAAGCATTGCTTAATGCAGCATCATCTATTAAAAAAGGCAATTGATTATTAACAAACTCTTCTGGGCCTAAAAGATTTACTTGTTTAGCTAGTTCACTAGCTAAAAAATCAGTTAATGGATTAATATTAACGCTATTTTGCCGATCTTTTGCTAAACTGTGAACATATGAAACCAAACAGTTACCGTTACAAGTTTGGTTGCTATCCGCTGTTCGAGCAAGTGAGTTTTCATTACTAAAAACAATTAGTGGTGGCGTCAGTTCAGAAACATCTTGTTGATAAAACCCTTCGCTATCGGTTATGGTTTTTAAAAATTTATTATTAGCATCACGGATTATCACCGATGAAATAATAGGTTTATTGACATAAACATAACCTTGTATAACCGTACTTGCCATTACTTGACTAATTGAAGAGACAACTAATAAAAGTCCGAAAAAGGTTTTCTTTATTCTGTTTAACATGATTCCACCACTTTTAACATCTTTCTTTATTGATTAAAATAGATAAGATAATCCTAGTGCTAACTTAGCTTCCCTTGCGTCAGAATGGAGACTTTTCGCCACATCCTCAGCAGCCAAGTTAACCTGCCAAGCTTTAGTTGCTTGCCAATTTATATCGAACTCTTGCTGATAATCATGCTTTTTATCATTATGTAATACATAATTTCCTTTTAAGTATGAGAAGCGATAGCCAACATTCCAATCAGGAGATAAGTTAATATCAGTACCTATATCAAAACGATTGCGCGCTCGGTTATCAACATAACCTTGGACACTATCTTCACGTTTAGTTCTTGAAACTTTACGATATTCATATCGATATTGGCTATAAAGCGCTATATCATCGCTTTGTAACCAGCTCAATTTTAAAGCAGGAGAGTAACGGACACCTGGGCGTTGTGAATCACTCACATCACCTAGTTGATAATGCGGTAAGTTTTCTTTACTTTTAGCTTTATAACCACCACCAGAGTAGAATCTAACTTCCATATTCGGTGTTAGTACCCACTGATCAGCTAAATAAAAGTTGTAACCACCATATAGTTGATAGTAACTTGAAACAATATCATCAAAGAATAATCTATTTTTTAATTGGTTATAGGTATTTACGCTAAGACCAACATAGCCTTTTTTATCAAAATCAGTATATAAGCCAAAACTATCGCCATGATAATGGGAAGTTAAACCATAATGATGAGCATATTTGAAATAGGTTTTGTAAGCAAAATCGGAATCTTTACTATTTGATTGACCAAAAGCGTAATTGAAACCAACTTTATACTTAGCTTGTCTAGTATCTGTGGTTTTACTTTTTGACACATCAGAAATAGAAAAATAGGGACGGAATAATTTTGAATAATTATAGGTAATTTTGAATTCTTGCTCATAATCCGTTTTTTTATTGTTATAAGCTTTATACTCATTTTTAGAAAAACCATTCTTCAAGGCTTTATAAGAGTTGTTGGTATAATCACCAATATAATAGTTAAAGGTATAATTAAAGTTAAATGCCTTAATGCCAGAATATATTAATGCCCAATCTAAACGATTCCTTCCTGTATTGCTACTTGCAACATATTTGACTTGTTGACCAGATATTTTCGCTGTTTTATAACGTTCAGCATGAGATATTTTTTTCCATTCATAACGATAACGAAAACTTGTTGACCAATCATTATTAATTTTATAACTATATTTTAATCCAGGTTGATAAAGCGTTGAATCTTTACTAAATCCTAATTCTAATGAAGGAATAATCGCCCCCCAACCATCATCAAGCGTAATCGTTTTTTGAATGACAACACCACCTGAGCCACCTTGCATATCATCATATAAAACATCACGTTTGTTTCCACCACCTTCAGTAACACCAAATTTAAATTCATATTGCCAACTATCATCAGTTTTATGAATTAACTTTATCGTATCGCCATGAATTCTATCCATTGATTTCCAGTTATGTTCATATTGAAAAGTTGTTTGATCAGCAAAGGTATAGATAGGGAAGGTAGACAGAAACATTAAAAGCGGTATTTTTTTTAATTTAAATTGACTCATTCTTGTTTTCCTAAATTTAAAAATTATTTTTTGAAATACTGTTTTATATTTTTTATTATTTTATTAATTTTTTCTGTTAATAAGATCACAATTTCAGAAAATAATTTTAAACAAAAGAATAACATTCTGATATTTATATATTTTTATTAAATAATATTAAGATATTTGCCTTATAAAACAAAATAATTTGTTATCAATGTCACATTTCTAAAAAAAAATTAAAATTAACTTGTATAAATTTAGTATTATTTCGATAATAATTTTAAAACAGTATTTCATAATTATTAAAGGAAATAGATTTATGGCTGATAATCAGAAAAAAATAACCACACTAACTCGATTTTCGTATGGTAGTGGTAATTTGATAGGAAGTGGTGCGCTGGCAATTAGTGCTGCTTGGTTACTATACTTTTACACAACTTTTTGTGGACTTTCGGCATTTCAAGCAACGTTGATTTTTTCTATTGCGACTTATTTAGATGTTATTTTAAATCCATTAATGGGTTTTATTACTGATAACTTTAATCATACTAAACTTGGACGTCGTTTTGGTCGCCGTCGATTCTTCATCCTATTTGCTATTCCGTGTATGATTATTTACCCATTGCTTTGGGTTGATGGGATGAATTTCTGGTACTACTTAACTACCTATATTTTATTTGAATTCATCTATACCATGATTATGATCCCATATAATACTTTACCGGTAGAGATGACCAAAAACTTCGATCAACGAACTTATTTAGCTGGTTCAAAAGCGATGTTTGGTAAAGTAGCTAACTTCTTAGCTGCCGCTATCCCAGGTGTATTTTTCTACCTATTTGATGGTAAAGACTCACCACTACCATTCTTATTAACAGGTATTACTTATGCATCTATCATGGCGATTGCATTGATTTTACTTTACTTAAATAGTTGGGAAAAATCAGTTGATGAAATTGAAGATGAAACAACCTCTGGTCTTTGGGAAAGCATTGTCAAATTATTCTCAGATGTGTTTTCAACCTTCCGTTTAAAAACATTTAGAAACCATTTAGGTATGTATCTATTTGGCTTTGGTGCTGAATGGCTATTCGCAGCAACATTTACTTATTTCGTGGTATTTAACTTAGGCCAACCAAAAACCTTTGTTTCGCAAATGAATAGTTTAAGTAGTATTTGCCAATTAATTTCCACCGCCTTCTTTATGGCTTGGTGTGTTAAACGCGGATTCAAAAGACCATTTGTTATTGCAATATTAATCGTAATATCGTCGGTAATTGGCTATATCGGCGTCTACTACTTTAACATGCCTCATGTTACTTGGATTGTTATTGGTATTACTATTTGGTTCGGATTAGGAACTGGTGGGGTTTATTATATTCCGTGGAGCGTATACACCTTCTTAGCTGATATCGATGAAGTACTAACAGGCAGACGTCGTGAAGGTATCTATGCAGGCGCAATGACCATGGCGGGTAAATTAATGCGGGCAACTATCGTTTTTGTCTTAGGTATTGTACTAAAATACTCTGGTTTTGTATCAGGCGTAGATGCTGTTCAACCAGAAAGTGCAGTTACTGCAATTAACTTAGTGTTAATCTTAGGTGTGTGTGGAATGGCATTATTAGGTATATTCTTCACTTACCGTATGAAATTAGACAAATCTACCCACGCACTTATTATTCAAGAGCTTGATCGATTGAAAAATGGTGGTAAAAAAGAAGATGCAACCCCAGAAACAAGAGCGTTAGTTAAAGAGTTAACCGGCTTTGATTATGATCGCTGCTTTGGTAACAATAATGTTGGTTTTAAACAACATCATTAAATAAATATAAATAAACGATAAAATAATTAAATTTAAAATCATCTAATCTAAACAATTAGATGATTTTTTTTATATTTAAATTAATCCAAATTTCTTTAATGCTTTAGCTATGCCATCATTATTATTATTATCAGTGACATATTCAGCTTTATCTTTTAAGGCATCAACGGCATTATCCATAGCAATGGGATGATCAACGGTTAAAAACATTTCAAAATCATTCATACCATCACCAAATGCATAAGTAGGGACATCACTAAAACCCTGAGTTTTCAACAATTCACTAATTCCCCTGCCTTTCGAGCCACCATGATTAAATACATCAACACAATAAGGCGTATTTCGAATAAAGGTTAGTTCAGGAAAATGGTCGCGATAAAGTGATTCGCCTTGTTCACAAAGTAATAGCAACATTTGAATAGGTTCTTTTAAATAGATTTGATCATCAACAGGTGGAACATCTTGTTTTAAATGGTGATAAAATTTTTGTGCTGGTTGACCATTTTCAGATACTCGCATCATTTTATAATTATAAAAAGCCAAAGGAATATTATTTTCCCTTGTTGAATATTCATACAGTCGAGTAATCACATTTTTATCGATATTATTGGTAAAAACGACATTTTTTTCATAAATAACAACTTGACCATTCATACCAATAATGGAATCTATACCCGTATCTCTCATCAAATCGAGGACTTCTGGCGGTGTTCGACCTGTTGCTATCATTGGTACAATATTATTTTGTTTTAGTTTTCTAATTGCATCGTAAGTACTAGGTAACACATCTACATCTTTATTAAATAAGGTGCCATCTAAATCGAAAAAAACGATAGCTTCAGGTTTTTTTATCATTTTATAAATCCAAAATATGTTTAATAAAAGGAATGGTTAATTTACGTTGTTGAGCTAACGTTGCAACTTCAAACTCTTCCATTAAAGAAAACAAAGTTCGCATATCACGGTTAACACGTTTTAATAAAAATAACCCAACTTCAGTTGATAACTCAAAGCCACTTAATTTTGCCCTAAGTTGTAAAGCTTTTAATTTATCTTCATCGTTTAACTCTTTTAACTGATAAACTTGCCCCCACGTTAATCTAGACACTAAATCAGGCAACATAAAAGGAATTTGTTTAGGCGGTGCACTAGCAGTAATTAATAATTTACTAACGTTCTTTTCAGTTAAACGGTTAAATAGATCAAATATAGCCTCTTCCCAGTCACGATGGCCAGCTATCGCATCAATATCATCTAGACAGACCAAATCATAATTATCTAAACCTTGCAAAATCTCGGGTACCAACAAAACATGTTGCTTTAAAGGTATATAGCTAGCTAATTTATTTTGGCTTGAAGCATGTAATAGATGAGTGCGACCAGCTGCACTTGCTGACCATATATAAAAGACATTGAAGCCTTCCTTATCAAATAAGGTTTGCAAAGAATCAAACAATAATTGATTATCACCCACATAAAAACTATCAAAGTTTTCATTATTAGGTAATATTAAAGGTAAAGGCAACTGTGAAAGAGTAATAAAATAACCTCACAATAAAAATACAATCGTACTAAGTATAAATTTGCTTTTACAAAAATCAATCACTTTTATAAATAACAAAACAAGTTAGCTAAACTAGCTATTAAAAATAGCTATAATAAAACGAGTTAACTTATAAAAAAACAAAATAATAAGATAGCTAAAACAACGTTTAGCTATAAATATTTAACACATTATTAATCACTAATAATAAAATAAATTATTTTCATCTTTTCCAAGAAAGAACATTTTAGAAGGTTTAATACAATTATGCTGCTTTTTTGTTTTAATTTAGCAACTTTTTTATTAATAATAACCTCTGAATCCATTCTAACTATTTTTGACAAATTTAAAGTACTAAAAATTTTTCAGTAATTTTCATTTTTTTAATCGCACTAGATATAAACTCAATAATTATTGCAACTAGAAATACTACACGCTAAAAATGTAGGTTTCATAAAAAAGATATATTCTGTTGTTAAGTGAAGTAATGGTAAAGACTACCCCAAGCTAAAATATAAAATAGATTAAAAAAATCATAACTAAAACGATCATAAATAGTAACAATTTAGCTTAATGGATTAAATAAGCAATTAGTGCTTTACTACAATTAGGATACATACTGATTATCCACTCAGCTAGTTTATCTAATGCATAAAGTTAATAATGATCTTCTTGCTACTGTGCTATAACAACTACTTTATCACCAGCCTAAAAAGGACAATTAGTTAGCCAACCTCGATAGATGACACGATCAATTTGAATATTAACAAGATCAGCGCTAATTAAAAAAGAAGTAATTTCTTTGGTTAAGACGTGTTTTCTAAATTGCTCAAAACTAAACTATTAAACTTACGAAATTTAACTTGAATATGAGCTCTAATTATCCAATTTTAACTTTATTTTAAAATACGGATTTAAAATAATTATACTATTCTTGTAAATCTATACACTCTTTTATTCTTTAATAGCAACAAATTTAATTTACCAACAAAACTGAGTAAGTAGGTTGATATCACTAAGTTCGATGATCTTATTTTGAACTATATAGAAATCTTTAATACTCATCATTATATTTTATTGATCTAATATTTAATATTATAAATTGTTTTCAGTCAGAATGATCTTAATGGTAGAGATTAAATCATAAACAATAAAAGCTAAAATATTAAGCAAACGAATTTATTTTTTGTGGATAACTCTGTGATAAACCCAGCTTAAAAGCTGTTATAATCGCATTAATAACCTTGAAACGTAAAAACGTTGTGGATAAAAATAGAAGTTATAAACAGGTTAAACTAAAAAAAGATCCGATCAATTAACAGAATTAAACGATCGATAAGATCCTATAAAATAATCATAAAAACGAGTTATCAACAAAAAGGATCCACCTTAATAGTAATAAAAATAAAAAGATCATATAAAAGATCTTATTTTATTTAAATGGCGATCAAAATAGATCATTTGACGTAATAAAAAAGATGAGTAAAATTCGTTACGCTAAATAAAAGCAAATCACCTGATCAAAAATAATGATCATCTATCTGTAAATAAAAAATGAGGCTTT